>CAVBQS010000048.1:0-17985 GCA_963597615.1 Bacteroidaceae bacterium
ATCGTGTAGATATCGGTGTTCGTGTAGAGCTTCCTGCAGTAATCTTTTCTCATTTAACCGATGAGTTATATGAAAGCAAGATTGTTTATCGTACAGAAAAATTCGAAGACAATGTCCGTACCTTCTGTATGAATCCTTACGGCGCTGTGGTAAATGAGAACACCAACGGTATCGTTACTGTAAACGGTCACAGCTATGAGGATCCTGCAAAGCATACAGAAAACACCAACTTTGCCCTCTTAGTATCCAAGCATTTTTCTGAGCCTTTCAAGGACAGCAACGGATACGGTGAAAGTATTGCCCGTCTCTCTAATATGTTAGGTGGCGGCGTTATTGTTCAGCGTTTCGGTGATTTGGTTCGTGGTAGACGAAGCAACGTAAAGCGTATCGAAGAAGGGCTGGTAAATCCAACCTTAGCTGCAACACCTGGTGATTTGAGTTTGGTACTTCCAAAACGAATTTTAGACGGAATCGTAGAAATGATCTATGCATTAGACAAGATTGCCCCAGGAACAGCCAATGATGATACCTTACTTTACGGTGTGGAAGTTAAATTCTACAACATGGAAGTAGAATTAGATGAGCATTTGGAAAGCTGCCACAAGGGTCTCTATATCATCGGAGATGGAAGTGGTGTAACTCACTCCCTGTCCCACGCTTCCGCCAGCGGCGTCTTTGTTGCAAGAGAAATTCTCGGTGAAAACCAGGAGAAATAAAGTATATTAAAAAACTTCCCATAGAAGAAAGAAAAGTCAAGTTAAGCAAAGTCTTAACTTGACTTTTTTTCGCAAAGAGACTATCATATACACAACACATAGTTTTCATTACTACATGTCATTATAGAAAGGTGTTATTTATGGCAAATTTAACTTATACAAAAACATATAGTCCAGCGACGGTTTTCCGTTTCCGTCCAAAAGATCCAGGAAGCGCCCTAACCCATTTGATTGCCTTTGTGGCTGCAATTTTCGCAACGCCACCCCTGTTAATCCACGCAGCTATGAACGGGGCTTCTTTTATAAAATTAGTAAGCTTAAGCATCTTTATGCTTAGCATGGTCTTATTATATGGTGCCAGCACGGTATATCATTCCTTTGATGTATCTGAGAAAGCCAACAAAATTCTCCGAAAAGTAGACCATATGATGATCTTTATCCTGATTGCCGGCTCCTACACACCAGTATGCACCATCGCCATCGGAGGACAAACCGGTGCCCGCCTTTTAGCACTGGTATGGGGCATCGCCCTAGTTGGATTGATATTAAAAGCCTGCTGGATCACCTGCCCTAAGTGGTTCTCATCTGTAATATATATCGGCATGGGCTGGGTGTGCCTACTGGCCCTGCCACAGATCATCCACAACCTGTCTGGGGCAGCCTTTAGCTGGCTATTAATCGGAGGCATCATCTATACCATAGGAGGAATCATCTATGCCATGAAGTTCCCAGTCTTCCACGACCGCTACAAAAACTTCGGAAGCCACGAACTCTTCCACGTCTTCGTCATGGCCGGAAGCCTCTGCCACTTCATCATGATGTACAACTACCTCACCATATTTCACATTTGTTAACAATTAATTCTTAATTTAATCACCGTTTCATCACAATTTGCCTCTATACTAATAATTGTTCGAAAGAACAAAACAAATTCTTTTTCATAACTTTTCCTCAGGACTGCACAACCTCTAATGCAGTCCTACTTTTATGTCTAAATATACTTTCTATAAGATATCCTATTTAAGAATTCCCACAAAAGCCTGTCACTAGCTCTTCTTTTTTCTTCTTTGACAATTGCTTGATCTCATATTCCCTTTTCATGGCATCGATTTTTGACTCATATTCCTCGTAATACACAAGTTCCACCGGCCGTCTTGTCTTTGTATATTTTGCCCCCATGCCCTGGTTATGGGCCTTCAAACGTTTTTCTAAATCATTGGTCCAGCCTGTGTAGAGGCTTCCGTCCTTACACCGGACCATATAGGTATAATTCATTTTTGTTTTCATAATATCTTTATGGCAAAAGAGCCGCAGACACAATTGCCTGCGACTCTTTCTTTTATATCTCGGAAATTTATTTTACTGTAACCTTAATTGGCTTTAAATCCCAGATCTCATTTGCATACTCACGGATGGTTCTGTCTGATGAGAACTTACCACTGCAAGCAGTATTAAGAAGTGCCATCTTAGCCCAGCCGTCTCTGTCTCTGTATGCCTTCTCTACCTTCTCCTGTGCATCTGCATAAGAGCGGAAATCCTTAAGGATAAAGTATACATCCGGACGGTTTCCACCAACAGAATACAGAAGAGAGTCATGAAGGTCACGGTACATCTCTGTGTCTCCGTTAGAGTAGGTTCCATCTACCAACTGATCTACCACTCTGCGAATATCTGCATCGTTGTTGTAGATTTCCATTGGATCGTATCCACCATTCTGCTCGAAGTTAATAACCTCGTCTGAGCTAAGTCCGAAGATAAATGCATTCTCTGCTCCTACTTCGTCTACGATCTCTACGTTAGCTCCGTCCATGGTTCCAAGAGTTGGAGCACCATTTAACATAAACTTCATGTTACCGGTTCCTGATGCTTCCTTAGAAGCGGTAGAAATCTGCTCGCTGACATCTGCTGCTGCAAAAATCCACTCAGCGTTAGATACACGGTAATCTTCGATAAATACAACCTTAATCTTACCGTTGATGCTGCGGTCGTTATTAATAACATCTGCTACAGAGTTAATTAACTTAATGGTCTGTTTTGCACGAACATATCCGGCAGCTGCCTTTGCACCAAAGATAAAGGTTCTTGGGTAGAAGCTAATCTCTGGATGCTCTTTAATCTTGTTGTACAGGTACATAACATGAAGGATGTTAAGAAGCTGTCTCTTGTACTCGTGGAGACGTTTTACCTGTACATCAAAGATAGATCTTGGATCAACTTCGATTCCGTTGTGCTCTAAAATGTAAGCTGCAAGACGCTCTTTGTTCTTAGCCTTAATCTGCATAAACTCAGCTAAGGCAGCATCATCCTCTACATATTTCTTAAGACCGCTCATAAGAGTCAGATCTGTTGCCCAGTCATCTGTCTTTAACTTCTTGGTTACCCAGTCAGCTAATAACTGATTTCCATGCATTAAGAAACGTCTCTGAGTGATACCGTTAGTCTTATTGTTGAACTTCTCTGGCATCATGTCATAGAAGTCTTTTAATTCCTGGTGCTTTAAGATCTCTGTATGAAGTTTTGCAACACCATTTACAGAATATCCGGCTACGATAGCTAGATGAGCCATCTTCACCTGGCCATCACGTACGATGGACATCTTAGCGATCTTCTCCTCATCTCCAGGGAATTTGTCCTGAATCTGAAGAATGAATCTGCGATCGATCTCCTGGATAATCTGGTAAACTCTAGGAAGCAATCTTGAGAAGAGGTCGATTGGCCATTTCTCCAAAGCTTCTGCCATAATGGTATGGTTGGTGTAAGCACAAACTTTAGTAGTAATCTCCCAAGCTTCATCCCATCCTAAGTGCTCCTCGTCTAAGAGAAGTCTCATAAGCTCTGCTACTGCTACAGTTGGATGGGTATCATTCATCTGAATGGTCATCTTCTCTGGAAGCTTATGAATATCTGAATGTTTCTTCTTATATTTATCTAGAGCTAACTGAAGAGAAGCAGATACGAAGAAATACTGCTGTTTCAAACGAAGCTCTTTACCTGCCATGTGGTTATCGTTTGGATAAAGTACCTCTACGATGTTACGAGCTAAGTTTTCCTGCTCTACAGCCTTGTGATAATCACCTCTGTCGAAAGAGTCTAACTGGAAGTCTACGATTGGCTCTGCATCCCAGATACGAAGGGTATTTACCACATGGTTGTTGTAACCTACGATTGGATAATCATAAGGAACTGCCAATACAGACTCGTAGTTCTCCTGCTTAAACTGCATATCTCCAGTCTCTACATCATACTCTACACGGATGTTTCCACCGAAACGAACCTCTTTCGCATATTCTGGTCTGCGAAGCTCAAATGGATTACCATTCTTTAACCAGTTATCTGGAGTCTCTACCTGGTAACCATCTTCGATTTTCTGCTTGAACATACCATAACGATAGCGGATACCACATCCATAGGCTGCATATCCTAAAGATGCCAAAGAATCCAAGAAGCATGCTGCAAGTCTTCCAAGGCCACCGTTACCAAGGGCCGGATCCGGCTCCTGATCTTCGATTAAGTTCAGGTTGATACCAAGCTCGTCTAAAGCTTCTGCCACTTCCTTGTAAGCAGTCATGTTGATCAGGTTGTTACCAAGAGCTCTTCCCATAAGGAACTCCATAGACATGTAGTAAACAATCTTCGGATCATCTTTTTCATACTGGTCCTGAGTTGCAATCCAGTCCTCTACGATAGCTTCCTTAACGGCATAAGATACTGCCTGATACAATTCCTGGTCAGACGCCTCAGAAATATCCTTGCGGAATAAACGTCTTACGTTATTTTTTACTTCTTTCTTAAACTCTTCTTTTTTAAAAGTCTGATTTTTGGGCACTTCTTTTCTAATTTTGCTGCTCATGTATTATCTCTTTTCCTTTCCTAGGTTCCTATAAATAGAATCTGTCTGATGAGGATTATACTCGCTCTACGCCAAGAGTTACCTGCTCGCCGTTGATCTTCCATTCCTTCACATAACCTGCCGGAGTAGCCTTTACTACTTCCTTGGCCAAAGTCTCAGATCCAATGGTGTCTGCATTGTCGGAAAATACCTTTTCTGCCTTCTCGGTACCTGCATAGGTAATACGAATGTTGTCCATCACTTCAAAGTCAGCTTCCTTACGCATGGTCTGTACTTTACTGATGATCTCTCTTACAAATCCTTCTTCCAAAAGCTCTTCCGATAAGTTGGTGTCTAATACAACGGTAATTCCATTGTCATTTTCAGATACATATCCTTCCATCTGTGCACTCTCAATCAAGAGGTCTTCTCTGAATAAGGTAATCTCCTGTCCGTTCACATCAAGCTTCAATGCATCGTTTGCGTTCAGCTCATCCATGGCTGCATTTCCATCTAAACTCTCCAATGCGGCCTTGATTCCACCTAGCATTTTACCATATTTTGGTCCAACTGTCTTTAATTGTGGTTTAAAAGTATAAGAAGTAAAATCTCTTACATCTTGTGTAAATGTTACAACTTTTACATTTAACTCGTCTGCAACAATCTCTTTGTAAAATTCCGGTAAATCAAATTCAGCCTTTACATACATCTGTCCAATTGGCTGACGGTTCTTAATATTTGCTGTATTTCTGCAAGCACGTCCCATAACAACCAGCTTGAGAACCTCATCCATGTTAGCCTCTAATTCTGTGTCGATGGCTTCTTCCTTAACTGCCGGGAAGTCACATAGGTGGATACTCTCTGGTGCAGAAGCATCGATGCTTCTTACTAAGTTCTGGTAGATTTCCTCTGTCATAAATGGAATCATTGGAGCTGCTGCCTTGCTGATATCAACCAAAGCAGTATAAAGAGTCATGTAAGCATTGATCTTATCCTGCTCCATTCCCTTTGCCCAGAATCTTTCACGGCTGCGTCTTACATACCAGTTACTCATATCGTCTACAAATTCCTGAAGAGCTCTTGCAGCTTCTGGAATTCTGTAGTTTTCAAGGTCATTATCTACTTCCTTAATTACGGAATTTAATTTTGACAAGAGCCACTTATCCATAACGGACAATTTCTCATAGTCCAATGTGTACTTAGTAGCGTCAAATTCATCGATATTTGCATACAATACGAAGAAGGCATAGGTATTCCAAAGGGTTCCCATAAACTTTCGCTGGCCCTCAGTAACCGCCTTTCCATGGAAACGGTTTGGAAGCCATGGAGCGCTGTTTACATAGAAATACCAACGAATAGCATCTGCGCCGTAGGTCTCTAAGGCGTCAAATGGATCTACTGCATTTCCCTTGGACTTACTCATCTTCTGACCGTTCTCATCCTGAACATGACCAAGAACAATAACATTCTGGTATGGTGCCTTGTTAAAGATCAAGGTTGAGATTGCAAGCAAGGAGTAGAACCATCCACGAGTCTGATCCACTGCCTCAGAAATAAACTGAGCCGGGAACTGGGCCTCGAAAAGTTCTTTATTTTCAAATGGATAGTGATGCTGTGCAAATGGCATAGATCCTGAGTCGAACCAGCAGTCAATAACCTCTGGCACACGGTGCATCTGCTTGCCACACTCTGGACACTTAATGGTAACTTCGTCAATGTATGGACGGTGAAGCTCGATCTCCTCCGGGCAGTTGTCAGACATACTCTTTAACTCTTCGATGCTTCCAATAGAATGCTGGCATCCACACTCACACTCCCAAATATTTAATGGAGTTCCCCAGTAACGGTTACGGCTGATTCCCCAGTCCTGAACATTCTCAAGCCAGTCTCCGAAACGACCTTTACCGATGCTTTCCGGAATCCAGTTAATCGTATTATTATTTGCAATCAAGTCATCCTTTACTTCTGTCATACGGATGAACCAAGACTCACGTGCGTAGTAAATCAGTGGAGTATCACATCTCCAGCAGTGTGGGTAACTATGCTCAAACTTCGGTGCATCGTAGAGAAGTCCACGACCGTCTAAGTCCTTTAATACTTCCGGATCTGCCTTCTTTACAAAAAGTCCTGCAAATGGAGTTGTCTCTCCCATATTTCCCTTCTCATCTACCAACTGTACAAATGGGAAATCATATTTACGTCCTACTTTAGCATCGTCTTCACCAAAGGCAGGTGCAATATGTACAACACCGGTACCATCGGTAAGGGTTACATAGCTATCGCAGGTAACAAAGAAGCATTTCTTGTGCTGTTTTTCTGCACATTCCTTGGCACATTCATATAAAGGCTCGTACTCTTTGTACTCTAAATCCTGCCCCTTGTAGGTCTCAAGAACTTCGTAAGCTGCCTTTCCATCCTCTGCTAATTTGCCGAGAACGGTGTCAAGAAGGGCAGATGCCATATAGTAAGTATATCCGTCTGCTGCCTTAACCTTTGCATACTCTTCCTCTGGATTTACGCAAAGACCGATGTTGGAAGGAAGGGTCCATGGAGTTGTGGTCCATGCTAGGAAATAAGCATCCTCTCCTACAAGCTTGAAACGTACAATAGCAGAGCGTTCCTTTACATCCTTGTAGCCTTGAGCTACTTCCTGAGCTGAAAGAGGAGTACCGCAACGAGGGCAATAAGGAACAATCTTAAATCCCTTGTAAAGAAGCTTCTTATCCCAAATCTTCTTAAGAGCCCACCACTCAGACTCAATAAAGTTGTTGTCATAAGTTACATAAGGATTCTCCATGTCTGCCCAGAAACCAACAGTGCCGGAAAAATCTTCCCACATTCCCTTGTATTTCCAAACGCTTTCCTTACATTTGTTAATGAAAGGCTCCAGACCATACTCTTCGATCTGATCCTTTCCGTCCAATCCTAAAGCCTTCTCAACTTCCAGCTCAACCGGAAGCCCGTGGGTATCCCAGCCGGCCTTTCTTGGAACCTCGTAACCCTTCATAGTACGATAACGAGGAATCATATCCTTAATTACACGGGTAAGAACATGGCCGATATGAGGCTTACCATTGGCTGTCGGAGGGCCATCATAGAATACATAGCTGGGATTTCCTTCCCGCTGTTTCATACTTTTTTCAAAAATGTCATTTTCTTCCCAGAACTTTTCCGTTGCTTTTTCACGTTCAACAAAGTTAAGATCTGTCGAAACTTTCTTGTACATACTATCTCTCCTTTTTTGATAATAAAAAAGCCTCGCCCTATGATAGGACGAGGCTAATCTTCGCTTATAAACCACCTAAACATACCAACATATGTCTTCCCTGTAACGGGGGAATACCGTCGGTTCCTACTTGATCTTCCAAATCTTTCTTAAAATCCATCGTTCGGTAAACCGATGCTCGGAAGTGATTTTCAAAAATATCTTACTAGTGCCGGTCTCTCACCATCTCCGACTCGCTGAGACATTGGGATAAATTCTACTGTCTTCGTCAAGGCATTTTTCATATACGTCGATATTATAGGATGAAAAAACCTGACGCGTCAAGCATAAAATCTTAAAAAAGCCCTATTATCGGTTGAAAAATAGTCTCTAGCGTGTCAACATAATTCTCCCACCAACGATCCATTAAGCTTTCCTCTGTTGTAGTTGTGGTAGTAGTTGTTGTGGTGGTACTTGTTGTTGCACTTTCACTTTCTTTTGCTTTACTCTTTTTCTTAGCTTCTTTTTTCGCTTCTTTGGCTTCTTTTTTTGCCTCTTTCTTTAAATCCTTGAAATAAGCTTTTGTAAGGGTAGCTCTGGCATTTCCCACATACTGGTCTTCATAGTAGTATTCCAGAGTTCCCTCATCACTGTCTTTTCCGCTCTCATCATCCGGCACGATTTTCAGGTCAAGGTCCTTGAATTTCACATCATCTGGCAGCATGACATAACCGGTGTTATCTTCCTCCAGGATTTCCTCCACATAGTCAGACTTTTCTTTATTTTCTACTGATACCTTCTTGAAATTATCATAAGCATACTCGATCAGATTTCTAGTATCGGGGTACACATTAACTCCGTGGGTTTTTAAAACCACGCATACCAGCTGGTAACCATCCTTGTCGGTCATGGTTACCAAGGTGGATAAGGCTTGGTCTGTATAACCGGTCTTTCCTCCAATGGCATACTCATAGTAGTTGGCATTGGCCGGCAAGAGCATCTGATGATATTGATAGAAATAATGCTCATCTATGGTTTTTGATTTTGGAATAGTGTAGTCCACGGTCTGCATAATCGTGAAAACTTCCGGGTACTTGTAAAGCTCTCTAGCGATCAGGGCCATATCTTTGGCGCAGGTATAATGATTGTCATCGTGAAGGCCATTGGTATTTACAAAGTTGGAATTCTTTCCCCCAAGCTCCTTACAGCGTTTGTTCATCTGCTTAATGAACCACTTGTAGTCGTGGCCAGCATTTTCTCCCACACTCTGTCCAATAGCGTAGGCCGCATCATTGGCAGAGGCTAAAAGCAGGGCATACATGGCATTTTTTAAACTTAATTTATTTCCCACTTCCAGGTTGATTCTGGCATCATCCCACTCCAGGAAATCGATACACTCCTCGGTAACCCGAACTTCATCATCTAGGTCAGCATTTTCAAATGCCACCAGGGCTGTCAACAATTTGGTAATGCTGGCGGGATAAAAATGAGCATCAATATTTTTTGCATAGAGGATGGCTCCTGTGCCCACCTCCATAACAATGGCTCCCTCTCCGTAGGTGCCGGGGCCCTCCGGCCAGTTTTTTAACTCATTGGATTCTACGGTAATATTGTAGGCTGCCTGCAGTTCATCATCTACCTCTGTCTCCTGACTGCTAGTAGAATCTGTTGTAGTATCTGTTTCCTCTGCAAATGTTGGAACAGCCAGGCTTCCGGCCAACATAGAAATCATCAGCCCCCCTGCCATTATTTTTTGCAGTATCTGTCTAGGTCTTTTCATAAACTAAATCCTTAAATCACTTCCTAAATCTAAATTTAACTGGTTACGTTTTTAATTCTTCTCTTTCTTTCCGGAAAGCACCGGCATAATAATGATCAGCATGGTGACAAAGCTTGCAGTACCTCCAATGAAATTACTGATAGGCTCTGCAATAAAGACTCCGTTTACTCCCATAAAGTAAGGCAGGATTACTGTCAATGGCACTACGATAATAACCTTTCTTAAGAGACTGAAGAAAATCGCCTGTTTGGGGTAACCAAGACCCACAAAGGTTGACTGACCACAGAACATAAATCCCATCATGAAAAAGCCTGCAAAGAATAGACGCAAGGCCGGGGTGGCAACTTCTGCAATCTGGGCATTTGTGGTAAAGATTCCTACGAAGAATCCCGGGAAGAAATGTACAAACAACCAGGCTACCACCATGTAGCCCATCACCATGGTGCAGGTTACCTGAATTCCTCGTTTTACCCGACTATATTTCTTCGCCCCAAAGTTAAATCCTAGTACTGGCTTGGCTCCCTCTGTCACGCCGCTGGCTGCCAGATGGAAAATCTCCCGGACGGAATTTAAGATGGTCATAGCTCCTACATACACATCTCCGCCCCATTTGGCCAAGGTTGCATTACATACAATCTGGGTCAGGCTGTTGGTTACATTCATAATAAACCCCGAAGCCCCTAGTTGTACAATAGAACTGATCATTTCCTTATCATTTAATTTCATATGGGAAATGTTCAATCGATAGGTGGCCTTCTTTCCCGTCAGGAATTTCAGCACCCACAAGCAGCCAGACAACTGGCTGATTACCGTAGCCACTGCTGCCCCTCGAACTCCCATATGTAAACCAAAGATAAAAATAGGATCCAAGATAATATTCATAAGGGCACCGATGCATACAGTCAGCATTCCTGTAGTTCCAAATCCCTGGGAATTAATAAAGAGATTCATACCGGAGCTGGTCATAACGAACAAGGTTCCCAATAGATAAATTTGCAAATAAGCTGCTGCCGCCGGATAGGTGGCATCTGAAGCTCCAAACAGATACATAATAGGCTTCATGAAAACATATCCTACTACCATAAGAATGATTCCTGAAAGAATCATCAGCAGGAAGCTTACGTTCATAAGCTTAGATGCCTTCTCTTTTTCTCCGGCTCCTCTGGCAATGGACATAAGAGGAGCCCCGCCGCCTGAGTACAGCATGGTAAAGGCACTGACAATGGACACAATGGGGAAGGCCAGTCCCACTCCAATCAGGGCCATGTCTGCCCCCTCACTTAAGTGTCCCAGATAAATACGGTCTACCAAATTGTAAAGCAGCTGCACTGCCTGGGCAATGGTTACTGGAACTGCCATGGATAAAATATTTTTCACCATGGACCCCTGGGAAAAATCCCGCTCCTGTTGCTGTTCCTGTCGCTCTTGTTCTCGTTCCCTCTCCTCCTCTTTCTTCTTAACTTCTTCCACTATTTTTCTCATCCCTTTTCTATTTTATATTGATTTTCTACTGTACCTCCAGCACCAGGGCCTGATAGCCTTCTAAGTGCAACTTTCTTTCCTCTAGCTTGCAGCTTTCATAGTTATTTAAAACCACTGCTTTCACATCTTCAGAAAGACTTATATCCCTTGCTTCCTTCTGGAAATTTGCAATGACCAAAAGCTTTTGATTTTCTCCCTGACGATAAAAGGCCATAAGATTTTTCTCATGCTGCCACACCGGCACAAGGTCTCCCCACACAATGGTTTCTTTGTAGGCCGGATTCTTTCTTAAGGCAATCAGCTTTCTATAATACTGATAAACCGAATCCTCTTTATCCCTCTGGTCTGCCAAATTCACCCTCTCATGGTCCGGGTGGATCATAAGCCAAGGTTCTCCTGTGGTAAATCCTGCCTTCCTGCTGCCATCCCAACAGAAAGGAACTCTTGCATTGTCACGGCTCATTTTCTTTGCTGCCTCAAAGGCTTCCTCATGAGATAAGCCAGCCTCTAATCCCACCTGGTATTCATCATGGGTCATTACATCATCGATTTGGTCCATAGAGGTAAAATCTACATTCTCCGTTCCAATTTCCTGTCCCTGGAAAATAAAGGGAATTCCCTTTACCATAAAATTAATGGTTGCTAACATCTTCTTAGAAGCATCACAGACTTCTCCCTCCGGAAGATAGTGGCTGACACCTCTGGGCTGATCGTGGTTCTCGATAATATTTGCCATAAAACCTACTCCTGCAGATTTGGCCTGGCTTTTAAATACGGTATCCCTGTAGTCATCAGGAGTCATAAGAGGCCTTGCATAGGCCCCCTTTTCATTGGCCCCCCAAACTTCCGTCTCCATATCAAAGATGGTAGAAAAACACCCCTCATCTCCAACAAAATCTGCCAGGGCATCCTCATGCTCATCAAAAACCTCTCCCACACTAAAGGCATCATACTTGGCAAAGGTCTCTCTATTTAATTCCATTAAAAATTCGTGGCAGTTTACATTCTTTAACATATTTCCAACAAAAGAAAGGCCATCTTCTCGGTCCGCCGGATACTGTCTCCAAGGCAGCTCTTTTTTTACATTAATAATGGCATCTACCCGAAAACCTGCCAACCCCTTGTCTAGCCACCAGTTCACCATCTTATAAACTTCTTCCCGAACTTCCGGATTCTCCCAGTTAAGGTCCGGCTGCTTCTTGTGGAAGAAATGCAAATACTGCTTGTCTGGATGTCCCGGAAGAGGCTCCCAACAAGAACCTCCGAAATAACTTCTCACATTAGTAGGAAGTTCTCCTTCCTTTACATCTTCAATATAAAAATACTTTCCATATTTTCCATCGGGATCCTCACAAGCCTTCTTAAACCACTCATGTTCATCGGAGCAATGGTTTACCACCAGGTCCATAATGATTCCGATATTTCGCTTCTTACCCTCTGCAATCAGTTCTTCCATCTCCTGCATATTTCCAAACATAGGGTCTATATTATAATAATCGGAAATGTCATAGCCTTGGTCTGCCATAGGGGAACAGTAAATGGGCGAAATCCACAAAAGATCAATTCCCAGTTCCTGTAGATAATCTAACTTACTAATAATTCCTCTAAGATCTCCAATTCCGTCTCCATTGCTGTCGCAAAAACTCTTTGGATATATTTGATAGGCAACTTTCTCATGCCACCATTTCTTCTTCATTCTCTGCCTCCTTGTATAACGAATAACAGTCCACACTCTAAACAATTTTACTCTATGGTTTTTCCTCTTTCAATCCCTCTTTTTTCTTGTTTTTTTCTTAAATTTCCGATATAGTGTCTAGTATCTATGATTATATGAGAAAGAGAGGGTTTTTTATTTATGAGTCATTCAAAAAAAGCAAAGCGCGGCAGCTTTTCAGGCTCCTTAGGCTTTGTTATGGCCGCAGCCGGCAGTGCCGTTGGTCTGGGAAATATTTGGCGTTTCCCCTACCTGGCAGCAAAAAATGGCGGCGGTACCTTTATTGTTGTCTATATTATCCTAGCCTTAACCTTTGGATTTACCTTGCTGATTACAGAGATTTCCATTGGCCGGAAAACAAAGAACGGTCCTTTAACGGCTTACGGTGTCCTTCATCCAAAATTTAAATATGTGGGATATTTGGCCTGGATCGTGCCTATGATCATCCTGCCTTACTACTGTGCCATCGGTGGATGGGTCTTAAAATACCTGGCCTCCTATGTAACAGGAGACGCCGCCAATGCAGCAACAGACGGTTACTTTACAGCTCACATTACCAGCCAGTGGTCTCCTATTATCTGGATGCTGATTTATCTGGGTATAACCGCCTTTGTAGTAATCAGTGGTGTAGACAAGGGAATTGAGAAATACAGCCGCATCCTTATGCCAATCCTGATTGTGCTGATTGTAGGTATTTCTGTTTTCTCCTTAACCTTAAATCATACCGATGCCTCCGGAACTACCAGAACCGGTTTGGAGGGATTAAAGGTTTACCTGATTCCCAACTTAGAAGGCATGACCGTAAAGGGCTTCTTCCTACTTCTTATGGATGCCCTAGGCCAGCTTTTTTACTCCATCAGTGTTGCCATGGGTATTATGATTGCCTATGGTTCCTATGTAAAAGATGATGTGAATCTTATGAGCTCTATTAACCAGATTGAATTCTTTGATTCCTTAGTAGCCTTGCTGGCAGGTCTTATGATTATTCCAGCCATCTACACTTTCTCCGGAATCGAAGGAATGTCTGCGGGACCGGGACTGATGTTTGTCTCTCTTCCAAAGGTATTTGATGCCATGGGAAAAATCGGAGTTTTGATTGGTATTGTCTTCTTCTTAATGGTAAGCTTTGCCGCTGTAACTTCTTCCGTATCCATTATGGAAGCCTTGGTTTCCGGTCTTATGGATAAATGGAAATTATCTAGAAAGAAAAGCGTTACAATGACAGTGATCTACGCAGTGATCATGGGTATCGTGGTTTGCTTAGGATACAATGTCTTCTACTTCGAGCTTCCACTTCCAAATGGAACGATAGCTCAGATTCTGGATCTTATGGATTACATCAGTAACTTAATCCTTATGCCACTGGTTGCTATCTTTACTTGCATCTTGATCGGCTGGGTTTTAAAGCCAGAAACAGTCATCAACGAGGTTACCAAAACCGGGGCCAAGTTTGGACGTAAGACTTTGTATATTGTTATGATTAAATATGTAACACCAATTTTGTTATTCTTCTTGTTATTACAATCCCTAGGAATTGTATAAAAGCAAAGAGAGCTTTCAAAGTTTTCAAAAGTTTCAAAAAAGAAGGATCGCACCTTGCAAAAAGGCGCGGTCCTTTTTTTACATACTTTTAACGCATACATTTATAAATTTCTTCCAAGATGCTAGCATCTGACACTGGCTTCTCCACATATCCATTGATATAGCCATGCTGTTTAGCCTCAATAATTTCTTTTCGCACCTGGTCCACCATAACAATTTTAATAATGTCGGGATAGGCAGATCCCAGGGCCATAGCAAATTGAATTCCCGTATCACCACCGCTGGTTCTTGAAAGCTGCTGGTCAATGAGCACCACTTCATACTTACTCTTAGAAAGGGCCTCTCTGGCCTCCTCTGTGTTACTAACAGTTGTAATATCCACCTTTGATTTTGCAAAACGCTTCTCCAAAAGTCGCAGCACATGACCATTATCATCCACTGCCAGAATTCGAAGACTTACATCCTGCCCCACCTCATTTTGAGAAACCGGATGCTCCGGCGGGTTAACCTTTGGAAGGCAAATGGTAAAACAGGTTCCTACTCCAGGAGTGCTTTCCACGAAAATGTGGCCTTGATGGGATCTTATGATCTGCTCAGCAACAGAAAGCCCCAATCCTGTTCCCTGACCGCCTACCTTGGTAGTGAAGAAGGGGTTAAAAATCTGCTCCCTGACTTCCGGCTCCATACCGCAGCCGTTATCTTCAATATAAATACAAAGGTAGTCTTTCCAGATATCTCCCAGGTCCTGATGAAATTTCCCCTTAAGTTCCTCCTGGCTATGGATTTCTCCCCTGAGAGATACCAGGCCATCCTTTTCCTTGCCAATGGCATGGAAGGCGTTGACGCAGATATTTAAAAGCACCTGATTTAACTGGGTTTCATTTCCCAGGAAGCCCTCCTCCTTAAATTCATTGCTGTCAATAAACATCACATTTGCCGGACATACAGAACGGACCATCTTTACTGTACGCTTCAAGGCTTTTCTTAAAGGCACAAAGGTATAAACCGTCTCCATATTCTTCCGGCTAAGACCGGAAATCTGCTTGATAATATCCTTGGCCTTATCTGAGGCATCGAAAATCTCCTGGGCAAAATCTGCCTCATCGGAATCCGGCGGCAGCATATCGATCAGCATCTCTGAATATCCCATAATAGGGGTCAGTAGGTTGTTAAACTCATGGGCGATGCCCCCTGTCATAGTTCCCATAATCTGCAGTCTCTGCTGGTGGGCAATGACTTCCTCCCCCCTTTTGGTCTCCTCCAGCACCTCGTTAAGGTCTTTTAGGTAAGCAATCTCCTGTTGATTTCTCCGGCCCTGCACTAGCTGCCACATAACAACTGCAGCCAAAGCTAGGACAATCACAACAATGCCTCCATAGGTAGCCAATATGGTTATGTATCCAGATACAATCGGTTGGTAGATGTCATCATAATCCATAACAATAGAAACGATCATATAGCCGTCCCCGCAATTGGCATGGGTATGGGCTGCGATTTTCTGAACTCTTGGCAGGTTTTTATTGGACCACCAGTAGGAGTAGTATTCTAAGACTGCCGACTCCTTAGCATTTTGATCATCCAAAAGATTTGCCAAACTGTCAAGGTCTAAGTCCCCGTAAAGGTCCTTTCTTCCGTCAATAATGGTAACTCCAATCTGGGCCTTCTCCGGATGCATGTAAATGACTCCCTTGGTGCTTTTTACCACCACATAGCCATTGGTTCCCAAACGGATATCAGAGATCATGTTGTTATAGTATTCCTCCACATCCAGATAGAGCTGAAGTTTCTTTCCATCAGACAGCGTATTTTCCAAAACAAAATACAGCTGGTTGTCCGTGCCCATGGCCACCTTCATTTCCACACCACTATCCAAGTGGAAATCATCGTATTGGGTTTCAAGATACTGATCGCCGCTTTCCCATATAATATTTCCATCCCGGTCGTAATAAACCAAATTCTTAACATAGGCAACATGTTTATCTATATAATCAGAGAGCAATTTTTTCTGGGCTTCTACAGGATCCTCAATTTCCTCCACACTTTCTACCAGATCAGTCAGATATTCTAGATCGGTGTCATAGCCTGTAATGTTCTCCTGGAGGCTGTCTGCCAGGGAGTCTGTAATTAACAGCATCTCTTCTTTTTGTTTGGAAATAATATCATCTCGATACTTTCCCCAAGTGAGCCATCCTACGTAGGCCACCGCCACCGCCAGCAGGAAGGCCAACAAAATTCCCAAGATATAAATCCATTTTTTAGAGGATCTTTCTTTCAATTTTTTGAGATCCTTTTCCATTTGCAAAGTCCTCCTCGAATTGACACATTTTTAACTTTATATTATAATAATTTTTAATTTGAGTATAGGATTTTTTTAGATTCTAAATCAGGAAACACAGTGAGGTTATTATGTCAGATAAAGTTTTAATCGTTGATGATGATGAAGCAATCTGCAAAATGCTATCCAAGGTTATGGACAGCAATGACTTAGAATCCGATATTGCCATGAGCGGTATGGAAGCCTTAAAAAAAGTACAAAATCACAGCTACGATATTATCCTTATGGACGTTATGATGGATGATATGGAAGGGTTCGAAGTCATTAAGAAGATGCGGGCAGGGGGAATTCAGACTCCTATTATAATCATAAGTGGAAGAAGCGAAGACTACGATGCCCTTTATGGTCTCTCTGTAGGGGCAGATGATTATATCACCAAGCCTTTCCGCCCACTGGTAGTAGGGGCTAAGGTGAAGGCTTTAATTCGCCGCAATAAAAACCAGGTCCTATCTTCCCAGAATATTATCGAGCATGGCTGCTTTAAATATGACAATTCCTCCCTTCGTTTTTATAAGAATGGGGAGGAGATCATCCTCTCTTCCAAGGAGAATGGCTTGATTCTTTTGTTTATGTCCCATCCAGACCACGTCTTTACCAAAGAGATGATCTATGAACATGTCTGGGGCAACACCATTGCGGTGGATGACAATACCATTATGGTTTATATCAACCGTCTTAGAAATAAGATCGAAGACAACCCTCAGAAACCAAAATATATTCTTACCGTAAGAGGGGCCGGCTATCGTTTCCGCCCGGATCCTCAGTAGCTTTTATAAAGTATCTGAATATGCAAGATGCTCATTTCCATGGGGCTGGAAATGAGCATCTTTTTTTCAGGAGCTGTCAATCTCCTGAGAAGGCTGTATGCAGGTTCCACACAGCCGTGGGAAGATAAGAAGCGGTGTTAAGGTTAAGGTCCTGTGTATAATATTATTTAGGATGCATGAGTTGATGAAAATGCTTCTTACCTTCTCTAAGAAGGAGTTATGATTAATTAGTCAGTTGTCAAAATTTATAAATCGAAGTACTCTTTGCTTATTCAGCAAACTCAAATTCTTTTACTTCTCTTACTACGTCCATGATGGTTCCATCACGGCCCTCAATAATTCCTACCACTCGGTCACCGAACTGGACCTTCTGTGGCTCTCCTGTAATGGAGTAAGCAATATCTCTTAATTCTTCAATAGTCTTGAAAGGAAGATCTACGTCCTTCATGGCCTCTATAAGATCTTGTCTTCTTGGATTAATAGCAATACCATAATCAGTAATTACAACGTCAATAGATTCTCCCGGTGTTGTTACAGTTGTAACCTCTGAGCAGATGGCCGGGATTCTTCCCTGAAGCAATGGTGCAATAACGATGGTGCACTTTGCTCCCTGGG
>CAVBQS010000049.1:0-26981 GCA_963597615.1 Bacteroidaceae bacterium
CTGAAATATTGAATTTTCAAGGTGCGAACCCCACTTGGGGTATGGGAAGTCTTAGATTATATAGAAATATAGGAAATGAAAAGAGGGTTGCCTGTTAAAGGGCAATCCTCTTTTTGGTTTTTCTGTATATAACATTATCCAAGTACCACATCCAGCACCATCATAATACTAAATCCTATTGCGAAACATATGGTTCCTACATTAGAGTGCTCTCCTGCAGATGTTTCTGGAATTAATTCTTCCACCACTACATAGAGCATGGCTCCGGCTGCGAAGCTTAGAAAATAGGGAAGGGCAGAGGTTATATAGCGGGAGAGCAGGATGGTGATTCCTGCTCCCAGGGGTTCTACAATTCCTGAAAGTAGGCCACCTAAAAAGGCCTTGGGCTTTTTCATACCCTGCGCGGCCAAAGGTAGGGAGATAATGGCTCCTTCGGGAAAGTTTTGAATGGCAATTCCAAGGGACAGGGCTAAAGCTGCTGCCGCCGTGATTTGCTGGCTGCCTCTTAAGAAAGCGGCAAAAACAACTCCCACAGCCATCCCCTCAGGGATATTGTGGAGGGTAACTGCTAAAAGCATCATAGTAGACTTTTTGAAATCTGCGTGGACCCCTTCCCTTTGACCACTGTCCTGGTGAATATGGGGAACAATATGATCAAGAAGCAACAAAAATAAGATGCCTAGCCAAAAGCCGATAAATGCTGGAACTATAGCTGCCCTTCCCATAGAACTGCTTTGTTCTATAGCAGGGATTAGAAGGCTCCAAATAGAGGCGGCTACCATGACACCTGCAGCAAATCCGGTTAAGGCTTTCTGCACTTTACTGCTAAGGGTTTGCTTCATAAAGAAGACACAGGCAGCTCCCAGGCAGGTGCCTAAAAAAGGAATTAAAATGCCATAAAATATTGTCATTCACTTACCTCTTGTTCTGCGATTTGTCGAATAATATCCTTTACAATTTTAACGCCAAGATCCATGGCTTCTACAGTAATGTGTTCGTAAACCCCGTGGAAGGCGTGACCGCCGGTTCCAAGATTAGGGCAAGGAAGTCCCATAAAGCTTAGTCTTGCACCATCAGTGCCTCCGCGGATTGGCTCTACTACCGGCTCTAATCCAACGTTTTTAATAGCGGTTAAGGCCATATCTACAAGCTCCATGCAAGGCTCAATTTTCTCTCGCATATTGCGGTAAGATTCCACAACTTTAACTTCTACCTTGCCTTCTCCGTATTTCTGGTTCAGGACATCTGCAATTTCCTGTAATTTTTCAGCCCGTTTATCGAAGTTGGTACTATCAAAATCTCGAATAAGATACTTAAGCTCGGCGGTTGTTACATTTCCGTTCATAGAGTATAAATGATAGAAGCCTTCATATCCGTCTGTGGTTTCCGGACGCTCTGAAGCTGGAAGCATCTGGTGGAATTCTGTAGCGATGGTCTGGGCATTGATCATAATGTCCTTGGCAGTACCGGTGTGAACACTGACCCCGTGGCAGGTTACGTAGGCTGTAGAAGCGTTGAAATTTTCAAATTGAATCTCACCTTCCGCATCGCCATCTAGGGTATAAGCATAGTCTGCCCCAAAAGCTTCTACGTCAAAATAATCAGCTCCTCTTCCGATTTCTTCGTCTGGGGTAAAGCTGATACAAATCTTTCCGTGGGGAGTCTTCTCGGCTAAAATCTCTTCTACTACAGTAAGAATCTCCGCAATGCCGGCCTTGTCGTCTGCTCCAAGGAGGGTAGTACCGTCTGTAGTAATTAAGGTTCGGCCCTTTAATCCCTTTAAATGTGGAAATTCAGCTACAGATAAGAGACTGCCACTTCCAGGAAGAACTAGGTCCTCGCCGTTATAATTTTCGATAATTTGAGGCTTAATGTCCTTGCCGGAAGCATCCGGAGCCGTGTCCATGTGGGCAATAAGACCCAGGGCTGCCCTGTTTTCCAGGCCTGGGGTAGCAGGGATAGAACCGTAAACATATCCTTTGTCATCAACTCTTGCGTCCTCAATGCCAAGGGATTTCATTTCCTCCACCAATTTATTGGCTAGGTCAAGTTCCCTTGCAGCAGACGGGATGGTGTCGCTGTCCTCGTTGCTGGTAGTCCAAACGGAAACATAATTTAAAAATCTTTCGTGTGCTTTCATAAAGTTTCTCCTCTCAATACATGGCTAGAATTAGGTAATTGTGAATCCGGCTAGATTATGTTGGGGCACAAGTACCTGTATGTCTAGAATGTATTGTATCGCATTTGGGGGATGGGTTCCATAGGTTTATGAAAAAGAAGGACTACTGCCCAAAGGGGCGGTAGTCCTTCTTCTTTAGTTTGCTTCTTCTTTGTCTACTACTTGAATAATATTTTTCTTCCACATGATTCTAGAAGAGATAATGGATACTGGTAGCATAAATAATATTAAGAATCCTACCATTCCAAAGAGGGAGGATCCGGTGGTGATTCGCACCACTAATGCCAGTATGGTAATTATGATAATTACCGGAACTACACCCATAACCCCATTTTTTACTACTTTTTTTCCGGAGCTTGTGCTGGCAAATAGACCTAGGGTCAGGGAACCAAATAGGGCTGGAATCAGGTAGTTGGAGGCTGTCTTTACAGCTGGTAGTTCAAATACCGGGCTGATCCATGCGCTAAAGAGGGCGGCCAGGGCAAGGATTATAACCGTCATGATGGAGCATACTGCAACAGCAACGGAGGAGATAGCCTCTCCTTCTGGAGTGTTGGCCTCTTTCTTTGCTAGTTTCATGGCATTTACAGCACAGGGAAGTTTTAGGTTCATAATGTTTCCAGTAATAAAGGTCAGGTAGGAAGAGGCTCCTAAAATTGGGGTATAGCTGATAGCCTCAGAAAAACCTACCGGAATATAAATCATTAAAATGCTGATGGTACTTAGGTTAATAACCTGGCCAAGGCTAGGGATACTGTCATAAAAGCCCAGTACGATAAAGGGAAGGGCAATCATGTAGAGTAAGGCAATCAGGGTGCCGATTCGGCCCCATTTGTGGGCCCATGCCTGGAAGGAGTCTGTGATTACAATTTTATTTGATTCTTTCTTTTTCATAGAATACTCTCCAATCTGAACACTGCCTATAGAAACAATTTGCACCAGTATACGGATGAAATCATGCCACCGATCATGGAAAAGGCCATGATAAAGTCGTTAAGCCATGCAAGCTTTGGCTTTTTGGCAAGAACTCCAAGACCAACGGCAATTACCAGTCCTGTTAGCATAACTGCTGCCTGAACGGTGTCACCGATTAATAAAACCGGAATGTAGACAGCAAAGAGGCAGAGCATAAAGCAACCACTTAAAACATACTTCCATCCGTTTCCGTTTTCTTCAGATTTGCTGACACTCATGGAAAGTTTTTTTCCAAGGGGCAGCAGAATAAAGAATCCACTTAACATACCGATACTCATAAGAATCATTACAACACCAAATTGCTGGCCGGTTGCACTTTCTAACATTTCTGCACTGCTGGAAAATCCAATGGCAGAGGCCACGGAGCTGGAAATCAGGGACTCATAGGAGAGGGAACCAATAACGGAAAGTCGCCACCAGCTCCACACAGTTCCTAAGACGGAAATCAGTGCAAAGAGTCCAACTACAATGGACAAACTTGGCACAATGGAAAAGACCAGGCTGGATTTAATAACATTTTTTAAGTCTTCTTTGGAAATGCCTAATTCCAAACAATGGGTGTAGGCCTTTTTTAAATAGACCAAGGAAAACCCTACAATGTAGAGTAGCCCGATTATGACCATGGCAAGGAGCAGGGGACTGGTAATAATATCTTTCATAGTTGCCATAAAAACCTCTTTTCTACCGCGACGGCGGTGGGAGTAGTTGAAAATGAATGTTAGTAACTTGGCTTAATTGTGTTCTTTTAACCAGCGCATGGCTGTGTAAGCGTAAATGGCGCAGCCTTCAGATAAGACGGACTCGTCAAATTTAACCTTGGGGTGGTGCTGTGGATAGCAGTAGCCTTCCTGGGGAGTGCCTGCTGCCAGGGCAAACATTATAGAAG
This sequence comes from Bacteroidaceae bacterium, assembly GCA_963597615.1. Taxonomy (GTDB): domain Bacteria; phylum Bacillota; class Clostridia; order Lachnospirales; family Lachnospiraceae; genus CAKRJP01. The sequence goes on from CAVBQS010000049.1 coordinate 4,041, forward strand.
GAACCTCTTGACTTATATAGGCAAAATCTTCACTGCCGGTGCTTTTTGGTGCCTTTCCTTCTCCGGACATGGCATTTAAGGCAGAAGCAGTAAATGCTTTGGCTGGTCCCAAGAGCTCCTTTAAATAATCTGCTGTGCACTGGGCCAGGTCTGGATCATTGTAAAGACAAGGACAGCCACTTCCATAGCTAACCGTTGCATTGGCCCGAAAGGCTGTGGCGATTCCAGAAGAAATCTCAGCAATACGGTCCTTGATAAATGCTCTTGTAGATTCATCATAGGTGCGGATGGTGCCTCTCATGTGGGCAGTGTCAGGAATTACATTGGCAGCATTTCCAGCCTGGATGCTTCCGATGGTTAAGATAGCTTCATCGGAAAGCCCCAGTTCTCTTGCGTGAATTTCCTGAAGACCTGTAATAATGTGGGCAGCTACAGTGATGGGATCAACACCGTTGTTTGGCATGGAACCGTGGCAGCCTTTTCCCTGAATATCAATGTCGAAATAATCAGCAGCAGGTGCACTGACCCCTCCGTCACAGGAAATTACGGTTCCTGCAGGAAGAGGAAGACCGGCCATTACATGGATCATCATGGCTGCATCTACCTTTGGATTTTCTAAGATTCCGGCTTCAATCATATCGTGAGAACCTTCGAAAATTTCCTCTGCCGGCTGGAACATTAACTTAACAGTGCCACAGATTTGGTCCTCATGGGCCTTTAAAAGTTTGGCGGCCCCAAGCATCATTGTGGTGTGCATGTCATGGCCACAGGCATGCATTTTTCCGTTGGTGGAAGGGAAGGAAACATCGGCCTCCTCTTTTATGGGAAGGGCATCCATGTCCCCGCGAATTAAAAAGACCTTTCCTTCTTTTTTGCCGCCGGCCAGGGCGACGATTCCGGATTTTCCGCACATCTGGGGATTATAGCCCATGGAAATCAGTTCCTGCTTTACATAGGCTACTGTTTCAGCAAGATCAAAGCCAGTGCCTGGGTGGGTGTGTAGGAAACGTCTTGTCTTTACCAGATCTTCCTGGTAGGAAGCTGCCTCCTTTAAAAGTTCTGCTGTCATAAAAAACCTCCCTAAAAACATATTTTTCCGAACAAAAAAACGAAGAGACCCTGCTTTTGCTGGCCTCTTCGCTAAAAGGCATAATAGCAATTTTTAAATTGCTTGTCAATACTTTAGCCTAGGGTCTTATAGGAGGAATTTATAAGAAAAATTTATGGAAAAGTTTTTGCTTAATCACTTAAATTAAGTTGACATGTAGATTAAAAAAAGATAGATTTAAGTCATTATATTGAGTGGAGGTAGCAGGATGAATTACAGACAGGAATATCAAGCATGGTGTATAGATTCATATTTTGATGAAAAGACCAGAGAGGAGTTAAAAGGGCTGGAGGGAAATGAGGAAGAAATTGAAGATCGTTTCTATCGGCAATTGGAGTTTGGAACAGGAGGTCTTCGGGGAGTTATTGGGGCCGGAACCAATCGTATGAATATTTATACGGTCCGCCAGGCGACCCAGGGATTGGCAAATTATATTATTTCGCAAAAAGGCCAGGAGAAAGGAGTTGCCATTGCCTACGATTCTCGCATCATGTCACCGGAATTTGCTAAAGAAGCAGCCCTTTGCTTAAATGCCAACGGGATTAAGACTTATTTATTTGAGTCTTTACGGCCTACACCGGAATTATCTTTTGCAGTAAGGACCTTGCACTGTATTGCAGGTATTGTGATCACTGCAAGTCATAATCCAAGAGACTACAACGGTTACAAGGTATATTGGGAGGATGGAGCCCAGATCACCCCCCCTCATGATAAAAATATTTTGGCAGAGGTTGCCAAAGTTACATCCTTTTCTCAGGTAAAAACCATGGAAGAGGACCGGGCAAGAGTGGAAGGCTTGTTCCAAATTATAGGAAGTGATTTTGATGATTTATATATTGCCCAGCTAAAGGCTCAGAGTATTCACCCTGAGATTATCAAGGATGCGGCAAAGGATATGAAGATTGTATATACGCCTTTACATGGTACAGGAAATGTTCCTGTAAGAAGAGTTCTTAGAGAACTTGGTTTTAGCCAGGTCTATGTGGTGGAAGAGCAAGAAAAACCAGATGGAAGATTTCCTACAGTTGCTTATCCAAATCCAGAAGATGAAAATGCTTGGAAGTTAGCTCTTGACTTGGCCAAAAAAGTAGACGCAGATATTATATTGGCCACAGACCCAGATGCAGACAGACTGGGCGTTTATGCCAAGGATTCTGTCACAGGAGACTATGTAAGCTTTACCGGAAATATGTCAGGAATGCTGATTGCTGAATATATTTTAAGTCAGCGCAGGGAGAATGGTACCATGCCAAAGAATCCAGCCCTGGTAGAGACTATTGTTACAACAGATATGGCAAAGGCTATTGCTAAAGAATATGACACAGCATTAATTGAGGTTTTGACAGGCTTTAAATATATTGGGGAGCAGATTAAATTCTTTGAGGAATCTGGTATCCATGAGTATGTATTTGGCTTGGAAGAAAGCTATGGCTGCCTGGCCGGAACCTATGCAAGAGACAAGGATGCCTGCGTGGCAGTTATGATGCTATGTGAGGTGGCCTCCTACTATAAAATGCAAAACAAGACCCTTTGGGATGCCATGATAGATATGTATGAGAAATATGGATATTACAAAGAAGGACTTGCTACAGTAACCTTAAAGGGAATTGACGGGGCTGCCCAGATTCAAAATATGATGAAGGCTTTTCGTGAGAACCCACCAAAAGAGCTGGCAGGCTATCAGGTACTGGCAGTACGGGATTACAAGGCAGACACCAGATATGATTTGGTAAGTGGAAAGGTGGAAGCTACAGGTCTTCCAACTTCCAATGTTTTATATTATGAATTGTTCGAAAATGCATGGTGCTGTGTGCGACCATCAGGAACAGAACCTAAGATTAAATTTTACTTTGGGGTAAAAGGGGCTTCCCTGGAAGATGCAAAAGAAAAGCTTGAGGCCTTGAAGACGGCCATTACAGCGTCCAGATAAAGGCCAGGAGGATGAAGGAATGGCAATTGAATTTGAAAAAGAAACAAAAATATTTAAATTAGACACAAAAAATACAACTTATCTTATAGGCCTTTCCCCGGAAGGCTATGTGGGACATGCCTATTATGGAGAAAAACTTGTCCTGGCAGATGCTTACTATCTTCTTCGTACGGAGGAGCCTCCCTTTACTCCCAGTAAAAATGAAAGGGAAAAATGCGCATTTTTAGATTTCTATCCTATGGAGTATCCATCCGGTGGAATCGGAGATTACAGAGAAAGCTGTATCAATATTAGAAATACAGCAGGCTGTATGGGCAGTGAATTTTTATATCAGTCCCATGAGATTTTTAAAGGGAAACCAAAACTTCAAGGACTTCCTGCCTCTTTTGGCGAGGAGGAAGAGGTGGCTACACTTGTTATTAGCTGTGTAGATCAGGTGCTGAATCTGAAATTAGAACTAAGTTATTCTGTTTTTGAAAAAGAAGATATTATTACAAGAAGTGTAAAAATTATAAACGAAGGCAATGAGAAGGTGAAGCTTGAGAAGGTTTACAGTGCCTGCCTGGATATGGACAATGAAGATTTTGAACTTTTGACTCTTCATGGATCTTGGGCAAGAGAGCGCCATATTCAGAGAAGAAAAGTAGGATATGGAAAGCAGTTAGTATCCTCCGCCAAGGGAGAGTCCGGACACCAGGAACACCCCTTTATTGCCCTGGTAACACCTGGAACCAATCAGCAGCAGGGCCGGGTCTATGGCATGCATTTTGTTTATTCCGGTAACTTTATTGGTCAGGTGGAGCAGACCCAGTTTGATGCTGTTCGGATGGTTATGGGTATTTCTAGTGAAGAGTTTTCCTGGAATTTGCGGGGCGGGGAAAGCTTCCAAGCTCCAGAGGTTGTTATGACCTTTTCTGCAGAAGGTCTTGGAAAAATGACCAGGTCTTATCATGATTTTTATCGCCAGCACATGATCCGCAGCCCTTACAAGGATAAGAAGCGGCCTATTCTTATTAACAACTGGGAAGCAACTTATTTTGACTTTAATACAGAAAAGCTTTTGGATATTGCCAGAGAAGCCAAGGAAGACGGTATCGAAATGCTGGTAATGGATGATGGCTGGTTTGGAAAGCGTAATTCCGATAACTGTTCTTTGGGGGACTGGATCGTCAATGAGGAGAAGATTCAGGGTGGATTAAAATATTTAGTAGAAGAAGTGAAAAAAATCGGCTTGAAATTTGGAATTTGGTTTGAGCCGGAAATGATTTCGCCGGATTCTGATTTGTATAGGAAGCATCCAGAATGGGCCATTCATATTGAGGGACGAAAAGCAACTCAGTGCCGGCAGCAGTATGTCCTTGATTTGTCAAATCCCAAGGTGGTGGACTATGCCTACGAATCAGTGGCGAAGATTCTTAGAAGCGCTCCTATTGACTATGTGAAATGGGATATGAACCGTCAGCTTAGTGATCTTGGAAGCTCCTATCTGGATTCTGACTCCCAGCAGGAACTCTTCCACCGCTATGTATTGGGAGTTTATGAGATGCAGGAGCGTTTGATTACCGAATTTCCAGACCTTCTTCTTGAAAATTGTTCCGGAGGTGGTGCTAGATTTGATCCGGGAATGCTGTACTACAGCCCTCAAATTTGGTGCTCTGACGACACAGATGCCGTGGAGCGGTTGGAGATTCAAGAAGGCACAGCTTTAATCTATCCATTGTCTACTATGGGAGCCCATGTTAGTGTATGCCCTAACCATTCAGTAGGAAGGGTAACCCCGTTTGAGACTAGGGGACACGTGGCTTTGGCCGGAACTTTTGGTTATGAGTTAGACATTACCAAACTACCTGAGGTAGAGAGAAAACAGATCAAAGAGCAAACCCAGATGTATCACAAATACAATGATTTGGTGAGAGAGGGAGACTACTATCGAATTGCATCCTTCTCAGAAAATGGACACTATGACTGCTATATGGAGGTGGCAAAGGACCAGTCGGAGGCCTTAGTTACCTACGTACAGGTTCGGGGAATTCCAAATAGTAAGAGTAAAAGATTAAAATTACAGGGATTAGACCCTAAGGCAGTCTATGAATTAGAGGGAACTTCTGAGCGTTACAGCGGGGAAATCCTCATGAAAGGCGGCTATCTCTTTAAAGACTTCTGGGGAGATGCCATCAGCAAACTCTATCACTTTGTGAAAGTTGACAAGGCTAATTAAAAAACTTATAATTTAAGTTAAATAGATCATTTGCTTTAATGAGGTGTCAGGAATGGGAAAAGTAAGATTGGCAGACATTGCTGAGCGAACCGGCGTCAGTGCGGTTACCGTGCATAATGCCCTCGCAGGAAATAAAGGTGTCAGCGATGAGATGCGGCAGCGGATACAAAAAGTGGCCAAGGAACTGGGTTATCAGGCTCTCAGTGAGAAAAAACAGGAGGATCCTATAGAAACCTCCCGGACTATTGGAGTCTTGGTAGCGGAAAATTATTTGGCCCAGTACGAGACTTTTTACTGGAAGATGTACCAGGAACTGGCTATGATCGCTACAGAAAAAAGGTGTTTTACTGCAGTTGAGGTCCTAAAAAAAGAGGACGAGATGCACACATTAAAGATGCCGGCCTTTCTGACAGAACATCGGGTGGACGCCCTGGTTGTTTTAGGAGAAATTAACAAGCAATATATTATAAAATTGCAGAGCAAGGCAGATATTCCCGTGGTATTTTTAGATTTTTATGACAAGGACCTAGCTCAGGATGCAGTAGTAACAGACAACTTTTATGGGATGTTTCTAATGACAGAGTACATGTTTGAGCAGGGCATAGATGAGCTTGGCTTTCTAGGATCTATCTTTGCAACCAGCAGTATTATGGACCGTTATTGCGGATTTATGAAATCCATGACCCTTCATGGAAAGAATATTCATCCGGAATGGCTCATTGAAGATCGTGACAAGGTAGGTCAGATGGGCTTTGAACTGCCGGCCAAATTGCCTAAAGGTTTTGTGTGTAACTGCGATCTGGCAGCCTTTATGCTGATTGATAAGCTGAAGGAAAAAGGATATCGTGTGCCGGAAGATATTTCGGTAGTGGGCTTTGACAATTATCTTTATCCAGGACTTGCAGACATGCAGATTACGACCTATGAAGTAAATACAAAGGCCATGACAAAGGTTGCGGTAGAAAAAGTATTAAAGCAGATTAAGAATCCCAAACGGGGCCATGGAATGGATGTGGTTTCGGGACGAATGGTCATTAAGAAAACCGTGAAAACAAAAAATTAATTAAATAACTTAATGGAAAAATCGGTGCAGTGCTCTTGAGGGTGGGCCTGCAACGATTTTTTTATTAAGTAATTTGTTAACTTAAAAAATTAATTAAGCCTAAAAAGCCGTTTTACAAGTGTGCGGAATTAACAAAAACTAAGGCGTTACTTAATATAAATTAAACAAAATTTACTTATTTAACTTAAAAATATTGAGAAATTAACTTAAAAGGTATATAGTTTGATTAAGTTAAAACATTAAAACTTAATCAATGAGGAGGGAAACTATGAAAGCAAAAAAAGCATGGAGTCTAGTGTTAGTTGCTGCAATGTCCTTGTCCATGGCAGCCTGTGGGAATGGGGGAAGTTCCGGAAGTGGAGATAGTAGCGCATCGGCAGATGTGCCTACCATCGATGAGCTCAAGGTAGGAGAAGATTATACGGACCTGAAGGCAGACATTAAGGTTCTTACCAACAGAACGGATATTGTTGATACTACTTATAAGGAGTATGCGGAAGAATTCCAAAAAATTTATCCAAATATCACAGTTACTTACGAGGGAATTACAGATTATGAGGAATCTTTAACCCTTCGTCTTACCAATGGTGATTGGGGAGACATTTGTTTGATCCCAACTACCTGTGATAAGAGTGAGTTCTCAACCTACTTTACATCCTTAGGTGATTATGACATCTTAAATGACATTTACAATTTCGTAACTGAAAAAACTTACGAGGGTCAGGTGTATGGTATTCCTTGCGGAGGTACAGCCGGTGGTATTGCCTATAACAAGAAAGTTTGGGAAGAGGCAGGAATTACAGAACTTCCTACCACACCGGATGAATTCCTTGAAGACCTTCAGAAAATCAAGGACAATACCGATGCTATTCCAATGTACACAAACTTTGCAGCAGGATGGCCAATGGGAGCATGGAATGATTATGTAGGAATTGCTTCAAACGGAAATCCGGATTACAAGAATAACATCCTGCTTCACACAAAGAATCCATTTACAAAGAACAAGGAAAACAGTGGCCCATACGCTGTATATTACACCTTATACAATGCAGTGGCTGACAAACTGGTAGAAGAAGATCCAGCATCTAGTGACTGGGAGTCATCAAAGACAAAGATCAACAATGGCGAGATCGGATGTATGGTTCTTGGATCTTGGTGTGTACAGCAGTTTAAGGATGCAGGAGATCACCCAGAGGATATTGGATATATGCCATTCCCAATTACTGTAGATGGAAAACAGTATGCAGCTTCTGGCGGAAACTATGCATATGCTGTAAACAACCAGTCAAGTACAGATAATCAGATTGCAGCTGAATTATACATCAAATGGCTCTTTGAAGAGTCAAGCATCTTTGAGGATGAGGGAAGTATCCCGGCTCTTAAGGGTGAGGACCTTCCAGATTCTCTTGCAGAGTTTGATGGTGTAGAGCTTCTTTCTGACAATGCTGCAAAAGAAGGCGAAGAGAGCCTTTACGATGACATCCGCAATACAGCAGAAGTTCTCAGTGGAGACTATCCGGTAAGTACTGTTCTTGAGGCAGCCCTTTACGGAACAGAATCCCTGGATGATTTGATGGATGAGTGGAATGAAAAATGGACCAGTGCTCAGGAATCCTGTGGAGCTGAAATTAATGAATAAAAACTTAGAGGGCAGTTGTAATAACTGCCTTCTTCTAACAAAGCCTTTGAAAGGAGAAGAATATGAGTAGTTCAAAAACTGTTGCGAAGGCTGAAAAAACACCCTTCCAGCAATGGATTGGAAGTAGAAAAATACAGAAAAGACTTTTGATCATAAGCTTTATGTTTATTCCAATGTTGCTGTTGCTTGTGTTTACTTATATACCGTTTCTTAAGATGATTCAGTTTAGTTTTTATGACATGAAATATCTGGGAGATAAGGTGTTTGTAGGACTTAAAAATTACAAGGAAATATTTAGCAGACCAGATATTTTCGGATCTTTATTCGTCAGTGTTTACTACATGGGAGGTGCCATTGTCCAGCTTTGCCTGGCCCTGTTTTTTGCAACCATGATGGTTTTTAAGGTAAAAGGGGAGTCGGTTTTTAAGGCCACCATGTTTTTCCCTTATTTGATTTGTGGTATTGCTGTTGGATTTATTTTCAAATTTTTCTACGCTAGAGGATATGTTTTAGATACCATTCTTCAGATGTTTGGAATGGATCTAGAGGACATTCCTATGTGGCTGCAGAATAAAAGCATTAATAACTTTGCCCTGGTGGCAACTTCTGTATGGAGATATACCGGACAGAATATGGTCCTATTTTTGGGAGCTATGATGTCTGTAGATAGCGATCTTTATGAGGCGGCGGCCTTAGATGGTGCAAATAAGTGGCATATTTTCCGCTATATTATTATGCCAAGTATTAAATCCATTATTGTATTAAACCTGATTCTTTCTATCAGTGGTTCCTTAAGTGCCTTCGAGCCACCATATGTTATTACCAATGGACAGATGGGAACAGGAACTTATTTCGTTATTATGAACCGCTTGGCTCATGAAAACCAGAAGGTCGGTCTTGCCTGCGCCATGGCTATCATACTTTTAGTTATCATCATTATCTGTACCGTAGCACAGAAACTGTTTTTTAAATATGTATTTGATGATGGAACCAGTGATGAGTCAAAGGCAGCAGTAAGACGCAGAAAGAAAGCTGAAAAAGCAAAAAAAGCTGCAGCTAAGAAGGGAGGAGTACAAGCATGAAAGGCGAAATGAAAATTAGCAGTATTATTTTTTCTATTATAAAATACGCTTCTTTAATTGCAGCTGCATTGATTGCTGTAATTCCTGTAAGTGTTTGTGTTCTGACTGCTTTTAAGTCCAACGAAGAATATGCAAGTACTTCTGTACTTTCCCTTCCAAAGTCCTGGGCTTACCTTGATAACTTCAAGATCGCCTTGGAGAAGGCCAACATGCTTCGAGGCTTCTTAAACACTGGAATCGTGTTGGTGGTAGTCTTGGTATGCTCTGTTTTTATCAGTGCAATGTTAGCCTATGTATTGAACCGATTTACATTTCCGGGAAGAGGTATGATTGAAAACTTATTCTTGTTTGCTTCCTTGCTTCCAGGAATTGCCATGCAGGTTACTATTTACAAGATTATGTATTGGTTAGGTTTTATCAATCACCTCTATGGATACATGATTGTTTTAATGGGAACAGATATTATTTCTATTTATATCTTTTTGCAGTTCTTTGAAAACCTTCCTACATCTTTGGATGAGTCAGCCATTATTGATGGATGCAGCTATTTTGGAGTGTTTTTTAGAATCCTGTTTCCACTGTTAAAGCCGGCTATTATGACATCCCTGGTGTTAAAGGGTGTAAGTGTATATAACGAATACTACGCTTCCAGCTTGTATCTGACATTGCCGGAATTAAAGACCATTTCCACAGCCTTGTACACATTTACAGGCCCTTATGGAAACCAGTACAACTACATTTGTGCCGGTGTTTTGATTACTATCATTCCAATTTTAGTATTCTTCCTGGTATTCCAGAAGCAGGTTTACAGTGGAATGGCAGCAGGTGCAGTAAAAGGTTAGGACTTTTAGCAAGATAAAAAATAAAAGATAAAAGATTAGGTATTAGATATTAGTTAGGTGAATATAGGAGATTTATTATGAGCGATTTTAAATTAATCAGCCCAGAGGTGGCAAATGTACCTTGGCAGGAGAAACCAGAAGGACTTACAGGAGCCCCTATTTGGAGATACAGTGAGAATCCCATTGTAGGAAGAAACCCGGTAGAGGGAGTAGCAAGAATTTTTAACAGTGCAGTTATCCCTTATGAAGGTGCCTTTATCGGAGTCTTCCGTGGAGAGCAGGTAAATGGAGTTCCTTATATTTATATGGGAAGAAGCCAGGATGGTATTCACTGGGATTTTGATAAAGACAAGATTCAGTTTGTAGATGAAAATGGAGAGCCCTTTATGCCGGTATATGCTTATGATCCTAGACTTGTCAAGGTGGATGGCACTTACTATGTGATTTGGTGCCAGGACTTCTACGGGGCAGCCATCGGCGTAGCCAAGACCCAAGATTTTAAAACATTTACAAGAATAGAAAATCCATTCCTGCCATTTAACAGAAATGCAGTATTGTTCCCAAGAAAAATTAATGACAGCTTTGTAATGCTGTCCCGCCCAAGTGACAGTGGTCACACTCCATTTGGTGATATCTTCCTTTCAGAAAGTAAGGATATGGTTTATTGGGGAAAACACCGTCATGTAATGGGAAAGAGCAGTGAATGGTGGGAGTCCTTAAAGATCGGCGGTGGAGCAGCTCCTATTGAGACCAGCGAGGGTTGGCTTTTGATCTACCACGGTGTTAGCGGAACTTGTAATGGATATGTTTATAGCATTGGAGGAGCCATCTTAGATATCGACAATCCTTCTATTGTAAAATATCGTTGCGAAAACTTCCTTCTAACCCCAGAAGAGTGGTATGAGGAACGAGGATTTGTGCCAAATGTAACCTTCCCGTGTGCAACCATTCACGACAGCAAGACCAATAAAATGGCCATCTATTACGGTGCGGCTGACAGCTATATCGGCCTTGCATTTGCTTATGCAGATGAATTGGTAGACTATATTAAAGCGCACAGTGTAGTAAGAGAAAATGACACAGAAATTGGTAGGCGTTAATATGAATTTGGCTAAAGAAGCTAGAGGGGAACTGATGCAGCGCATCGTTCCCTTCTGGGAAAAATTAAGAGATTACCAGCATGGCGGCTATTACGGATACATGGATTTTGACTTGCAAGTAGATAAGAAATACGAAAAGGGTTGTATTCTAAACAGTAGAATTTTATGGTTCTTTTCTAATGCATATCTGACTTTAGGAGAGAAAGATTTATTGGATGAGGCTGACCATGCTTATTTATTTATGAAAGATTATTGTAAGGATCCAAAAAATGGTGGGGTATTCTGGTCCGTAACCTATGATGGAAAAGTGGCAGATTCTACAAAACATACCTACAACCAGGCCTTTGCAATCTATGCTTTATCCTCTTATTATGCGGCATCTGGCAATGAAAAAGCCCTAGAATTTGCTAGAGACCTGTTTGGTATTATAGAGACCACCTGCAGAGATTCCTACGGATATTTGGAATCCTTTACCGTAGATTGGCAGCTGGAGGATAATGATAAGCTTTCCGAAAATGGCCTGCTGGCAGATAAGACCATGAATACCCTCCTTCATGTCTTGGAGGCTTATACAGAATTATACCGGGTGGCTCCTACAGAGGAAGTAGGCCAGGCTCTTAGAAGAATATTGATGCAGTTTTACACTCAGGTTTACAACAAAGAAACTCATCGTCTGGAAGTATTTTTTGATGAAAAAATGAATACCATTTCCGACTTGTATTCCTACGGTCATGACATAGAAGCTAGCTGGCTTTTAGACCGGGCAGCCAAGGTTTTGGGAGATGATAAGCTTCAGCAAGAAACCTATGCATACACCACTGAACTGGCAAAAGAGGTATATAAGGAGGCTCTAGATCATGGGGCCATGAATAACGAGTGCTTTAAAGGCCTGGTGGATAAGACAAGAGTCTGGTGGGTCCAGGCAGAGGCCATGGTAGGCTTTTATAATTGCTATGAGAAAACCGGAGAAGAAAAATATAAGAAAATCACGGAAGATCTGTGGACTTATATTAAAGAATTTATCATTGATAAAAGGGAAGACTCCGAGTGGTTTTGGGATTTAAATGAAGAAGGAAAACCAGAGAGCAAAAAGCCCATTGTGGAACCATGGAAATGCCCCTACCACAATGGAAGAATGTGTATGGAAATGATCAGGAGGATGGCAGAATGATTCACAACCAGTATTACGTAGAACAGGAAAAATTAGAGAAACTACAGGAAAGAAAAAATAGAAAAAGTGATTTTTATAATGGGATTTTTGACCGTTATGAGGATCCGGTATTAACCAGAGATCATGTGCCGGTGATTTGGAAATATGATATTAATGCAGAGACCAATCCTTATTTTATGGAGCGGTTAGGTGTCAACGCAGTAATGAATTCCGGTGCCATTGAACTAAATGGGAAATACTATCTAGTAGCCCGAGTGGAAGGGGCAGACAGAAAATCCTTTTTTGCAGTGGCAGAAAGCGAGACAGGAATCGATGGATTTAAATTCTGGGATTATCCCATTGAACTTCCAGACACCTGCCCGGAGGAGACCAATGTATACGATATGCGCCTGACCAAACATGAGGATGGTTACATTTACGGAGTCTTCTGCTCTGAAAGCAAAGATAAGGAAGATCCGGACCTTTCTGCAGCAGTGGCAGAGGCTGGAATTGTAAGAACTAAGGATTTAAAGACCTGGGAGAGACTAGATAATCTTAAGACTTTGCATTCTCCACAGCAGCGAAATGTAGTACTTCATCCGGAATTTGTAGATGGAAGATATGCCTTTTATACCCGGCCTATGGATGGCTTCATTGAGACCGGAAGTGGCGGAGGAATTGGATTTGGTTTGTGTAAAGATATTGAACATGCAGTCATCGACGAAGAAAAGATTATTAGCAGACGAGTTTATCATACCCTGACAGAGTCAAAAAATGGTGCAGGAGCCGTTCCTATTAAGGGAAAGAAGTCTTGGATCCACATTGCCCACGGGGTAAGAAATACAGCGGCAGGCCTTCGCTATGTCCTCTATGTATTTGCTACAGATTTAAAAAATCCCGACAAGGTCCTTGCAAAACCTTCAGGAGTCTTCTTAGTTCCCCTTGGAAAAGAGAGGGTGGGAGATGTTTCCAATGTGGTTTTCACCAATGGTGCTATCGCAAAAGAGGACGGAGAGGTGTATATTTATTATGCATCTTCTGATACGAGAATGCATGTGGCAACAACTACCATTGACAAGTTGGAGGATTATTTGTTCCACACACCGGAGGATCCACTGCGGTCGCCAGATTGTGTAAAACAACGATGCCAGTTAATTGAGAAAAACCTGAAACTATTGTAAAGATTATAAATATTATAACTATTGCGTAAATAAGGTTGTTACGAAAAATAAAAGAAAGGGGAGGTGACAAAATGGGAGGAATCATTAAAAACATCAAAGAGCAGACAAAGAACATGGACGCAAAGGAAAAGTTTGATTATATACGGACCTACTATTGGTACCACATTTTAGGAATCTGTGCCTTTGTCTTTTTGGTGATTTTTTTGATCCGCCATTTTGCATTTCCGGAAGAAAAGCCTCTGTTTACCTGTGCTCTGGTAAATCAGCAGATTGATCAGGACCGGGACGAGAGTTTGCAAAATAACTTTGCAGAAAACAGTGGCATTTCGAAAAAACAAATTGTGTTTGATTCTGATTATGTCATATCTTATGATGGAAGCAAGAAAGAGGGGAACAATGAAAGTTCCTTCGATAAGTTTTTCTTCCAATGGTCCGGCGGAGAGTTGGATGCAGTGGTAATGGACAAAGATTTCCTTGAATATTGTATCGACGTAGGGGGAGAATTTTACCAGACAGAGGACTTTGATACAGGGAATCTGACCCTTTGTCAGGTAGATGGTGTCTCAGTCATTGCCTTAGGGGGAACTGCCTTTAAAGAAAGTCTCTTAGGAGACGACCTAGTGGTGGCATTTCCTGCTACAGGAAAACATAAGGAAGCTTGCCAAAAGTTTGTGGACTATTTGAAAGAAAAGCAATAAGAAAGAAAAGTAATTAAGAAAGTGGGAAGATAAGGGTGAAGAAGCTAAATATAGAAAATCCATTTTTTGAATTTATGAATCATCTGGCAGACTTGGCCATGTTAAACGTCATCTGGCTTATTACCTGCCTTCCTATTGTTACCATTGGAGCCGCAAAGACGGCCCTCTACCGAATTACGCTTAGAAGAGCCAGAGGAGAGAGTAATTATCCGGTTCTGGAATACCTGGAGGCATTTAAAGAAGACTTTGGGAAAAGTACTAAAATTTGGCTTGTGCTTTTAATCAGTGGAGGTCTGCTTTGCTTTGATCTTATGTATATGGGTGGAAGCTGGAGCCCTTTAGGAATATTGGTAGGAGTGCTTCTTTGTATTTGGATGATTTTAGAAAGCTATTTATTCCCATTAACGGCCCAGTTTGAAAATTCCCTTAAAAACACATGGGAAAATGCTGGCTATATGGCAGTGAAACATTTTCCATATACCATAGTCATTGTGATCTTAAATGGGATTCCACTCTTTTGCTTTCTGGCAGGTGGGGCTATCCTTAAGATAACCTTGCCTATCTATCTGGTAATTGGCTTTTCGTTAACTGCAGGAATCAACACAAGGATGTTTCGTACAATCTTCGAAAGATATATGTAAAGGAAGATTGACATGAGCATATTAAAATTAAAACCAAGCTGCAAAAACTATCTTTGGGGTGGCCATAGACTGGCAGAAGAATATGGCATTGAATATGAGGAAGATATTTTGGCAGAAGCATGGGAATTATCCTGCCACCCTGATGGCCCTTCCTATATTACCAATGGAAAATACGCGGGAAAGACACTGGAAGAATTTATTGAGGCAGAGGGAAAAGAGGTTCTTGGAAGTCACTGCAGAAGATTTCGTGATTTTCCTATTTTGATAAAATTTATCGACGCCAAACAAAACCTTTCTATTCAGGTACATCCTAATAACCGTTATGCCCTGAAAAATGAGGGCCAGTACGGTAAAACTGAGATGTGGTATATTATGGACGCCAAGCCGGGAGCTTTTTTGTACTATGGCTTTAAGACAGAGGTTAGCAAAGAAGAATTTGCAAAAAGAATTGAGGAGGATACCTTACTTGAAGTCTTAAATGCAGTGCCGGTTCAAAAAGGAGATGTGCTTTTTATTGAATCAGGAACCATTCATGCCATTGGAGAGGGAATCCTGATTGCTGAGATCCAGCAAAATTCCAATGTGACCTACCGAGTCTATGATTATGGAAGAATAGGAAAAGATGGAAAGAAGCGAGATCTTCATATTGAAAAGGCCTTGGCAGTAACTAACCGAGTACCGATTGTAAAAGATAAGACTAGCTACCCCCATGTGGCCGACTGTGATTATTTTACAGTAGATAAATTAAATCTGGACGGCACCTTCATGAAAAAAATGGAAGGAAATGTTTCAGAAGCATCTTTTGCAAGTATTTTGTTCCTCGATGGAGAGGGAAGCATCAGCAACAATGGAGAGACCTTGCATTATAAAAAGGGAGAAAGCTTCTTCCTGACAGCAGGCAGTGGCGCTTATACCATAGAAGGTAGCTGCGATGCCCTTGTTACCACCATCCGGGAGAAGGCCGCACCGGTGCGTATCGGAATCGACATTGGTGGCACCACAACAAAGATTGGCTTGGTGGATATTCACCAGAAGTTAATTGCCAGTACCGTGATGGATACCAATGCAAAGAGGCCGGCAGAAGAGGTCATCGGCGAAATTGCCACCCGGACTTTGGATCTCTTAGAAGACCTGGGCATTGCCATGGACCAGTGTATAGGTGCCGGTATAGGAGTGCCGGGAACCATAGATTCCAAAAAGGGAATGGTAAAATATTCCAACAATATTCAGTGGGAAAATGTAGACCTTGTAAAAATCATGGGTCAGTATCTTCCAATTCCTATTCGCATTGGCAATGATGCAGACTGTGCCACACTTGGTGAGGCTGTGGCAGGAGCAGGAAAAGAATGCCAGGATGTGATCATGCTAACCCTAGGCACCGGCGTAGGTGGAGGAATTATCCTGGATGGAAAGATCTACGAAGGAAAAGGCTTAGGTGGCAGTGAATTGGGTCATATGGTGATTGTAGAAAACGGAGAAGCCTGCACCTGTGGAAGAAAGGGCTGCCTGGAAGCCTATGCATCAGCTACAGCCCTCATGCGGGAGGCAAAGAAAGCCATAGGAGAAGACCTTACACCTAGGGAAATCTTTGAGGCAGCAAAGGCAGGAGATTCGAAACTGCAGCAGGTGGTAAAGGACTACATTGGAAAGCTGGGAACAGGAGTAGTAAATATTGTAAATATATTCCGTCCTCAACTGGTGATCCTAGGAGGGGGAATCTCCGCCCAGGAAGAAGAATTATTGCCACCCCTTAGAGAAATGATGAAGACAGGTTGCTTTGGGGGAGAAAAAGGAGAACTTCCAGAGATAGAAAGGGCAGCACTAGGCAATGAGGCTGGAATGATTGGGGCGGCAAGTCTCTTGTAACTTTATATCTAAATTCATGTTCTTTGGGCTCTGATTTTTAATTGTCCTTCATGTTCTGATTTTTGAGTTGCGTAAGGGTCTGGCTTGTGATATACTTTCAAAAGTTGCAAGCACGTATCTGAAAATGCTAGCTTACAAATCATTAGTTTTCAGATACCTGGCAAAAACAAGGTCCTTATCCAGCTTGCATCGAGTGTTCGAGACCTTCCACTCGTAAAACAAAACTAAAGGAGAATTGAATATGAAGAACAAGAATGTAGCATTTTTGACCCAGGCGGCTATGATTGCTGCCATCTACGTGGTGCTTACTTATATCTTTGCACCATTTTCATTTGGAGAGATCCAGGTTCGTATTTCCGAGGCCCTTACCATTCTGCCCCTCTTTACACCGGCAGCAATTCCGGGACTGTTTGTAGGTTGTCTGATTGGTAACATCCTAGGAGGAGCTATTCTACCAGATATTATTTTTGGAAGTGTTGCAACTTTACTTGGAGCCCTTGGTACTTATGCATTAAGAAACCAGAAGCCGATCTTTGGAACCTTACCTCCAATTGTGGCTAATATCATTATCGTACCTTTCGTACTTCGTTATGGATACGGAACCATGCTTCCAATTCCATTTATGATGCTGACTGTAGGAGTGGGAGAAGTAATCTCATGTATCGTACTGGGACTTATTCTTTATACAGCACTGAAACGTTACAAAGGTGCAGTATTTGCACGTGCAGCAAAATAATTGAATCAGATTAGTTTTTGAAAAAGGCGCTATCTCGAGAAGGAGGTGGCGTCTTTTTGTATAGTATCTTTGTGTAAATGACAAAACACCTATTGCGACGCTTGAAATCGCAAAAGGCGCTTTGTCTTCACTCTGAGAGGGGTAAAATTTACCCCTCTTTTCTTCGTTTCCTTCGAATTCGATTTACGTTCCGTTCGTAATTTCCGCTTCTTAAAAGTTCCGCCAATACATATTGTTCAAAGAGGGGAACTGTGCAGGAGTAAAAACCTAATTTCTCCTGAAAGGGCTCCTGTAATTTCTTTGGCAGAATGAGATAACCAATGCGCATGGAAGGAGCAATGGTTTTGGAAAAGGTGTTCATATAGATTACATTTCCCTCTTCTGACATGGCAAAGAGGGGCTCTTCCGCCTTCCTGGAAACAGTTAACTCAGAGTCATAGTTGTCTTCCACTATATAGGCCTTTTTTTCCGCAGCCCACCTTAAATATTCCTTCTTTTTTGAAATGCCCACGGTAATTCCGGTGGGATAACTGTTAAAGGGGGTAACATGTAGAATATTGGCCCTAGTATTTGCCAAATCCTTGGAAGAAATGCCCTCTTTTGTAAGAGGAAGAAAAAGGCAGTGAATTCCCAGCGATTCGTATACCATATGAATCTTTTCGTAGGAGGGAGATTCAATGGCAAAGGGAAGGTCTCCTCTAAGAAGCTGGGCTACCAGACTGTAGAGGTATTCCGCACCGGCCCCCACCACAATCTGGTCCGGTTCCACATAGATCCGTCTGCTGCGGGCTAGATAGCGACAAATTTCCGTCCGCAGTTCAAAACAACCTTGGTTGGGTCCCTTTACCAAAATGTTTTCCCCATAGTCCGTAATCACCTTTCGCATGGTCCTTGCCAGGACGGAATAGGGAAAATCTCCTGGATTTTTAGAGGAAGTGGGGGATAAGTCCTTGAAATTCGTTGGTTTTTCCAAAGACATTTGTTTGGATTTGGAGGCAGGTGGGGTTGAGGATTCTTTTGCCTTCTTATATGATGAAATTTCGTCAGCGTATATATTGGATAAAAAATCCGCTTCCTTATATATAACATAGCTGCCACTTCTCTGTCTCAGTTCGATATAGCCCTCTTCGCTTAGAAGCTCTAGGGCATGTTCAACAGTAACTACGCTACAACCACTTTCCACAGCGATGGTTCTCTTAGCTGGAAGCCTGGAGCCATAGATATAGATTCCTTTTATGATATCTTCTTTAATAAGGTGATAGAGTTGGATGTAGGCCGGGGTATCGTGGGTGTGAGTGATTGTATAATTCATAGGAAATCCTTTCCTGGTTATATAAAAAATATCAAAATTGATTATATTCATAGGTTCAGAACGAGTTTATCATCTTACTTATCCTTTGTAAAGAGTGAGGAAGTAGAATGACTATTCACCAGAAATCACAAAAAAATCAAAAGCAAGAAAAAATGATTCCAGACCACAATAGGCAGAATAAGATTGCCCTAATTAACGATTATTCTGGCTTTGGCCGCTGTTCTGTTGCGGTGCAGCTACCTATTATATCTACCATGCATGTGCAATGTTGCCCCGTCCCCACCTCTATTTTTAGTAATCATACAGGATTTCCGGAATTTTATTATTCGGACTTTACAGACCATATGCCTACCTATATTGATATGTGGGAGAAATTGGATCTTCACTTTAAGGGAATTTGCACCGGTTTCTTGGGCTCTTCAGAGCAGATCGGAATCGTAACGGATTTTATAGAAAGATTTCGAAGGGAGGATACCACCGTGTTGGTGGATCCGGTTATGGGAGACTATGGCAGTACCTATCCTACCTATACAGAGAAGATGTGTAAGGAAATGATTCGCCTGGTATCTCTTGCAGATATCGCTACCCCAAATCTTACGGAAGCCTGTATCCTAACAGGAACCCCCTACAAAGATAAATGGAAGCTTACAGAGCTTGAGTCTTTGGCTGAGGCTGTGGCAGATTTAGGAGTCTCAAAGCTTGTAATCACAGGAATTCCCCAGAGAAGCTTCCTTTGTAATCTCTGCTTGGATCGCACCAAGAAAGAACCGGAGATCCACCTATTTAAAACCCATAAGGTGGGAACATCAAGGTCCGGAACGGGAGATATTTTTTCGGCGATATTGGCAGCAGATGCAGTGAACGAAGTGGAGTTTTCTGTATCCGTAAAGAAGGCGTCTAAATTTATAAAAAAATGCATTATGCGGGCAGTGGAGATGGACATTCCGGTAACAGACGGAGTGCCTTTTGAGGAAGTCCTGTCCACATTAAAATGGAAATAAAGAAATAAGAAAATAAAGAAAGAATCTTAGGAGGAAATTTGACATGAAAAAAGCAATGACAATTCTATATAAAGTACATGATAATCTATACGTAAATCTTACCAACCGGTGTCCTTGCGCCTGTACCTTCTGCCTGAGACAGAACATGGATACTGTGTCCGAGGTAGATGACAGGTCCCTGTGGTTAGAGCATGAGCCAAGCTACGAAGAGATTGTAGAAGATTTTAAAAACTATGACATGACGCAGTTTAATGAAGTAGTTTTTTGTGGCTACGGAGAGCCTACCGAGAGACTGGATATGCTGCTTAAAGTGGCAGCCTATGTAAAAAAAAGCTTCGGAAATAAGATCCGTGTCAACACCAATGGAATGGCAGATTTGATTTGGGACAAAGATACCACCCCAGATTTTGAGGGCTTGGTAGATACCGTATCCATCAGCTTAAACACCCCAAATCCAGAGAAATATCATGAATTAGTTCG
The DNA here is from genome assembly GCA_963597615.1 of Bacteroidaceae bacterium. GTDB lineage: Bacteria > Bacillota > Clostridia > Lachnospirales > Lachnospiraceae > CAKRJP01. Next base: position 24,088 of record CAVBQS010000049.1, read on the forward strand.
CTGTAAATTTGGCATAAAATCCTTTGATGCCATGCTGACCTTTGCAAAAAATGTGCGAAAATATGTTCCTAATGTAGTAATGACTACAGTGGATACTACCTTGACCAAAGAGGAAGAGGCGCAGTGTGCAGAGATTTGCAAAGAACTGGGTGTAACTTACAGAATAAGACCATGGGAAGATTAGAAGAGAGGAGCTGTCGCATTAGGTGACAGCTCTATTTTAGTTTTATGTTTTTTGCTTTACAAAAGCTGTCATAAAGTGGAAGCTGTGATATAATGGGAGGTGTTAGAATGAGCTTGAGTTAAAAATAATAATTTAAGGTAGCTTTTCTAAAAAATAAAAAGAAGGAGGAACTTGTTAATGAATCGATATAAAAGGGTTCAAAAATTGTTAATCTGGCTTTTATCCTTGGCACTCATTGTAACAAGTATTAGTGTTCCAGGGCTTACTGTAAGCGCTGAAGATGATAGTACTGACCTTTCAAATGTTACAGAAGTCGAAGAAGATGATAGTCAAGTTGCGGATTATTCAGATGCTATTGTCTATAATTTGAATTACAATGAAGATAATTCAAAAGCCACTTTAACAATAAGCGTGGATACAGAAGATAATGTAAGTCTTGATTTTAGTAATAACGACGAATTGTCTGAAAAAATGGGGGGGGAATCACCCAGTTACTCCATAAATCATGAAATCACCACGGAAGATGGAAAAACTTACGCCTTTGATATTGTAAAGAATGGTGACTACAATTTCCAGGCCATTGTATTAGCGGAAGGTGAGGATTTTGATGGCCAGACGGTAGGAAGTAAGGACATTTCCATTCAGGTTACAGATCTGGTGGAAGGAGAAGAAGTGGAGTCTGAATATGAGGCCCAGGAGACTGGAACGGATGCTACATTTACCATTACACAGAGTAATGTGCAATTGGCATATTATAACTGGCAGGCAGGGAATCCGCCCACTTCAACAGAAGGTGTTACCATTAATACAATCAGTGCAGGCACAACAACTCAGACCATAACGAATTATGTGGATTCCAGTAATTCCGGTGGTGGAACAGGATATGTTGTCTTTTTTGTAAAACCGAATGACAACTATTTGTTTACAGGTCTTAATGCTGATGGATTAGGCCAGTGCTTTGCAGTTAATGAGACTTTTGATGCTAGTGATTATAAAAATGGTAGTGGAGCTGGAATTGGAGGCTATCCAGGACTTCAATATGTGATTGAAGCTGCGTATAACGCTGGATATAAAGCGGTTTTTGGATGGATGAGAGCCTATAATTCTACGGATGTGAATTTAAGCTTTACAACTACAGCTGTGCAACCTAAGATGAAGATTTCAGTTGCTGCACCATCAGATACTTCCAATGTAAAACCTGGAGATACCTTGAATTTTACCGTGACAGTTACACCAGACAGTGAGGCTAATAGCACAATAGGAAAGGTTAGTCTTACAAAAATAAACGAAACAGAGGTTTCCTATGAGTGTACAGCTACAGGGTCTGGTACTTATACATACACAGTACCATATACCATTACGCAAGCGGATTTTGAGGCTGGCAAGGTTACTTTATCGGTAAGTGGAACCGTGAAATATAATTGTAGCTTTGGTATGACTTCAGGCAAAGTTACCTCGGAAGCTTTGATTGCAGAGACGGCTTCGGCTGATGCAGCTCCTGGCCCGAATTTTGCAAAAAAGGCAACTGCGACTCATCAATTTGCTTCTTCTACTAGCGGAAAAGAATTGCCGGATGAAGTAACTAAGTTGTGTCCGGTTAATAAGGTGATCCCGGTGGGGGTAAAATATACGCCTGAAACTCCTGCTAGTACAAAGGTAAAGGTAAGTGGTGGATACTGGACCTTTGAGGGCTGGGATTCAACACCGGTGACTCCAACGACAGAAGGGGAAAGTGTAACAGTAATCGGCAAGTGGAAATTTGTAGATACCACTCTTAATGTTACAGCTCCTGAAGATGTAGTTTATAATGGCGCATCTCAGAAGAAGGAACCGGAAGTTAAGGATGCAAGCGGAAATGTCCTGACAAAAGATGTAGATTATACCTTAAGTTATTCAGAGGATACTATAAATGTGGGACGGGTTACGGTTACGGTGACAGGACTTAAGGGTTATGGCAGTGGATCAACGAGCTACCAGATCAAACAAAGACCGATCACCTTTGTAGGAAACAGCGATAGCAAGACCTACAACGGAAAGGAACAGACGGTTGAGGGCTACACAGTAAATACAGAAGATGGACAGTATGATTTAGTAAAGGGACATATAGCTACTCTGGAAGCCAAAGCCAGTGGAACAGAAGTAAATACCTATACTGGAACCATTACAGCTGCTAAAGATGTAGTTATTAAAGCGAAAGATGGAACAAATGAAACGGACGTAACAAAGAACTATGATATTACGACCAAGGCAGGAACTTTAACGATTGAAGCTAAGCCTATTAGCGATACAGGTATTTCCGTAGATAAACTTTCAGATGTAACCTATACGGGAAAAGATCAAAAGCAAGAACCAACTGTAACTGATGGAACTACCACATTGGAAAAAGACAAGGATTACACCGTAACTTACAAATCTTCTTCAACAGAAGGAGATGACTATACCAATGCTGGTAATACCATAACAGTAACCATTACAGGAAAAGGCAATTACTCAGGAACCATTGAGAAGACCTATACCATCAACAAGGCACCTTTGGAGGTAACTACAGAATCAGCAAGCAAAGTCTATGATGGAGATCAACTTACCGCAAAAGGAGCCCTGAAAGGCTTGGTAAACGGAGAGACCGCAAGTTTTACAGTAACTGGAAGTCAGACAGAAGTAGGAGAAAGCAATAATACCTACACATTAGTTTTTGATAAAACTGCTGATA
>CAVBQS010000050.1:0-92665 GCA_963597615.1 Bacteroidaceae bacterium
AAATATTGAATTTTCAAGGTGCGAACCCCACTTGGGGTATGGGAAGTCTTAGTAAATAATAAAATAGAAGGACTAGGAGGATTTAGGGAATGTACGAGTACGATGACGAGTGTTTGGATGTATTTCTGCGAGATCAGGGGAAATTATTTGACGAGTCAGTGGCAGAAACCAGAGAGGAAGCAGAAAACTTCTTGGAGGACTGCATGGCTGTTGTAGTGGAAGGTCTCGAGGAAGTTCGGGAATTCTTCGAAGATGAAGGCATGGACATTGAGGGAATGAATGATGAGGATTTGGAGGAAGCCTCAGAGGTGTTCCCAATTGGAGATGGAAGATACTTGATCGTAGAAGGATAAGAAAAATTGCAAATAATAAGTAGGGGCTGTGAGAAAAATCTTGCAGCCCATTTTTCTTTTTACTTAATTTCAAAGGAATGTGCTATACTGGAGCAGGTAAAAATTTTGATTTAGGAGATATGTATGTATATTATAGCAGGTTTAGGAAATCCTACAGCCCAGTATCAGGGGACAAGACATAATGTTGGCTTCGATGTGATTGATAAATTGGCAGATCGATACAACATTTCTGTAGAAGGAAGAAAGAGTAGGGCCTTTGTGGGGAAGGGTATTATTGAAGGTCAGAAGGTTTTGCTGGTAAAGCCTCAGACTTTTATGAACCTAAGTGGTGAGAGCATCAGAGGGCTGGTGGACTATTATAAAATTGATCCGGAAACAGAACTTTTGGTGGTTTATGATGATGTAAGCTTGGATGTGGGACAGCTTCGAATTCGAAAAAAGGGAAGCGCCGGAGGCCATAATGGAATCAAAAATATTATAGCCCAGCTAGACACCCAGGTTTTTGCAAGGATCAAGGTTGGAGTAGGAGAAAAGCCAAAGGGTTATGACTTGGCAGACTATGTGCTGGGACATTTTTCTAAGGCTGAAAAGGAAATGATGGAGGATGGCTATGATAAGGCCATTGAGGCCATTAAGCTTTTCCTGAATGATGAGATGGACCAGGCAATGAATTTGTATAACCGTAAGGTGAAAACAGAAGAAATTTAAATTAAAGAAGCATAAGACAGAAGAAGGAGACTTTAGAATATGAAGGCTTTGCTTAAGCCCTTAGAAGAGTTGGCAGATTATGAGATTATTTATAAAAATAGAATGGATGAGCCGGGGATGATAAAAATATCCGGCTGTGTCAATTCTCAGAATTCTCATTTGATGGTGGGCTTAAGTGAGGATGTGAAGTACTGCTTGATTCTGTGTGCAGGGGAGACTAAGGCAAAAGAAACTTATGAAGAGATTTCTATGCTAAGAGAGTCTACTTATCTTTATCCGGCCAAGGATCTTTTGTTTTATCAGGCAGACCTTAGAAGTAAGGAACTGACCAGACAGCGGATGATGGCCTTAGAGGCCTTGTCTAAGGAGGAAGGATGCACTGTGGTTACTACAGTGGATGCTTTTATGGATGCTTTAATTTCCAAGAAAAAACTTCGATCTGAAACTCTTCATATTTCCTATGATGATAGCCTTGAGCTTCAAAAGCTAGAAGAAAAATTGGCGGCCTTTGGCTATGACCGGGAGGAGCAGATAGGAGCGCCTGGTCAGTTTGCAGTAAGAGGAGGGATTCTAGACATATTTCCTTTGACCCAGGAGAATCCTGTGCGAATTGAATTTTGGGGAGATGAGGTGGACTCTATTCGAAGCTTTGAGGTGGATTCTCAGCGGTCTATAGAAAATTTAAAGGAGGTTCTAATTTCCCCTGCAGAGGAAAATGGGGATGAGAAGACTAGTGTTTCTTTTTGGGACTACTTTCCGGAAGAGGAGACTTTAGTGCTTCTTAGTGAACCGGTGCGGGTTTTGGAAAATGGGGACCAGATCCAGGCAGAGTATGAGGACGCCATGGAAAAACGTCAGGAAGAAAATAGCAGCTCTATTTATTCTATGAAAGAGATTCTTTCTTGCTTAAATTATTATTCGAGTATTGGCTTCTTTTCTTTGGATATGAAGGCTAAGGGACTTAAACTGCGGGAGTCTTACAGTATCCATGCCCAGGGAATTCCTTCCTACAATGGAAGTTTTGACACCTTAACCTTGGATTTAAAAAAATGGAAACGAAAGGGTTACCGGGTGGTGCTTTTGTCAGGGTCTAGAACCAGGGCGAAACGACTGGCAGAAGATCTTAGGGACTATGATTTGAAAAGTTTCTATACCGAAGACTGGGAGAGGACTGTAGAGCCAGGGGAGATTATGACCGCCTACGGCCACGTGGCAGAGGGCTATGAGTATCCTATGATTAAATTTGTGGTAATCTCGGAGACAGATATTTTTGGCAGAAGCAAAAAGAAAAAACGAAAGAAATTATATGAAGGTCGAAAAATCAGGGATTTCTCAGATTTGAAGCCAGGGGATTATGTAGTTCATGTTAATCATGGCCTGGGAATTTATCAGGGTATTGAAAAAATTGTGGTTGACAAAATTTCCAAAGATTATATGAAGATTGCCTACGCCCAGGGGGGTAATCTTTATATCCCTGCCACCCAACTTGATCTCATACTAAAATATGCATCAGCAGATGCAAAAAAACCAAAGCTTAATAAGCTGGGAACTCAGGAATGGCATCGCACCAAGACCAAGGTGCGAGGAGCAGTCCAGGAGATTGCCAGAGATTTGGTAAAGCTTTATGCAGCGAGGCTAGACCAAAAAGGTTTTGTATATGGGAAGGATACGGTGTGGCAGCAGGAGTTTGAGGAAATGTTTCCTTTTGAGGAGACAGAAGACCAGTTAACAGCTATTGAGGCGGTTAAGCAAGATATGGAAAGTCCTAAGATTATGGACCGGCTGGTGTGTGGGGACGTAGGTTTTGGCAAGACAGAGGTGGCTATTCGGGCTGCCTTTAAGGCTGTTCAAGAAAGCAAACAGGTAGTATACCTGGTACCTACCACTATTTTGGCCCAGCAGCATTACAATACCTTCCTGCAGCGGATGAAAGATTTCCCGGTACGAATTGACCTTCTGTGCAGATTTCGTACCCCTAAGGAACAAAAAAAGACCTTGGAGGATACAAAAAAAGGTCTGGTGGATATTGTCATTGGAACCCACAGGGTGCTTAGTAAAGATCTGGAATTTAAGGATTTAGGTCTTTTGATCATTGACGAAGAGCAGCGCTTTGGGGTACAGCATAAGGAAAAAATTAAGACCCTAAAGAAAAATGTAGATGTTCTTACTCTGACAGCTACTCCTATTCCAAGAACCCTCCACATGAGTCTAGTGGGAATTAGAGATATGAGTGTTTTAGAGGAAGCTCCCAATGACCGTATGCCTATTCAGACTTATGTCATGGAATACAATGAGGAGATGGTGCGGGAAGCCATTGAGAGAGAATGCGCTAGAGACGGCCAGGTTTATTATGTATATAACCGGGTGGAGGATATTGCTGATATGGCAGGGCGAATCAAAAAGATTGTTCCAGATGCCAATGTAGCCTATGCCCATGGACAAATGCGGGAGCAGGAATTAGAGGAAATCATGTATGCTTTCATTAATAGAGAAATCGATGTGTTGGTTTCCACTACCATTATTGAGACGGGCCTGGATATTTCCAATGCCAATACCATGATTATTCATGATGCAGACAGACTAGGCCTCTCCCAGCTTTATCAGCTAAGAGGGCGGGTGGGAAGGTCCAACCGCATGGCCTATGCCTTTTTGTTATACCGCAGAGATAAAATGCTAAAAGAAGTGGCGGAAAAACGCCTGGCTGCCATTCGAGAATTTACAGATTTAGGCTCTGGCTTTAAGATTGCTATGCGAGACTTGGAAATCCGGGGAGCCGGAAATCTCTTAGGGGCAGAACAGCATGGGCATATGCAGGCGGTGGGATATGACATGTATTGTAAGATGCTAAACGAAGCAGTCCGACATTTAAAGGGAGAGACAGAATTAGAAGAAGAATATGCCACCACCATGGATCTGAACGTAGATGCCTATATTCCAGAGACCTATATTAAAAATGAATACCAGAAGCTGGATATTTACAAACGGATTGCCACCATTGAAAATGACCAGGAGATGGAGGATATACTAGAGGAACTTACAGACCGTTTTGGAGAACCGCCAAGAAAGGTGGAGTGTTTGCTTCAGGTGGCGGCCGTTAAGGTGAAGGCCCATAATCTTTATATTACAGCAGTAGAGCAAAAGGGGGAAACTTATACCTTTACCATGTTAGAGCAGGCCAAGGTAGTACCTGAGCGGATTCCCCAGCTAATTGCCTCATATAAGGGGGATTTGATTTTTAAATCAGGAAATGGTGAGCCTACTTTCGTGTATGAGAAACGAAAGAGAAACCTAAAAGAGAAGCCTGCAGACCCTATAGAGCTTGTGAAAAATGTATTAAATGATTTTCAGGGATTGCTTGAGACTTAAGAAAAGGGTATAATCAGTTATATTGTGGCAAAGAAAGGTTTTAATACTATGAAGAAAAGATTGATTTTATTTGTTATGGCAGGAATGCTGGCGGTATCTTCTCTTACAGGATGTGGATCGATTAAAGATTCAGATATCGTACTTACAGGAAAGAGCGAGAATATCACAGCTAAGGAAGCGAATTTTTATGCCAGATATGTGCAGGCCCAGTATGAAACTTACTATGGATCCTATCTTGGGGACGATATGTGGTCTACGGAGATTGAGGAAGGCAAGACTTATGAGTCCAATGTAAAGAAGAGTCTCTTAAAGCAGATGAAGTATATGCTGGTTATGAAGGAACATATGGCTGACTATGATGTAGAGCTTACAGAGGATGAGGAAACAGCGATTTCTGATGCTGCCAAGGAGTTTGTGGAGACCAATGAGGAAGATAGTGCCAAGAAGGTTTCCGGAGATCAAGAAACGGTAGAAAAGGTTTTGACCTTGCTTACCGTTCAGCAGAAGATGGAGGCTGCTATTGAAGCAGATGTAGACACAGAAGTTTCCGATGACGAGGCGGCTCAAAAGAGCATGGACTATGTACTTTTCTCCTACACCACCACTGACGATGATGGTAATAGCACAGATCTTTCGGATGATGAGAAGACCCAAATGAAGGAGAAGGCAACTGCCTTTGCAGAGGGAGCTAAGACTGCTGAGGATTTCAGTGCTTACGCTACAGAGCAGGGTCAGACTTCCCAGACAACTACCTTTGATTCTGACAGCACTTCCCCAGATGCGGATTTAATTGCAGCAGCAGATGCTTTGGGAGAAGGAGAGGTTACAGATGTCATTGAGACAGATAGCGGATGCTATGTGGCAAAGGTTACCAGCCTCTTGGACCGTGACGCTACCGATAGCAAGAAGGAAAGCATTATTTCTGAGCGTAAGGAAAAACTCCTAGAAGATACCTGTAAGGCCTGGATCAAAGAAGATGGGGTGAAGGCCAATAAGAAGGTTTGGAAGAAGATTAGCTTCACAGATTTGAGTGTGTCTATTAAACAGGTGGATACAGACACTGAGGATACAGACACAAGCTCTGAGGATACTACTTCCCAGGATACAACAACAGAAACTACTACAGATAGTACAGACAGTACAGGAAGTACAGAGACCACAGATACAGCGGCTGTAACAGAAAGCAGTGATGCAAGCACAGAAAGTACAGATTCTGCGGCAGATGCTTCTAGTACAGAAGATACATCAGGTACAGAGGACACTTCTTACACAGATGATGGCTCTTATACTGAGGAAGTTGCGGAGTAGTTAAAAACAAAAGAGTTTACAAATAGAAAATGGAGGAATACGTGAAAATGTATTCCTCCATTTTTATTAAGCTATCTTTTTTATTAAGCAAGTTTCTACCTAAGATTCTAAGATCTAGAAGAAGGAGCTAACAATCTCATTTACCAATTTTCCGTCAGCCTTTCCTTTTACTTTAGGCATAAGCTCCTTCATGATCTTTCCCTTGTCTTTTGCAGTGGGGGCATCCAGACCCAAATCAGCAAGAACTTCTGAAACGATTTCTTTGATTTCGGCTTCATCCATCATCTTTGGAGCATAAGTTTCTAATACAGCTAAACGCTTCTTGCATTCGTCTATAATGTCGGTGCGGTCTTCTGGAGTAAGTTCCAAAGTCTCTTTTGTCTGTTTGATTTCCTTTAAGATGACCTGGGTTTCTTCTTCTTCTGTAAGGTCGGCTCTCTTATCAATGGCTTTATTCTTTAATGCAGCTAAAAGCATAGATAAGGTTTCCTTGGTATCTTTCTCGCCGGCTTTCATGGCTTTTATCATGTCAGCACGAACTTCTTCTATTTTGCTCATGATTCATTCCTCCTAGTTTACTTTTTTTGTGGTTAGGAAAGCAATATTTGTTCCGAGAACCATGTTCATTCTAGCAAATGTAATGAGAAAAAACAATCCTTCAAAAAAGGGGCTTAATTAATTGAGATGACTGCAGATTGGGTTTACTTATTTTGGATAACTGCTATACTGTTGTTAAAGCAAAGCTTGGGAATGCATTGCTATAAGGAGGCGTCTACTATGCCAAAGAAAGAGAGGGCTGTTTTTCTTAGCTCTCATAAAGAAGAATTTAAACAAAAAACCTTCTGCCAATTATTTCTGGATACAGTGAAAGCTTTTCCTGGGAAGGTGGCGGTTTCTGGTATTTATGGAACCTTTACCTATCAGGAGTTGGAAGAAAAGAGTAATATTTTGGCGACTCATTTGCTGGAAAAGGGAATGAAGGCAGGAGAAGTGGTGGGAGTCCAGGCGGGGCAGTCTGTGTGGTCTGTGATTTTCATGATTGGCATTTGGAAGGCGGGAGGAGCTTATGTTTATATTGACAGCACCCACCCGAAAAAGCGGCAGAAGCAGATTGTGGAAGAGTGCCAGTGCCGCTTTGTGATAGACCGAGAATTTGCTATGGGAATTGATTGGTCTGAGAGAAAAGACCACATAGACCGTTCGAAAAGGGAGGATATGGCCCTTTTAATTTACACTTCTGGCTCTACTTCTAAACCAAAAGGGGTAATGTTAAGTCACAGGAATGTTATGTGCGCCATTAGTAATTTTGACCGGCTGTTTCTCAGTGAAGAAGATGTCTATGGAGTTTTTCCTAGCTTTAGTTTTGTGGCCTCAGTATTTGACCTGTATGCTTCCTTGGCAGTGGGGGCTTCGGTTCGGATTATTCAAAAAGCTATTCGAAAGGATATAAAAGGTCTTTTGCAGTGCTATATAGAGCATGGAATTACTGTCACTTTTTTGCCACCTCATATGGCCAGCAAGCTAGGGGACATAGAAGATGGAAAAACCAAGCTGAGGGTTTTGCTGGTTGGCAGCGATATGCCGAGAAATCTGCTGCCTACTCACTACGAAATCTATAATGTTTATGGAGCATCCGAGATGACTTCTATTATCTCAGAATATGAAATTACAGAGGCTAAATTTTACTATCCGGTAGGAAAACTAAATTCTACTATCAAAGGCTATGTAGTGGACGAGGATGGAAGGGTGCTTCCTGCTGGAGAGGCTGGAGAACTTTGGCTTGCCTCTGACCAGGTGGCTATGGGATATTACAAGGATCCCAAGCGGACAGAAAACTTCTTTGTGGAAAATCCATTTTCAAAGGAGGAAGGTTTTTTGCGGCTCTTTAAGACCAAGGATTTGGTGCGGATGGATACGGATGGAACCATACACTATCTTGGACGGATGGATTTTATGTATAAAATCCGTGGTTTTCGGGTGGAGGCTAGTGCAGTGGAGACGGCTATGCGATGCACAGGAATTGCAAAAGAATGTGCCGTGGTGGCTTTTGAAGATCAGGGGGGAACCAATATTTTGTGCGGTTATTTTGAGGCGGAAGACCAGGTGGATGTGAAGGAGTTTAAGGAAGTATTAAAAGAAAGTCTTCCCTATTATATGATTCCAACAGCCCTCTTTCAGGTGGAGGTACTTCCAAGGACTGTTAGCAACAAAATAGATCGCAAGAAATTAAAGGCTCCAAAAGAATTAAATGACCATAAGCTTTTGGAGGAGCTATATTAAGAAGTGAGGTGTTTTTTATGGATGGAAATCGTGTAAAGAGAAATGATTTATTAGGTGAGCAGATGGTGAAGGCCTTAAAGTCCAGAAATATGGAAGCCTATTATGTAGGGTCTAAGGAGGAAGCCTGTAAGAAGGCTTTGGAGCTTATACCAGAGGGCAGCAGTATTTCCTGGGGAGGGTCTATGTCGGCTCAGGAAATTGGCTTAAAGGATGCAGTCTGTCAGGGAGATTATGTAATCTATAACCGAGATACAGCAAAAACTCCTGAAGAAAAAAGAAAAATCGAGCTTCAGGCCTATGACTGCGATTTCTTTTTGTGCAGTGCCAATGCAATTACAGAAGACGGAGTGATTATTAATATTGATGGGCATGCAAACCGTGTTTCGGCTATTGCCCAGGGACCAAGGAATATTTTAATGATTGTGGGCATGAACAAGGTGGCAAAGGATGTAGATGCAGCTATGTCAAGAGCTAGAAACGAGGCGGCGCCAATTAATGCTCAGAGATTTAACCTAAATACCCCTTGCTGCAAGACGGGGGCATGTTTTGATTGTAAATCACCAGAGACAATCTGTTGCCAGATTTTGATTACTAGATTCTCCAAAGATGCAGGAAGGATCAAGGTAATCCTGGTAAATGATTCCTTGGGATTTTAATATTTATAAGATAAGAAAAGAAAGAAGGAGTAAAGGATGTTAAAGACAACAACAAAGGACAGAGTAACAGAAAAAGTAGAGCATATGTGTGGAGGGACAGGCTACATTTTAAAGGAAGCCCTTATTAGCCCAGAGCAGAGAGGTAGCCATTGTAATTTATTCGGCCGGGTAACCATACCTGCCGGTGGTGAAATCGGTCATCATGAGCATCACGGGGAGGCTGAGACCTACTATATTATAGAGGGAGAAGGCATTTATGAAGAAGATGGCGAAGGTGTTCTTGTAGGTCCTGGAGATATAACATATTGTGCAGATGGCCATGGCCATGGTCTTAAGAATATGGGAGACAAAGATCTGGTGATTGTAGCTATGATCTTGGCTAATTAATTATTTTTATAAACACGGAGTTTATTGTATATGTATAGACATAGAAAAAGAAAAAGTGGATGCTTGGGATGTGCTTTGTTTTTTCTTTTGCTGTTAATAGGAATTTTGGCAGCAGGCATTTACGTTTTTCAAAGTGGTCTGCTTAAAGAATTGGTGGATTCTTCGGATGCTTCAGATATTAAAAACATAGTGAATGCTGTGGATGATATTTCCTATCAGGAGGTAACGGAGGAAGAAGATGCCTCTGTAAGCTATTATTACAGTAAATTATCGGAAGATGAGCAGTTGATCTATAAGGAGATTTTAAGTGGAATTAATTCCGATACAGAAGAAATCTACTTGCACGGAGACAATGCTGATCAGGCTAATCAAATTTTACAATATGTCCTAAGGGACCATCCGGAAATTTTCTGGTGCGATGGCTCTGCTACGGCCACCAGTTATACAGGACTTCGTTCCTATACAGTGATTAAGGTGAATTATTTGTATGATGCAGATGACAGAAGTACAATGCAGGACCAGATTGATTCTGTAGTAGCAGAATGTCTTAGTGGAATCTCCCAGGATGCATCGGATTATGATAAGATTCTCTATGTCTATGAGTATATTATCCGCAGTGTAGAGTACAATTTAGATGCTTCGGATAACCAGAATATTTATAGCGTCTTTGTGGGAAAGGAATCGGTGTGTGCCGGCTATTCGAAAGCAACCCAGTATTTGTTGAATAAATTAGGTGTTTTTTGTACTTACGTTATTGGCACAGCGGGAGATGACAATCAGTCCCATGCCTGGAATTTAGTAAGCTGTAACGGGGAATATTATTATGTAGATACTACTTGGGGAGATCCAACCTTCTTAGCAGAGGAGGGGGAAGAGGTGGCGGCAGAAGAAAAGATTGCCTATGATTATATGCTGTGCGATGATACGGAGCTTTTTAAAAACCATAGGCCAGATGAGACAGTGGAACTTCCTAGCTGTACCCATATGGACTACAATTATTATGTGGTAAATGGAGATTACTATAGCTCCTTTGATTCAGGGGTCATTTTGCAGAAAATGAATGATGTGATTTCCTCCGGTGGAAGCACTTCGGTAATCAAATTTTCCAGTTCAGAGCTTTATGCTTCTGCCAGGGAAAGTATTTTTCAAGAAACAATTCCCAGAGCGGCTGAAAATCTGGCGAACTGGTACGGGATTTCAGAAGTAAAATACCAGTATTTGGATGAGGCAGATTTGAACAAAATAACGATTTATTGGCAGTATCAGTAGTTTTTTTGAATTAAAAATTGGTTTGCATTTTAGGGCTCTAAAATTTAAAATTTTAAATTTTAATTTTAGGGCCTTTTGGTTGAAAAAGAAAAAGGAATGCGGTATAATTTTTACAATTTGTGAACTAGAAGGGATAGGTGGAAATATGAAAGCATTTCTGATACTCGAAGACGGAACAGTCTTTACAGGAACCAGCATTGGCTCGACCAGGGACATGATAAGTGAGATTGTATTTAATACTTCTATGACCGGTTATTTGGAGGTGTTAACAGATCCCTCCTATGCGGGACAGGCAGTAGTTATGACATATCCATTAATTGGTAATTATGGTATTACCCCGGATATGGAATCCAAGAAGGCGTGGCCCGATGGATATATTGTCAGAGAATTGTCTCGTATGCCAAGCAATTTCAGAAGTGGCGGCTCTATTCAAGAATTCTTAAAGAATCAGAACATCCCAGGTATCATGGGAATCGATACCAGGGCTCTTACCAAGATCCTTCGCGAGAAGGGAACAATGAATGGTATGATCACTACCAATTCCAATTATAATCTAGATGAGATTCTTCCAAAATTAAAAACATATAAAGTAGGAGACGTGGTGAAGAAGGTAACTTGTAAGAAAGCCTACGTCTTAGAGGGAGATGGCCCTAAGGTTGCCCTGATGGATTTTGGTGCAAAGAACAATATTGCTAAGTCCTTAAACGAAAGAGGCTGCCAGGTAATGGTTTACCCAGCTCACACTACAGCAGAAGAAATTCTTGCTACAGAGCCTGATGGAATTATGTTATCTAACGGACCTGGAGATCCGGAGACAAACGTTTCTATTATAGAAGAGATTAAAAAATTATATGAGTCTGATCTTCCGATTTTCGCTATTTGCCTGGGACATCAGCTGATGGCTTTGGCAACTGGAGCAAAAACTTACAAATTAAAATACGGTCACCGTGGAGGTAATCATCCGGTGAAGGACCTTTCTAATGAAAGAGTTTATATTTCCTCTCAGAATCATGGCTATGCAGTGGACGCAGAAAGCATCGATTCTGCCATTGCCCAGGAAGCGTTTGTAAATGTAAATGATGGAACAAACGAAGGCCTTGCTTATGTTGGCAAGAATATTTTTACTGTACAGTTCCATCCAGAGGCATGCCCTGGACCCCAGGATTCAGCATACTTATTTGACCGCTTTATTGACATGATGAAAGGAGAATAGGAAGAATGCCTAAGAATACATCTATAAAAAAAGTATTGGTAATTGGTTCCGGCCCTATTGTCATTGGACAGGCTGCGGAATTTGACTATGCAGGAACCCAGGCCTGCAGATCCTTGAAAGAAGAGGGAATAGAAGTTGTACTGTTAAACTCTAACCCTGCTACTATTATGACAGACAAGGATATTGCAGATCGTGTATATATCGAACCTTTGACTGTTGAGGTTGTGGAACAGCTGATTATAAAGGAAGAGCCAGATAGCGTTCTTCCTACCCTTGGAGGACAGGCTGCCTTGAACCTGGCTATGGAACTTGAGGAGCGAGGATTTTTAAAAGAACATAAGGTTCGTTTGATCGGAACTACCTCAGAGACCATTAAGAAGGCAGAGGACCGTCTGGAATTTAAAAAGACCATGGAGAAGATCGGAGAGCCTTGTGCAGCTTCTCTTGTGGTAGAGACTGTGGAAGATGGTGTGAAGTTTGCAGAAGAGATCGGTTATCCGGTGGTTCTTCGGCCGGCTTATACCTTAGGAGGAAGCGGTGGTGGTATCGCTCACGACAGGGGTCAGCTGATTGAAATTTTGGAAAATGGACTTCGCCTTTCCCGTGTAGGACAGGTCCTTGTAGAACGTTGTATAGCAGGATGGAAGGAAATTGAGTACGAGGTAATGCGTGACAATAACGGAAACTGCATTACTGTATGTAACATGGAAAACCTTGATCCTGTAGGAGTTCATACAGGAGACAGTATTGTAGTGGCTCCTTCCCAGACCTTAGGGGATAAGGAATACCAGATGCTTCGTAGCTCTGCCCTTAACATTATCAGCGAACTTAATATTACAGGTGGATGTAATGTACAGTATGCTTTGCATCCGGAAAGTTTTGAATACTGCGTAATTGAGGTGAATCCTAGAGTAAGCCGTTCTTCTGCCTTGGCTTCTAAGGCAACCGGTTACCCGATTGCCAAGGTGGCAGCAAAGATTGCCCTTGGTTATAACTTAGATGAAATTAAGAATGCAGTTACCAAGAAAACCTACGCAAGTTTCGAGCCTATGTTAGACTACTGCGTAGTAAAGATTCCAAGACTTCCTTTTGATAAATTTATCAGCGCAAAGAGAACCCTGACTACCCAGATGAAGGCAACTGGAGAGGTTATGAGTATCTGCGATAACTTCGAAGGAGCCCTTATGAAGGCCATTCGTTCTCTGGAACAGCACGTGGATAGCTTAATGTCCTATGATTTCTCTCATTTAAAGGGTGCAGATCTTTTGGAGGAGTTAGAGGTTGTAGATGATCAGAGAATCTGGAAAATTGCAGAGGCCCTTCGCCAGGGAATCAGCTATGATGAGATCCATGAGATTACAAAGATTGACAAATGGTTCATCGATAAAATCGCTATCCTTGTGGAGATGGAGCATGTCTTAAAGACCCAGACTCTGGATGTGGATATTCTAAAAGAAGCAAAGCGTATGGAATTCCCAGACCATATCATTGCCAAATTAACTGGTAAGACAGAGAAAGAAATTTACAACATGCGTATGTACTACGGAATTACCGCTGCATACAAGATGGTTGATACCTGTGCTGCTGAGTTTGCCGCAGAGACTCCTTATTATTATTCTGTCTATGGCAGTGAAAATGAGGTGGAGGAGACCAAAGGAAAGAAGAAAGTTCTTGTTCTTGGTTCTGGACCTATCCGTATCGGTCAGGGTATTGAGTTTGACTTTTGTTCTGTACACTGCACCTGGGCATTTGCAAAAGAAGGCTATGAGACCATTATTGTAAATAACAATCCAGAGACTGTAAGTACTGACTTTGATATTGCAGACAAGCTTTATTTTGAGCCTTTGACACCGGAGGATGTAGAGAGCATTGTGAAGCTAGAGCATCCAGATGGGGCAGTGGTTCAGTTTGGTGGACAGACAGCTATTAAGCTTACAGAAGCCCTGATGCAGATGGGGGTTCCGATTTTAGGTACCTCTGCAGAAAATGTTGATGCGGCAGAAGACCGTGAGCTCTTTGATGAAATCTTAGAGAAATGTGGAATTCCAAGACCTACAGGAGGAACCGTATTTACTGCTGAGGAAGCAAAGGAAGTGGCAAACCGTTTGGAATATCCGGTATTAGTAAGACCTTCCTATGTGCTGGGTGGACAGGGAATGCAGATTGCTATCAACGACCACGATATTGATGAGTTTATTGGCATTATCAACCGTATTGCTCAGGATCATCCAATCCTTGTAGATAAATACTTACAAGGTAAGGAGATTGAGGTTGATGCAGTTTGCGATGGCGAAGAGATTTTGATTCCTGGAATTATGGAGCATATCGAGAGAGCTGGTATTCACTCCGGAGATAGTATCTCAGTATATCCTGCTAAGAGTATTTCTGAGAAGACCAAGAAAACTATTGAGGATTACACCAGAAAACTTGCCAAATCCTTGCATGTTATTGGACTGATTAACATCCAGTTTATTGTATGCGGAGAGGATGTCTATGTAATCGAAGTAAATCCTAGATCCAGCCGTACAGTGCCTTACATTAGCAAGGTAACTGGAATTCCAATTGTACCGCTTGCTACCAAGGTTATTATTGGAAATAAGATCAAGGACTTAGGATATACACCGGGACTTCAGCCGGAGGCAGATTATTTTGCAGTTAAGATGCCAGTCTTCTCCTTTGAGAAGATTCGAGACGCTGATATTAGCCTTGGACCAGAGATGAAATCTACAGGAGAGTGTCTTGGTATTGCAAAGACCTTTGAAGAAGCCCTCTATAAGGCCTTCTTGGGAGCAGGTGTAAAACTTCCGAAGTTTAGCAATATGATCATGACAGTAAGGGATGAGGACAAGGAAGAGGCTATTGATATTGGACGCCGTTTTAACAATATTGGTTACAAAATATTTGCTACGGAAGGAACTGCAAAAGTATTAAATGAAGCAGGGGTTAAGGCTATTGCTGTTAACAAGATTGAGCAGAATTCGCCTAACTTACTGGATCTGATTCTTGGACATAAGATTGACCTGGTAATTGATACACCACCTCAGGGAGCAGAGCATTCTAAGGATGGATTCACAATTCGTAGAAATGCAGTAGAGACAGGCGTCAATGTGCTTACAGCTATCGACACAGCTAAGGCTCTTATTGCCAGCCTAGAGAATACAGATATTAAGAAACTGACTTTAATAGATATTGCACAAATTTAGAGAATAGGCATTTTTTAGAAGAATCTGGAACAACGTAAGAATCCTTTCGTTGTTTCGGATTCTTTTCTTATCCGGCTTTTGGGGTGTTATGGGGTGATGCTAGGACTAGGCTTGATTTTCTGTAAGAAGTTGATAAAATAAAGTAGTTACGATAGGATACAACAAATGAAATAAAGAATGAACACATGAATATATATAAGATAAAGTTAGGAGATCGTATGGAAGCTTATAGTAGCTTTGCAAGAGTCTATGACACCTTTATGGATAATGTGCCCTACGAAGAATGGGCAGATTTTATTATAGAACTTTTAAGAGAATATGGAATCCAAGAAGGAAGGGTGCTGGATTTAGGATGCGGAACCGGAAGCATGACTAGACTTCTCTATCAGGCTGGCTATGATATGCTAGGGGCGGATTTGTCGGAAGAGATGTTGGAGATTGCCTTGGAAAAGCAGATGGAAGAGCTTGAGAAAGCGGGAGAAGACCAGTCTGGAATTTTATATTTACAGCAGGATATGCGGGAATTGGAAATTTATCCGAAAGTTTCTGCAGTGGTTAGCTGCTGTGATTGTCTAAATTATATTTTAGAACCTTATGAGCTTTTGGAAACTTTTCAAAGGGTAAAGGATTCCTTGATGGAAGATGGGATTTTCTTCTTTGATTTTAATACAAGTCACAAGTACCGGGACGTAATAGGGGAAACCACCATTGCGGAAGATCGGGAGGATTGTAGCTTCATCTGGGATAATTATTACTATGAAGATGAAGAGATTAATGAGTATGAACTGACTTTATTTATTAAAGAAGAGGACCAGGAAGGTTTATATCGCAAATATCAGGAGACGCATCTGCAGAGGGGCTATACCCTGGAAGAAATCCAAAGTCTTTTAAAAGAAGCAGGATTTACAGTGTTACAAGTTTATGACGACTATACAAAAGAGGCTGTTACACAAGACAGCGAGAGGATTTGCCTAGTGGCAAAAAATAGAGTTTAAACTATAAGGAAGGGATTGATGATATGAAGGATTATATTGTTCGGGCAACTGCTGCCGATGGTCAGATTCGGGCCTTTGCAGCAAGTACAAAAGAAGTAGTAGAAACTGCAAGAAAGGATCATAATACCAGTCCGGTGGCAACTGCTGCCTTGGGACGCCTCCTTACAGCAGGTGCTATGATGGGAAGCATGATGAAAAATGATACAGATATGCTGACCTTGCAGATTAGGGGAGATGGTCCTATTGGAGGAATCACTGTCACTGCAGACAGCAAAGCCAATGTAAAAGGTTATGTTTTAAATCCAGAGGTTATGTTGCCTCCTAAAAATGGGAAGCTTGATGTAGGGGGAGCGGTAGGTATTGGCCTTTTGCAGGTTATTAAGGATATGGGGCTAAAAGAGCCTTACTGTGGTCAGACTATTTTAGTAAGCAGTGAGATTGCAGAAGATCTTACTTACTATTTTGCTAACTCAGAGCAGGTGCCTTCTTCTGTAGGCCTGGGAGTCTTAATGGAGAAGGATAATACAGTGCGAAGAGCCGGTGGATTTATTATCCAGCTTATGCCTTTTGCAAAAGAAGAAGTAATTTCTAAGCTCGAGGAGAATTTAAAAAATGTTACCTCTGTAACGGCTCTTTTAGATAAAGAATATACACCGGAGCAGATTTTAGAGGAGCTTCTTGGAAATCTTGATCTAGAAATTACAGATACCATGGATACCAAATTTTATTGCAACTGTTCCAAAGAACGGGTGGAGCGAGCTGTAGCCAGTGTAGGAAGAAAAGAAATTCAGGATATGATCAATGAAGGAAAAGACATTGAAGTGAAATGTCACTTCTGTAATACTGCCTATACCTATACGGTAGAGGATTTAAAGAAGATTCTTAAAAGAAGCAAGTAAAAGAATATCAATTTTGGAGATAAAAGCATGAAGCATGGATTTGTAAAGGTTGCTGCAGTGACACCGGATATTCGAGTGGCAGATGTGGCATTTAATAAGGACCAGATTATTTCAAAACTTACAGAGGCTGCAAAAGAGGGGGCAAAGGTAATTGTCTTTCCGGAGCTTTGCATTACAGGTTACACTTGTAGCGACCTGTTTTTACAGGATGTTCTTCTTGGGGAAGCAAGACGAGCTATTGTAGAAATCGCTGCGGCCACTAAGGAACTAGATGCCCTTGTTTTTATAGGGGCGCCCCTTTGCGTTGACGGGGAACTCTATAATGTGGCAGCCACTATGAATCGGGGGAAGATTCTGGGATTTACAACCAAGACCTTCCTGCCAAACTATGGGGAGTTCTATGAAATGCGACAATTTCGAAGAGGACCGGAGCTTGCAAGAACCATTCTCTTTGAAGGCCAGGAGATTCCTTTTGGACCGAAACTTTTGTTTGCGGCACGTAGTATGGAAGCTTTGGTGGTTTCGGCAGAAATCTGCGAGGATGTATGGGCTCCTATTCCTCCAAGTATAGAGGCAGCAAGAGAAGGGGCTACCCTAATTGTTAATTGCTCTGCCAGTGACGAGACCATTGGAAAAGCTGCCTACAGAGAAAGTTTGATCGAGGGACAGTCTGCAAGATTGATCTGCGGCTATATCTATGCCAATGCAGGAGAGGGAGAGTCTACCACGGATTTGGTATTCGGAGGCCACAATATTATTGCGGAAAACGGAAGTAATCTTGCAGAAAGTAAACGCTTTGTAAATGAGACTATTTATACAGAAATCGATGTGAATCGTATCTTAAGTGAACGCAGAAAGAATACCACCTTTCTAACTTCAAAAGAGAGAAATCTCATGCGGATTCCTTTTGATATTGCAATAGAAGATACCAAGCTTACCCGTTTTGTTTCTTCCAGACCTTTTGTTCCTAGCCTAGTGTCTGAGCGAGAAAAGCGCTGTGAGGAAATACTTACCATTCAGGCTATGGGCTTAAAAAAGCGGTTGGCTCACGCCCATGCAAAAAGTGCAGTGGTGGGAATCTCCGGAGGACTGGATTCTACCTTGGCCCTCCTTGTTATGGCCAAGGCCTTTGACGGCCTGGGAATGGACCGCAGGGGGATGGTGGCTGTTACTATGCCTTGCTTTGGCACTACCGACAGAACCTACCAGAATGCCTGCAAAATGTCTAGAAAACTTGGAGCAACTTTAAGAGAGATTCCGATTAATGACGCAGTAAATCAACATTTTAAAGATATCAGTCATGACCCGGAGGACCGTAGTGTTACCTATGAAAATGGCCAGGCCAGAGAGCGTACTCAGGTGCTGATGGATGTGGCAAATCAGACAGGCGGCCTGGTAATTGGTACCGGAGATATGTCAGAGCTTGCCCTGGGATGGGCCACCTACAATGGGGATCACATGTCTATGTACGGCGTGAATGCATCGGTACCTAAGACCTTAGTAAGACATTTGGTACATTATTACGCAGATACCTGTAATGATCAAGAATTAAAGGATGTGCTGTATGATGTTTTAGATACCCCGGTAAGTCCGGAACTTCTTCCACCGAAGGATGGGGAGATTGCCCAGAAGACAGAGGATTTAGTAGGCCCTTATGAGCTTCATGATTTCTTTTTATATTATTTCCTTCGCTTTGGCTACGAGCCTGCGAAAATCTACCGGTTGGCCCAGTATGCCTTTGAGGGTGAATATGAGGATGAAGTGATTTATAAGTGGTTGCACACATTTTGCAGAAGATTTTTCACCCAGCAGTTTAAGAGATCTTGTCTGCCGGATGGACCTAAGGTTGGTACTGTGGCCCTTTCTCCGAGAGGGGATTGGAGAATGCCAAGCGATGCTTGCGTGGCTTCCTGGCTGAAGGATTTAGAAGCCATTAAGTAAAATATATGCAATCCTTGTATCTACCATTGCTATTAGATATTAAATAATGCTATAATTTTACATAGTATGTTATCTGGTTGCTAGAGTGTTGAACTTAAGGAGCAGATAACCATGGCAATAAGTAACGAAAGAAAAAGGTGTGAAAGTTGAAGAATAAAATCCAGAAATTTTCAAAAGGAGACTTCCAGTCACTAAAACCTACTGTGTTATTTGATGAGACTAACTTGGTGCTTATTATTGGCGAGGGTGAAGTGTTTCGGGGAAGCTTTACTTTGCGAACAGACATAGATGCCAGTATTCGAGGATTGGTATATGCTTCTTCTTTTCGGGTGAAGTTTAAGAATCAAGGATTTGAGGGGAATCCTGCCAAGGTTGACTTTACATACGATGGCAGGAATTTAAGACCGGGTCATGTGGAGCGGGGCGTTTTTACTGTGGTATGTGACGGAGGAGAGTTTGAGCTTGCCTTCACCGCCATTATAGAGAAGCCTTATGTAAATACTGCCTATGGAAAGATTCAGAGTACAGATGATTTTAAGAAACTGGCTGTGAAGGATTTTTCAGAGGCCGGAAGACTTTTCCGCTCAAAATCTTTTTATGAGATATTAAAATACGAGAACGAGCGAACCTTTTATCTTTATGATAATATGCGTAAGTGGTCCTTGGGAGATCAAGCCCTTGAAGAATTCCTTGTAGGAATTAAGCAAAAGGAATGTATTTTCTTAACCATTTCTGGGGAGGGAATGCTCTTTGAGGATATTAAAGAACCTACCAAGGCTACTTTGACCATTACAAAGAATACCTGGGGCTATATTCCGGTAAGAATTGAAACGGAAGGGGCTTTTATTTACGTATCCAGACCGGACATTACCACCGAAGACTTTGTGGGAAATGTTTATGAGTTTGAGTATTTTGTAAGACCAGAGCACTTACACGGTGGTCGCAACTTTGGAAAGATTAAATTTATCACTCCTTATGAAGAATTGACCTATGATATCGAAGTCTTGCAAAATCAGACCTACGACGAAAATCATAGGATGCCGCAGCTTTTGTTGGCTCAGATTATTAAGGATTATATTGGATATTCTGCAGGAAGAATTGATCTAAATACCTGGACCGACAGTGCCACAGAGAAGGCTACTGCTCTTAGAAAGCTGGAGCCGGTCAATGAGATGTACCAGTTGATGCAGGCCCACATCTATGTCATTGGAAAGCGCATGGAAGAAGCCAAGAGTATTCTGGAAAACTATAATTACAATCGTTTTGCTATTGGAAAGGACGCCACTACCAACTGTTATTACCAATTTTTAACAGCTATGGTAAGGGGAGAGGATGGAGCAGACCATGCAGACCGGGTGCTGGATGAGATTGGAAAGACCTATATGCAGCACCAGGATTCCTGGATTTTGCTTTCCATGCTTCTTGAGATGGATCCAAGATACAAAAATGCCTACAAGCGCTTGGAAGTTTTAGAGCAACAATATCAGTTTGAAATCCATAGTGTCATTTACTATTTGCAGGCTTATTTGTGTTATCAGGAGAAACCTTCCCTCTTAAAGAAATTTGGACCTTTTGAAGTACAGGTATTAAATTTTGCCACCAAGTACCGCTTGATTACCAGAGAGGTAGCCCTCTATGTGGCAAACTTTATTAGCCAGCAGAAGTACTTTAATGATGCCATGTTTCGGATTTTGGTCAGGATCTACAATAGTTATGACGATCTGATGATTTTAAATACCATCTGTACCTTCCTGATTAAGGGAAATAAAAATGGAGGACAGTATTTTGCCTGGTATAAAAAGGCAGTGGATGCGGACCTTAAAATTGCTCAGCTTTATGAGTACTATATGATGACCATTGACGAGGATGATTTAAGAGATCCCCTGCCAAAATCTTTGATTTTGTATTTTATGCATGGAAATACCTTAAATTATCGGAAGGCTGCCTGCCTTTATGCTAACCTGGTGATCCATGAGGAGGAGGCGGGAGACCTCTATCTTGCTTATCGTGAGCAGATGGTGAAATTCACCTGGGACCAGTTAATGAAGCGGCATATTACAGAGGCCTTGAAGGTTCTCTACAAACGTTTTTGTACCGAGGATGAAATGACCTATGAAAGGCTTTTAGCCATGCGGGACATTTGCTATGCCTATGAGGTAAAAACTAAGACCAAGCATATGAAGTGTGTCTTGGTAATTGAAAAAGATGGCACCATTAGTCAGAGTGTTCCTTATGATGAAGATGAGGGAGCAGTAATCTGCCTTTACGATAAGGAAGCTCGCATTGTGTGGGAGGCCTTGAATGGAAGACATTATACGGATTCCATTGTCTTTGAAACCAAGAGACTCTTCTATGAACCAAGATTTTTGGATATGTGCAAACATTTTGCAAGGCCCGAGGATGAGACCAAGGAAGAGAAGGATAAGCCAAGCCTTGCCAGTATTAAAGTAAATGGCATTGACGCTTATGATGAGAAGGAAGTCTTCCGTCTATGCAATCATCAGATCCGAGATACCAACTATGAGGAAGATGACTTTATTACCCATTTGGCTTTTGCTCTTTTGCGCAGGGGACAGTATGACAAGGTGACCTTAATGTACCTGGCCAACTATTACTGTGGCCCTACCCAGGATATGAAGTATCTGTGGAAGATATTGAAAGAATATGAGATTCCTTCCTACAAGATGGCAGAGCGTATTATCACTCAGATGCTCTTTTCGGAAAATATGTTCCAGGAGGAGAAGATTTTCGAGGATTACTATCTTTCAGACAATGTGTACTTCCGCTTGAAACAGGCTTACCTTGCCTTTGCGTCTAGAGAGTATATTGTAAATGGAAGAGAGACCGATGAGGTTGTATTTGAGATTATCTGCAATGAATGCGACCAAAAGGAAGAACTGGCGGATATCTGTAAGATCGCTCTTTTAAAGTATTATTCTAGCAGAAGCTATGATTCGTCTTTGGAAAATATTCTCCATAATGTTTTAAGGGAAATGTGTGAGCGTCAGATGATCTTCCCTTATTATTTAAAATATAAAAAAGAGTGGCTGAAAGAATTGCAGCTATATGATAAGACCATGATCCTTTATCAGGCTAGCCCGGGAAGCTGTGTTCGTCTCTATTATAAGCTTAAGAAGGAAGGAAAAGAGTCTTTAGGCTACCAGTCTGAGCTTCTTACTCCTATGTATGAAAATATATATGTAAAACAGTTCGTGCTTTATGATGACGAAAAAATCAGCTACTATATTCAAGAATTTAGAGGCCGTAAAAATGGAACCACAGATAAATTTATTTTACAGAATGAACGACATTTGAGTGTGGAAGGCAAATATGGCCGCTTAAATGAGATGACGGGAATGACACCGGCTAAGAAGAAAGAGGCCATGCTAAGTTACCAGGAAGAACTGATCTTAGCGGATCGAATTTTCCAAATGTATTGATTAAAAAGGGGCTCCTAAGACAAGGGGCTTCCTGCTATAAAGGGAAGGAGTAAATGTTCATGATGAAAGGCAGTATCTTAGGATATGATCTAAATGAAAAGAGCTGTCAGATTAGTTATTATGATGAATCCAAGGATGAACCAGAAACCATGGAGACTGCCGTGGATAATTACCAGATTCCGGTACTTTTAGGCTTTTACAAAGAACATTGGGTTTATGGAAGAGAAGCGAAAAGACTTCTAGGTATTGGGGAGGGGGAAATCCTTACCGACCTATTTCAAAAGGCTTTTCACAGGGAAAAGGTTAAGATTGGAAATCGCATGCACGATGGGGTATGGCTTTTATCGAAATTTATTCAGATGACCCTTCGAGATTTTCGAGAGATTAGTTATCTGACCTTTTCGGTGCCGGAGACCAACATTGATATGTCCAATATGCTAAAGGGTATTGGTCAATATCTAGGAGTCCCTAAAAATAATGTATTTGTACAGGACTACAAAGAAAGCTTTTGTCATTACATGTTCTACCAACCCAAGGAATTGTGGCAGTATGAATCAGCTATGTTTTACTGTGATGCCAAAGAGATTCGTGCCTTTATGCTTCGAAGACTTAATGTGGCCGGAGGAAAGAAGGGAGAGTCCTTTGTCACTGTAGATGAGGTGGCCAATGCCCAGATGGAGGAACTAGAAGCTCTTTCTCCTGTAATGAACGTAGACAAGGCCAAGGATGCTGATTCCCAGTTTAAGTCCTTTATTGAAAATGTTTTTGATAAAAAAGTTGTTTCTTCCGTATACCTGACAGGAGAGGGTTTTGAAAATAATTGGTATCCCAACTCTTTAAAGGTCCTATGTAACGGCAGAAGAGCTTTTTTGGGAAATAATCTCTATAGTAAGGGTGCCTGCTATACCTCCATTCGAAAGAGTATGGAGTTTTCAGAAGGGCCAACCTACTTAGATGAGACGACTTTAGCTGAACAAATCTGTCTTAGAATGCGAGTAAATGGACAGGAAAGCTGGTTTCCGGTGGTATCCTGGGGAGCTAGATGGTATGAAGCAGATAATTCCTGGGAAGTGATTTTAGAGGATGCCTCAGATATTGAGATTCATATTGAGAGCCTGACAGGGGAGGACCTTCGGGTGGAAACTGTTTCTTTAGAGGGACTTCCGGAGCGAAAAGATTACTCCCTTCGCATTCTCATCGAAGTTATTTTTCTTGATGAAAAGACCTGCAAGTTGGTATTTCGGGATGTAGGATTTGGAGAATTCCATCCCGCATCAGATTTCAGAGTGGAGAAAGAAATACATTTAGGAGGCATCAATGGGCAGTTTAATTCTATGTCATAGAAAAAGGGCAGGACAGCCTTATGAAATATCCAGAGTTCATATTAGAATCTATACCATAGAGGAATTATGCTATTACATTTGCAATAATCTTTATCTGGTGGATTATACGATAGTAAACCGTCAGCTCTGTGACTGGATTCGGGACGAACTGGAGCTTAAAAATTTGTCCAAGCACTTAAGAGAATCCTTAAATCAGAACTGTTCCACAGAACAATTTATTATTCAGATTCTAAGAGAATCTAATATTTATTCCACTGTGGAGATTCATAAGATTCAGGGAATCTTAGACCGCCTGCAAAATCAAAAGGATGTGGAACGAAAAAAATATAAAGCAGATAGTCTCCAGGAAAGTGGCGAGTATGAATCAGCCATTTTGGTTTATCAATCCATAATAAATTCAGATTGGGATGAAAGTGTAAAAGATACTTTTTACGGCCATGTTTATGCATGCCTTGGAACTGCCTATGGACATTTGTTTTTGTACCAGGAAGCAGCTGCTGTCTATGAGAAGGCCTATGAGATTTGTAAAGAAGAAGATATTCTAAAAGCTTACTTATATGCATGTATGAAAGGCTATCCGCCGGAGAAATATGTAAAGATGTTATCTGGAAATACCGCCTTTTTAACTATGGATGGGGTCATTAAAGATGAGATCAGACAGGCAAAGGCAGAGGTGGATCCGGATCTTCCAGAAACTGCGTTTGAAAAATGGAAGGTAGATTATAGAAGGATTGGAAAAGGATAATAGAGATTGTTTTTTTGAAATCCTTATATTATACTGATGAACAGACAAAAGTTAAAGGAGTGCACACATGAGTGAATTTGATAAGTTAACAACAGGTCTTGGTGAAGAATGTGGTGTCTTTGGGGCTTATGATATGGACGGAGGGGACGTAGCCTCCTCTGTATATTATGGGCTCTTTGCTTTGCAGCACAGAGGACAGGAAAGCTGTGGTATTGCAGTAACAGATACTTATGGCGAGAGAAAGATGCGTTCAAAGAAGGGTCTTGGGCTTGTAAATGAGGTTTTTGATGAAGAGAATTTAGAAGCTCTAAAGGGAAACTTAGGAATTGGACATGTTCGTTATTCTACAGCAGGTGCCAGCAATGCCCAGAATGCTATGCCTTTGGTTATTAACTACGTGAAGGGTATCTTGGGATTGGCCCACAATGGTAATCTTACCAACGCAGTGGAACTTCGTAAAGAGTTAGAATATACAGGAGCAATTTTCCAGACCACCATTGATTCTGAGGTGATTGCTTATCATATTGCAAGAGAACGTTTAAATACAGCCAATGTTGAAGAAGCTGTAAGAAATGCCATGAAGAAGATTAAGGGAGCATATGCTCTGGTTATTTCTTCTCCACGTAAGCTGATTGGAGCAAGAGATCCTTGGGGATTAAAGCCTCTTTGCATTGGTAAGAGAGACAATACCTATTTCCTTGCATCGGAAAGCTGTGCCATTGCAGCTGTAGACGGAGAGTTTGTTCGTGATGTGCTTCCAGGAGAAATCGTAAGCTTTACAAAGCACGGCATTAAGTCTGATACCTCTATGATGATCGACCCAGCCAAGCAGGCAAGATGTATTTTTGAGTATATTTACTTTGCCCGCAAGGACAGCGTTATTGATGACGTAAATGTATATCATTCCAGAATCGTTGCAGGAAAAGCCCTGGCAGAATCTTATCCTGTAGATGCAGATTTAGTAGTGGGAGTTCCGGATTCCGGTTTGGTAGCTGCTATGGGATATTCCCAGCATACCGGTATTCCTTATGGAATGGCCTTCCATAAGAATGGCTATGTAGGAAGAACCTTTATTAAGCCAAAACAGAGCCAGAGAGAAAGTAGTGTTAAAATTAAATTAAATGTAATCAGTGAAGTGGTAAAGGGTAAGAGAATTGTTATGGTAGATGATTCTATCGTAAGAGGAACTACCTGTGCCAACATTATTAAGATGTTAAAAAAGGCAGGAGCTACCGAGGTTCACGTTAGAATCAGTTCCCCACCTTTCTTATATCCATGCTACTTTGGTACCGACGTGCCATCCAATGAGCAGTTAATTGCCCATTCTCATACTACTGAGGAGATTCGTGAGTTAATCGGTGCGGACTCTCTTGGATATATGGAGATTGGAAAACTTCAGGAGATGGTAGGAGACCTTAAATTCTGTGATGCATGTTTCACAGGCAATTATCCAATGGAAGTTCCTGGAGAAGATGTTTCTCATGCATTTGATTAATAAGAAGTATCTGATTTTTATCTGATTCATAGAAGAACTGTTTATAGAAAAATTTAGGAGGATTTACTCATGAGTAACGATAGATATCAAAGTCCGCTTTCCGAGCGTTATGCCAGCAAAGAGATGCAGTATATTTTCTCTCCAGATAAGAAGTTTAGAACCTGGAGAAAACTTTGGATCGCTCTTGCAGAGACAGAAAGAGAGCTGGGGCTTCCCATTACAGAGGAGCAGATTGCAGAGCTTAAGGAACATGCAGAGGATATTAATTATGATGTAGCTAAGGCTAGAGAGAAGGAAGTGCGTCATGATGTAATGTCCCATGTGTATGCCTATGGTGTTCAGTGTCCGAAGGCAAAGGGAATCATACATTTAGGAGCAACTTCCTGCTATGTAGGTGACAATACCGATGTGATCTTAATGGCAGAAGCCTTGGGTTTAGTAAAGAAAAAATTAGTAAATGTTATTGCAGAATTGGCTAAGTTTGCAGATGCCAACAAGGACCTTCCGACTTTGGCCTTTACCCATTTCCAGCCGGCACAACCTACCACTGTTGGTAAGCGCGCTACCCTGTGGATGCAGGAATTTATGATGGATCTTGAAGATCTTAATTATGTTAGAAGTACTTTGAAGCTTTTGGGTTCTAAGGGAACTACCGGTACCCAGGCAAGCTTTTTGGAGTTATTTGATGGAGATCAGGAGACTATCGATAAGATTGATCCAATGATCGCAGAGAAGATGGGATTTGAGGCCTGCTACCCAGTTTCCGGACAGACCTATTCTCGAAAGGTTGACACCCGGGTATTAAATGTCCTGGCAGGTATTGCGGCCAGTGCCCATAAGTTCTCTAACGATATCCGTCTCCTTCAGCATTTGAAGGAAGTAGAAGAACCTTTTGAAAAATCTCAGATTGGATCTTCCGCTATGGCCTATAAGAGAAATCCAATGAGAAGTGAGCGTATTGCTTCCCTGTCTCGTTATGTGATGATTGATGCCTTAAATCCAGCCATCACATCCGCAACCCAGTGGTTTGAGAGAACCTTAGATGACTCTGCAAATAAGCGTCTTAGTGTTCCGGAAGGCTTTCTTGCAATTGATGGAATCTTGGACCTTTGCATGAATGTAGTAGACGGCCTTGTGGTTTATCCAAAGGTAATTGAAAAGCGCCTTATGTCAGAGCTTCCATTTATGGCTACAGAGAATATTATGATGGATGCTGTTAAGGCTGGAGGAGACAGACAGGAACTTCACGAGAGAATCCGTGAACTTTCTATGGAAGCCGGAAGAAATGTAAAAGAAAAAGGATTAGACAATAATCTCTTAGAGCTCATTGCAGCTGATCCAGCATTTAACCTTACAGAGGAAGAACTTAAGAAAACTATGGATCCTGCTAAGTATACAGGAAGAGCCAAGGTTCAGGTAGAAGCCTTCCTTAAGAATAATGTTGCACCGATTTTAGAGGCCAACAAAGAAGCTCTTGGAATGACTGCGGAGATTAATGTGTAATGAATAACCCTTTTGGGGATGACCCCACACTCTAACAGAGTGTGGGGTTAAAGTAGTTACAAAATATAATGATTTAGGAGATAGATTAAAATGAGTAAAGTAAGAACTAGATTCGCACCAAGTCCTACTGGAAGAATGCATGTAGGTAATTTAAGAACTGCGCTCTATGCTTATTTAATTGCCAAGCATGAGGACGGAGATTTTATCCTTCGAATTGAGGATACAGATCAAGAGCGTTATGTAGATGGTGCCCTTGAAATTATTTATCGCACCCTGGAAAGAACAGGTCTGATCCACGATGAAGGACCAGACAAGGATGGAGGCGTAGGCCCTTATGTTCAGAGTGAACGTAATGAATCTGGTTTATATTTAGAATATGCAAAAAAATTAATTGATCAGGGAGATGCCTACTATTGCTTCTGTGATAAGGAAAGATTGGAATCTTTAAAGACCACTGTTTCTGAAGATGGTTTAGAGATTCATATCTATGACAAGCATTGCTTGCACTTAAGCAAAGAGGAAATCGAGGCAAATCTTCAGGCTGGAAAGCCATATGTTATTCGTTTTAACATGCCTACAGAAGGAACTACTACCTTTAGCGATGACATTTACGGAGACATCACTGTACCTAATAAGGAGATGGAAGATTTAATTCTTATTAAGTCTGACGGATATCCAACCTATAATTTTGCAAATGTAATTGATGACCACTTAATGGGAATTACCCATGTGGTTCGCGGAAATGAGTATTTATCATCTGCACCAAAGTACAATCGAATTTATGAGGCCTTTGGATGGGAGATTCCAACTTACGTGCACTGTCCATTGATTACTGATGAGACCCACAAGAAGCTTAGCAAGCGTTGTGGACACTCTTCTTACGAGGATTTAATTGAACAAGGATTTTTAACAGAGGCTGTGGTAAATTATGTGGCTCTTCTTGGATGGTGCCCTACAGATAATAAGGAGATTTTCTCTTTAGAGGAGTTAGTAGAGGCCTTTGATTATCGTCACATGAACAAGTCTCCGGCAGTATTTGACGTGGTAAAACTTCGCTGGATGAACAGTGAATATATGAAGGCAATGGATGATGACAAGTTCTATGAGATGGCCCTTCCATATATTAAAGAGGTCATTAGCAAGGACTATGATTTAAAGAAGATTGCAGCTATGGTAAAGACTCGTATCGAAGTATTTCCTGACATTAAAGAGCATATTGATTTCTTCCAGGAACTGCCAGAGTATGATACTGCTATGTACTGCCATAAGAAGATGAAGACTGATGAGGAGAAGTCTCTTCAGGTATTACAAGACGTCCTTCCTCTTTTAGAGCAGCAGGAAGATTTTAGTAATGATGCTTTGTTTGCACTTCTCAAGGAATATGTTTCCGAAAAGGGCTTAAAGGTTGGTTATGTAATGTGGCCAATCCGTACTGCAGTGTCTGGAAAGCAGAGCACTCCAGGAGGCGCTACAGAGCTTATGGAGGTCTTGGGAAAAGAAGAATCTATTTCCCGTATCAAAAAAGGAATCCAGTTACTGGAAAACTTATAAAGAAAGATATGATTTATCTATGAAATATCAATTTAACAAGCAGGAATCTCAAAAAGAGGTTCCTGCAATCTTATCTAAAGAAATCTTAAAAGGTCTAAACCCAGCCCAGCAGGAAGCTGCCGCTCACAAAGATGGCCCCTGCATGGTTCTTGCAGGACCAGGTTCCGGAAAAACATTTACCATTGCTAAGAGAATTGAATATCTGATTCGGGTACACGGGGTGGATCCTAGCAAAATTTTGGTGATTACTTTTACAAAGTATGCGGCTAATGAAATGAAACAGCGCTTTCGAAAGGTTTGTGGAGATAGGGCAAGAGCAGTTACCTGTGGAACCTTCCATGGCATTTACTATGGAATTTTAAAATGGGCCTATGGATATAGTGCAGAAAATATTTTGCGAGAAGAAGAAAAATATGCCATTTTAAGAAATGTCTGTGAGGAGGGCATGGACCAGGAGGGCCTAAAGGACCTGATTGAAGAGATTGGGAATGTAAAGAATAATGGTCTTAGCATAGAGGAGTATGTATCTATTAAAAACGGGGATGAAAAGTTCCGTGATATTTTTAGACGTTATGAAGCAGAAAAAGAAAAGCTCCATAAGATTGACTTTGAAGATATGTTGATTTTATGTAAAAAACTTTTTATTAAACGGCCGGATATCTTAAAAAAATGGCAGGAGAAATTCACCTATCTTTTGGTAGATGAATTTCAGGATGTGAACCAAATTCAATATGACGTGATCCGGATGTTGGCAAAGCCGGAGAATAATCTTTTTATTGTAGGAGATGACGATCAGTCCATTTATGGATTCCGTGGAGCCAAACCTGGTATTATGATGGCCTTTAAAGAGGATTATCCTGCTGCCAGACAGGTCCTTTTAAATATTAATTATCGGTCTGATGCCTATGTGGTAAAGGGAGCCCTCCGAGTTATTGCTCACAATAAAGAGCGGTTTGAAAAGGCCATAGAAGCCAATCAAAAGGCGGCAAATGTGGTCCATGTGCAGGAAACCTTAAATCCCATGGATGAGAGTAAATACCTCTTAGGAAAAATTCAGGAGCGAATGAAGGCGGACGTAGCTTTAAAGGATATGGCGGTCTTATATCGGACAGCCAGTGATGCCAGGGTATTGTCTGAGGTCTTATCGGAATACCAGGTGCCTTTTTCCATGCGAGATCAGGTGAAAAATATCTATGATCACTTTATTGCCACAGATATAAAAAGTTATTTTGCCCTATCCCAAGGGGAACATCAGAGGAAGCATTTTCTTCAGATTGCAAACCGCCCCAATCGCTATATTGGAAGAGATGCCCTGTTAGAAAACCCCTTATCTTATGAAAAAATCCGAAATTTTTATTGCGACAAGCACTGGATGATGGACCGGGTAGATCAATTGGAATGGGATATGAAAATGATCAAAGACAAGACCCCTTATGCGGCAATCCAGTATATTAGGAAAAGCATAGGCTATGATGACTTCATAAGAGATTATGCTGAGTATCGGGGCCTGGAACTTTCGGAATTAAAAGAAGTTTTAGAAGAGATACAGGAATTTTCCAAGGAATGCAAGACCATTCCTGAGTGGTTTGAACATGTTGAAAACTACACCTTAGAGCTTCAAAAGCAAAAATCTAAAAGTGAGAAGAAAGAGGGTATTAACCTTCTTACCATGCATACGGCTAAGGGCTTGGAGTTTGACACGGTATTTGTTATTAGCTGTCATGAGGGATGCATTCCCTATAAAAAAGCAAAGCTTGAAAGTGAAATTGAAGAGGAACGCCGACTTTTTTATGTGGCAATGACCAGAGCAAAACAGAAGCTGATCTTAAGCTATACAAAAGAAAAAGGCGGAAAGGATGTAAGTCCCTCCCGCTTTTTAAAAGAATTGTTAGTCATCTAACATTTCATATTCCATAGTATCGAACCACTCATCTAAAAGATCAGAGGCAATTTCGTAATCTTCATCTGTCTCGATTGGGTCCAAAGAAGGCTCACCGTTTTCATCTTCGCTGTAGCGGTAGATGAAGATTTGGCTGTCTTCGTTGGCATTGCCATCCTCGTCAATGTCGTCTAAAGGCATGAGAGCGATATACTGCTGCTCGGCAGATTCAAGCATGGTAAGAACCAAACATTCGATAACCTCGTCATTGTCTAAGTGTAATTCTACTGTTGTGTACTCATTCATATGGCATACTCCTTTTTCTTTTCACGGTTTGATCCGTAGCATCTGTTGTTAGAGTAGCAGAGGGAAAAGCAAAATGCAAGAAGAGTTATAGCCAAAAAGGTAAAAATAAGGTAAAATAAATCTGATTATGTACAAGTGGGAGGAAAAATTTCATTATGAATCGTAAGAAAATTATGGGATTACTGTTTGTAATGCTTTTTGTGATTATTTTGGGAACTGCATGTAAGAAGTCTGTGGGAACTCCGGAGGATAATGCGGTTGTGGAAGAGGATACTGATCAAGAAGATGATGAGGATAAAGATCAGGCAGAAGAGACTGAGGATGTAGACCAGGAAGATGATGACACAGACACTGTTAGCACAATTAGTGGGGACTATACCTTTGGCTTTTCTGGAATTAACATGGAAAACCCTTTCTTTAGTGTTTTAGAGAAGGCTACTAGAGAGGTTATTGAGGCAAAGGATTATACCATGGTAACCAGAGATCCGGCTTCTGATGTAGAGACCCAGATCAGCCAGTTAGAGGATATGGCAGATGCGGGAGTGAAGGTGGTATTTTTATGCCCGGTGGATTGGGAGAAGATTACCCCGGCCTTAGAGTACCTGAAAGAAAAAGATGTAGCCATTGTAAATGTTGACACCCAGGTGAAGGAAATGGATTACGTAGATGCCTTTGTAGGATCTAATAATAAGGAGGCAGGAAAAATTTGCGGTGAAGATTTAATTTCCAGAAAACCAGACGGTGGAACCGTTGCAATTTTGGAGGTCTCTGCTCAAAATTCTATTAACGAGCGAATTACTGGATTTGAGGAAACCCTTAGCTCTGCTGCAGTAGGCTTTGAAGTGGTAGCAAGGGAAGATACCAATGGTACCTTTGATGAAGGTTTGGAAGCTGCCCAGAAAATCCTGGAAGAGTATCCAGATGTTACTGCTATTATGTGTGGAAGTGATCAGCTGGCAGTGGCTGCAAAAACAGCATTAAACTTAGCTAATAATTCAGAGAATACCATTATCTATGGAGTGGATGGGTCTCCGGATATCAAAAAAGAACTAAAAAAATCTGGAAATCAAATTGTGGGAACCGCAGCTCAGAGTCCTATTAACATGGGAAAAGATGCGGCAAAGATTGGAATTAGCATTCTAAAAGGTGACGACTATGAAAAAGAAACCTATGAGGATGTATTTATGATCAACCAAAAGAACGTAGATATGTACGGCACGGATGGATGGCAATAAAGAGAGAACACGGGGGAGAAAGTATGAACATAAGGCCTGGATACCCATTACCTTTGGGCGCGACTTGTTATGAAAATTACATTAATTTTGCTGTAGAAGGAAAAATGGGAGGAAATTGCACCTTATTATTATATAAAAAAGGCAGCCAGATTCCCCTTCATGAGATCTCCATGGACCAGGAGTGGGGGGCTGTTCACTGTGTGGCTGTGGAGGGAATTTCCACGGAAGAATATGAGTATAATTATCTTATAGAAGATGAGGTAGTAGTAGATCCTTATGGAAAAGCTATTGCCGGAAAAGGCTCCTGGGGAGAAAAAAAACTGGTTGAAAACCATGAGATCCGAGGGATCGTGACCAAAGAAGACTATGACTGGGAGGGAGATCTGCCTTTGCATTTACCCTTGCATCAGGTGATTGCATACAGTTTGCATGTTCGTGGTTTTACTGCCCATGCTAGTTCAAAAGTTAAGAAAAAGGGCACATTTTTAGGGCTTATGGAAAAAATCCCATATCTTACAGATCTTGGAATTAATCAGCTACAGCTCATGCCTATTTATGAGTTTGAGGAGTGTCTTCACTATATTAATTATTGGGGATATGGGGCAGGATATTTCTTTACTCCCAAGGCGGCCTATGCTGCCAGCAAGAATCCTGTGAGAGAATTTAAGGATTTAGTAAAAGCCTGTCATAAAGCCGGCATAGAAGTAATCTTAAAAATGCCCTTCGCTGATGATACTCCCAAGGGCCTTATGATGGAATGCCTTCGATATTACAGCCTAGAATACCACGTAGATGGTTTTGTTTTAAATCCTTATAGGACCCCAATGGAGATGGTAGAATCTGATGCCATTTTAAAGGGAGTAAAGATTCTCACAGAGGATTTAGGCTTTCAGATTGCCATGCGAAAATTCCTAAAGGGCGATGAAGGAATGGTGGGAGAAGTAATCTATTGGTTAAAGCAAGTGTCCGAAAACCACCACTTTCTAAATTGCATTACCGGCCAGACCGGCTTTACCCTGCAGGATTTGGTGTCCTATGACGGAAAACATAACGAGGCCAATGGTGAAAACAATTACGACGGCCCAGAGTATAATTATAGCTGGAACTGTGGAGTAGAAGGCCCTACCAGAAAGAAGTCGATCCTTGCCTTAAGACGGCAGCAGGTAAGAAATGCCTTTGCCCTGCTCTTATTATCCCAGGGTACTCCTTGCATTTTGGCAGGAGACGAATTTGGTAATTCCCAAAAAGGAAATAACAATGCCTATTGTCAGGATAATTTTATTTCCTGGCTTAATTGGAAACAGCTAGAGAAGAATCAGGACATTCATGCTTATGTAAAAGAACTGATTGCTCTTCGTAAAACCTATGGAGTTTTCTGGCCGGAACGAGAATATTTAGGAATCGATCAAAATCGATGTGGAATTCCAGATATTTCTTATCACGGAGAGTATGCATGGCAGGTGCCATCAGAAATTTCCAGTAGAATCCTCGGAGTATACTATAGTGGCGCAGGGGCAGACTGCTCCGACATATTTGTTGCCTATAATATGCACTGGGAGGCCCATGATTTTGCCTTACCTTCCCCTACAAAAGGAAAACAGTGGAAACTTTTATTTACCAGCAAGGAAGCAGAAAATATGGCAGATACAGACGCTGCAACACAAGTTTCTGAAGAACTTATAAGTACTGCAACAGAGGAATTAGAGGAAATTGTAGGAACTGTTTGGGAAGAACTGAAAGAAGACCTTATGGCCATGTCAAGTGAAGAGCAAGAGAACATGGAAGCGGCTGAAGCAAAAGAAAAAGATGCAGATAAAAGAGGACAGCGTTTTGTGGAAGTTGCTCCAAGATCTATTAGTGTATTGATTGTGGAGTAGTTGTAAATAATTACTTGAAAATGCAAAACAAATACAAAATAAAGGAAGGGTTAGAGTATGAAAGGGTGGGAACATTTTAAAACCATAACCCATCATAAAATATTGGTGATGGAAGGTTGTTTTAGGCTTGGATTATACAAACAGGGACTGCTACATGACCTGTCAAAGTATTCCACTACAGAATTTTTAGTAGGATGCAAATACTACCAGGGAAATCGAAGTCCTAACAATGCAGAGAGAGAGGCTACAGGTTATTCCATGTCCTGGCTCCATCATAAGGGGAGAAACAAGCATCATTATGAATACTGGATTGATTATAGTGTGGGATCAGAGGTTACTATAAAAGGGCAGAAGATGCCAACAAAATATGTGGCTGAAATGTTTGTGGACCGTATTTGCGCATCAAAGACTTACCTAGGAGATGCCTACACAGAAGATGCTCCTTTAATCTATTACGAAAAGGGAGCCGCCAAACTGGGGAATATGATTCATCCAGATACAGCAAAGCTTCTACATTTTATGTTAAAGATGTTGGCAGAAAAAGGGGAGGATTACACTTTTTGTTTCATTCGAAAAAATATTTTGAAAAATTCAAAAAAATCAAAAAAAAGTGTTGACTTCAGATAACTCCTGTAGTATTATAATTTTCGGAAAGTGAGTCAGCCAATGACAAACGATCCACTTGCGGAAGTGTCGGAACTGGCAGACGAGCAAGACTAAGGATCTTGTAAGCATTGCGCTTGTGTGGGTTCAAGTCCCATCTTCCGCATCAGAAAAAACCTCGAAGTGAGAACTTCGAGGTTTTTTGCTTTCTATTCAATATGCTCAGTTAAGTCGTAAGATTAGACTGAACTAGGAGCGAGAGCACATCTATATGGATGGAAAAGGGAGAGTGGCAACAAATACTAAGTCACAAAATTCCATGTTCCATCCAGAAATGATAAAGAATGCCTCTAAGGATGTGGCACAGTACAAGAAATACAAGGAAGTTCTGGGAGACTCTATGGTCTCCCTTGCTGAGTTTGGTAGGATAAAGTATAATGATGCTGAGAAGTGGGAATTGATGCAAGGCTATGTAAAAGCTGTTGAAAAGGGTGATGTGCATGCTCTGGTAGGATTTAGAGTATATGAAGAGATTGCAATGAATAATGGAGATACTAGATGTTATAAGTGATTGGATCGATAAAAACGGTTTTGCTCCTCCAGATTATATTGATTACAATGATTTGGGAAGAAAAGCTCAAAGAGTGTTTGATAATATTTAATAATTAGGGGTGGAACATGATAGAAATTAAAATCACAGATAACCACATTGACATGTCCGGTCATGCATGCAGATGGGACGATGACGGCATAGATCGGGCTTGTGCTGGAGTGTCGGCTTTCACTTGCAACCTTATTAATTCATTGAGGGAGTTAACGGGAGATACAATACAAGTAGAGAAGGATAGTGGACATACGGTTATAGATTAGGAAGAAATCAGCGAGGGCGGGCGCCTGTTTGAGCCCGCTTTTTATTAGGGGCACTGGATGAAGAATTAGAGAAATTCACTGATGCGTAGAGGTTTTAGTGAAAATGTTAATATGTACCGAGAGTAGAGCAAGGGTGGTCCCCTTGAACAGCCAGAGAAAGTAGATGGGATTATATATGATATGATAGAGTAAAAGTTTGATTTTTACAGGATTCAGAATTTTCTCGTATATTGACACGAAAAAAATAAAACCGTATACTTAAGGCAGTTATTGACACGGTGACACGGCCGACTTTAATGGAAGAAAACGTAATCTTTAGGGGTAAAAATTATGGAGCAGGCATTAAATCTTTACACAGCAAAACAACTACTAGAAATTGTTGAAAAGAGAGCAAAGGAAGAGGGCATCAAGGCTGTCATTGCCATATGCAATGCCCATGGAAATCCTATTGCAGTTCATTGTATGGATGATTCCTTCTTGGTAAGCTATGACGTTGCCACCAAGAAGGCCTATACATCTGTTGCGGTAAAGATGTCTACCATGGAACTTTCTAAGTTGGCCCAGCCGGGAGGAACCTTCTACGGTGTAGATAAATTAGACGGCGGGAAGATTGTGATTTTTGGAGGTGGCATTCCTTTGAAGGATGGAGATGAGATCGTAGGAGGTCTTGGTATCAGCGGAGGAACCGGAGAGGAAGACCATGGGCTAGCTATTTTTGGTGAGTTAGCTTTTAGAGAGCTTTTAAAAAGCAGATAAGAATGAAACGATAGAAAACAGGTTTAATCGGAGGGAGATTCTGATGAAATCTGTTTTCTTTTATTTAGAATTTTTGTTTAGAAATTTTATTTTGAAATGGGAGGCGGTTTGTATGACTATCCGAGAAGAATTGGAAGAAAGAGAGCGGGAATATTTAAGTCCCTATGCGGCTCTTAGTAAAAATTCCAAAGGCAGGGAACGGGAGGAAGCTCCTTGTGACATAAGGCCTTGTTTTCAGCGAGACAGAGACCGAATTTTACATTGCAAGTCTTTTCGAAGATTAAAACAAAAGACCCAAGTCTTTCTAGCTCCCAGTGGAGACCATTATAGAACCAGACTTACCCATACCTTGGAAGTATCTCAGATTGCCAGAACCATAGCAAAGAGTCTGCATTTAAATGAGGATTTGGTGGAGGCTATTGCCTTGGGCCATGACCTGGGCCATACCCCTTATGGCCATGCAGGGGAGAGGGCTTTAAACCAGTTACAGAAAAATGGCTTTCGTCACAATGAGCAGAGTATACGAGAGGTTTGTTTCTTAGAAAAAGACGGAAAGGGTTTAAATCTTAGCTGGGAAGTTTTGGACGGAATCCTAAATCATAAAACAAAATCGAAGCCCTTTACCTTAGAAGGTCAGGTGGTTCGACTGTCGGATAAGATTGCCTACCTAAATCACGATACTGATGATGCTATAAGGGCTGGAATTTTGAAAGAATCAGATTTCCCGACGGCCTACCGCAAAGTTCTGGGGGAGGATATGAAAGAGCGATTAAACACCCTTGTCCATGACGTTATTACAAACAGTATGGATAAAGCTCAGATTGAAATGTCTCAACCTGTGGCAGAAGCTATGCAGGGCCTTCGAAGTTATATGTTTGCCCATGTATATACCCATCCCATAGCCAAGGGGGAGGAAGTGAAGGTGGAAAATATGATCACTAATCTATATCAGTATTATGTGGCCCACCCTGAACTTCTTCCGGAATTATATCTTCGGGTGACAAAGGAACGGGGAGAACCAGTAGAACAGGCTGTTTGCGACTACATAGCAGGGATGACAGATAATTATGCAGTAATGAAATTCCAGGAATATTTCGTTCCGGAATCCTGGAAGAAATAAAGATTTAAAATAGATTTCTTTTGACACTTTTCACAAATTCACTTCTAAGATTTTGTGGCTATTTCCAAAATTGATATCGTTACCAATTTTCTCTTTGACAAATAAAAAATTCAGAGTTATTCTGAACTTGCAAAGGGGATAACCCATAAGAAAGTAAGGTGATAAAAATTGGCAACGATATCAGATGTTGCAAAACTATCAGGCTTATCAGTTTCAACGGTATCCAGAGTCATTAATAATAAACCCCATGTATCAGAGGAGAAGATGCGACGGGTAAAGGAAGCTATGGACGCTTTAGGTTACAGTCCGCTGCAGGCGGCCAGGCAGATGCGAGGTTCCGGTTCAGGAAATATTGCTGTAGCAGTTCCCACCATTACCAATAGTTTTTTTGCATATTTGGTGGACTCTATTGAGAAAACCTGCAGAAATTACAATTACCGTACACTGATTACCCAGACCTACGGAAGAAAGGACAGAGAAGAAGAGGCCATGGAGCTGGTTCGAATGCACCATGCAGACGGCATTATCCTCTGTGCCATTGAAAATGACTGGGACAAGTTAAAAAGCTATGAGCAGTATGGAAAGATTGTGGCTTGCAATGAATATAA
Organism: Bacteroidaceae bacterium; assembly: GCA_963597615.1. Classification (GTDB taxonomy): domain Bacteria; phylum Bacillota; class Clostridia; order Lachnospirales; family Lachnospiraceae; genus CAKRJP01. The sequence goes on from CAVBQS010000050.1 coordinate 37,910, forward strand.
TGAAGATCAAGGTATATCTATGATCTGTGGCAGACAGTATGAAGGTTTTTATAAGGCTACAGAATACTTGATAAATTCAGGTAGAAGGAAGATTGCCTACTGTACCGGAAGTCACGCAGTTACCATACAGGGCAAGGGCTGTAATATTGACAGTGACAGATATGCAGGATTTATGGAAGCCTTGGCCGGGTACCAGATGGCTCCCAAAGCCGGATGGCTATTTACAAAGGTTGGATCTTTGGAGGATGGCCGCAAGATTATGAGACAGATCCTTCAGCTTACAGACAAGCCTGATGCGGTGATAGCAGGAAGCGATGAGGTGGCTGCAGGAATGGTAATGGAAGCGCTTGATAAAGGGATTCGGATTCCAGAGGACATTGCCATTATGGGGGTGGATGATCAACCGATAGCATCTATTCTTCAGGTGCCACTGACCACTATCCGTCAGCCGGTACAGACCGAAGGGGAATATGCTGCCAAGGAGATGATACGAAAGCTGACCCAGGAGGCAGAAGATGCCAAGCGAGTGGAACTGGATCTGGAATTGATTGTGAGACATTCTGCATAGAAAGTAATACAAATTTATAAAAAAATACCAGTGCAAATCAGGTGCTGGTTTTTAAAAGGACCAAATTGGTATCGATACCAATTTTGAGAGAAAACAAAAATAAATTATTTTCAAGGAGGAAAAACAAGATGGTAGTATTGGCAAGAATTGATCAGAGACTTATTCACGGGTTGGTAGTGAACCAGTGGGCACCGGCACTTCAGGTAAAGAGATTTATGGTAGTAGACGATGTGCTTTGCAACAATGAAGATATTAAAGCCAGCATGCGAATGGCAAAACCGGCAGGAACAGGGGTATCAGTCATCAGCACAGAAACAGCAATTACTAATTTCAAAGCTGGAAAATATGATGGTCAGCGCGTTTTCGTATTGGTAAAAGAACCAGAAACTTTGATTAAGCTCATGGAAGGCGGAGTTGAGATACCAAAGGTTGATCTTGGAATCATTTTCAATGAAGACGGAAGAGAAGCCCTTACAAAATTTGTTGCCTTAAATGAAAAAGAGAAGGCAGATCTTGAAATTATTAAGAGCAAGGGCGTTCCGGTAGTTATCCAGTATGTGCCTACAGATGCAGAAGAGACATACTAAGAAGTTGCTTGAGGGAGGAAATTGGTTATGTCAATTATTCAAAATATTTTAATCACTATTTTAGCGGGATATATGACCGTTGACCAAAATGGTCCGGTAGTCCTGTCCTGGTTTTCTGTAATTGTAGGTATGATTTCCGGACTGATCATGGGAGATATGAATACCGGTCTGGTTATCGGTGGAACCTTTCAGTTAATGTCCTTAGGTGTTGCAGCTCTTGGAGGAGCTTCTGCACCAAACTATGGACTGGCAACTATCATTGGAACTTTTATTGCAGTCCGTACAGGAACCGGTACAGATGCAGCCATCGCAGTTGGTTTGCCAGTTGGACTTCTTGCTATCCAGTTGGAAGTTGTTGTACGTATTATAAATAACTTTGTTGCACACAAGATGCAAAATGATAACAATGCAGGAAAATGGGGAAGAATGAATCGAGAGGCTTGGCTTGGACCTATCATCTGTTCTCTTCAGACTATGATTCCAACCCTGATTGTTGTATGTTTTGGAGCAAATGTAGTAAATTTCATTCTTGAATTTATCCCAGAATGGGTAACGAACGGACTTTCCATTGCAGCAGGAATGCTTCCGGTTGTAGGTGTTGGAATGTTGATGCGCTATATGCCAGTTAAGAAATTCCTTCCCTTCCTTTTGATTGGATTTGTTCTTTCTGCTTATCTTAGCGTTCCGGTACTGGGAATTGCAATTGTAGGATTTGCAGCAGCATTTTGGTATTTTACAAATGAACTAAAAAAGGCAGAGGCACCGGCACTTGTAACTGTTGGAGCGGCAGCAGATGAGATGGGGGATGATTTTGATGAGTAATGAATTGAATACAAACCAAGAGGAAAGATACCAGGTAACGAAGAAAGACTTAAGAAAAACCGCAGCAAGATATAACTTCATGGCCTGCAACATTTTCAATTATGAATCTCAGATGGGGCCGGCTGTGTCATGGGCAATGGCTCCGGTACTTCGAAAGATCTATAAAAAAGATGAGGAGTACAAAGAGGCTTTAAATAATCATTTTAACTACTTTAACTCTACAACCATTATGTCCAGCGTGATTTTAGGAGCAACCCTTGCCATTGAGGAAAAAGATGGAATCGAAGCAAAAGAAACGGTTCAGTCTTTAAAAACCAGTTTAATGGGACCCTTTGCAGGTGTAGGAGATACTCTAGTATGGGTTCTGTGGCCAACTATTATGGGATCAATTTCAGGATATATGGCCCAGCAGGGAAATCCCCTTGGAGCTATTATCTGGTTTATCTGTAACATCGCTTTCTGGTTTGTAAAATCCAAATTTTTTGAGATCGGTTATAAATCAGGAACAAAGATGATCACAGAATTGGGACAGAAATTGACTGCATTTACAGAAGCAGCATCCATTATGGGACTTAGTGTAGTAGGGGCCTTAATTGCAACCTCTGTAAAGGTCCAGACGGCACTTAACTTTAAAGTAGGGGAAGTATCTTTAGCTTTGCAGACAGATATTTTAGATCAGATTATGCCTGCCCTGCTTCCGGTACTTTTAACAGCCCTGGTGTATAAGCTTCTTGGAAATAAGAAGTGGACACCTACAAAATTAATCCTTTTAATTATTTTTATTTCTTTGGTGTGTTCCTTCTTTGGAATTTTAACTGTATAAGAAAAGAAAGGTCTGGTACATAGATATGAAAAGAATTTTAGTTACAGCATCCCATCACAAGATGGCAGAGGGCTTAAAAGATACATTGGCTTTTATCTCAGGTGGAGACCAAGAAATCATTGCACTTTCCGCTTATCTGGATAATCAGCCGGTAGGGGAGGCAGTGGAACAATTAATGAGTGGCTTTGAGGCGGAAGACGAAATCGTGATTTTAACAGATCTTACAGCCGGCAGTGTGAATCAGCAATTCTTTAAATACAGAAACCGCCCTCACACCCATATTGTAAGTGGTATGAACCTTCCCCTGGCTTTCCAAATTGCAATGGAACCTCAGGAAGACTACATTTCCGTAGAACGCATGCGGGAGATTGTGGAAGAATCTAAAAATGAAATTAAGTACGTAAATGATATTGTAGATGATGGAGATGAGGAAGATGAGTAATAAAGACACAGCATGGTGGAAAAAAAGTGTAGTATACCAGGCATACCCCAAAAGCTTTAAGGACTCTAATGGCGATGGTGTAGGGGATTTAAACGGTATTACCATGAAACTTCCTTATTTGGAAAAATTGGGAATAGATGTCATTTGGCTAAATCCAATTTTTAAGTCTCCTCAGGTGGATAATGGTTATGATATTTCTGATTATTTCCAGATTGAACCAAGCCTTGGAAGTATGGAAGATTTTGATAGGCTTCTTTCGGAAGCCCATAAAAGAGGGATTAAGATTATTTTAGACCTAGTGGTAAATCATACTTCTGACAAGCATCATTGGTTTGAAGAAGCAAAGAAAAGCAAGGACAATCCTTATCATGATTATTATATTTGGAAGGATGAAGTGCCAAATAACTGGGGGTCTAGTTTTGGAGGGTCTACCTGGGAGTATGTAGAGGAAGTGGGACAGTATTATCTCCATCTATTTGCAAAAGGACAGCCGGACTTAAACTGGGAAAATCCAAAAGTGCGGGAAGAAGTCTATGATATTCTTAGATTCTGGTTTGATAAGGGAATCGATGGCTTCCGTATGGATGTGATTACCCTGATCTCAAAAGATCCAGCATATCCTGACGGACCTATAATACAGAACAAGGCTTATGGAAGCTATTATGCAGGTTGTGCCAGTGGCCCTAGAGTTCATGAGTTTCTTAAGGAAATGAATGAAAAGGTCTTAAGCAAATACGATATTATGACGGTAGGGGAGGCTCCTCACACCAGCGCTGATGAAGCGGTTCCTTATACAGCAGCAGACAGAAAGGAACTGAATATGGTCTTTCATTTTGATCATATGCATTTGGACTACAATGAAAATGGGAAATATGCCAAGACCAGGGTGAAGCTTACAGACTTTAAAAAAGTCATGACCCAGTGGCAGGAAACCATGTATGCTTGTAATGGATGGAATAGTCTTTACTTAAGTAACCATGATCAGGCAAGAGCAGTTACCAGATTTGGAAATGAAAGTAAAGAATACCGGGTGATTTCGGCAAAAATGCTTGGAACGGTGCTTCATATGATGCAGGGAACTCCTTACATTTATGAGGGAGAAGAGCTGGGAATGACCAATGCCTTTTTTGATAAAATCGAAGATTACCGGGATATTGAAGCCTTGGATATTTTCAAGGATTTTACCCAAAGAAAAGGATTTTCTGCCAAAGATACTTTAGAACTTCTAAGACTGAAATCCAGAGACAATGCCAGAACACCAATGCAGTGGGATGATTCGAAAAACGCAGGATTTACAGATGGAACCCCTTGGATCAATGTAATTGAAAATTATAAAGTGATTAATGCAAAAGCCTGTATAGAGGACCTAGATTCTGTATTTTATTACTATCAAAAACTAATAAAACTGCGCCATGAAATGCCAATCATCACAGAAGGCCAGTATAAATTACTAGACCCAGACAATGAAAAGATATATACTTACCTGAGAGAAGGGGAAGATGAGACCTTGGTGGTAGTAGCTAACTTTACAGATGAAACTATCTCCTACGAGGTGGATGAGAAGGTGCAGGCAAGAGAGAGCCGTCTTGTAATTAGCAATTATAAAGATGCACCGGAAAAATTTACCAATCATTTAACCTTAAAACCCTATGCAGTTTATGTGTATCATATAAAATAATAAAATTAAGTCATGGCCTGAAAGGTTGTGACTTAATTTTGCTGTCAAGAAATACTAGAAGAAGGAGCAAGTATATGGGAGAAGATAAGAAGATTCAGTTATTGGCATTGGATGTGGACGGAACATTGTTTAACTCCGATGGAAAGGTGACAAAAGCCTCCATAGAAGCTATTCGGAAGGCCCAGGAAAAGGGCGTGGAGGTTGTATTGGCTTCTGGAAGAGATTATAATGGACTTCCTTGGAATCAGCTGAAAGAAGTTCCTATAGACTATGTAATCACCAGCAATGGAAGCGCTGTATATCGCACCAAAGATAGGAAGTGTCTAAGGGAAGAATGTCTTGATAAGGAGAAGATGATTCCACTATTTGAATTTATCTTAAGCCGGCAGGTTTATTTAAGTGTGTTTATCGATGGGGTGAATTATACTCCGACCCAGTGTTTCCCTTATGTGGAGCATATGCCTCTTCCGGAGTATGTAAAAAGCCTCCTTAGCAGCAAAGAAAACCGGATAGAGGATCTGATTGGCTATCTCAAGGATCATGATGCAAAGATTCAGAAGGCTACCTTAAATTTCCAGTACCGGGATGGAGAATATTTTAACCGGGAGGAAGTCAAGAAAAGATTGGAAGCTTGCCCGGACATTAACCTGGTAGATGGTGGATTTTCAAATCTTGAATTTACGAAAACAGGGGTGTCTAAAGCAACCGGTCTTGGGATGCTTGCAGAGTATTTAGATGTGCCTATGGAAACCGTGCTGGCAGTTGGGGATAGTGAGAATGATGTGGAGATGCTTCAGGTAGCAGGCCTTGGGGTGGCTATGGAAAATGCCCTTGATTCTGTAAAGGAAGTGGCAGATGATATTACTCTCACCAATGATCAGGAAGGTGTGGCAGCAGTTATTGAAAAATATATCCTTATTTAATTGCATGAAAAGTTAAAACAAATCGAAAAAAATAAAAGGAAATAAAAGATTTTCGTGGAATATATATAGTGAGGAGCTTTGCAAACTATGTATTATTCTGATGAAATTATTGAAGAAGTACGTTCAAGAAACGATATTGTAGATGTAATATCGGGATACGTATCATTGAAAAAGAAGGGAAGCTCTTATTTTGGACTCTGTCCATTTCACAGTGAGAAATCCCCTTCTTTTTCTGTTAGCAGACAGAGGCAGATGTATTACTGTTTTGGCTGTGGAGCAGGGGGTAGTGTATTTACCTTTTTAATGGAATATGAAAATTTCACCTTTCAGGAGGCGATTAAATATCTAGCGGAACGGGCAGGTGTGGAACTTCCGGAGGATACGGGTTATTCTAAGGAGGCCAAGGAGTGGGCAGATGCCAAGGCCAAGCTTTTGGAGATTAACAAAATAGCAGCCCAGTTTTTTTATGTGCAACTTCGAAGGCCCCAGGGAAAGACGGCTATGGACTATCTTGCTGGAAGAAGATTAAGTGCCGAGACTATGAAGAATTTTGGTCTTGGATATGCTGGCAAGTACGGCAATGACCTTTACCGGTACTTGAAGGAGAAGGGCTATACCGATGAAGTGCTGAAAACTTCAGGTCTGATTGGCTATGACGAAAAACAAGGAGCCTTTGATAAGTTCTGGAATCGCGTCATTTTTCCTATTATGGATATGAACAGCAGAGTTATAGGATTTGGTGGGCGTGTCATGGGAGAGGGAAAACCTAAGTATTTAAATTCTCCGGAGACTCTGATTTTTGACAAGAGCAGAAATTTGTATGGTCTACATATTGCCAGACGGACCAAGAAGTCATATTTTCTTCTCTGTGAAGGTTATATGGATGTGATTTCTCTTCATCAGGCAGGTTTTACCAATGCTGTGGCATCCTTAGGAACCGCTTTTACTTCTGGCCATGCCAATTTGATCAAGCGATATGTGAAGGAAGTTTATCTGACCTATGATAGTGATGAGGCAGGAACCAAGGCAGCCATTCGTGCATTTCCAATCTTAAGAGAAGTAGGAATTACAGCGAAGGTTATTCGCATGGAGCCCTACAAAGATCCCGATGAATTTATTAAGAATCTGGGGGCAGAAGCCTTTGAAGAGAGGATTAAAGAAGCTCAGAACGGATTTATGTTTGGCCTTAAGATGCTGGAGAAGAATTATGATCTCCATACGCCTGAGGGAAAGACAGGATTCATGCGGGAGACTGCAAGAAGAATTGGAACCACATTTTCTGAAGAGATGGAACGAAATTTCTATATAGAAGCTGTGGCAGAGGAATATCAGGTAGGTATTTCGGAATTAAAACAGTTAGTGGCAAAGATGGCTATTGAAACAGGAGGAGCAAAACCTGTGGAAAGGCCAAGAAACTCAAAGGATAAAAAAAATAAAAGGGAAGAGGGAATTTTAATTTCCCAAAAACTTTTGCTTACATGGTTGATTTCTGATGAGAATTTATTTAAACAAATTGAAAAGTATATAACTCCCGAAGATTTTACCGGGGATTTATATAAAACGGTGGCAACTCTTCTCTATAAACAGTATGCTGAGGGACAAGTACAGCCAGCACAGATTATAGATCATTTCATAGATGAAGAGGAACACCGGCAAGTGGCGGCCCTATTCCATACCAGTATTCAGGATTTGAATACTAAGGAAGAGGAAAAAGCCCTAGAGGAGACCATTCTTCGCATTAAGAGACACAGTATTGAGGAAGCCACAAGAAAGCTTGAACCTACGGATATGGCTGGGCTTCAGAACTTGATGAAGGCGAAGAAAGACCTGCAGGAACTGAAAGACCTGCAAATTTCCGTAAGTTAGGAAATACACATTTACACGGGAGGACAGACAGTATAATGGAAGAAAATGCTGTAAAATTTTTGGAGAAGTTAAAAGAGCTTGTAGCTCTGGGAAAGAAGAAGAAGAGTATTCTTGAGATTCAGGAGATTAATGATTTCTTCTCTGATATGGAATTAGATTCCGATCAGATGGAGAAGATTTTCGAGTATCTTGAGGCAAATAATATCGATGTTCTTCGTATTGAGTCTCAGACAGAGATGGTGGATGATGATCTTGATGTGGATGAAGCTACTCTTTCTGAAGAAGATGATGTAGATATGGAGAAATTGGATCTTACAGTGCCAGATGGTATCAGTATCGAGGATCCAGTGCGTATGTATTTGAAAGAAATTGGTAAGGTGCCCCTTCTTACTGCTGAGGAGGAAGTAGAACTTGCCAAGCGTATGGCAGAGGGAGATGAGGAGGCCAAAAAGCGTCTGGCAGAGGCCAACCTTAGACTGGTAGTCAGCATTGCCAAGAGGTATGTAGGCCGTGGAATGCTTTTCCTAGATCTTATTCAGGAAGGTAACTTAGGTCTTATTAAGGCTGTAGAAAAATTCGATTACAGCAAGGGATTTAAGTTTAGTACCTATGCAACTTGGTGGATTCGTCAGGCTATTACCAGAGCCATTGCAGACCAGGCTAGAACCATTCGTATTCCGGTGCATATGGTGGAGACCATTAACAAATTGATTCGTGTTTCCAGACAGTTATTACAGGAATTAGGAAGAGAACCCACCCCAGAGGAGATTGCCAAGGAAATGGATATGCCGGTGGAGCGAGTTCGGGATATCTTAAAGATTTCCCAGGAGCCTGTTTCTCTTGAAACACCGATTGGTGAAGAGGAGGACAGTCATTTGGGAGACTTTATCCAAGATGACAATGTTCCGGTTCCGGCAGAAGCAGCTGCCCAGACTTTATTAAAAGAACAGCTTGACGAGGTTCTTGATACTCTTACAGAGAGAGAACAAAAGGTTCTTCGTCTTAGATTTGGTATGAACGATGGCCGTGCCAGAACCTTAGAAGAGGTTGGTAAGGAATTCGACGTTACAAGAGAGCGTATTCGTCAGATTGAGGCGAAAGCTCTTAGAAAGTTACGTCATCCCAGCCGCAGCAGAAAACTTAGAGATTATTTAGATTAGAAATGAGGCGCCTATGGAACTATCAAAGAGGCTACAAAAAGTAGCAGATCTTGTGACAGAGGGCGCCTCTGTTGCAGATATAGGAACAGATCACGCTTATATTCCTATTTATCTTGTGAAAAATCATAAGATCAGTAAGGCTATAGCCTTAGATGTAAATAGGGGGCCTTTGGAGAGGGCGAAAGAGCACATTAAGGCAGAAGGCTTAGAGGAACTGATCGACACTAGGCTGTCGGATGGCATGGAAGCCCTAAAACCCTACGAGGTTCAGGAGATTATTACAGCCGGAATGGGTGGAGGATTAGTTATTAAGATTCTTACAGATTATCCTCAGGTAACAGAATCTTTAAATTATGGAGTTTTACAACCCCAGTCAGAAATTCATAGGGTTCGCAGGTTCCTTAATAATCAAGGATACCGAATTCTTGCAGAGGATTTTGTAGAGGAAGATGGAAAATACTATCCTATGATGAAGGTGGACTTTAGAGCCAATGCTTCTGAGGAGTATAGCCCCTGCCAATACTATTTTGGGAAACGTCTTTTGGAAGAAAAAAACCCGGTTCTTCTTAAGTATTTACACAGAGAAAAGAAAATTAAAGAAGAAATTCTTGGCAAATTAAATGATCAAATGAGAGAAAAGCCCCAGGAGAGAATTAGTGATCGAATAAAAGAAATTAGAGAAGAGCTTAAGATGATTGAGGAGGCTTTAAGGGCCTTCCATTAGCCTATGTTTTGCAAAAAGGAGGAGATTAAAGATGCTCTGTAAAGATATTATGCATATTCTAGAAGAAATCTTTCCTACAGAATATGCCTTAGATTGGGACAATGTGGGCCTTTTGGTTGGAAGAGACCAAAAGGAAGTGAAAAAAATCTATATTGCTCTTGATGCTACGGAGGAAGTTATTCAAACTACTATTAAAGAGCAGGCAGATATGCTTATTACCCATCATCCAATGATTTTTAACGGCATTAAGCGAGTGACAGGAGAGAATCTTGTGGGACGTAAGGTCCTTGATCTGGCATTAAATGACATTTCCTATTATGCCATGCATACTAATTACGATGTAAAGGGAATGGCAGATCTTGCCATGGAAAAAATGGGAGTTTATTCGGGGGAAGTCTTAGATGTAACTGCTGTAGAGGAAGATGGAAGGGAAGAAGGTGTGGGCCGTGTATGGAATCTTCCTGAAAATACCACCCTTTCAAACTGCTGCCAGTTTGTAAAAGAGGCCTTTGGTTTAGATGCTGTCAGACTTTTTGGAGACCCTGAAGCTATGGTACACCGTTTGGCAATCTGTCCAGGGGCAGGAAAAAGCGATATAGACCTTGCAGTGAAAAAAGGAGCAGATGTCTATGTTACAGGGGATATTGGACATCATGATGGTCTGGATGCCTTAGAAGAGGGGCTGGCAATTATAGACGCCGGCCACTATGGGGTGGAACATATTTTCATAGAAGATATTAAGACCTTTTTGGAGGATAATTTGCAAGATGTGGAAGTTATAGCGGCTCCCATAGAGCATCCCTTTGTAACAATCTAAAGATAAGGATAATCATTGAAAGAGGAAGAAGAAAGAAGGTGCTTGAATGGGAAAAATGTTTCAAGTAATGGTAGAAGGGGAAGTAAAAAGCTACCCGGAAGCTACCAAATACCGGGAGATTGCAGAAGACTTTCAGGATAAATATGATCAAGATATTTTACTGGTTCAAGTAAATGGGAAACTTCGGGAACTTCATCACCAGATAGAAACAGAAGGCCAGATAACATTTGTAACAGCAAAAGATAGTGCGGGATATATGACCTATTCTAGAAGCTTAAGCCTTTTAATGATCAAGGCGGTATATGATATTCTGGGAAAAGAAAGTGGAAATCAGCTGCGAATTCATTATCATTTAAGCAATGGATTGTACTGCACCATACCTGGGATAAGTAAGGTAACAGAGGAACTTTTAGCTCAGATTAAAAATCGCATGCTGCAGCTGATAGAAAGGGACCTTCCTATTAACAAGGACTCTTGGAATACAGATCAGGCAATTGCAAAATTTCACCAGTGGGGCATGTATGACAAGGAAAAGCTGTTGGGCTATCGAAGAGTTTCCAGTGTCAATATGTATAACATCGAGGATTTTTCGGATTATTTTTATGGCTACATGGTTCCGAGTACTGGTTATCTGAAGGTTTTTGACTTATCTGCCTATGAGGAAGGCTTTGTGCTGGTGCTTCCTTCACAGAAAAATCCTAAGGAATTGGCGAATTTTATTCCTCGAGATAAGCTATTTAAGGTTTTAAAGGAATCCTCAGACTGGGGCTATCTTCAGGGTATTGGAACTGTGGGAGACCTTAATGATATGGTGACTTCTGGAGGGGCCCAGGAAGTAGCTTTGGTCCAGGAAGCTATGCAGGAGAAAAAGATCGCAGAAATTGCAACAGAGATTGCGGAAAATCCCCAAATTAAGTTTGTATTGATTGCAGGGCCTTCTTCTTCTGGAAAGACAACCTTTTCCCACAGATTATCCATTCAGCTTCGGGCCAATGGTCTTCATCCCCATCCTATTGCGGTAGATAATTATTTTAAGGAACGAGAAGAGACTCCTAAGGATGAAAATGGAGAATATAATTTCGAGTGCCTGGAAGCTGTAGATGTGGATTTGTTTAATAAGCAGATGCAGGAACTTTTGGAGGGAAAGGAAATTGTAATTCCTAGCTTTAATTTTAAAATCGGAAAAAAGGAATATACAGGCAAGCCAAAGAAACTGGGGGCAGAGGATATTTTAGTCATCGAGGGAATCCATTGCCTGAATCCTGAGCTTACCAAGGCCTTGTCTAATGAGAATAAATTTAAAATTTATATCAGCGCCCTTACTCAGATTAATATTGATGAACATAATCGGATTCCAACTACAGATGGTAGGCTGATTCGTAGAATTGTGCGGGATGCCAGAACCAGGGGAACTTCTGCAGAACATACCATTCATATGTGGCCTTCTGTTCGGAAGGGGGAGGAAGAGTACATTTTCCCTTATCAGGAGGAAGCGGATGTTATGTTTAATTCTGCATTAATCTATGAGCTGGCAGTGCTAAAGCCTTACGTGGAGGCAGATCTTTTTGGGATAGATAAGACTAGTTCGGAATATGCGGAGGCCAAACGTCTTCTGAAATTCTTGGATTACTTTGTTGGAATTGGCAGTGAAAATGTTCCCTCTAATTCTCTTCTTAGAGAATTTATTGGAGGAGGATGTTTTAACGTCTAAAAAGTTTCTATAAATTTTGAAAATAAAAAGTCTTGGTTAGAAGAGTGAATTTCATTCTAACCAAGGCTTTTTTTATTTTGATTTTACTTCTCTCCAAAGTTCATTATAAATTTCATCAAATTTTGTTCCAAGATATTTGAAGGTTTCACAGTTTCCCAGCTTGCTGGCATCAGGGAAAGCTACTTGACTGTCCCGATAAACTGGGTCTAGAAGGGCGATTCCTTCTTTGTTTGGAATAGAATAAGTAATATATTCAAAATTCATTTTGGCTATGTCTGGGCGACATAAGAAGTTTATAAATGCTTCTGCATTTTCTTTGTTTTTTGCATTTTTGGGAATTACCATAGAGTCAATCCAAATATTAGATCCTTCTTTTGGGATTACATATTCCAAATCAGGATTTTCTTCCTGGCAGACTAAGGCCTCTCCTGAATAGATAACACCTATGGCAGCCTCATTTCCAATCATCTTGTCTCGAACCTGATCTACCACATAAGCCTGTACCAGAGGTTTTTGCTCAATTAATAAATTTTTGGCTTCTTCCAACTCATCTAAATCTGTGGAATTTAAGGAGTAACCCAAGTATTTTAAAGTGATACCGAACGCATCCCTTACACTATCCTGCATGAGAATGTTGTCTTTGTATTTCTCATCCCACAAAACATTCCAACTATCTATAGGTTCATCCACCATGGTTTTGTTATACAAAATACCGACGGTTCCCCAAAGATAAGGAATAGAATACTTATTCTCAGGATCAAACTCCTTAGATTTTTCTAAGTAAGTTTCGTCAATATTCTTTAGATTAGGAACATTGTCGAAATTAATCTCTGCTAAAAGATCGTTCTGGATCATGCGCTGAACAATATAATCCGATGGAAATACCAGATCGTATGCAATAGCACCGGACTGGATTTTAGGATACATAATTTCGTTGGTTTCATATTCCTCATAAATTACGTCAATGCCAGTTTCTTCTTCGAACATGGTAATAATATCTGGATCAATATATTCTCCCCAGTTATATACAATTACCTGTTCGCTGCCAGAATTGGTAATGGTTCGGAATCCGTAAAAAACGCCCCCACCTATAATGGTCAACACAATAAAGGCAGGAATTACTTTATTCATAATCAGCCTTTGGAATTTGTGAGATTTTGGAGCCTTGTTTGAATTTGCTTGTGTTTTGGTTGAAGCTTTTGTCTGTGCTTCATCTGGATTGTGGTTGATTAAAAGCAAGAGCAGCATTACAGTCAAAAACATTAAGGTAGACAGAGCGTACATAGAAGGATTAATTCCCTTACGAACCTCGCTGTAAATTTTAGTAGACAGGGTGTCTACCCCAGGTCCCTTTGTAAAATGAGTAATAATAAAATCATCTAAGGACATGGTAAAGGCCAACAAAAAACCAGAGGAAATTCCAGGTAAAATATCCGGAAATACCACTTTGTAAAAGGCGTAGACGGGTGAGGCTCCCAAATCCATGGCGGCCTCGTAGGCGCTTTTGTTGGTCTGCTTTAGTTTTGGTATGACGCTTAAGATTACATAGGGAATATTAAAGGTAATATGAGCAATCAATACCGTGGCAAATCCTAGGGAAAAACGACAGGCTACAAAAAGAAGCATCAAGGAAATCCCTGTTACGATGTCTGCATTTAACATAGGAATATTAGTAATTCCCATAAGACTTGTGCGAAGTTTCTTGTTTAATGCCTGCATACCGATGGCTGCCGCAGTTCCTAAAATTGTGGCGATCAAAGCGGATAAAAGGGCTATGATCAAGGTGGTATAAAGGGCCTTCATAATGTCATTGTTTTGAAATAATTCTTTATACCATTTTAAGGAAAAACCACCCCATTTGGCACGGGATTTGGAACTGTTAAAGGAAAGAACCATTAAAGTGACAATGGGAGAGTAGAGTAATGTAAATATTAGGATTAAATAAAAACGTTGAATGGCTTTTTTGATCAAAATGCAGTTCCCTCCCCGTCTTTATCGTATTTGGCAATCAGTGCCATGCTGAAAATAATAAATATCATAAGTACTAGAGAAAGACCGCTGCCGGTGTGCCAGCTGCTGCCTTGCTTAAATTCCTGCTCGATTACATTTCCAATCAGAAGAATCTTACTTCCGCCTAAAAGTTCAGAGATAACAAAGGTGGTCAAGGCCGGTACAAATACCATAGTAACCCCGCTGATAATCCCCGGAAGGCTTAGGGGCAAAATGACAGAGAAAAAGGTCTGCACATTGTTAGCTCCTAAATCGTAGGCTGCATTAATAATATTTTTGTCCATTTTGGAAAGAACATTATAAAGGGGCAGTACCATAAAGGGGAGAAAATCGTAGACCATTCCTAAAATAATAGCATAGGGGGTATTGATAATCTCCAAATTTGGCAAATGCAAAAAATGAAGCAGCATATTAATAACACCATTTTTTTCTAATAAATTTTGCCATGCAATAATTCGAAGCAAAGAATTCATCCACATAGGAAGAATAAATACCAGTACAATAAAACTAGACTGGTTTACAGCCAAAGTGGTCAAAATCATTGCCAGAGGATAGGCTAAAAGCAGGCAGAGTAGGGTGCTGATAAAAGCAAGGAGCAAGGCCAGTCCCAAGGCCTTTAGATTTTCCTGAGTGGTAATCTTAGCTAGATTTAGTAAAGTAAAATGTCCTTGGTCATTAGTAAGGCCGTAGTAAATAATCATAATCAATGGAATGATAATAAAAGCAGCAGACCAAAAAAGATAGGGACCGGTCATCATTTGCTGTAAAAGGCGAGACTTATTCTTCAATGCTTACGGCCTCCTCGTCTTCGGATTCTGGCTTGCTCATAATCTGAATGTCAAAAGGATCCACCCAGATTCCCACCTCTGTTCCCACAGGAACCATATCGGTGCTGTGAACAAGCCATTCAAAATTGTTGGCCATTACTTCCATCTCGTAATGGACCCCTTTGAAAATAAGATTGGTGACAGTTCCCGTAATAATGCCTTTTGCTGGATCTACCAAATCAATATCCTCGGGACGAATTACAGCATCCACAGGCTGATTGGTTCCAAAACCAGTATCTACACAAGTAAAATTAGCTCCTAAAATTTTAACTAATTTGTCCTTTACCATAATGGCAGGTAAAATATTGCTGTCTCCAATAAAATCGGCCACAAAAGCGTTCTCTGGTTCATTGTAAATATCCTCAGGAGTACCAATTTGCTGAATATATCCCTGGTTCATAACCACGATCGTATCAGACATAGTAAGGGCTTCTTCCTGGTCATGGGTAACATAGATAAAAGTAATTCCCAGCTCGTTTTTTAGGCGAATCAGCTCATATTGCATATCCTGGCGCAGTTTTAGGTCCAAGGCACCTAAAGGCTCGTCTAAAAGTAGGACCTTAGGTTCGTTTACAATGGCTCTGGCAATAGCAATTCGCTGCTGTTGACCACCGCTTAAAGAGTCTGGCATACGATTGTCAAAGCCTTCCAGATTTACTAATTTTAAGGCATATCGAATTTTGTCATTAATGTAACCTTGGGTTTTCCCCTTAATCTTTAAGCCAAAAGCAATATTTTCTGCAATGGTCATATTAGGAAATAAGGCATATTTTTGAAAAACAGTATTTAGTTGCCTTTTATTGGGGGCTAAATTGGTAATATCTTTTTGGTCAAAAATAATCTGGCCACTATCAGGAGTTTCAAATCCTCCCAGAATACGAAGCAGGGTGGTCTTTCCACATCCACTAGGGCCCAGAAGAGTCAGAAATTCGTTCTCTCGCACATAAAGATTCAATTCATCTAGAACAAGATTATCTCCATAGGATTTGGAGATATTGATAATGTCGATTAATTTATTAGGCATTTATGTTGGTTCTCCTTTATAAAAATGTATGATGTGATCCATTCTGGCAGACATATTTGTAAATAAAAGGTCTACCAGGGTAAGTGCTGTCATAGCCTCCACTACAACTACGGCTCGTGGTACAATAACTGGATCGTGTCGTCCGTGGATTGCAATGCTTGTAGGCTCGTGGTTTTTGCTAATGGTTTCCTGGGGACTGGAAATAGAAGGAGTAGGCTTTATGGCTGCCCGCAAAATAATGGGACTTCCATCACTGATCCCCCCTAAAATTCCTCCGGCATGGTTGCTTTTTTTACTTACCTGTCCTTGGTCTATGATAAAAGGATCATTGTTGCTCTTTCCTGTGGAAGTTGCTACCGAAAAACCGTCTCCAATCTCCACACCTTTCACGGCACCAATAGACATAATGGAAGAGGCAAGTCTTGCATCTAACTTGTTAAATACCGGGTCACCGATTCCTGCCGGCATTCCGGTGACGACACATTCAATGATTCCGCCGGAAGAATTCTGCTCCTTGATACATTCCTCTAAATAAGCAGAAGCTTCCTTGGCATAGTCATTATTTGGCATGTATAAAGGGTTTTGATGCACCTGATCCAAGTGGTAGTCCTGATTAGGGATAACAATATTGCCGATGGACTTTGTATAGGCATTTACCTTAATGCCTAAAGATTCTAAAATTTTTAAGGCCACGGCTCCCGCAGCTACCCGGCCAATAGTTTCTCGGCCGGAAGACCGTCCGCCACCCCGGTAATCCCTGAAGCCATATTTTTCATCAAAACTATAATCCGCATGTCCCGGACGATAAGTATTCCTTATATTGCTGTAATCCTTGGAGTGTTGGTCTTGGTTTTGTACCATCAAAGAAATAGAAGTACCGGTGGTCTGACCTTCGAAAACTCCGGAAAGAATTTCTACTTGATCGGTTTCTTTCCTGGCAGTAGTAAATTTGCTTTGACCGGGTTTCCTCCTATTTAAATAGACTTGTATATCCTCTTCTGAAAGATCAAGTCCGGCTGGACATCCGTCGATGGTAACACCGATGGCAGCGCCGTGGGATTCACCCCAGCTAGTTATGGAAAATAATGTTCCGTATGTTGAACCTGACATTGATAGGACCTCCTAAAAAACTCTACGGACTCCATTATATTAGAAACAATAGGAAACAGCAATTATATTTTTTAAGAAGGAAGACTGTAAATGTGACGAAAAATTAATATTTTGACTATATACAATTAAGAAATCACATTATATAATTATGCATAAAAGCTAGATTTTATGGAGCTTATGATTATAGTTGTTTTTTGGGGAGTTATATATGAGTAATCAAAAGCGCAAGGGAACCGGTAAAAATAAAAGGCCGGAACGCAGAAAAGACTCTCATTTGGAAAAAAAGAGAGAACGGAGCCTTGAAAAGAGACTAGAGACTAGTCTTCAAGAAGAGGACCTTGATGATTTAGAGGATTTAAGAGAGAGCCTCGAGGAGGAAGCGTCAGAGGAATCAGCGGAGCTTAATGACAATGATTATCTGGAGGATGATGTGGAATCCGAGAAAGATGAGAATCTGGAGAAAGATGAGAACTTTGAATTCGAGGAAGATGAAAATTTAGAGAATGATGAGAATTTTGAATTTGACGAAGATGAAGAAGATAAGGATGCTTCTGAAGATGGAAGAAATTTAAAAAAATCTCACAAGGCGAAAGAGCCAAAATATAAAGATATAGATGAAACATTTGAAATGAGTAAGGCGCAGAAAGAAAAGATGGCAAAGAAGGCAAAGAAAAAAACTGTTCACAGAGGCAGACGTAAGAAAAATAAAAATGGTGGTAAGATCGCGGCGATTACAATGGGTGTTGTTGTTGCAGTCTGTGCAGTAATCTACATAGGAATGGGACTATTTTTCCAAAATCATTTTGTTTTTAATACCACTGTCAATGGGGTGGATTATTCTCTGGAGAGCCCTTCCAAGGTTGAGAAGATCATGAGACAGAAGGTTGATAATTATTCTTTGACCCTTGTAGGATCTGATGGAAGTACAGAGGCCATTTCCGGTGATGAGATTGGTGTGGCTTATAAATCTGGTGGTGAAGTAGAAGAGCTAATTAAGCAGCAGGATGGTTGGGCATGGATTTCCTCTTTGTTTGAGAAGAATGAAATTGTAACCAGTGTAGGTGTTACTTATGATGAGACTGCTTTGGCTCAGAAGATTGATGGCTTGAATTGTGTATCTGATGAGGGGAAAGTAGCATCAGAGAATGCAAAACCAGTATTTAACAATGGCAAGTTTGAAGTTCAGGCAGAAGTTCAGGGTACTCAGGTTAACAAAGAAAAGCTTACAGAGGTTGTAAAAAGTGCGGTAGATGGTTTCCAGTCAGAGATTAATCTTAAAGACACCGGTTGTTATCAGGCTCCTGCTTACACTTCTGCATCCCCAGAGGTTCAGGCGGCCTGTGATTCTATGAATTCGTATTTAAATGCATCTGTAACCTATGATTTTTCACCTAACACAGAGGTGGTGGATGCAGATGATATTGCCCAGTGGCTTACAGTAGATGACAGTATGAATGTGACATTCAACGAAGCTTCGGTGGGAGATTATGTTGCAAACCTTGCAGCAAAATATGATACAGTAGGAAGTACTAGGACCTTTACTTCTGCTGGTTCAGGAAAGACCATTACTATTAGTGGAGGAGCTTTTGGCTGGCAGATTGATCAGGAGGCAGAGACAGCCCTTTTGATTGAGAATATTAAAAACGGAGAGACGGTTACCCGTGAGCCAGAGTATACCAGCAAGGGAAAGACCCGTGATGGAGACAATGATATCGGAGACACCTATGCAGAGGTAGATCTTACGAATCAGGTGATGTACTATGTATCAGGTGGTTCTGTAGTTATGTCTACTAATATTGTAAGTGGTAATCCTAATACAGGACATGCCACCCCTACAGGAGTGCACCGAATTCTTTATAAAGAGTCTCCGTCTACTTTAAAGGGTACTCAGGATGAGAATGGTAATTATGAGTATGAGACCGAAGTTACCTTCTGGATGCCATTTACCAATGATGGTTGTGGATTCCATGATGCAACTTGGCAACCAACCTTTGGTGGTTCCTGGTATTTAACCAATGGATCTCATGGTTGTATTAACATGTCTTACAGCGATGCTGAGAAGCTTTATAGCCTGATTCAAACCAGAGATCCGGTTATTGTCCATGAGTAAATTTTGATTTTGGTATTATTAAAAAAGAAGAGGTGAGATCATGTATGAATTAATTAAAAAGGATGGTCTTGCAAAGAGAGGAAGATTGCATACAGTACATGGCGTCATTGAGACGCCTGTATTTATGAATGTAGGAACCGCTGCCGCTATTAAGGGAGCAGTTTCTACAACTGATTTACAGAAGATTAAGACTCAGGTAGAATTATCCAATACCTATCACTTGCATGTTCGTCCGGGAGATCAAGTGGTAAAAAAATTAGGTGGACTTCACAAGTTTATGGTATGGGATAAGCCGATTCTTACAGATTCCGGTGGATTTCAGGTATTCTCTTTGGCAGGCCTTCGAAGAATTAAAGAGGAAGGTGTTTATTTCAATTCCCATATTGACGGTCGGAAGATTTTTATGGGACCGGAAGAGAGTATGCAGATTCAGTCTAATCTAGCATCTACCATAGCTATGGCTTTTGATGAATGTCCTTCCAGTGTGGCAGATAGAGACTATATTGAGAATTCTGTAAATCGAACCACCAGATGGCTGGTTCGCTGTAAAAAAGAGATGGAACGTCTCAATGGTTTGCCAGATACCATTAACAAACACCAGTTACTTTTTGGTATCAATCAAGGCGGTGTTTATGAAGATATCCGTATTCGCCATGCCGATGAGATTTCTAAGCTTGACTTGGATGGTTATGCTGTGGGAGGACTGGCTGTAGGAGAAAGCCATGAGGAAATGTATCGCATCTTAGATGCGGTTGTTCCACATTTGCCTGAAAATAAACCAACCTACCTTATGGGAGTTGGAACTCCGGCTAATATTTTAGAGGCAGTTGACCGAGGAGTAGATTTCTTTGACTGTGTTTACCCTAGCCGCAATGGTCGCCATGGTCATGTATATACTAATCATGGGAAACTGAATCTTTTTAATGCAAGATTTGAACTAGACACCAGACCTATAGAGGAAGGTTGCGGATGCCCGGCTTGTAAGCACTACTCTAGAGCCTATATCAGGCATTTGTTAAAGGCAAAGGAGATGCTGGGAATGCGTCTTTGCGTGCTTCACAATCTTTGTTTTTATAATACCATGATGGAGGAAATCCGACAGGCTATTGAAGAAGACCGTTATAAGGAATATAAGATGAAAAAGATTGAAGGTATGGAGGCGGGAGAAAAATAAAACTTGCCTAGGGCCTAAGAATTGTGTATGATAGCAATAGCGTTTAATGAGAATTAGGAGGAAGACACATGTACGCATCATTACTAGCTTCCAGTTCACAGAGCTGGATCACACTTATCATTATATATGTTGTTATTTTCGGAGGTTTTTATCTTTTGTTTTTAAGACCTCAAAAGAAAGAGCAGCAGAGAGTGGCTAACATGGTTTCTGAAATGGAAGTAGGAGATACAGTCCTTACAACCAGCGGATTTTACGGAGTAATTATTGATATTCAGGAAGATGACGTTATCGTAGAGTTTGGTAGCAATAAGAATTGCCGTATTCCAATGCAGAAATCAGCAATCGCTCAGGTAGAAAAATTATCTGCAGAATAAGCCCAAGCTTTAAAAAGATGGAAGAAAAGAGCAGCCTTTGGAGAAATCTGAAGGCTGTTTTTTGTAACCATAGAAAAGAGACATTGTTAAAATATATTTAGTGAAAAATGACTAAATTGTACAAAGAAATAAACAATTTTGTGCAAAAATCTTGTTAATTGCACTAAATCAAATACATGGAGTTTTGGCTGTCTAATCGTGTTGATATTTTTATAACACAATGATATACTAACGTCGAAAAACAAATAAATAACATATATTTCAAGAAAGGGGCAAACTACAATGGCACAGTTTGAACAATGGAATGGCTTTGCTGGAAAGATTTGGAAAGATGAGATCAATGTACGCGATTTCATTCAGCACAACTATACTCCTTATGATGGAGATGAGTCTTTCTTAGCAGGACCTACAGAAGCTACTAACAAATTATGGGGAAAGCTTCAGGAATTACAGAAAGAAGAGCGTGCAAAGGGTGGCGTTCTTGAGTGTGAGACAGAAGTTGTTTCTGGTCTTACAGCTTATGGACCTGGATATATTTCTGAGGAGTTAAAGGACCTCGAGACAGTTGTTGGTCTTCAGACAGATAAGCCGTTGAAGAGAGCTTTCATGCCATACGGTGGAATTAAGATGGCTGAGCAGGCTGCAGCTAACTATGGATATGAGATTAACCCTGAATTCCATAAGATCTTTACAGAGTATCACAAGACTCACAATCAGGGAGTTTTTGATATCTACACACCGGAGATGAAGAAGGCGCGTCACTGCAAGGTTATTACAGGACTTCCGGATACTTATGGCCGTGGACGTATCGTAGGCGATTATCGTAGAATTGCTCTTTATGGTATTGATTTCTTAATGGCAGAGAAGAAGAAAGACTTCGCTAACAGTCAGAAGCATGGTATGAGAGATGAAGATTTCCGTCTTCGTGAAGAAATCTCTGATCAGTACAAGGCATTACAGGGAATGAAGAAGATGGCAGAGGTTTATGGATTTGATATTTCTAAGCCGGCTAAGGATGCAAGAGAAGCATGCCAGTGGTTATACTTTGGATATCTTGCAGCTATCAAGACTCAGAATGGTGCAGCTATGTCAGTAGGACGTGTGTCAACATTCCTTGATATCTATATTGAGAAGGATCTTCAGGCTGGAAAGCTTACAGAGGCAGAGGCTCAGGAACTTATTGATCACATGGTTATGAAGTTCCGTATGGTTAAATTTGCTCGTATTCCTTCATATAATGAATTGTTCTCAGGAGATCCTACATGGGCAACACTTGAGGTTGGTGGACTTGGACAGGATGGACGTTCTATGGTAACAAAGAATGACTATCGTTTCCTTCACACATTAGAGAACATGGGACCATCACCAGAGCCGAACTTAACAGTTCTTTACTCTAAGAGACTTCCTGAAAACTTCAGAAAGTACGCAGCTTACATCTCAGTTGAGACAAGCTCAATTCAGTATGAGAACGATGACGTTATGCGTCCAGTATGGGGCGATGACTACAGCATCTGCTGCTGTGTATCTGCTACTCAGACTGGTAAAGAGATGCAGTTCTTCGGAGCTCGTGCAAACCTTGCTAAGTGCTTACTTTACGCTATCAACGGTGGTATGGATGAGATCAAGAAAGAACAGTGCGGACCTAAGGTACAGCCAATTACTGCTGAGTACCTTGAGTATGATGAAGTAATCGAAGCTTATGACAAGATGATGTCTTGGTTAGCTACTCTTTATGTAGAGACATTGAATGCAATTCACTATATGCATGACAAATATTTCTACGAGGCAGCTGAGATGGCTCTTATCGATACTAACGTAAGACGTACATTCGCTACAGGTATCGCTGGATTCTCTCACGTAGTAGATTCGCTTTCTGCTATTAAGTATGCAAAGGTTAAGGCTATCCGTGACGAGGATGGAATTACAACAGACTTCGAAATCGAGGGAGACTTCCCAAGATACGGTAACGATGATGAGAGAGCTGACGAGATCGCTGTATGGCTTCTTAGAACATTTATGGAGAAGGTTGCTAGCAACTGGACTTACAGAGATTCTGAGCCTACAACATCTATCCTTACAATTACTTCTAACGTAGTATATGGTAAGAATACTGGTGCCCTTCCAGACGGAAGAAAGGCCGGAGAGTCCCTTTCACCAGGAGCTAACCCATCTTACGGTGCAGAGAAGAGCGGACTTTTAGCATCTCTTAACTCTGTAGCTAAGCTTCCTTATGAGTTGGCATTGGATGGTATTTCTAATACTCAGACAATCAACCCAGGTGCACTTGGACATACAGAAGATGAACAGATTAAGAACTTAGTTCAGGTGCTTGACGGATACTTCGAGCAGGGTGCTCATCACCTTAACGTAAACGTATTCGGTACTGACAAGCTCATCGATGCTATGGAGCACCCAGAGAAGCCTGAATACGCTAACTTCACAATCCGTGTATCAGGATACGCTGTTAAATTTATCGACTTGACTCGCGAGCAGCAGTTAGACGTTATCGCAAGAACTTGCCACGAGACTATGTAATTAGTCCTTCGGGCAATGAACTCTTGGATTTTATAACATTTATAACACTGGCAGGTATAATTTATATACCTGCCAGTTGTGCACTAAAAGGGAAAGAGAAGGATATAAGATTATGACAAAAGGCTATATACATTCTTTGGAAAGTTTTGGTTCGGTAGATGGACCAGGGGTTCGATTTATTATTTTTACAACTGGATGTGCTATGCGTTGCCAGTTTTGCCACAATCCCGATACATGGGACATGAGTAAGGGGACAGAGTATACTGCAGATGACCTCTTAAAGCGAGCGGTAAGATATCGCTCCTATTGGGGTGAAGAGGGAGGAATCACGGTCAGTGGTGGAGAACCCTTACTGCAGATTGATTTTGTGACAGAACTTTTTGAAAAGGCCCATGCTATGGGAATTCATACAACCTTGGATACTAGTGGGAATCCTTTTACAAGAGAGGAACCCTATTTCTCTAAATTTAAGAAACTTATGGAAGTGACAGATCTTTTGTTGGTAGACATTAAACATATTGATGATGAGCAACATAAGATTCTTACAGGCCAGTCTAATAAAAATATTCTTGATATGATCAGATATCTTTCTGATATTAAGAAGCCTATTTGGATTCGTCACGTATTAGTGCCAGAGCGCAGTGATAAGGATGAGTACCTTCATAAGTTGAGAGATTTTATAGACACCTTAGATAATGTAGAGAAAGTGGAGGTTCTGCCTTATCATACCCTTGGTGTATATAAATGGAAGGAACTAGGATATGAGTATCAGTTGGAGGGAATTGATCCTCCTAGCGATGAGAGAGTTGCCAATGCAAAACGCATTTTGGGAGCTGCTATGTAGTGAACCTTAGGATACCTATTATTGATATAGCTTCCTATTTATACGAATAAACAACGAGTCAATCCATCTTTAAAGTAGAGCGGATTGGCTCGTTGTTTAATATATAACAGAGTGCGTTCGGTTTTTTGGGAAATTGTCTTGAAGTTTGTACAGAAATACGTTAATATGTTGAGTAAAGATTTTTCCTGATGATTGGAAATAAGAAAGGAAGACGGATATGAATTTGAAGATTGGGGTTATTAAAGGTGACGGAATCGGACCAGAGATTGTGACAGAGGCTATGAAAGTCCTGGATAAAGTTTCTGGAAGTTATGGTCATGAGATTGAATATAGACAGCTCTTAATGGGAGGTGCTTCCATTGATGTTCACGGAGTTCCTCTTACAGATGAGACCATTGCAGAAGCAAAATCCTGCGATGCCATTCTTATGGGATCTATAGGAGGAGATGCAAAGACATCCCCATGGTATCAACTGGAACCTTCTAAGAGACCTGAAGCCGGACTTTTAAAGATCCGTAAGGCATTGAATTTGTTTGCCAATTTAAGACCGGCCATTCTTTATGATGAATTAAAAGGAGCTTGCCCTTTGAAAGAAGAGATTACAGAGGGCGGTTTTGATCTTATGATCATGCGAGAGCTTACCGGTGGTTTGTATTTTGGTGAGAGAAAGACCGTGGAAGAAGATGGAGTTTTGACCGCTTATGATTCTCTTACTTACAATGAAAATGAGATCCGTCGAATTGCAAAACGCGGATTTGACATTGCTATGAAGAGAAATAAGAAAGTCACCAGTGTAGATAAAGCCAACGTTTTAGATTCTTCAAGACTTTGGAGAAAGGTTGTGGAGGAAGTGGCAAAGGATTATCCGGAAGTTACTTTAGAACATATGTTGGTAGATAACTGTGCTATGCAGCTGGTAAAGAATCCAAAACAGTTTGACGTAGTCCTTACAGAGAACATGTTTGGAGATATTTTATCTGATGAGGCAAGTATGGTAACAGGATCCATTGGAATGTTAGCTAGTGCCAGCTTAAATGAAACTAAATTTGGACTTTATGAGCCTAGTGGTGGATCAGCTCCAGATATTGCCGGAAAGGGAATTGCCAATCCAATTGCAACCATCCTTTCAGCAGCTATGATGCTTCGCTTTAGCTTTGATTTAGACCAGGAAGCAGATGCTATTGAGGCGGCAGTTGCTAAGACATTAAAGGATGGATATCGTACCATTGATATTATGTCAGAAGGTAAGACATTGGTGGGAACCAAGGAAATTGGTGATTTGATTGTAACAAACATCGATAAATAGATGCTTTGACCAAATAAATTACAAGATAGGAAAGGGATAGAGATTATGAAAAGCGATAATGTAAAAGCAGGTATGCAGCAGGCTCCTCATCGTAGTTTGTTTAATGCCTTGGGATTTACTGAGGAAGAAATGAAGAAACCTATGGTTGGTATTGTAAGTTCTTATAATGAGATTGTACCAGGCCATATGAATCTTGATAAAATTGTAAATGCTGTAAAACTGGGAGTGGCAGAAGCGGGTGGTGTTCCGGTGGTATTTCCAGCTATTGCTGTTTGTGATGGTATTGCCATGGGTCATATCGGAATGAAGTATTCCTTGGTTACCAGAGACTTAATTGCAGATTCTACAGAGTGTATGGCTCTGGCTCACCAGTTTGATGCCTTGGTTATGGTTCCAAACTGCGATAAGAACGTTCCGGGACTTTTAATGGCTGCAGCCCGTATTAATGTTCCTACTGTATTTGTATCTGGTGGACCAATGTTAGCCGGCCATGTAAAGGGACAGAAGAGAAGTCTTTCTTCTATGTTTGAGGCAGTTGGAGCTTATGCTGCCGGAACTATGACAGAAGAGGATGTAAAGGAATATGAATGCAAGGTTTGTCCAACTTGCGGATCTTGTTCCGGTATGTATACAGCCAACTCTATGAACTGCTTAACAGAAGTTTTAGGTATGGGACTTGGCGGAAATGGAACCATTCCAGCTGTTTATTCTGAGCGTATTAAACTTGCTAAGCATGCAGGTATGGCAGTTATGGATATGTACAATAAGAATATCCGACCAAGGGATATTATGACAAAGGATGCCATCTTAAACGCATTAACTGTAGATATGGCTCTGGGATGTTCCACTAACTCTATGCTTCATCTTCCAGCAATTGCCCATGAAGTGGGATTTGATTTTGATATTAGCTTTGCAAATCCAATTAGTGAGAAGACACCAAATCTTTGCCATTTAGCACCGGCAGGTCCGACCTACATGGAGGATTTGAATGAAGCCGGTGGTGTTTATGCAGTTATGAAGGAACTGGCAGACATTGGACTGATTCACACAGATTGCATGACAGTTACAGGAAAAACTGTTGGGGAGAATATTGCAAATGCAGTAAATAAGAATCCAGAAGTAATCCGTCCGGTAGAAAATCCATACAGTAAGACTGGTGGATTGGCTGTATTAAAGGGAAATCTTGCACCGGATGGATCCGTTGTAAAACGTTCTGCAGTGGTAGATGAGATGTTAGTACATGAGGGTCCTGCAAGAGTATTTGACTGCGAGGAAGATGCTATTGCTGCTATTAAAGGCGGAAAAATCGTGGCTGGAGATGTGGTTGTCATCCGCTATGAAGGACCAAAGGGAGGTCCTGGTATGAGAGAAATGTTAAATCCTACATCAGCTATTGCAGGAATGGGCTTAGGATCTAGCGTAGCTCTTATAACGGACGGACGTTTCAGTGGGGCTTCAAGAGGAGCTTCTATTGGACATGTTTCCCCAGAAGCTGCAGTAGGGGGACCAATCGCTTTGGTAGAGGAAGGCGATATTATTAAAATTAATATTCCGAAAATGACTTTAAACTTGGACGTTTCTGATGAAGAATTAGAAAGAAGAAAAGCAAATTGGACGCCAAGACAGCCTAAGGTAACTACCGGATATTTGGCAAGATATGCTTCTATGGTAACATCAGGAAACAGAGGAGCCATTCTTAAAGTACAAGAATAAAGGAGTAATATAGGTATGCAGTTGACAGGATCACAAATTTTAATTGAATGTCTGAAAGAACAGGGGGTAGATACCGTATTTGGCTATCCAGGAGGAGCAATTCTTAATGTTTATGATGAATTATATAAGCAGAGCGATAGAATTACTCATATTTTGACTTCCCATGAGCAGGGGGCTTCCCATGCAGCAGACGGATATGCAAGAGCCACTGGTAAAGTTGGAGTATGTTTTGCTACCAGTGGCCCTGGAGCTACTAATCTAGTTACAGGTATTGCCACAGCCTATATGGATTCCATTCCGGTAGTAGCAGTTACATGTAACGTAGGAGCTGCTCTTTTAGGAAAAGATAGTTTCCAGGAAATTGATATTACCGGAGTGACGTTGCCTATTACCAAACATAATTTTATTGTAAAAGATGTAAAAGATTTGGCAAAGACAGTAAGAAAGGCATTTAAAATAGCTCAGACAGGCCGCCCGGGACCGGTTCTTATTGATATTACTAAGAATGCTACAGCAGATAAGACAGAGTATGAACCACAGATAATAGCGCCAATTAAGCCTAGTGAGGATATTTGTCAGAAGGACTTAGACCTGGCTTTGGACATGATCAAAGAGTCAAAGAAACCCTTTATCTTCGTTGGTGGAGGTGCTGTGCTTTCTGATGCCAGCAAAGAACTTTATACCTTTGCAAAAAAAGTAGATGCCCCGGTAACAGATTCCCTGATGGGAAAGGGAGCTTTTCCTGGGACAGACCCAGCTTACACAGGTATGCTTGGAATGCATGGAACCAAGGCTTCCAACTTTGGAGTCAGCGCCTGCGACCTTCTGATTGTTGTGGGAGCAAGATTTAGTGACCGTGTCACAGGAAATACCAGCAAATTTGCATCAAATGCAAAGATTTTGCAGATTGATATTGATGAAGCGGAAATGAATAAGAATGTATTGATTGATGCAGGTATCGTGGGAGATGTAAAGGTAGTGCTTTCCAAATTAAACGAGAGACTTACCCAGCAAGATCACAGCGAATGGGTTCAAAAGATACAGGAATTTAAAGAAGAATTTCCTTTAAGGTATCATGAAGATGTATTGACTGGCCCCTTTGTTATAGAAGAAATTTATCGACAGACAAAAGGGGAGGCAATTATCACCACAGAAGTAGGGCAGAATCAAATGTGGGCTGCCCAGTACTATAAATATACACAACCTAGAACACTACTGACTTCCGGAGGTTTAGGTACCATGGGATATGGCCTGGGGGCTTCCTTAGGTGCCAAGGTAGGACGCCCTGAGAAGACAGTTGTGAATATAGCCGGTGACGGATGTTTCCGTATGAATATGAATGAGATTGCCACAGCAACTCGTCATAATATTCCTATTATTCAGGTGGTTGTTAACAACCATGTGCTGGGAATGGTAAGACAGTGGCAGAATCTTTTCTATGGACAGCGTTACGCGGCAACGGTGCTAAATGATGCAGTAGATTTTGTGAAAGTAGCAGAATCTATGGGAGCAAAAGGTATCCGTGCCACTACACAGGAAGAGTTTAAGGAAGCATTTAAGGAAGCCCTGGAACTTAAGAAACCAGTGGTTATTGACTGTGTCATTAATGAGGATGATAAGGTATGGCCAATGGTGGCACCAGGAGCGGCCATCAGCGATGCTTTCGACGAACAGGACCTGGAGGCAAAAGAAAACTAAGTTTAAAGGAAAAAATGGAGGATTAAGAAACAATGAGCAGAGTGTACAATTTTTCAGCTGGACCGGCAGTATTACCGGAGGAAGTATTAAGAGAAGCCGCAGAAGAGATGTTAGACAACGGATCGGGTATGTCGGTTATGGAAATGAGTCACCGCTCCCAGGCTTTCCAGACCATTATTGATGAAGCTGAGGCAGATCTTAGAGACCTTTTAAATATCCCTGCTAACTATAAGGTGCTTTTTATGCAGGGAGGAGCTTCCCAACAATTTGCAATGATTCCAATGAATTTTATGAAACATGGAGTGGCAGATTATATCGTAACTGGTCAGTGGGCTAAAAAAGCCGCAAAAGAGGCAGAAAAATACGGGAAGGTCAATGTAATTGCATCATCTGCAGACAAGACATTTTCTTATATTCCGGATTGTTCTGATCTTCCAATTTCAGAAGATGCAGATTATGTATATATTTGCGAGAATAACACAATTTACGGAACAAAGTTTAAAACCCTTCCAAATACAAAGGGAAAAGACTTGATTGCCGATGTGTCTTCTTGCTTTTTGTCAGAGCCACATGATGTGACAAAATATGCAATGCTTTACGGCGGAGTTCAGAAAAATGTAGGACCAGCCGGTGTAGTAATTGCAATTATCCGTGAGGATCTGATTACTGAGGATGTATTTCCAGGAACTCCGACCATGCTTCAGTACAAAACACATGCAGACGCTAACTCTCTTTATAATACTCCTCCTTGCTATGGAATTTATATCTGCGGCAAGGTGTTTAAGTGGTTAAAGAAGCAGGGCGGCCTTGAGGCTATGAAGGAAATCAACGAGAAGAAAGCAAAGATTCTTTACGATTACTTAGACCAAAGCAAGATGTTTAAGGGAACCGTTGTAAAAGAAGATCGCTCTCTTATGAATGTTCCATTTGTTACCGGTGATCCGGATTTAGATGCTAAATTTATCAAAGAATCAAAGGTAGCTGGATTTGAGAACTTAAAGGGACATCGTACCGTAGGTGGCATGCGTGCAAGTATTTACAATGCTATGCCAATTGAGGGAGTAGAAGCCCTTGTTGAATTTATGAAGAAGTTTGAGAAGGAGAATATGTAATCATGTATCAGTATCATTGTTTAAATGCCATTGCCCAGGTGGGTTTGGATCGTCTCACAGAAGACTATAAAAAATTGGACACTCCGGAGGGAGCTGATGCCATTTTAGTAAGAAGTGCGGTAATGCACGACATGGAATTTGACCCGGCTTTGAAAGCCATTGGTAGAGCGGGTGCAGGGGTAAATAATATTCCTTTAGATAAATGTGCAGAGCAGGGAATTGTTGTATTTAACACGCCAGGTGCTAACGCCAACGGTGTTAAGGAGTTAGTTCTTGCAGGTATGCTCTTAGCTTCCAGAGATATCATTGGAGGTATTGACTGGGTAAAAGAGCATAAAGAAGACGATACTATTGCAAAAGACGTGGAGAAGGCAAAGAAGGCCTTTGCAGGTAATGAGATTGATGGCAAAAAATTAGGAGTTATCGGTCTTGGGGCCATCGGTGTAAGAGTAGCAAATGCTGCTACAAGACTTGGTATGGATGTATATGGATATGATCCTTATGTGTCTGTAGATTCTGCCTGGAGCTTGTCAAGAAGCATTCATCACACTAAGAGTGTGGAAGACATTTTCAGAGAATGTGATTATATCACGATTCATGTACCGGCAATGGATTCTACCAAGGGAATGATCAGTAAAGAAGCTATTGACATGATGAAAGATGGAGTTGTCGTCTTAAACTTTGCAAGAGATGTTCTGGCAGATGAGGAAGCCGTAATTGCAGCCTTAGATAGCGGGAAGATTAAGCATTATGTCACAGATTTTGCAAATCCTAGTATCGTAAAGGCAGCAAGAGCCATTGTTCTTCCCCATTTAGGAGCTTCCACAGCAGAGTCTGAGGATAACTGTGCAAAGATGGCTGTTTCTGAAATTCGCAATTACCTAGAAAACGGCAATATTAGAAATTCTGTAAATTTCCCTAACTGTGATATGGGAGTCAAGGGAGACTATGGCCGAATCACTATCCTTCATCGCAACGTGCCAAATATGTTGGGGCAGTTTACTGGTATTTTTGCAAAAGATAATATCAATATCGAGGACATGACCAATAAGAGTAAGGGACAGTATGCTTACACTATGATTGACGTAAGTTCTGATATTACAGATGCAGTAGTGGCTGACTTAAATGCCATTGCAGATGTACTTCGAGTACGTGTGATTTAGGCTTGCACTTGGTCATTTGCATCTGGCAAGATCATGAGAAAATAAAAGAAAGACCTGGAAAATAGTAATTTGTTTTCCAGGTCTTTTTTATAAGCTAAAAAGTAAGCCTTTATTTAATTAAATTTCTCTTTTAGCGTGACGAGCCAAAAGGGCATGTATCTTGTCTGTTGGA
Source organism: Bacteroidaceae bacterium (assembly GCA_963597615.1). Lineage (GTDB taxonomy): Bacteria > Bacillota > Clostridia > Lachnospirales > Lachnospiraceae > CAKRJP01. The sequence continues at coordinate 69,203 of CAVBQS010000050.1, forward strand.
TTTAAAACTTCTCCAATGGACATATTGTGATTTAAAGAATCAATGATAAGGGCAGTGAATTTACTCATGTCTGCCACTACAAAATAAGGTTTTGCCAAAGCGTGAGGCGGCAGGTAGGTCAGGTTGGTAACGACTACCCGGTCAATGTAACCTTTTTCATAGTATTCATCAAATTTATCGAAGCCGTCAGTAAAGAGTCCAAAGGTAGTACATACAAAGACACGGTTACATCCCCGGTCCTTCATTTGTCTTGCTACATCCAGCATACTTTCGCCGGAGGAAATCATGTCATCTACAACAATAATGTCTTTTCCTTTGGCACTTTCTCCTAAGAACTCATGGGCTACAATAGGGTTTTTTCCATTTACCACAGTAGAATAATCTCTGCGCTTATAGAACATTCCCATGTTTACCCCTAAGATATTAGAAAAATAAACCGCTCTGTGCATAGCACCTTCGTCAGGACTTACAATCATTAAGTGATCCTTATCAATCGTAATATCAGGAACATCCTTTAACAAGGCTTTCATATGCTGGTAAGGAGGATTGAAATTATCAAATCCATGCAAAGGAATGGCATTCTGTACACGGGGGTCATGGGCATCAAAGGTTAAGATGTTGCTGACTCCCATGTCTACCAACTCTAAAAGTGCAGAAGCACAGTCTAAGGATTCTCTTTTGTTGCGCTTATGCTGACGGCTTTCGTAAAGAAAAGGCATAATCACATTAATACGATAAGCCTTGCCATTGACTGCAGAGATGATTCTCTTTAGATCTTGATAATGGTCATCTGGGGACATGTGGTTGGTATGGCCACAGACGCTATAGGTGAGAGAGTAATTACATACATCCGTCATAATAAATAAATCTTTACCTCTGACAGATTCGTCAATAATTCCTTTGGCTTCTCCGGTTCCAAAACGAGGACAGTTGCACTTGGTTAAGTAATTGTCCATGTAATGGTTATGGTAAATGGGTGAGTCTGTATTTTCAAAAGTTGTCTGTTTTCTAAAATCTACAATGTAATCATTTACACTTTGGGCAAAATCTTTGCAGGATTCTAAGGCTGCGATTTTCAGTGGCGCTACCGGCAAGGTAGCTTCCAATTTTTTTATATTAGACATAATGATCTCCTATAACTTTAAATTGTGAGTAACACTAAGAATATTTATATCACTTTTACTATGATGGGGTCAATATAGATTCTTAAGTTCTTAAGTTTGCACAAGATGGGGGAAGTATGGTATAATTTGACGAGTGTGTACGAAAGGAAATTTGGCAGTTTAAGATATGCTAGAATCAGACATATTAAGAGAATAGGAGATAGATATGAGTAAACCAGTAGTAGCAGTGGTGGGAAGACCAAATGTAGGCAAATCCACACTTTTTAATGCTCTGGCAGGAGAGATGATTTCTATTGTAAAGGATACTCCCGGAGTTACCAGAGATCGTATTTATGCAGATGTTACTTGGCTTGATAAGGAATTTACCATGATTGATACCGGTGGTATCGAGCCAGAAAGCAAGGATATTATTCTTTCCCAGATGAGAGAACAGGCGCAGATTGCAATTGATACTGCAGATGTAATTATCTTCCTGACAGATGTTCGCCAGGGCCTGGTAGATGCAGATTCTAAGGTAGCTGACATGCTTCGTAGATCTGGAAAGCCGGTAGTTCTTACCGTGAATAAAGTAGATAGCTTTGATAAATATCTGCCGGATGTATATGAATTTTATAACTTAGGGATAGGGGATCCTATGCCTATTTCTGCAGCTTCTAGATTAGGTCTTGGAGATATGTTGGACGAGGTGATTGCACATTTTCCAGAGCATGTGGGAAATGAGGAGGAGGATGAGCGTCCCCGTGTTGCCATTGTTGGAAAGCCTAACGTTGGAAAATCCTCTATTGTGAACAAGCTTTTAGGAAAGCAGCGGGTCATTGTATCAGATATTGCAGGAACCACCAGAGATGCCATTGATACAGAGATCGTTCACAATGGAAAAGAATATGTATTTATTGACACAGCAGGTCTTCGCCGTAAGAACAAGATCAAAGAAGAACTGGAGCGCTACAGTATTATCCGTACAGTTACTGCCGTAGAGCGAGCAGATGTTGTACTGGTGGTTATTGATGCTACAGAGGGCGTTACAGAGCAGGATGCCAAGATTGCAGGAATCGCCCATGAAAGAGGCAAGGGTATTATCATTGTGGTAAACAAATGGGATGCCATTGAAAAAAATGACAAGACCATGCGAGAGTATGAAAATGAGGTGCGCAGGGTACTTTCCTTTATGCCTTATGCAGAGATTATGTATGTTTCTGCAGAAACTGGACAAAGGCTTCCAAAACTTTACGACATGATTGATATGGTAATTGATAACCAGACCCTTCGGGTGGCTACAGGGGTCTTAAATGAAATTATTATGGAAGCAACTGCTATGCAGCAGCCACCGTCAGACAAGGGAAAAAGATTAAAGATTTATTATTCCACCCAGGTTTCCATCAAACCACCGACCTTTGTAGTTTTTGTTAATGACAAAGAATTAATGCATTTTTCTTATCTTCGTTATTTGGAGAATAAGGTGCGAGAGGCTTTTGGGTTTAGGGGAACTTCTCTTAGATTTCTTGTGAGGGAAAGGAAAGAAAAGGAGCAATAAGTTATGGTTAGATTGGTTTGTGTCATTATAGGTTATGCTTTTGGTTTGATTCAGACGGGATATATTTATGGTAAGACACAAAATGTAGATATTCGCAAAATGGGAAGTGGCAATGCGGGATCTACCAATGCCCTTCGAACCTTGGGAATAAAAGCTGGGATCATCACTCTTTTGGGGGACTGCTTTAAATGTGTATTTGCCGTAGTTTTAGTACAGCTTCTTTTTGGAAAAACCTACAGTGATATTCTTCCCATGCTTTCTATGTATGCTGGAATGGGAGCGGTTCTAGGTCACAACTATCCCTTCTATCTGAAATTTAAAGGTGGAAAGGGGATTGCAGCTACTGCAGGGCTCATTTTAAGCACCACCAATCCCTATATGGTATTAATCTGCTTGGCAGCATTTATCTTGATTGTTGGGACAACTAGATATGTATCTTTAGGATCCATGGCTGTGGCAACCATATATTTCATTGAAGTTTTGGTATATGGACACATGGGTGGTTATGCAGTGACTTCTACAGGACTTATAGAAATGTATGTGATTGCCGGGCTTTTGATGCTTTCCGCATTTTATAAGCACAAGGCAAATATTAAGCGTCTCTTGTCTGGAACAGAAAATAAATTCAGTATTGGAAAAAGCAAGAAAGATAAGTAGACAAGAAAAGTAATAAGATAATTAGTAAGACGATTAATAAGGAGGATGCTATGGCAAATGTAGGTATTATGGGAGCTGGAAGCTGGGGAACAGCTTTGGCGATTCTTTTGCATAGCAATGGACATAAGGTAACCCTTTGGTCCTACAAGGAAGAAGAAGTTTTAACTCTGAGGGAGAAAAGAGAGCACATTAGTAAGTTGCCAGGAGTGAAGCTTCCAGAGGATATGATTTTTACTGCTGATATGAAGGAAGCCATTGAAGGAAAAGATTTTATTGTAACAGCAGTACCTTCCACAGTTACGAGAGCTACAGCCCGGACCATGAAAACCTATGTTGTAGAGGGGCAGATTATTGTGGATGTATCTAAAGGTATTGAGGAGTCAACATTGATGACCTTGTCACAGCAGATTGAGGAGGAAATCCCTCAGGCAGATGTGGCAGTTCTTTCCGGGCCTAGCCATGCAGAAGAAGTTGGTCGTGGTCTTCCTACCAGTGTAGTTATTGGAGCAAAGACAAAAAAGACTGCCAAGTATTTGCAAGAAGCATTTATGAATGATGTCTTTCGTGTGTACATTAGCCCTGATCGATTGGGGATGGAACTGGGAGGCTCTTTAAAAAATGTTATTGCCCTTGCAGCAGGTGTGGCAGATGGAATGGGTTACGGAGATAATACGAAGGCAGCTCTTATTACCCGCGGTATCGCTGAAATTGCCCGCCTGGGAGTGAAAATGGGCGGTTCTATTGAAAGTTTTACAGGACTGACAGGAATTGGAGATCTCATTGTGACTTGCGCCAGTGTACATAGCCGTAACCGTAAGGCAGGATACCTTATGGGCCAGGGTAAAAGCATGCAGGAAGCCATGGAGGAAGTAAACATGGTAGTAGAAGGTGTTTATTCTACAAAAGCGGCAGTCAAATTAGGACAGAAATATAAGGTTTCTATGCCAATTGTCAATAAGGTAAATGAGGTATTGTTCGAAGGAAAAGATCCAAAGGAAGCAGTCAATGAATTGATGCTTCGAGACGGAAGAGTGGAAAATTCTGCCTTACAATGGCCGGAAGATAATTAAGAAATTATCTAATGTATCTGCTTGAATTCAAAAATAAAAAGTGATACAATCCAAAAGGACAAAGGAGTCATACGTTTTCGTATGGCTCCTTTCTTATATTAGAGACCAAGGTCTTTAAAAAGGAAAGGACGAAGAAAATGAAGGACTACACATTTAACGTACCACAGGACATTGTATTTGGTATGGGGTCTTTAAAAAGATTACCAGAGCTTTTGGAAAAAAGCGGTTCTAAGAAGATGATGATCGTTTCCGGTCATGTACTTGAGAAGATTGGTGTTGTAAAGAAAATCCAGGATATGGTAGAGGCTGCCGGTATTGAAACTACAGCATTTCTTGATATTTCACCAAACCCAACCGTGGATATGGTAAATGAAGCTACCAAGCAGTATAAAGAATTTGGAGCAACCAGTATTGTTGCCTTAGGTGGTGGAAGCCCCATGGATGTTGCCAAGGCAGTAGGTGTTCTTGCAAGATATGGCGGATCTATTACCGACTATGAGGGAGCTCATTTGGTTCCGGGACCAATCGAACCAATCATTGCAATCCCAACTACAGCAGGTACTGGAAGTGAGGTTACAGCATTTTCTGTAATTACAGATACATCTAGAAACTATAAATTAACTGTATTTAGCTATGAATTATTACCGAAATATGCCTTGCTAGACCCTGAAATGGTTATGTCTGCACCACCATCATTAGCTGCTGCATGCGGTATTGATGCCTTAATCCATGCTTGGGAAGCTTATACTTCCGTATTTGCATCTCCATTCTCAGATGCAATGGCAGAGAAGGCTATGGAATTAATCGGAGCAAATATCCGTAGATTTGTAGCTAACAGAAAAGATGAGGAAGCTGCCTGTGCAATGATGTCAGGAAGTATGTTTGCAGGAATTGCTTTTGCTTGGGCTAGACTTGGAAATGTCCATGCAATGTCTCATCCGGTTAGTGCATTCTTTAATGTACCTCACGGAGTTGCAAATTCTATTTTGCTTCCAGTAATTGTGGAATACAATGCCTTGGCTGATCATGGAAGATATGAGAAAATCTATAACTATATTCGTGAAAAGAAAGAGCCTGCACAGGATTTCAAACCGCAGATGCTGGTAGATGAGATTAAGAAGTTGAATGCAGATCTTGGTATCCCAAGCTCCTTATCTGAAGTAGGAGTCACAGAGGATAAAATTCCACAGATGGCTGTAGATGCAATGAAGAGCGGAAACATTCTGGCAAACCCAAGACAGTCAACGCAAAAAGACATTGAAATGCTTTATCATAAAGCCATGTACTAAGGGGCAGAACCCTTGTTGCATACTAGTCTTACAGAGGTATTTGTGCTATACTGATTGTCAGAGTGTAACTGTAGAATAAGGCAGGAAAACACTTATATCCGATGTTATTTAGGGAGACTATTGAGTATATTAATAGGAGGATTTTACTGATATGAAAGTAGCAATTATTACCGCTGATACAGCTGTCTACAAAGAAATACGAGAGAATAGGTCTGGGCAGATGATTCAGAAATTTGCAGAGGATGCAGATTTAGACGTTATGTTCATGCGGGCTCTTCCTTTAGATCGAAAGGTTCTTGGGGCAGTGATGGATAAGCTTTGTGATACTATGTTTGCAGACCTTGTTTTTGTAACTGGTGGTTCTGGATTTAGCCCAGAAGATGTAGCTTCTGATGCTGTCTTGGATCTTGTTAGCAAGACCATTCCTGGAATTCCTGAGGCTATCCGAGGTGAACTAAAAGCCCTTGGAAAGCCTTATATGGGATTTTGCGGTATTGCAGGAATTAAGAAAGATTCTCTCATTATTAACCTGCCGGAATCTCCGGAAGGAATTGAGGCTTGTCTTTCCAACCTGCTGCCAGATTTCATTCAAATTGCAGATCATATTAAGGGAGACCTGTAATTATGTTTGTGCGTATTTATACCGATGGGGCAGCCAGGGGAAACCCGGATGGACCTGGAGGTTATGGAACAGTGCTTGAGTATACTGACAAAAAAGGGATTTTGCATACGAAGGAAATCTCCCAGGGCTACAAAAAGACCACCAATAATCGTATGGAATTAATGGCTGCTATTGCAGGCTTGGAGGCTTTAAATCGTCCCTGCCAGGTAGAGCTTTATTCCGATTCCAAGTACTTGGTTGATGCCTTTAACAAAGGCTGGATTGATGGCTGGATTAAAAAAGGTTGGAAGAGGGGAAAAAATGAGCCGGTGAAAAATATTGACCTTTGGAAGCGACTTTTAAAGGCCAAGGAAATCCATCAGGTTCAATTTATCTGGGTGAAAGGTCATGCGGGACATCCTCAGAATGAGAGATGTGATGAGCTGGCAACATCAGCAGCAGATCATGGCCCCTTAATAGAAGACCTTGAATTTTCCAAGTAGATATGGTAAGGTATTGAAGTTGAGTAAGACAGGTAATCGCGGCTGCATAAGCCGAAAGGCTGCAGGTGAGGAAAGTCCGGGCTTCATAGGGCAGGATGCCGGATAACGTCCGGTGGAGGCAACTCCAAGGCCAGTGCAACAGAAATATACCGCGTATCATAATACGTAAGGGTGGAAGGGCAGTGTAAGAGACTACCGCCTTGTCGGTAACGGCAGGGGCACATGTAAACCCCATCCGAAGCAAGACCGGAAAAAGACAATGTGGCGGCCCGTCACGTCTTAGGTTGGTCGCTTGAACCTGGTGGCAACATTAGGTCTAGATAGATGATTACCCAACGACATAACCCGGCTTATCGTCTTGCTTAACTTTATAAAGTTTATAAAAGAAGAAATAAAAACATCCCCTAGATCTTAATTTTCTAAGGGGTGTTTTTTGCTGTCTTATAAGCTTTTTAGTTACATTTTGTTCTGATATTTCTCTTCGCAATATTTGCAGCGGTAAACTTCTGATTCAGGATCTGTCAGTACAAATTCGTGGTCTAGGCCCTGCTCGATAGAAGTAATGCATCTTGGATTTTTGCAACGGATAACATTGACAATTTTTTTAGGGAGATGCAAGGCCTTCTTATCAACGACCTTAGAATCCTTTATAATATTAATGGTAATATTATGATCGATAAAGGCTAAAACATCCAGATCAATATCATCTAGAGGACACTCGATTTTCATAATGTCTTTCTTGCCCATCTTTTTGCTGCTGGCATTTTTAATAATAGCGACACAACAATCCAATTTGTCTAAGTGAAGATATTTATAAATGTCCATACTGCGGCCTGCCTGGATATGATCCAGTACAAATCCTTCTTCAAGACTTCCTACATTCAATGAATTATAAGCCATAATTATTCTCCTTATAAGTTATCTACATCAATTTCCAACAAGGTTAAAATGAGAGCCATTCGAATATAAACACCGAATTTTGCCTGTTTAAAGTATGCAGCTCTTGGATCATTATCCACTTCTACAGCAATCTCATTTACACGAGGAAGGGGATGTAATACATACATATCTTTTTGCGCTAATTTCATTTTTTCTGAATCCAAAATGTAAAAATCTTTCATACGTACATAATCGTCTTCATTAAAGAAGCGCTCCTTTTGTACACGAGTCATATAAAGGATATCTAATTTTGGAAGGGCTTCATCTAGGCGAACGACTTCCTCATAAGGAACATTATTTTTCTTTAATACATCGTTGCGAATATATCCAGGAAGACGAAGTTCTTCTGGAGAAATCAAAACAAAGTTTACATTGGAATAACGAACCAAGGCGTTAATGAGCGAGTGAACCGTACGTCCGAATTTCAAATCTCCACAAAGACCGATGGTCATGTTATCTAGGTGGCCTTTTAAGGACCGAATCGTTAGAAGGTCTGTTAGGGTCTGGGTTGGATGCTGGTGGCCACCGTCTCCGGCGTTAATTACAGGGATCTCAGAATACTGGGCAGCGACAGTTGCAGCACCTTCTTTTGGATGGCGCATAGCTGCAATATCTGCATAGCAAGAAATCATGCGGATGGTATCAGCAACACTTTCTCCCTTGGTAGCAGAGCTGGAGTCTGCAGAAGAAAATCCAAGGACTTGTCCTCCTAGATTCATCATAGCAGCCTCATGGCTAAGTCTTGTACGGGTACTTGGCTCGTAGAAAAGAGTGGCAAGCTTCTTTCCCTCACATGCGTGGGCATATTTCTTTGGATTTGCCTGAATATCATCGGCTAGATCCATCAATTGATCTAATTCTTCAACTGTAAAATCCAGTGGATTAATTAAATGTCTCATGTTTGGTCTCCTTCAAAATATATATTTGTTAGATTTATTTACATAAATGTAAGCAAATCTTCAACGCTTTTGCGCTTTGGTGCTTCCGGCTCAATATCAGGATATCCTACGGCAATCAGAGCGGTTAGTTCCTGGTCTTCTGGTATATTTAAAAGCTTGGTAATTCCATCTTCGTCCCAAATTCCCATGATCAAAGTGCCAAGGCCTACCTCATGGGCAGCAAGACAGAAACTTTGGCATGCAACGCCTACATCAAACATCTGCCAGCGATCGCCCTTTTTTGTTGAATAAGAACCATCTCTTTCAAAACCACAGCGTCCTTTTTTAAAAGTAACTGCCATTAAAAGTGGGGCTTGTTTAATAACATTGGAATTAAAACTTGGGGTAAAATCGTTAACAATAGAATTAAGAATATTTGGATCTTCAATAGCGATATAACGGGTGATTTGAGTGTTTTTCCAAGAAGGAGAATAAGAAGCGGTAGAAATCAAGGTCTTGATTAATGAGTGACTAATGGGGTCTGGTTTGTACTTGCGAATACTTCTTCTGGTTTTTAAACATTCGATTGCATTCATGAAAAAATCCTCCTATATTTGCATTGCAAATTTTTATCTTAACTATCATATACTAAATGAGTTTTTTTTTCAATGCGTGATTTTGCTTTTTTGAATGTACTTTTGGGGCTAGTTTTTTTAGGCTGCACAGGATTATAGATTTTCCTATAAAAGTATGATAAACTAGAAAACGTTGATGATTTTTAGCTATTAGCAAGAGAATATATAGAGAGAATGAAGGAGAACTATATGGCGACTTTAGAAGAGTTAAGAGTACAGCTAGATGAAGTGGATGATCAGATGACGGCACTTTTTGAAAAGCGTATGGATCTGTGTAAGCAGGTGGGACAGTACAAAGTTAAAAATGGGCGTAAGGTTTTTGATAGGCAAAGAGAACGGGAAAAACTAACCAATGTCGCCTCCAAGGTTTCTTCTGATTTTAATAAAAAAGGAATTCAGGAATTATATGAGCAGTTAATGTCTATGAGTAGGAAACTGCAGTATCAGCTTTTAGTGGACGCAGGAGCCCTGGGGCGTCTTCCTTTTATCCAGGTAGATAGCTTAGAAGGAGAGACTGCAAGAGTCGTATTTCCGGGAACAGAAGGGGCTTATAGCCAGGCAGCTACTGAGCATTACTTTGGAACTGAATGCAATAGTTTCTACGTAAAGACCTTCCGAGATGCCATGGAGGCTATTGAGGAGGGAGCCGCTGACTACGCAGTACTTCCTATTGAAAATTCTACGGCAGGATCTGTAGATGAAATGTATGATCTTTTGGATGAGTTTGAAAATTATATCGTAGGGGAGACGGTGATTCCTATTACCCATACCTTATCGGCCCTGCCAGGAACAAAGCTTACGGACATTAAGCGGGTGTATTCAAAAAGCGTTGCCTTAATGCAGGCTTCCAATTATTTAAATGCTCACCCAGAATGGCAACAGATTTCAGCGGTAAATACAGCTATCGCCGCAAAGAAAATCTTAGAAGAAAAAGATCACACCCAGGCGGCTGTTTGCAGTGCTCATGCAGCGGAGGTCTTTGGACTGGAGGTTTTGGAAGAAAATATTAATGATATTAATAACAATTCCACTAGATTTATTGTGGTTACCAATCAAAAGATTTTTCTGAAAAATGCTAAGAAAATCAGCCTAAGCTTAGAGCTTCCTCACGAAAGCGGATCCCTTTATCATATTTTGTCACATTTTATTTATAATGATTTAAATATGACTCGGATTGAATCTCGCCCGGTAGATGGAAAGAACTGGGAGTACCGCTTCTTTATTGATTTTGAGGGAAACCTTGGGGATGCAGCAGTAAAGAATGCCCTAAGAGGTCTTAGGGAGGAAAGTAAGAACCTTAAAATATTAGGAAATTATTAAAGCTTTCAAGTAAAAATTGGCACGTATATATAGATGGGAGAGTAAAATGAGAACCAATGAATTAATGTTATATAAACATATGGAAGAAGGACAGATTCTCCAGGACATGACCTTCCTTATGGAGAATTTTAATAACGACTATTATAACTTAGAGGACATGAAGGGTCTTTTATTTGATTGCATCAATGAGATTTTGGAAATGTCCTGCCAGTACGGATTTGAGGGGAATTTGTGGCATACATATTTGACCTATCTTTTGGCAAGCCATGAGAATGCTTACAGTACTTCCTGTGAGATTGTGGGCCTGGTGGATGGTAGTATTAACACGGTGGCAGAACATGATTTTGCCATTTTTAAGGAGCTTTTTGATTATGATTTTTCATCTTTAGAAAGTGTTCTGAAGGTTGACTGTCTTTCCATGATTCGTAATTATGAAGGAGTAAAAGGCCAGGGAAAAGTTTTTAATCAGAGAATTAGAGATAGAATCTGTGATCTTAGCAGGGCTCTTTCTAAGACTGGTGATGTTTTAGAATTTAAAAATACCATAACTACATTCTATAAAGAATTTGGTGTTGGTAAGTTTGGTCTTCACAAGGCATTTCGTATTGAACATACGGATTTGGGAGCTGAGATTGTCCCTATTACAAAGATAGCCCATGTTCATCTGGAAGATTTGATTGGCTATGACATGGCAAAGAAAAAATTAATTGATAATACAGAGGCTTTTGTTAATGGAAGAAAGGCTAACAACTGCCTCTTATACGGAGATGCGGGAACTGGAAAATCTTCTTCTATCAAGGCCATATTGAACCAGTATTATGATCAGGGACTTCGTATGATCGAGGTTTATAAGCATCAGTTCCAGGATTTAAATGATGTGATCGCTCAGGTGAAAAACCGAAACTACAAATTCATTATATATATGGATGATCTTTCCTTTGAAGAATTTGAGATTGAGTACAAGTACTTAAAAGCAGTGATCGAAGGAGGTCTGGAAAAGAAGCCTGATAATATTTTAATCTATGCAACTTCCAACCGTAGACATCTGATTCGGGAGACTTACAAAGACAAGGCGGACCGAGATGAAGATATGCATACCAATGATACGGTTCAGGAGAAGCTTTCTCTGGTAGCCAGATTTGGTGTGACGATTTATTATGGAAAACCTGCAAAGAAAGAATTCCAGGTTATTGTAAAGGAACTGGCAAAGAAGAATGGCATTGATATGCCGGAGGAAGACTTGTTCCTTGCTGCCAATAAGTGGGAGCTTAGCCACGGAGGATTATCAGGACGAACAGCCCAGCAATTTATAGATTATTTGCTTGGAACACCTGTGAGTGAGTAAAATATAAAGATGAAAAAAAAGCGGAAAGCAAGGAAGGAAGATGAAAATCTCCTTGGTTGCTTTCCGTTTTTTTATACAATAAATTCTTATAATATAGAATTAGTCCACTTCCTTTAACATAGAAATATCAGAATCTATAATGAGAGAGTAGTTAGTGTAATAAACCACAAAGCCTGGCTTGGCGCCACTTGGTTTCTTTACATGCTTTCGTTCTACATAATCGATTTCCACCTTGTCTCCTGGGGTTTTGGAGTAGTAGGCTGCAAGCTTTCCGGCCTCCTCGAAAACCCGGTCTGGAAGTTCTTTTCCGTCTGCTTTTACAATGACATGGGAGCCGGGAGCCTTCTTTGCATGAAACCACCAATCCCCGTTGTTGGCAAAATGAAAGGTTAGTTCGTCATTTTGCAGATTATTTCGTCCCACGTAAATATCATAACCGTCACTGGAAATATAGTGTAAAGGCTTGCTGGTTAGCTTGATTTTTTTCTTAGTAAATTTTCTTCGGATGTAGCCACTTTGGGTCAATTCTTCTTTGATCTGGGCTAAGTCTGCTTCGCTCATGGCAATATCCAAGGCAGTATTTACAGAATCCAAATACTGAATTTCATCAGCAGTTTCCTGGGTAAGGGAAGTTAAGGCCTCAAATGTTCGCTTTTGCTTATTATATTTTGCAAAATACTTTTGAGAGTTCTCCTGGGGAGTAAGGGTAGGGTCTAAGGGAATAGTTACATCCTCATTGGTATAGTAATTAAGGCAGGAAAGGGATTTTGCTCCTGGTTCTAATCCATAACCGTAGGTATTAATCAATTCCCCATAAACCTTATTTTTTTCTCTTTTTTCAGTATCCTTTAGTTGCTTTAACTGAAGGTCATATTTTTTATTATTTCTTTCTAAGGCCGTCTGGACTACATGTCTAAGATCTGCACTTTTCTGGCGGATCCTGGTAAGGGTATTTTTCGTGGCATAGTAGCTTACCAATACTTGGGAAATTGATTCATATTCTTTTGTAGTACAGTCCGTAAAATGAGAAAGACTTACTGCATTAAATTCTACAGGTACGTTATTCCTATAATATACTACCGGATGAAAATTTCCTTCCTTTATAGGATCTAGATAGTAGCAAAATTGCCGATACAAATGGGTAAGAATATCTGAGGAAAGTTCCTTGGCTGGTAGGTCAGAATCCACTCCTGCCTCATAAGCGATTTCTTCTGCTACTACAGGACTAATGCCGGTGAAAGAAGAGTAAATAGCTTTTCCCACTGCCGCAGGTTTCTCACTTAAGGCCTTCTTAAAGTCTTCCTCCCTTACAGTCAAAGGATCCAGCTTGTTCATGGTATCCGGAATAAAATAGTCTCTTCCCGGAAGAACCTCTCTGACAGAACTCATTTGAGCGGATACATGTTTGATGCTATCAATAATTCTTCCATCCTCATTGCAGAAAATAATATTGCTGTGTTTTCCCATAATTTCCACAATTAATTTCTTGCGGCAAAGATCGCCCATTTCATCTAAATGCTCGATTTCCATAATAATAATTCGCTCAAGGCTAGGCTGGCTAATGGAAAGAATCTTGCCGTTTCCAATATGTTTTCTTAAAAGCATGCAAAAATTAGGAGCCGTCATGGGGCTGGGCTTGTTTTCTTCTGTTAAATAAATCAGGGGGAGGGAAGCACTGGCGGAAATATAGAGACGGCGCTGCCCCTTGGTAGATTTAATAGTTAAAAGAAGTTCATCTATTTCCGGTTGAGCAATCTTAGCAATTCGGCCACCAGAAAGATTCTCCTGTAATTCCTTTGTAATTGCCGATACTGTAATTCCATCAAATGCCATCTTAAGTCCTCCTGGTTTCAAAAACTTCATAATCTTCTTGTCATTCTAACACAGTTGACGGAAGAAACCAAATAGATTATAATCAAGAATGGTTTTTAATGCCGTGATTTCAGTCTAAGTATAGACTATCAAATATTATTTCATTAAATGAAGAGGAAACAAGCATGATTAAAAGTATGACAGGTTTCGGACGTTGTGAGATTACAGATGGACCAAGAAAGTACACGGTGGAGATTAAGAGCGTGAATCACCGATATCTGGACGCCAACATTCGCATGCCTAAGAAGCTGAATTTCTTTGAAAGCGGAATTCGAAATGTTCTAAAACAAAGAGTTCACCGAGGCAAGGTAGATATTTTTATTAACTACGAGGATAGCTCGGAAGGCCAGGTGGCTATTAAATATAATGAGCAGCTGGCCGGAGAATACTTAAAGTATTTGCGGCAGCTGCAGGAGACATTTTCTTTGGAGAATGACATCCGTGTATCTACCCTTTCAAAATATCCGGAAGTATTTACTATGGAAGAGCAGGCAGAAGATCAAGACGAGCTTTGGAAGGGACTGGAGGAGGCCTTAAACGGCGCTATAGATCAGTTTGTGGAGACAAGAGCCAAAGAAGGAGAGAATCTTAAGAAGGATATTGTTGAGAAGCTAGATCATATGCTGGAGCTAGTGGCTATGATTGAGGAACGGTCTCCTAAGATTATTTCAGATTACAGGGAGAAGTTAGAAGGAAAGGTAAAGGAACTTTTAGCAGATACTCAGATTGAGGAGAGTCGCATTGCCGCAGAAGTGGTTATATTTGCAGATAAGATCTGTACCGATGAGGAAGTAGTTCGCTTAAAAAGCCATGTGTGTGGCATGAAAGATACCCTGCTTTCCGATGATGGCAACATTGGACGGAAGTTGGATTTTATTGCCCAGGAGATGAATAGAGAGGCCAACACCATTTTGTCTAAGGCCAATGATCTGGAAATTTCCAATATCGGAATTGATCTTAAGACAGAGATTGAAAAGGTTAGGGAGCAGATTCAGAATATTGAATAGTTTGCAAAATAGGAGAAGGTGTGACTTATGAATGACAAGGGAATTTTAATCGTTGTTTCCGGTTTCTCAGGCGCCGGAAAAGGTACTCTAATGAAGCGAATTATGGAGAAATATGACAATTATGCATTGTCAATTTCCGCTACCACAAGAGCCCCCAGAGAGGGAGAGGTTCCTGGCAGAGAGTATTTCTTTAAGACTGTGGATGAATTTGAAAAAATGATTGCACAGGATGAACTGATAGAGTATGCTAAATACGTGTCGAATTATTATGGGACCCCTAAGGCCTATATTATGGAACAGTTGGAGGCAGGCAAAGATGTGATTCTTGAGATCGAAATTCAAGGAGCATTAAAGGTAAGGGAAAAATTTCCGGATACTCTTCTCTTATTTGTGACACCGCCCTCAGCAAAAGAACTAGAGCACCGTCTCACCATGCGGGGAACAGAGACCCCAGAGGTGATTGCTTCTAGAATGGCAAGAGCTTGTGAAGAGGCAGAATTTATGAATCACTATGATTATTTGGTGATCAACGATGATCTTGAGGAGTGTGTAGAAGAGCTACATGAACTGATTCAGAGAGAACATCGAAGAGTTACCCGTAATATGAGTTTTATAGATCAAATGAAGAGAGAATTGAAAGGAGAATAGATTTTATGTTACATCCATCTTATACAGATTTAATGAAAGTTGTTAACAAGGACGTGGAAGAGGGAGAAGAGAAGGTAGTAAACAGCCGTTATTCTATCGTTATGGCAACAGCCAAGAGAGCTCGTCAGATTATTGATGGCTCTATGCCTCTTGTAGACACAAAGAAGGGGGAGAAGCCTCTGTCTATCGCTATTGACGAGTTAAATCAGTCAAAGATTAGCATTCTTGGGCAGGGAGAGGATGAAGAACCTCTTGCTACAGAAGATGCAGAAGTCATCATTGATGAGGCTTAGGATTTTGAAAGAATCTACGTATAGTTAAAAAGAATATGTAGATTACAAAAGAGTAAGAGATGGCAGGTGTCTTATGGCATCTGCTTTTTGAGCATTTATATAAATCAAAGGAGTGACTATGAATATATTATTTATTTCCCTGGGGTGCGACAAAAACCTGGTGGATTCAGAGGTGATGCTGGGACTTTTAGCGGAAAAGGGCTACCAAATTGTAGATGATGAGCTGCAGGCAGATGTTATTGTTGTTAATACCTGCTGCTTCATCAATGATGCAAAAGAAGAGAGCGTCCAGACGATTTTAGAAATGGGAAATCTAAGAACCGAGGGACAGCTAAAAGCACTGATTGTTACAGGTTGTCTTGCCCAAAGATACAAGCAGGAAATTATGGACGAGATTCCGGAAGTCGATGCGGTCTTAGGTACCACTGCATATGATAAGATTGTAGAGACGATTGAGGAAATCCTTACAAATAAAGGACACCTGCTGGAGTTGGAGGATGTGGATTCCTTGCCTTTAGTAGACAGCAAGCGTATGGTTACTACAGGTGGACATTTTGCTTATCTTAAAATTGCAGAAGGCTGTGATAAGCATTGTACCTACTGTATTATTCCAAAGGTTCGAGGCAATTACCGCAGCCTTCCTATGGACCGGCTTTTAAAAGAGGCTAAGGACTTAGCAGACCAGGGAGTTAAGGAATTAATTTTAGTTGCCCAGGAAACTACCCTTTATGGAAAAGACCTCTATGGAGAAAAATCTCTTCATAAACTGCTAAAAGGATTGTGCCAAATTCAGGGCCTTCAGTGGATCCGAGTTCTTTACTGTTATCCAGAGGAAATTTATGATGAACTTATCCAGACCATAAAAGAAGAGTCGAAGATTTGTCATTATCTTGATCTTCCAATTCAGCATGCCAACGATGAGATCTTAAAACGCATGGGAAGAAGAACTTCTAAACAGCAGTTAATGGATATTGTCTGTAAGCTTCGAGAAGAAATTCCGGACATTGCCCTACGTACTACCTTGATTACAGGATTTCCGGGAGAGACAAAAGACCAGCATCAGGAACTTTTAGACTTTGTAGATGCCATGGAATTTGACCGTTTGGGGGTATTTACCTATTCCCCGGAAGAAGACACACCGGCAGCAACTATGCCAGAGCAGATTGAAGAATCTGTAAAGGAAGATCGTCAGGCAGATATTATGGAACTTCAGCAGGAGATTGCCTTTGACAAGGCAGAGGATATGATCGGCCAGGAAGTTCTTGTTATGATTGAAGGAAAAGTAGCTGATGAAAATGCCTATGTTGGAAGAACCTATAAAGATGCTCCTAATGTAGACGGAATGATCTTTATTCATACAGATGTGGACCTTATGTCCGGAGACTTTGCTAAGGTAAAAGTAACCGGAGCCGCAGAGTATGATTTAATCGGAGAACTTTTATAACCCATTAACATTACATTATAATTAGGAGATGAGCATTATGAATTTACCAAACAAATTAACCGTACTTAGAGTACTTATGGTTCCATTTTTTGTATTTTTTATGTTAACAGACGTAGGTGGAAGTGCTAACAAGTGGATTGCCCTTCTTATCTTTTGCCTGGCTTCTTTGACAGACCTTTTTGATGGAAAAATTGCAAGAGCAAGAAATTTAGTAACTAATTTTGGAAAGTTTATGGATCCTTTGGCAGATAAACTTTTGGTTTGCTCAGCAATGATCTGCATGATTCCTTCCGGTCAGTTGACTGCCTGGTTTGTTATTGTGATTATTGCGAGAGAATTTATTATCAGCGGTTTCCGTTTGGTAGCATCTGACAGCGGAATTGTAATTGCAGCTAGTATGTGGGGAAAGGCAAAGACCGTATCCCAGATGGCTATGGTCATTGTATTAATTGCAGATCTTGGAGGAATTTTTGATGTGCTGGGCCTGATCCTAATTTGGTTGTCTCTGATTCTTACGGTTGTATCCTTGGTTGACTATGTTGCTAAGAACGTGCAGGTGTTAACCCATGGAGGTTTGTAAAAATAACCCTTTAGATAAAGGAAAGGAAGTTTGCAAATGAAATATAAAATCCTTGCGGGAATTTCTGTATTGGTCATTATTGTGGGAACCTTTTTTAATATTTGCTGGTTTCTTCCGGAGCTATTAGGATTTGCTGAAGAAGCCGTTTATGACGATTTCTATGATGATGAAGACGACTTTGATATTTTCGATGAATATGACGGTGATGAGATTTTACCAGGAGAGCTATATGATGATTTTGGGGATGATTCAGATGATTCTTATAGTGATGGTGATTCTTTAGATTCTACCGATGGTGTAAATGCCATACCAGAATACATAGATGAAGATATTTCCTATACATTAGATGAAGACAGCTACTCTTTTACAGATACAGAAAAAACCAGCACCTATATTACCTTTGAAATTAATTATCCAATGGTAACAGGCCTTAAAAAATCTGATGTGGAAGAAAAGGTCAATGAAGCCCTGAAGGAAGTGGCTATGGATTCTGTAGACAAGCTTTACGAGAATCCAACAGATGAGGTAAAAGAAAAGGTCCTTGCAGCTAACAATCCAGTCCTTGCCAGTATGGTAACCTATAAGGTGACCTATGCTTCTGAGAAGCTTTTAAGCGTCGTCTATGAGGATTATAGCTACCGTGGAAGCTCTGAAGAACTTTCCTATAATCTTCGAACCATCAACATAAGTTTGAAAGATGGAAGCATTTATGAAGCAAAAGATATAATTGATATGAGTCCGGATTTTATTGGTCAGTGGCGTGATACTATGAGGAGCGAGGCAGGAAATGATAATTTTTTATCAGAGCTGTCCATAGATGAGCTGAGGGAAGCTTTACAAGGCGACAGTAAGGACGGAGTCTACGTGGTGAATTTTTTTGTGGACGAAGATGGCATCGAAATAGGATTTGATTTGAATTACAAAGCCGATGATTCCAATGATTTAGGTTATTTATGGGTAACTGCTCCTTTTCGTTTTGATGAGATAGAAAAGTTTAAAAATGATTCGGAATTTTGGTCATTATATTAATTGACGAACATGTGTGAATATGAGAAAATAATGACTGGTGTTAAAGGAATAACAAACCTAATAACAAAAGTATTAGCAGTTGAAAGGAGTATTTCGCATGATTTACACAAAAGAAGTTGAAAACATGTGCCCAGTAGCTAAGGGTGCTAAGCATGAACCAGCTCCGATTCCGGAAGAGGGTCAGTGGGTACATGCTAAGAAGATTGAAGATATCTCCGGTTTTACACACGGCGTTGGCTGGTGTGCACCGCAGCAGGGAGCCTGTAAATTGTCTCTTAACGTAAAGAATGGTGTTATTGAGGAAGCGTTAGTGGAGACAATTGGATGTTCCGGTATGACACACTCAGCAGCTATGGCAGCTGAAATTTTACAGGGCAAGACAATTCTTGAAGCTTTGAACACAGACCTTGTATGTGATGCAATCAATACAGCTATGAGAGAATTATTCCTTCAGATCGTTTATGGACGTACACAGAGTGCATTCTCTGATGACGGACTTGCAGTAGGTGCAGGATTAGAGGACCTTGGAAAGGGACTTCGTTCACAGGTTGGAACAATGTACGCTACCAAGGAGAAGGGTGTTCGATACCTAGAGATGGCAGAAGGTTATGTAACAGGAATCGCTTTAGACGAGGATGGAGAAGTAATCGGCTACCAGTTCGTTTCTCTTGGAAAGATGACAGACTTTATCAAAAAAGGTGATGATCCTAACACAGCATGGGAAAAGGCTAAAGGTCAGTACGGACGTGTACAGGATGCAGCTAAGATCATTGACCCACGTGTAGAGTAGTAGAATATTCAGGAGGATAATTAAATGGCTTTATTTGAATCATATGAAAGAAGAATTGACCAGATCAATGCTGTTTT
This sequence comes from Bacteroidaceae bacterium, assembly GCA_963597615.1. GTDB lineage: Bacteria > Bacillota > Clostridia > Lachnospirales > Lachnospiraceae > CAKRJP01. The sequence goes on from CAVBQS010000050.1 coordinate 88,838, forward strand.
AAATCAGTATGGAATCAGCTCTATTGAAGAAGCTGAGAAGATTACAAAGGACGCTGGACTTGATGTATATGAGCAGGTTAAGAAGATTCAGCCAATCTGTTTTGAGAACGCTTGCTGGGCTTATACTGTAGGTGCAGCTATCGCTATTAAGAAGGGATGCAAGAAGGCTTCTGATGCTGCAGCAGCTATCGGAGAAGGACTTCAGGCATTCTGTATTCCAGGATCTGTTGCAGACCATCGTAAGGTTGGTCTTGGACATGGTAACCTTGGAAAGATGCTTTTGGAAGAGGAGACAGAGTGCTTCTGCTTCTTAGCTGGGCATGAGTCTTTTGCTGCTGCTGAAGGTGCAATTGGTATCGCAGAGAAGGCAAACAAGGTTCGTCAGAAACCACTTCGTGTTGTTCTTAACGGACTTGGAAAAGATGCTGCACAGATCATTTCTCGTATCAATGGATTTACATTTGTTGAGACAAAGTATGATTACAAGACTGCAGAATTAAACGTTGTATACGAGAAGCCATATTCAAATGGAATCCGTGCAACAGTTAAGTGCTACGGTGCAGATGATGTTCAGGAAGGTGTTGCTATCATGCATCACGAGAATGTTGGCGTATCTATCACTGGTAACTCAACAAACCCAACACGTTTCCAGCACCCAGTAGCAGGTACCTACAAAAAAGAGTGTATCGAGCAGGGTAAGAAATACTTCTCAGTAGCATCAGGTGGTGGTACAGGACGTACACTTCATCCAGATAACATGGCTGCAGGACCAGCTTCTTATGGTATGACAGACACAATGGGACGTATGCACTCAGATGCTCAGTTTGCAGGATCTTCTTCTGTACCAGCGCATGTAGAGATGATGGGATTAATCGGTATGGGTAACAACCCGATGGTAGGTGCTACCGTAGCAGTTGCAGTTTCTGTAGAAGAAGCAGCTAAAGAAGGAAAATTTTAAGATTAACCTTGACAGGTAATTTAGTATTTGCTAAGATTTAGTAAATTTTTATGACAAGGGCGTTATTTCTCAAAAGAGAAGTAACGCCTTTTTTTGTTGTATGAATGTAACAAGTGATAGGATGCTTGTAAATAATGAAATCTAAAGGAGTGTTAGTATGAGTGAACACAAAGAAAACAAAAGTTTCTCCAGATTTGGTTACATTATGGTGGCTGCCGGTGCAGTAGTAGGACTTGGTAATATTTGGAAGTTTCCATCTTTGGCTTACGGCGATGGTGGAGGCGCCTTCGTACTGGTCTACATTGCTGTATGTATTTTGTTGGGTCATCCCGTTGTGCAGGCAGAACAAGCTATTGGACGCAGAGGTCGGGCCAGTGCCGCGGGAAGTTTTGGCGTTATTAATCCCAAATGGCGCTTTGTGGGAGTGATTAATATTGTATGTACCTTGCTGATTGATTTTTATTATGTAGTTGTATCTGGATGGGTACTAAAATATCTTGTAACTTATATTGTATCTGGTGATTTTGGAGAAGATAAGCAGGCATACTTTGATAATTATATCAGCAGTACTGCACAGCCATTAATTTATAATCTTATTATTATAGCGATTATTGTATTTTTCCTGTATTTTGGAATCACCAATGTGGTGCAAAAGGCTTCAAAAGTAATTATGCCTGCCCTGATTATTCTTTTGATTTTATGTGGAGTATTTGCCCTGATTGTTATTCCTGGAGCAGTCGAAGGATTGAAATATTATTTTGTTCCTGATTTTAGCAAATTCGGAATGAGCCAGTTTGCAGATGTATGTATGCAGTCTTGCTTCTCTGTAGGTATTGGCTGGGGTATCTATACAACCCTGGGAGCTAGTATGGATAAGAATACAAACCTACAGGCAGATGCATGGTGGGTTGATATCTGTGATACCTTCGTAGCACTCCTTGCTGGATTTGTTGTAATTCCCACAGTAGTCGGAAGTGGAAGTGAAATGTCATCTGGACCGTCACTGGTATTTGCAGCAATGACACAGATTTTTGAAACCTTGCCAGGGGGACGAGTATTTGGTGCTTTCTTCTTTGCGGCTTTGATCTTGGCGGTAATATCCACCTTCTTTACCATCCTTGAGATTCCCCGAATGTATATACAGGAGATCACCCATACTTCCCATCGGACTTCCCTATTTATCACGGCAGTATTGGTATATGGGGGAAGCCTTATATGCTCCCTTTCAAAAGGTGTCCTTAGTTGGTTTACCCTTCCGTGGCCAAGTATTCAAGGAATTGCCTATTATGATATCTATGATTGGATTGACTGTTTAAGTGGTTATGTTCTTCTTCCTCTTGGCATATTGCTAACATGTGTTTATGTAGTGAAAGGATGGGGCTTTGAAGGATATGAGAAAGAGCTGACAAATGATGGCAAATATGGCAGTCTTAGAGCATTTGATAAGTTTTCCTTAATTGTTATTTGCCCAGTATTAACACTGATTGTTATTCTTCATGTGTTTGGTATTATTTAGAGAAATATACAGATAAAAAAACTTCCTGAGCTGTTGATAATACGGTTAATTGAAATGTTGACTTTAAAGTTAAGTTCAATGTTATGTATGCTTTTGATGCAAGTAATATGGCAGGAAAAACTCTTGTAGCATATGAAACTGTTACATTAGATGGAGAAGAAATTGTTCCAGATAATGATATCAACAACTTAGATCATACCATCTACTTCCCGGGAGTAAAGACCACAGCTCTTGGACAGGAGACAAAAGATCATATCAGCAAAGCTGATGAGGAAACCGTTATCGTTGATACTGTTGAATATTCAGGACTCAGAATCGGAAAGAAGTATACCGTAGAGGGAACTTTGATGGACAAAGAGACTGGTAAAGCAGTATTAGATAATGACGGAAAAGAGATTACAGCCAGTGAGACATTCAAGACTGACATAGAAAGCGGAACGATTGACATTACATTCAAATTTAATGGTAGCAACTTAAAGGGAAAGACCGTTGTAGCATTTGAAACTATCCTTTATAAGGATAAGGAATATGCAACTCACGCAGATCTGACCGATACAGATCAGACTATCCACTTCCCTGAGATTGGAACTACCGCAGCAGATGTAAAGACAAACACTGGTCTTGCACTTGCAGAAAAAGATATGACCATTACTGATAAGGTAGAGTACAAGAACCTCTTAGTAGGTAAGGAATATACCGTAAAGGGAACCTTAATGAATAAGGATACCGGAAAAGCCTTAGAGATTAATGGCGTAAAAGTAACAGCTGAAAAGACATTTACAGCTGAGTCAGAAAACGGAACTGTAGACCTTTCCTTTACATTTGATGGAAGTGCACTTGCCGGAGAGACTTTGGTTGTATTTGAAAACCTGTATTACAACGGAGTTAGCGTAGCTGTACATAAGGATCTTGAAGATGAGAACCAGATCCCTGGTGCAATTACCTATTGATTATATATCAAAATATACGTGTTTTTTCTGTCAAATTTTATGATACAGCATCAATTCATGTGTTGTAAAAACTGCGGTTGAATTTTACAGCAGATTGGGATATACTATGGATGAAAGGAGCTGAGAAATATGCCAAATATCAAACCCATTTCCGATCTGCGAAATTACAGTGATGTGCTGCATGATGTGGCTGTTGGTGCTCCGGTTTTTCTGACAAAGAACGGACGCGGCAGATATGCAATTCTCGATATGCAGGACTTTGAAAAGACACAGGCAACCCTCCGGCTGATGAATGAACTTGCAAAAGGCCGAAAATCTGGCGAAGAGAAAGGCTGGCTGACATTGGAAGCCGTGGAGAAGAACCTCGGGATTGTCAATGAATAATTTGCATTTATCCGAAGAAG
>CAVBQS010000051.1:0-31238 GCA_963597615.1 Bacteroidaceae bacterium
TTTGTTGTCTATTGTTTAATTATCAAGGTTCTGTCTGTCTTCGCGACAGCTTTAACAGATTATCATATCTCATCCAGCTTGTCAAGAAGTTTTTTATTTTTCTTTTGTCTCATCGATTTATTTTCGCGAAACAGCTTATCTAGAATATCATGTTGTTTGTTATTTGTCAACACCTTTTTTATTCTTTTTTTGCAATCTCGTAAGCCACAGTGCTTTCCAGACTTGTCTCACGCGACAGCTTGTATAGATTACCACTATAGCCCACGTTTGTCAACAGGTTTATTTTAAAAATATTGCAATATTTAAAATTGGATTAAAATCGTACAATGCTTTCAAATATGGCTCTGCCTGTATCGTATCATAAAGTGCTTTTCCTGCTTCTGTTGTATATAGAAGGGTAATGATAATAAACATGATCCAAACAACAATTGCCGCGCAAAGCAACCCAATCACTCCCCCGGCCAATCGATTTACAAATCCCAGTACCGGCAGGTCTGCCACAATATCTAAAGAAAAGATTATGGCACGAAGGATCAAGGTCACAACCAAGAAGGTTACTATATAAGAAACCAAATATATGATAAGATTTGACAAATACTTTCCTACATACTCTGCAAAGTTTTTTACCCCAAGCTCTGCATAGGTATCGCTATTGTTGTTTTTCTGGAGAAGGTTCTTGAAAATCTGAGGCATGTCTGCCTCTTCAATTGCCTGTCCTTGAATATCTGATGGAATATTGATATCACTCAGAGAAGTGGAATCACTATCCGTGCTGCTTCCACTTACGCCACCTAATACACTGCTGGATATACCATATTTAGCCAAGTCCTGGCTAGTAACATTTCCATTTACAATGTCATCTATAGTAATACCATGTTCTGCAAGATCTTCTTCATCCACACCGGCAGCCTTTAAAACTTTTTCCACCCGTTCTTTGGTGAGGCCTATAGAACTGCTAGTGTCTTCCTGGTTTTGATTTAACTGGGTCAAAGCAGCTGTAGTAATAGCGGAAGATACTTTATCCTCAATCACTTCGTTAATGGGGGTATAGGTTTCCACCAAGTCTGCTACATAAGGGGACGCAAAGCAGACCACCACCAACGTCACAATGGTAGTAGCTACAGAAACTGCAATTCGTATTGCCCCTCTATAGATTCCTATGAAAAAGCCTATTAAAAATAATGCTCCTACGATTCCCAACAACCAGTTCATAAGCACTCCTTATTTTCGCTAAATGAATAAAATCCAATATAGATTCATCCTATTTCACTAAACGAACCAGATCTAATCCATCTGCTGTCATGACAACATATCGATTCACTCCTGCCACTGGAAGTATTTCCAAAATGTCCCGATCCATACTTCCCTCAAACCTGTGAATTCCATTTGTCTTATAAATACTACACTTCTTTCCATCATATAAGATTACCTGTCCGCCACTAATTTTCACCTTATCATAGGTATCTGCAACAGACTTGCTTAACACTTTTTTACCAGAAGTGTTATACAACTGCAATTCATATTCAGAGGCATTTTTGTTTTTCACAATAAATCCAATGTATTTATCGCTGTGAAAGACGTTTTTAATTTCTCCGTCTATTTTAATAGTAGTACTTTCTTTCGGGTTCTCTGTCCCACTGTATATGGCAAGCAAATTATCTCCCACCGCCACAGAAGTAGTCTCATCCAAGAAGAATGCACTGCTCATAATTGTATCATCATACTCTTTTTCCGAAACGATATGGTCTGTTTTTTCTTCTCCTGCTGTTCCAAAATTATAATAAAGAATCTTTGAGGTAATCTTTCCATCTTGCGTATAAAGATAAAGAACTTCCATCGTATTTCCATCATTAGACAGGGCCACATTGATAGGATATCCTGTTCCGGAAATAGAACTTTTATGTTCTACCAAAACATTGCCCTTTGCGTCATAACACATGACCATTGCAGATTCAGAATTTTTAAGAATAGCTCCTACAATTCCCTGGCTAGATACTGCCGCATGTTCAATAGGCATATTGGTTTCTATCTCTCCCTTTACGTCATCCTTGGTGATAACCTCAATGGTATTCCCCCCTTGATCATACACAAGCGCCGCTGAATTCCCCACTACAACCGTAGGTTTCTTAATCTGGTAGGATTGATTCCACTGTTCCTCTCCTTTTTGATTCAGATAAGAAATACCATCCCGACTATATTTTAAAAATCCAGATTCAAATTCCACATAATTGCTAGAAGTAGCTTCTCCTATTGCAAATGTGTCAGAAATACGTACCTTTGTGTAGGTCTGCAAGCTAATCAACAAATAAATCCCTACAACTACCACCAGCAAAATGCCTAAGCGTATAGCCGCACGTCTCCGCCGCTTCTTGCGTCTTTCCTTCCCATTTAGCAGTGGATCCTCCACTCCATCTTCCTCATTTAATTCTTTGATTAAATTCTCCACCAGCTGATCGGCAGGATCCTCATCCTCTCGCACAACATGGAGATTTGTATTCTTATGGTTCTTCATTTGATCCTCAACTTCTTATTTTGCTAATTTGGGGTCAGTATAACATATTTCAAAAAATGTGTACATAAAAATAGAATCCTGACTTGCAGGATTCTATATAAAAACACATATTTTTTCTTTTAATGCATAGTCTAGAAAAAGCTACGCATCCCTGCGCTAAAGGCAGCTCCAAATAGCATTACAAACAAAAGCCACAAGACTACAAAAAAGGCTGCTATTATCAAACATGCCCGACAGTAATTCTTACGATTAAGATTCCCTGTCCCAAAAGCCCACACAAAATACATAATGATTCCCACACAGGGAATTGCCAATACAATGATTGTAAGCAGCCACTGTCCTATAGTCATTGGTGTGGGATCATCCATATTTATAGGCTGATTAGGATACCCATTGTAGTTTGGCTGATTGTTATAACCGTACTGATTATAATCTGGCTGTCCTCCATTACCATAATTATACTGGTTTGCATTGGGATCTGAATATCCCTGATTTGGATCATACTGATTATCCATAGTTTCTCCTCCTCTAAATCTTTAGAACTTAACAACTTCCTAATTCTAAGATAGCATACCAATAGCCTCTATACAATGTGTTTTATTCTAACACTACCAAATCCCCACTTTAATCAGAAATTATATCCCAAGCTTCGCGCCAATAATTTTGTTAAATTCATTAAATTATTGGGATTATATACCATAGGCTGCTGATTAGGAAAATAGTTCAAGAATCGATAAACATAATAGAGAATCATTGCCACAATCATAATGACTAAGAGCACTTGCATCCACTTCACCGATTTTCCATGAAAAAGGTACCTATAAACCATTGCCCCCATCCCAAAGGCCAGTATTACGTAAATAAAAGGATGTAGTTCTAGGGCCCTCCCATATTGACCTCTCAGCAAGCAGATTCCCGCCCGGGTAAGGCCACAAGCCGGGCAAGAATAACCTGTAATCCATACCAAGGGGCATAGGCTTGCTATATATTTACTCAAAATCACAAAGTGGGCGATTATTAAAACAACCGCCCACATAATACCTTTGCCATAACTGCGAACATCTTTGCACATATAGTCAAAAGTTTCTTTTATATATTTTTTCATCTCTCTGTCTTGTGACTCATCTTACACAAAAGCCTTTACAGATGCATAAATACTATCTGCATCAAGACCATACTTCTTAATAAGCTCTACTGCCGGTCCTGATTCTCCAAAAGTATCCATAATACCGATCTTCTTTACCTTTGCAGGTGCCTTCTCAGCTACCACATCACTTACCGCACTTCCGAGACCACCAATAATAGAGTGCTCCTCAACGGTTACGATTTTACCGGTCTTCTCTGCTGCTGCAACTACTGCTGCCTCATCCAAAGGTTTGAGAGTATGCATGTTGATTACTTCTGCGCTGATTCCATCTGCGGCAAGCTTCTCTGCTGCTGCAAGAGACTCTGCAACAGTAAGTCCTGTTGCGATAATGGTAACATCAGTTCCTTCACGAAGGGTAATTGCCTTACCAATCTCAAACTTGTAGTCTGGATTATCGTTAATTACCGGAACTGCTAATCTTCCAAAACGAAGATAAACCGGTCCCTGGTGCTCATATGCCGCCTCAACTGCGGCCTTTGCTTCCACATCATCAGAAGGATTCAATACAACCATACCCGGAATGGTTCTCATAAGAGCAAGATCCTCGTTGCACTGATGGGTTGCTCCATCTTCACCTACAGAAATACCTGCATGGGTTGCTCCGATTTTTACATTAAGTTTTGGATATCCAACAGAGTTACGAATCTGCTCATATGCACGTCCTGCTGCAAACATTGCAAAGGTACTTGCAAATGGAACTTTTCCTGTTGTTGCAAGTCCTGCTGCCACACCTACCATATTGCACTCGGCGATACCGCAGTCAATGTGACGCTCTGGAAATGCTTTCTTAAATGTGCCCGTCTTTGTTGCTCCGGCAAGATCCGCATCTAAAACAACTAAATCTGGGTGTTTCTCTCCCAAGGCAACCAAAGCGTTACCATAGCTTTCTCTTGTTGCAATCTTCTTTACTTCTGACATAATGCTTCACCTACTTTCTCCAAATCTGCCATTGCGATTTCATACTGCTCATCGTTAGGAGCAGCTCCGTGCCATGAAGCCTGATTCTCCATGAAGGATACCCCTTTACCCTTCACAGTCTTAGCTATAATGGCTGTAGGCTGGCCTTTGGTCTCTCTAGCCTCTTTAAAAGCGGCTGCAAGCTGATCAAAATCATGTCCATCTACGTTGATTACATGGAAATTAAAAGCTTCAAACTTCTTGTCGATCGGATACGGAGAGTTAACCTCACTGATTTCCCCATCAATCTGTAAATTGTTATTGTCAACGATCACTACCAGGTTGTCCAGTTTTCTATGAGCTGCCAGCATAGATGCCTCCCATACCTGTCCTTCCTGAATCTCACCATCTCCCAAAAGTGTGTATACTCTGTAATCTGCCCCAGATAATTTTGCAGAGATAGCCATTCCAACTGCTGCTGAGATTCCCTGTCCCAAAGATCCGCTGGACATATCTACTCCCGGAATGTGCTTCATATCCGGATGCCCCTGAAGGTAAGATCCCACTTTACGAAGGGTTGTAAGATCCTCTACCGGGAAAAATCCTCTGTGTGCCAATGTGGAATAATAACCTGGCGCTGTGTGTCCTTTGGATAATACGAAACGATCACGTCCTTCTTTTTTGGGATCCTTCGGATCAATATTCATCTCCTCAAAATACAGATAGGTGTAAATATCTGCTGCAGATAATGATCCCCCCGGATGACCGGATTTCGCACTGTGAACAGCTGTGATCACGCCTTTGCGAATCTCATTGGCTGTCTTCATCAACTCTACCTTGTTCATGTAAAAAACCCTCCTTATTGGTTTATACCAAAATTATAACGTACTGACCTAAGGCGGTCAATACGTTAACTTTCTACAATTCTGTTCTGCCTTCTAAGGCCCTAAGAAGTGTCACTTCATCAATATATTCTAAGTCTCCACCTACCGGAACACCGCTGGCAATGCGGCTTACTTTAATGCCTGTAGGTTTGATCAGCTTACTGATGTACATGGCAGTGGTCTCTCCCTCCAAACTGGAATTAGTGGCGATTATAACTTCCTCCACATCCCCTTGAAGACGAGTAATCAGTTCCTTAAGTTTAATGTCCTCAGGCCCTATTCCCAGCATAGGGGAAATAGCTCCATGGAGCACATGATAAACCCCGTCATATTTCCCGGTTTTTTCATAGGCTGCTAGGTCTCTGGTATTCTCCACCACCATAATAGTTTTATGATTTCTGCCGGAGCTGGCACAAATCGGGCAAAGCTCCTGGTCTGTCAATGTGTAGCACTCTTTGCAGTATCTCACATTATCTCTGGCAGCAATCATGGTATTGGCCAAACGTTCCACATCTTCCTTAGGCATATGGATAATATGGAAAGCAAGTCTCGCTGCTGATTTAGAACCGATTCCCGGCAGGCAGGAAAGTTCTTCAATCAGCTTCGTAATCTGACTACTATAGTAATCCATTAGAATAACCCCGGCATTCCTGCGCCACCTGTAAATTTGGCCATTGCAGAAGTAGATTCTTCATCCACCTTCTCCAAAGCCTCATTTACCGCTGCGATAATCATATCTTCTAACATTTCCACATCTTCCGGATCTACGGCATCCTCATCGATGGATAATTTCAAAAGTTTCTTAGTTCCGGAAACAGTTGCTTCCACAGCGCCACCACCGGCTGTTGCTGAAAATTCTTTTGTTTCCATTTCTTTTGCCTGCTCTTCCATCTGACGCTGCATCTTCTGAGCCTGCTTCATTAAATTTGCCATGTTTCCTGGCATTCCACCAGAAAATCCTCCTCTTTTTGCCATTCTATTGGTCTCCTCCTATTGTCTATTATCTTTTATCTTTTTATCTACTCTTCCTGTTTGATTTCAAAATCAATAGCTGCACACCCCTCAAGATCTGCATACTGCTCATCAAATTTTCGCCCCGGTTCAAGGCCTCGAATATCAATCTCCATATTCTTTCCTATGTACTGGGCAATAGCATCTTTAATCTCCTGCTTATGGTCTTCTGTATTTAAAAAACTTACATCTACAGGATTTTCAAATACCAGAAGCAAACCTCCATTGTCATCTGCACTAAGATTCGCCCTTCCCAAAAACCTTCGCACCATAGCCGACATACAATCGCTATTTTTCCAGCGTTTAAACTCATGGGCAGCCTTAACAACTTCTTCCGGCAAGGCATCTGGAAGCTTAGGTTTTTGGATCGGCTTTACGCTTTTTGTTTCTGCTGAGGGCATAGTTACCACTTTTGTCTGAAATGCCCCCTCTTGCGCCTGCTTTTCCAAGGCCTTTACCCGGTCAGACAGGGCATCCGCGTTCTGGTCCATGGCAGGTCTGCAAAGCTTAATCAGAGTCACCTCCAAGAGCACCCGCTTTTGCACTGCAAATTTCAACTGATTGGAAAGCTCCGAAAAAATGCGGATAAAACGCATGAGAGTATTATCCTCGATCATCTGGGCTTCTTCTTTTAATCTGGCTAAATTCTCTGTAGACACATCCAAGATATCTTCCATATCGTCAGAGCTTTTTACCAGCAAAAGATTTCGCAAATACCAGGTAAAATCCGTGGCAAGCTGAGAAAGTTCACGACCCTGAATCACCAGCTCATCCACCGTAGAAATCACAGCCCGTACATTCATATCCAAAACCTGCCTAAGAAGTCTACTAAAAACTTCCGTATCCACAGCTCCCAAAACTTCTAAGACATAGTCGTAGGTCAGCCGCTCTCCTAAATAAAAAGCCACGCACTGATCCAAGAGACTCAAAGAATCTCTCATAGAGCCGTCTGCCCTCCTGGCAATATAGCGTACCGCCTTATCTTCCACATCCCAACCTTCTTTGGCAATCAGTTCTTTCAAACGATCCTCAATAGTCCCAAGAGAAATATGTTTAAAGTCATACCTCTGGCAACGGCTTAAAATAGTAATGGGAATCTTGTGAGCTTCCGTTGTTGCCAAAATAAATATGACATACTCCGGCGGTTCCTCCAAAGTCTTTAAAAGCGCATTGTAGGCCCCCGGCGACAGCATATGTACCTCGTCGATGATGTATACCTTATACCTTCCTTCTGTCGGCCGGTAGGATACCTCCTCACGGATCTCCCTAATGTTGTCCACACCATTGTTAGAGGCAGCATCAATTTCAATCACATTCATAGAACTGCCTTCAGCAATGGATTTACACATCCTGCATTCTCCACAGGGACTTCCATCTATCGGATGCTCGCAGTTTACTGCTTTTGCAAGAATCTTAGCAACAGTAGTCTTACCAGTTCCCCTAGTACCACAAAACAGATAGGCATGACTGGTACGATTCCCACTGATTTGATTTTTCAATGTTTTTACTATGGCATCCTGCCCCTTAACGTCCTCAAATGTGGTTGGACGAAATTTACGGTATAATGCCGTATACGACATGTATTACACTCCCTTATCTTAATAACAGAAATCTATTATTTCTTTTCTTTTTTAACTTTCTTCTCCTTTTCAGGACCCACCAGCTCCTCAGCTTTTTCCTGGGTCTGTTCTAATCCCAGGTCTTTCATTTCACCGAAGCTAATACCAATATTTCTTGCTTCCTCAATAATAGCTGATTCCGGATCTACGCATTTTAATTTTCCTGCCACTTCCTCAAGAGGCACGTGAATAATCTTATCATGTTTAAGGCCTACCATAAAGCCAAATTCACCACGAAGAATGGCACTTCCGGCCTCTGCCCCAAGTCTTGTAGCGATTACTCGATCGTATGCGCAAGGTTCTCCACCTCTCTGGGTATGACCAGGTACTGTAATTCGAACTTCCTGGTCCATACGGCTTTGAATTCTCTCTGCCAGCTGATAAGCAACCGATGGATATTTTGACACCTTCTTAGCCAGTTCTTTTTTGGAAAGCTTTGCATCTTCCTTGGAAATAGCACCTTCTGCAGCTGCAATAATGGTAAAGCTCTTACCCGCCGCTTTTCGCCTATTAATGTATTCCACAATAGCTTCCGTATCATAAGGAATTTCCGGAAGAAGAATTACATCCGCCCCACCGGCAATACCTGCATGAAGGGTAACCCAGCCTACCTTGTGACCCATAACCTCTACAATAAATACGCGGCTGTGAGAAGTTGCCGTTGAATGGATACGATCAATGGTATCTGTAGCAATATCTACCGCACTCTGGAATCCAAAGGTCATCTCAGTTCCCCAAAGGTCATTATCGATGGTCTTTGGCAAGGTAATAACATTAAGGCCTTCTTCCCTTAAAAGATTCGCTGTTTTGTGGGTTCCATTTCCTCCAAGAACCACCAGGCAATTCAGATTCAACTTATGGTAGGTCTGCTTCATAGCCTCCACCTTGTCTAATCCATTGGCATCTGGCACTCTCATAAGCTTAAAAGGCTGTCTGGATGTACCAAGAATAGTTCCACCTCTTGTAAGAATTCCTGAGAAATCTCTAGGAGTCATAATCCTAAAATCAGAATACATAAGTCCCTTGTATCCATCCTGGAATCCATATATTTCAACATCCTCTCTCTGGGAGCATACGCACTTTACAACGCCTCTCATGGCTGCATTAAGGGCTTGACAATCTCCACCACTGGTAAGCATACCGATTCTCAACATAACCGTTCTCCTTTCAAACGAAATCTGCTTCCTAAAAATATGTGTTTTTAAAACACCCATACACATCAAAATTATACCTTATTTTTCCTACCGACACAATAAATAGGCCCCAAGAGTTTTGTTAAATATGAAGAGGAAAATAATTTGCGAAGGCAGTTAGCCGGTGCTATACTTGTAACGGAAATATAATAGAAAGTAGGTAAGCAGATGGATAAATTGGATATCAAATTATGGTCTCTAGCTTCTAAGGGACAGATCGTCCCAGACCGCTCCCTTCTAAAGACCCCAGAGCAAATAGAAAAAATCAAGAAAAGTGCCGAACTTAACACAGCTGTGTTAGATCACGTTGCCGAGCACATTCACATCGGTATGAGTACTGCCGAAATCGATAAATTGGTTTACGACTTTACAGTATCCCACGGGGGAATTCCCGCTCCTCTTGGCTACGAAGGTTTCCCAAAAAGTGTATGCACTTCCATCAACAACGTGATTTGTCACGGCATCCCAGACGAAAACGAAATCCTTGAGGAAGGAGATATTATCAACGTAGATGTTTCTACCATATTAGATGGTTATTTTTCAGACGCTTCTAGGATGTTTATTATTGGGGAAACAGATCCAGAGGCCGAGCGCATTGTCCGAGTGACAAAAGAATGCGTAGAATTAGGTCTTGCAGCAGCCAAACCCTGGGGGCATTTAGGGGACATCGCCTATGCCATTAACTCTCACGCGAGAAAAAATGGATATTCTGTAGTAGAAGAAATTGGCGGTCACGGCATTGGCTTGGAATTTCACGAAGATCCCTTTGTAAGTTATGTCACTCCTAAGGGCAGTGAAATGGTTCTAGTGCCGGGAATGATGTTTACAATTGAACCTATGATCAATGAGGGAAGTCCTGATTTCTTTGTAGATGAAGATAACGGATGGACCGTATACACCATAGACGATGGTTTATCTGCTCAGGTGGAATATATGGTACTGGTAACAGAGAAAGGTGTAGAAGTGCTTACGAAATAACAAATAATAAATACTATACACAAATAAAAACTATACATACAAACAATAGCTGTACACAAAGCGAAAGGGTGCCAGACAAACCGTATCTGACACCCTTTCATAATCATAACTAAAAAACGTTAAAAAAGCTAATCTAAGAAAAAGATTACTTTAATGTAACTTCAGCTCCCTCAGCCTCAAGTTTAGCCTTGATTTCCTCAGCCTCTGCCTTAGAAGCACCTTCCTTAACTACCTTTGGAGCCTCGTCAACTAATGCCTTAGCTTCCTTAAGTCCAAGTCCAGTTACCTCACGAACAACCTTGATAACCTTAACCTTAGAAGCACCTGCTGCTACTAATTCTACATCAAACTCGTCCTTCTCTTCAGCTGCTGCTGCGTCTCCGCCTGCTGCTGCTACTACTACGCCTGCTGCTGCAGAAACACCAAATTCCTCTTCGCAAGCTTTTACTAAATCATTTAACTCTAATACAGATAACTCTTTGATTGCTTCAATAAACTCAGCTGTTGTTAATTTTGCCATCTTATTTTCCTCCATTTAATAATATTGTTTTTAAATAAATTCTGTTGATTACTCAGCGTCTGCTGGAGCGTCTGCTGGAGCCTCTTCTGCTGCTGGAGCTTCCTCAGTCTCTACTGCTCCACCCTGCTCTGCGATCTGATTAAGCACACGAGCAAGATTGGTAATAGGTGACTGTAAGCTTCCAAGTAACTTGGAAAGAAGTTCTTCTCTTGAAGGGATCTTTGATAACTCTGTAAGAGCAGCAGCATCATATACAGTTCCTTCAACCACACCTGCCTTAAGCTCTAAAGCCTGAGCATCCTTAGCGAATTTGCAAAGGATTCTTGCAGGAGCTGTAGCGTCATCCTTAGAAATTGCGATAGCGCTAGGTCCTTCTAAGTGCTCATCTAAAGCTGCAAAGTCAGTTCCTTCGAAAGCTCTCTTCATCATAGTGTTCTTACAAACTTTGTAGATAACGCCTGCTTCTCTCAACTGTTTACGAAGTTCTGTATCCTGCGCAACAGTCAGTCCACGGTAGTCAACTAAGACAACGCTTGCTGCGTCTTTCACGTCTTCTGCAATAGCCTGTACAACTGGTTGTTTTAATTCAACTTTTGCCACGAATGGTGCACCTCCTTGTTAGATTTGTAAGTTTGCACCGCCGATAGATATAAAATAAGCCTCTATATCCGTAGACACAGAGGCATCATATACATTCATTTTGTATCGATCTTCCCTCGGTAGGCGTCCAACTGAATGTCCTTACGCTTATTTGCACCTACTGTCTTCGGCAGTCCTTGGGTAGAATATCATAGCCGCCCCATTCTTGTCAACAACTTTTTTCAAAAAAATCAGAAAAAAAGCAAAAAAGCCCCTGCAAAGGAAACCTCTGCAAGGGCTTTAAATTTTAATTCATATTTAGCAATATACTAAGCAAGCTTCATTGGGTTAACCTTTACACCAGGTCCCATAGTAGAAGTAAGAGTTACGCTCTTTAAGAACTGACCCTTAACTGCTGCCGGTCTTGCCTTGTTGATTGCGTCAATAAGCGTCTGGAAGTTGTCTGCAAGCTGTTCTTCAGTAAATGAAGACTTACCTACTGGTACGTGAATAATGTTGGTCTTGTCAAGTCTGTACTCGATCTTACCGGCTTTGATTTCCTCAACTGCCTTTGTAACATCCATAGTTACTGTACCAGCCTTAGGGTTTGGCATAAGACCCTTAGGTCCAAGTACACGACCGATACGTCCTACAACACCCATCATATCAGGTGTAGCAACTACAACGTCAAAGTCAAACCAGTTCTCTTTCTGAATCTTCTCGATTAACTCCATTCCTCCAACGTAGTCAGCTCCAGCTGCCTTAGCCTCCTCAGCCTTAGCATCCTTAGCAAATACAAGGATACGAACCTTCTTACCAGTTCCGTGTGGCAATACAACTGCTCCACGAATCTGCTGATCTGCGTGACGTCCGTCACATCCGGTTCTGATATGAGCCTCGATAGTCTCATCGAACTTAGCTACTGCGGTTTTCTTAACCAATGAAACTGCCTCGTTTACATCATAAAGAGTACCTCTTTCGATTGACTTAGCAGCCTCAACGTATTTCTTTCCTCTTTTCATCTAAATAAACCTCCTTGTGGTATTGTCGGGATACCCCTCCCACTTTGTTCAACTTCAATTATTCTGTAACTGTAACACCCATAGAACGGCAAGTACCTTCGATCATGCTCATAGCTGCTTCGATGGTAGCTGCGTTAAGGTCTGGCATCTTTGTCTCTGCGATCTGACGTACCTGATCCTTTGTAATGGTAGCTACTTTGTTCTTGTTCGGAACACCTGAACCAGATTTGATGTTACAAGCCTTCTTGATGAGAACTGCAGCCGGTGGTGTCTTAGTGATAAAGCTGAAACTTCTGTCGTTGTATACAGTGATAACTACAGGAATAATAAGATCTCCCTGATCTGCTGTCTTAGCGTTGAACTGCTTTGTAAATTCAACGATGTTAACACCGTGCTGTCCAAGAGCAGGACCAACCGGTGGAGCCGGTGTTGCTTTGCCGGCAGGAATCTGTAATTTAATATAACCTGTTACTTTTTTTGCCATTTCAATTACCTCCTTGTGGTGATGGCGGAGCCCCTGCGGGTTCCTCCCACGTGATTATTATTGTCATCTTGTTATAAATGTAATCTTATAACTGCTTAACTTCTGCGAAACTTATTTCTACCGGTGTCTCGCGACCGAACAGCTCAACATTAATTGTAAGAGTCTGCTTCTGCATGTTCATTGCCTGGATCACGCCAACTGTGTCAGCCCATGCTCCGGCAATCACTCGGATGCTGTCGCCTTCCTTGAAGTCTACTTCGATATTCTCTTTTGTGACTCCAAGACGAAGCATCTCGGCATCTGTAAGGGGTACCGGCTTAGATCCCGGTCCTACAAACCCTGTAACTCCTCTTGTATTACGAACCACATACCATGTGTCGTCATTCATAATCATATGGAGAAGTACATATCCTGGAAACAACTTCTTCTGTGACACCTTCTGAACGCCATTCTTCACTTCAACAACATCCTCTAATGGCACTCGAACTTCCAAGATCTGGTCTTCCAGATGTCGGTTCTCAATGGTTTTATCAATGTTGGCTTTCACCTTGTTCTCATACCCTGAATAGGTATGAACTACATACCATTTTGCCTCTGACATAAACTCACCTTTCCTGCTTTAAATTTATTAGTTATTTAACTAACAAATCCACTCCATATTGGGCGACAAAATCCACAATTGCAATTACCGCTCCTAATACAACAGATGCGGATACAACTGCAACAGTCTGCTTGGCAACAGTTACACGGTCCGGCCAGATAATCTTTTTGAACTCTGCTTCCATTCCCTTAAACCAGTTGCTCTTCTTCTGAGTCTTATCACTCATGACATCCACTCCTTTGCAATGACTATTTTGTCTCTTTGTGCAATGTGTGTGACTTGCAGAACTTACAGTACTTCTTAGTCTCCATGCGCTCAGGATGAGATTTCTTATCCTTAGTCATGTTGTAGTTACGCTGCTTGCATTCTGTACATTCTAATGTAATTCTTGTACGCACAACTTCCACCTCGCTTTACATGTCTTATTAATTGTTGCGTTGGCAGTTTGCGAAACTGCCTGTTTTTAGGCATAAAAAAAAGACCTACTTCCATTCGCTAGGACAGTGTATCATATCCTAGTTTTAAAAGCAAGTCTTTTTCATCCTATAATTCTTTTTCGCAAAGATCAAGAGCAGACGCAATCACTGCATCCATGTCATAATATTTGTATTCTCCCAGACGTCCACCAAAAATCACATGGTCTTCTTTCTCTGCCAAAGCCTTGTATTCTTGATAAAGTTTTCCATTCTTCTCATCATTTACAGGATAGTACGGCTCATCTCCTGGCTTCCATTCGGAACTATACTCCCTACTAATAACAGTCTTTGGAAGCTCCTCGCCATTCTCATCCTTACCAAACTCAAACCACTTGTGTTCAATAATTCTAGTCCAAGGGGTCTCACGGTCTGTGTAATTTACAGCTGCATTTCCCTGGAAATTTGGCTTGTCTAGCACTTCGTTTTCAAAACGCACAGAACGATATTCCAGATATCCAAGCTTATAATCAAAATAAGCATCTACCGCTCCTGTATAAACCACCTTGTCTGCCAGCACATCAAATTGATCCTTATCTGCCAGATAATCAGTTTCCAACCGTACCTCGATTCCCTCCAAAAGATTCTCCACCATCTTGGTGTAGCCTCCCATTGGGATTCCCTGGTACAAGGCATTAAAGTAATTGTTATCAAAGGTAAGTCTTACAGGAAGTCTCTTTATAATAAAAGAAGGCAGCTCATTGCAAGGTCTTCCCCACTGTTTCTCTGTATAGCCCTTAATAAGCTTCTCATAAATATCTTTACCAACCAAAGAGATGGCCTGCTCTTCCAAATTCTTTGGCTCTGTAATTCCCGCTTCTTTTTTTTGCTCTTCAATCTTTGCAGATGCTTCCTCTGGAGTTACCACTCCCCACATTTTGTTAAATGTATACATATTGAAAGGAAGAGAATAAAGCTCCCCATGATAGTTAGCTACCGGAGAATTGGTAAAGCGATTAAATTCTGCAAACTGTGTAATATAATCCCATACTTTTTTATTATTGGTATGGAAAATATGGGCGCCATACTTGTGAACCAGCACTCCCTCCACTTTTTCCGTATATACATTTCCAGCCACCTGCGGTCTTTTGTCGATCACAAGGACGCTTTTTCCTGCCGCCTTGGCTTCATGGGCAAATACCGCCCCATACAAACCTGCTCCTACTATTAAATAATCATATTTTTTCATCGTTTGATCTCCTATTTCTTTCCTTTGCAAAGCAAAAAGCTATTGTCGAACCAATCTTCGTACTATAAAATAATATCAACACTTCTTTTCCAGTGCAAGTTTTATATTTTCTTGCCGCTCTTGATGTTTTTTAATCTTTTCCATGTTTTTAACAATCTTTTTACCTTATTTTTTGTTAGTTTTGCACGTCTTTTTTTTACTACCCTTATTTTTTTTAACTTTTTTGCACAAAACTATGGTTATATTCACTCTAGTGTTATATAATAAGGATGAGTAATTTGAAAGAGAGGATCCATATATGAAACATAACAATATGCTTGCAATGATATTGGCCGGCGGTCGCGGAAGCCGATTACACGACTTGACCAGTAAGGTTGCCAAACCCGCTGTTTCATATGGGGGAAAATATCGCATCATAGACTTTCCCCTCAGCAACTGTGCGAACAGCGGAATTAACATCGTAGGAGTTCTCACTCAGTATGAGTCCGTACTGTTAAACAGCTATGTAGCTGCTGGTGGTCGTTGGGGACTTGACGCCAAAGATAGTGGTGTATTTGTATTACCACCTAGAGAGAAAGCCGATGCGGATTTGGATGTTTACCGTGGAACTGCAGATGCCATTTCCCAGAACATCGACTTCATCGACTCTTATGACCCAGACTATTTATTAATTCTTTCCGGAGATCACATTTATAAGATGGATTATTCCGAGATGCTGGAAGATCATAAGAAAAATGGTGCAGATGCTACCATCGCCGTTATTGAAGTTCCTATGAAAGAAGCTAGCCGCTTCGGTATTATGAACACAGATACCAGCACCGGACAGATTGTTGAATTTGAAGAAAAGCCTGAGAATCCAAAGAGTAACTTAGCCTCTATGGGTATTTATATTTTCAGTTGGAAGGTACTTCGCAAATATCTGACTGCAGATATGAAGAACGATGCTTCCAACCATGATTTCGGTAAAGATATTATCCCTCAGATGTTAGGAGACGGTAAGTCTCTCTTTGCATACAAGTTCAAGGGATACTGGAAGGATGTAGGAACCATCGACTCCCTTTGGGAGGCTAACATGGATCTTTTAGGAAAAAATAACGAACTGGATCTTAATGATTCATCCTGGAAGATTTATACAGAGGATGTTACAGAACCGCCTCATTACATTGGACCTGATGCAAGTGTTAACAGCGCATTTATCACACAGGGCTGTGTTGTTGAAGGACAGGTTGAACATTCTGTATTATTCACGAATGCCAAGATCGGCAAAGGTGCAAAGGTTATTGATAGCGTGCTGATGCCGGGTGTAGAGGTTGCAGAGGATGCCACCGTTATCCGTTCACTGGTTGCCAATAACGTCAAGATTGAGAAGGGCGCGAAAGTAGGCAGCGCAGACAGCGAGCACATTGAGCTCGTTGCGAAACGTGTAAAGGGGGTTGAATAAGATGGCTAAAGCTTTTGGTATTATTACGTTTGCAAGATCTAATGTATGGGTAGAGGGACTTCAGTCCTACCGTCCAATTGGAGCATTTTCATTTATGGGAAGATATCGTTGTATCGATTTCCCTATCTCCAATATGACCAACAGCGGAATTGATCAGATTCAGGTATATGTAAAGAGTCATCCACGTTCACTGGTAGAGCACTTAGGAACCGGACGTCACTACAACCTGAATTCAAAGCGCGGCAAACTTCACATCCTGTTCTCTGACAATCGCGGAGACCATGATTTTTACAACACAGACATTGCCGCTTTCATGCAGAATCTCGAACACATCGAGAACAAGAAGGAAGAGTACGTAATCATCTCCTCTGAGTGCATGGTTTTCACACAAGATTATAAGAAACTTTTAGATACACACATTGAGTCAGGAGCTGACATCACTCTCTTGTATCATTCAGTAGACAATGCAAAGGATGCTTATCTTTCTTGCAACATTCTCAACCTGAACAAGCAGAAGGGTGTAGATTCCATCGAGTCTAACAAGGGTAATGCAAAGAACCGCAACATCTTCATGAACACTTACGTTATGAAGACAGCGCTGTTTATCGAACTGATTAAGCAAGCACAGAAGATTTCTTCTGTATATTCACTAGCTGACATCGTCAACCTTTCTTGTGCAGATTTAGATGTTCGTGGTGTTGCCCATCGTGGTTATTTTGGAGCAATCACAGATTTCAAGAGCTACTATACAGCTAACCAGGAACTGTTAGATTACAAGACTGCTGCAAGTCTTCTTTCTAGCAGTTGGCCGATCCACACTAGAACCAATGACTCTTGCCCAACCCAGTATTTCGATACTGCCAAGGTAAGTTCCTCATTAATTGCCAACGGATGCCTCATTGAAGGAACCGTTGAGAATTCTATTATCGGTCGTGGATGCCATATCAAGAAGGGTGCTGTTATCAAGAACAGTATCGTTCTTCCAGATGTAATTATCGGAACAGATGTGCATTTGGAGAACATAGTTGTAGATAAGCATGCAAGCGTAATCCGCGCCAAAGAATTAATTGCAGAACCAGAGAATCCAGAATATGTAAAGAGAAACGACAGATTGTAATTCTCTATCTAATTTATTTATTTGATTTTTTCCTACTATTGGGATCCTCTAAAAAAGCCGCACCATGGTTCATAACCACCATGGTGCGGCACTTTTTATAGAAAAAATCCTAATTGAATTCTCATTTATAAATATTTTCTTGTAACGGAAGCGTCGCAACTAAGCAGACCTTTCGGCTCTCCTGCATACAAAAGATTTCCACCTTCATTTCCACCGCCTGGTCCCAGTTCTATAACATAGTCCGCTTCTTTTAAAATCTCCAAATTATGTTCTATAAGATACAGGCTATTCCCCTGCTCTGTCATCCTATTAAAAAGTTCCAAAATATTTTGGATATCCTTCATATGAAGACCATCTGTCGGTTCATCCAAGACAAAGACTTCCCCATGGCTATTTAGATAAGACGCCAGCTTCATGCGCTGCAATTCTCCCCCGGACAGGGTAGACATTGCCTGGTTTAAATGAAGGTAGGATAAGCCCACAAGGTCCAAGGGGCGAAGCATTTCTTCTATGGATGTACCTGCAAACCATTCCATGGCCTTCTCTATACTAAGGTCCATAATCTGAGCAATATTCATCCCATCCACTTCATAAGCCAGGGCCTCTTTAGAATAGCGAAGGCCTCCACAAGCCTCGCAACTAGTTTCTATAGAATCCATAAAGGCCATCTCAGAGACAATTACTCCCTTACCTCCGCAAACGGGACATTTCCCTTTTCCATTAAAGGAAAACAAACTGGCAGGGGCCTTACATCTCTTAGCATAAATTTTTCGAATTTCGTCTGCAATTCCCAGATAAGTGGCTGGTGTAGACCGAAGGCTGATTCCAATATTTTTCTGGCTAATGTAAAGGGCCTCTGGATTTCTCACACAAAAACTCTCCATCAGGGAACTCTTCCCAGAACCAGCCACACCGGCAATCACCGTCATCACTCCCTTAGGAAGCCTCACATCAATTCCCTTTAGATTGTGATGGTTTAAGTTTTTTAGCTCATACCAGCCGCTAGGTTTTCGAACCTCTGTCTTTATTTTAGACTTTGCGCGGTTCCGCAAACATGTCCCAGTCTGAGTTTGGCTTTTTAATAATTCTTCATAGCTTCCTTCAAAAAGCACCTGACCGCCTCCGGCTCCCGGAGCCGGTCCCATATCCACAATATGATCAGCTTCACAGATCATTTCTCCATGGTGTTCTACCATAACCACGGTATTGCCTGCATCTCGAAGCTTTTTCACTGCAGCAAGCATCCGATGGATATCATGGCTATGAAGGCCAACACTGGGTTCATCCAAAATATACAAAAGATCCGACAGGGAAGAATTTAAGTATTTTGCAATCTTGCAGCGCTGGGCCTCTCCCCCCGATAAAGTATGAAGCCCCCGGTCTAAAGTCAGATAGTCCAAGCCAATATCTATTAAAGCCTGGATCCTTGTAGAAAGGGTTCTTTTAATGTCCTCTGCCAGAGGAGATTCTATGGCCCACAACCACTTCAGCAAATCTGAAAGGGGCAAGGCCACCACCTGGGCAATATTTAGGCCATTTATTTTACAGGACCGAACCTTCGCGTTTAGTCGGGTTCCCCCGCAATCCGGGCAAACTCCCTGATGGGTCATAGGCTCCAAAAGATCCTTGTGCAACTTCCCCTCCTCAGATCTTAAGACACTACGGTACATTCTAGGAACCAGCCCTTCATATTTGGCAGTCCTAGGCCAGCCTTCCGGAGGATTCTTTAATCGAATCTGAGGAGAATATAAAAATAATTCCAGCTCCTCCTTCGAATAGTCTTTAATTTTTTTGTTTAGATCAAACAAACCACTTTTGGCATAGCGAATCCATCGCCATTTTCCCGGCTCAAAGGCCACATAATGAATTACTCCCGGATCATTTAAACACTTATCAAAATCCACTAACTTATGGACATCCAACTCCATAATCTCTCCCAGACCATCACATCTTTCGCACCTTCCCTGAGGATGGTTAAAAGAAAAGGAGTCGGAATACCCTACAAAGGGTTCTCCGACTCTGGAAAACAAAAGTCGCAATAAGGTGTAAGTATCTGTATAGGTTCCTACGGTAGAACGCTGATTGGTGGTAGGTTTCTTCTGATCTATAACAATAGCCACCGGAAGATTAGCGATCCCACCAACATGAGGTCGTCCATATTTGGGCAAATAATTTTGCACAAATCCTGGGAAAGTATCGTTTAATTCCCGCCTGGACTGGGCCGCCACAGTATCTAGCACCATGGAGGACTTGCCGGAACCGGACACCCCTGTAAAAACTGTCAGTTGGTATTTGGGGATTTTCAAAGATACATGTTTTAAATTATTCTCCCAAGCATCAGTTACTATAATGTAGTCCCTATTTCGTTCTTTCTCTTTATCTCTATCCATATCCCTATCTTTCATCTCAAAAGCTTTTTCCCACAAATTTTCAGGGATCTAAGCTTATCTTGGCCGTACCCGAATCACAATTTCTTCATTTTCGTTATAGCCATCCAGCTCCTTCACCACAGAGGTTGTAACACTGCGCACCATTCGCTTCACAAAAGGCACCATGTTAAGTTCTTTTCCTCCCACCATCACTTGAACATCGCCTCCCCGAAGAACGCAGTCCTCAATGGTAGCTTCCCCTCTGATGATCCGTTTGGTCAGTCCCCTACAGTCTGTTCCACAGGCCATACAGTGTTCCTTGGAATAATTAGGCATACGCTCCGGAACATTTTTTTCCAGATAGTCCACTAGTTCTCCAATCAATGTAAAGGCATTGATAATGGGAAGTCCTTCGAATTCTGCCGGCATCATAAATTCTTCTGCAAAAGATCCGCTGATCACCATGGTAAGGTCTGTTCTTCCCTGACGAATTTCCTCCGTATCTGCCGCTGTCAGCACGTGAGGGCAGTTTACCTTGCATCGTCCTTTAATCACCAAAAAATCCTTTTTATAGAAGTCTAGCATCCTCTCAATTTCAGACGAATTACTTCCTGTTTTTGACACAAACTCTCTATAGTCTTCCTCAGATACCACTGCAACGCTGTAGCCTCTGCGCTCCAACTCTTCAGCAATCCGAGTACCTACAGAATGATATTCTTCTGAATTTTTTCCTAAAATATTAAATATTTTCATCTCTTTTCACCTTGCTTGGCTTCCTACTATTTTTTCTGCTTCCAGTATCTTTACAATAGGGCCTGATAAATATCCCTCTTGCCAACCCCCCGGTCTTTAGCCACCTGCTTCATGGCAGTTTTCTTATCCATCCCCTGAGACAAATAGTGGTCCATATGTTCCTCTATGGTAAGATCCTCCCATTTTGCTATTGCCTCTTCTTCCATCTCCTTGCGGCTTCGTCCCTCAATTACAATGACGCACTCCCCTCTGGGAGGCTCTTCTTTGTAGTGCTCCAGAGCCCCTGTAAAGGTGGTCTTAAAAAGGGTCTCATGTTTCTTTGTAAGCTCTCTGCAAATAGTTATGCTGCGATCTCCAAGAGTTTCCAAAAGTAATCCCAAAGTTCGAACCAATCGGTGAGGGGCCTCATACATTACAAGGGTTCTGGTCTCATTTTTCATTTCCTCAAGAACTGCCGCCCGTTCTTTCTTATCCGTAGGGAGAAAGGCCTCAAAGGCAAATCTTCTGGTACTTAAGCCAGAGCTTGTAAGAGCCACAATACAGGCCGCCGCTCCGGGAATCGCCGTCACAGCAACTCCAGCTTCGTGGCACATTCTCACCAATTCTTCTCCCGGATCCGAAATTCCCGGGGTTCCTGCATCGGTGATCAGGGCAATGTTCGTACCCTCCAAAAGCTTGTCCACCAGTTTATGGCCTTTTTCTATCTTGTTGTACTCGTGATAGCTGGTCATGGGAGTTTTGATTTCAAAATGATTCAAAAGCTTGATACTATTTCTTGTATCCTCCGCCGCTATAAGATCCACTTCTTTCAATACTCGAACAGCCCGAAAGGTCATATCCTCCAGATTCCCAATGGGAGTCGCACATAAAAATAAAGTTCCAGGCATGTTTGTCTCCTCCTGCTATAAGATAGGCAAGTGCCTTAGTTTTTGCAAATGCCTATCCTAGATTCCGCGCTATATATTTTTAGCACAAAGTTCCGTAGATTACTGCCTTGATGGTATGCATACGATTTTCAGCCTCATCAAATACCACAGACTGGGCAGATTCAAATACTTCGTCAGTCACTTCCATCTCATCGATGCCAAATTTCTCAGCAATCTGTGCTCCAATGGTAGTTTTAGTATCGTGGAAAGATGGGAGACAGTGCATAAAAATCGCATCTTTATCTGCATTTTCCATTACTTTTTTATTTACTTGGTAAGGAGTTAAAAGTTTGATACGTGTCTCCCAAACCTCATCCGGCTCTCCCATGGATACCCAGATATCTGTATAAATAACGTTGGCGCCCTTAGTTCCTTCTTCTACATCCTCTGTCAAGGTAATAGTACTACCATGCTCTGCTGCAATGGCCTTGCAAGTTGCCACCAAATCATCTGCCGGGAATAACTCCTTAGGTGCACAGGCAGTGAAATGAATTCCCATCTTTGCGCAGGCTACCATAAGAGAATTTCCCATGTTATTGCGGGCATCTCCCATGTAGGTAAAATGAAGACCCTTTAGATATCCGAACTTCTCTTCCATGGTTAAAAGGTCTGCCAACATTTGGGTTGGATGGAATTCATCTGTCAGCCCATTCCATACTGGAACTCCTGCATAATCTGCCAGTGTCTGTACCAGTTCCTGACTAAATCCACGATATTCAATACCGTCATACATTCTTCCTAAAACTCTTGCAGTATCTGCAATGCTCTCCTTCTTTCCCATTTGAGAGCTTCCCGGATCCAGATAAGTCACTCCCAGCCCTAGATCATGTCCTGCCACCTCAAAGGAGCAGCGAGTACGAGTAGAAGTCTTTTCAAATAAAAGTACAATATTCTTTCCCTCAAGATATTTATGAGGAGTTCCGTTTCTCTTCATATTCTTAAATTCTTTAGAAAGGTCTAAAAGATAACGGATTTCTTCCGGTGTATAATCTAATAATTTTAAAAAATGTCTTCCTCTTACATTTACTGGCATAAGGCTTTCTCCTTTTTTGCATATATTTCTATCTATTATAACACGTTCTATACAATTGTGCCTCTTTGGCTACTTGTATTATTTTCCATACAAGTCTAATTTTGACAAATTTTTGGCATACTTTTAGAGAAAAGCCTGTATAATAGCTCTTGTTAAAAACAAAACAGGAGGAAGTTACTCATGAATTTATTCACTCCTGCCGAGGTGGCAAAGAATTATGTTGCCATCGGCAAAGGAAAAGTTAATATCCCTATTGTAAAGCTTATTGTGCTT
The DNA here is from genome assembly GCA_963597615.1 of Bacteroidaceae bacterium. Classification (GTDB taxonomy): domain Bacteria; phylum Bacillota; class Clostridia; order Lachnospirales; family Lachnospiraceae; genus CAKRJP01. Next base: position 23,022 of record CAVBQS010000051.1, read on the forward strand.
GGCCTTATGGCCGGTGCTTTCGTGGCTTTAGGTGGCGTTTCATCCACTGCCGTGGCTGTTTCCCTGTCCGAAGCTTCTTTTGGCAAATTTTTAGGAGCCTGCATTTTCCCAGGGGGTCTCACCATGGTACTCTTAGCAGGCAGCGAGCTCTTTACCGGAAATGCCTTGCTTGTAATTCCATTTCTGGAAAAGGAAATTAAACTGGGAGGGGTCTTTAAAAACTGGATATTTGTGTATGTCGGCAATTTTATCGGAAGCATCTTGGTAGCTTCTGCCATTGTATTTTCCCATCAAGTCGGCATGTTTAATAATGGCCTGGCAGTTTCTATTATTTCCACTGCTGCCACCAAGTGTTCCTTAAGTTTCAGTGATGCATTTATCCGGGGAATTATGTGTAACTTCCTGGTATGTATTGCAGTATGGATCTCTTTTGCAGCCAAGGATGTAGCCAACAAAATCATCGGGTTATTCTTCCCCATTCTGATTTTTGTCATCTGTGGTTTTGAACACTGCGTAGCCAATATGTATTATATCAGCGCTGGTTTACTGGCCAAGGCCAATCCCGTCTATCTGGAAGCCGCCAAAGCTGCCGGCGTGAATTTAAGTGCCCTTACCCTCAAGGGATTTCTTGTGGACAACATGATTCCTGTTACTCTTGGGAATATTGCAGGAGGCCTTTTTGTAGGTTGTATCTACTGGTATCTCTACCTCAAGAAACCTTCTAATAAATAATACAAAAAGGAACTGAGCTTTTTAAGGCCCAGTTCCTTTTTATTTTACGTTATCACTTTTATCCCTATAAATATTCAGAACATCTTCTGTATATTCTCCCGGTTTTTTATAAATGATCAAAGGTGCCTCCACCTTCATCCGGGGCCTTCCATCCTTCAGCCCCTCAATCAGAACCATGTTAGGTTCCTTATCTACAAAAGGGTGCACCAGCCGCATCCGCTTGGGTTCTAGCTTGTACTCCGACATCTTTCTTAAAATCTCCGGAAGCCTAAAAGGCCTATGAACCATATAAAATCGTCCCTTAGATCCTAACAACCTAGAACTCTCCCTTAGAATATCATCCAAATTACACAAGGCCTCATGCCTTGCAATATACATGGCCTCGTTATCATTCTTAAGACCATGTTCCGCAATCATGTAGGGAGGATTTGTTGTAATCACATCAAAGGAGGCAGCCCCAAAGATTTTCGACGCCTCCTTAATGTCCCCTTCCACAATATCAATCTTCTGCTCCAAATGATTAAAGGCCACGCTTCTTCTGGCCATGTCAGCACTTTCTCTTTGAATTTCCAATCCGGTATAATGGTCTCCCATATATTTTGCTTCTAACAAAATTGGAAGAACTCCTGTACCGGTTCCAAGATCCAGCACTTTCTCTCCCCGTTTCACCTGGGCAAAACCAGATAACAAAACCGCATCCATACCAAAGCAAAATCTAGAAGGGCTTTGGATAATCTGATAACCCTTTATTTGCAAATCATCCAACCTTTCTGTGGATTTTACTTCAATCTCCATAAAAAATCCTCATCTCACTGTCAGGGAAATCTACCATCACGCTATCACGAAAGTCAAATCCTAGTCATCATTTAACTTAGATTTACTTCCCTTCTTTTCCTCCAAGGATCCAAGCTCCTCCAGCTCTTCCTTAGAGACCTTAGCTCCCTTTCTTCGTCTGGGCTTGAATTTCAGTTCAGAAGCAGGATACTCCCTAACTTCCTTCTCCTCATTATCCAAGGTTACCACAACTCTCACCAGCTGACGAAGCACATTTACCGCCTGAACATCTCCCCTTAATCCTTCTGGAGTAGTTACATGATCCCCATTAGAAGGCAGAGACTTATTTAACTCTTCGTAAGTTTCTTCCTCATTATTCAGACAGCACATCAGCCTTCCACACACGCCAGAAATCTTCGAAGGATTCAAGGACAGGTTCTGTTCCTTGGCCATCTTAATAGATACCGGAGCAAATTCTGTAAGATAGGTATGGCAACACAAGGGCCTTCCACAAATACCAATGCCACCCCGAATCTTGGTCTCGTCTCGCACACCAATCTGCCTAAGCTCAATTCTTGTTCGGAAGACACTGGCCAAATCCTTTACTAATTCACGAAAGTCGATCCGTCCATCTGCCGTAAAATAAAACAATACTTTATTATTATCGAAGGTATATTCCGCATCAATCAGCTTCATATCAAGACCATGCTTGCGGATCTTATCCTTGCAGATCTCAAAGGCTTCTTTCTCCTTCTCCCGGTTCTTCTCTTCCTTGCGAACATCTTCCTCTGTGGCAATCCGCATAACAGTTTTCAGAGTCTGGGTAATCTTTTCATCCTCCACCTCTCGGATTCCAGATACTACAGAGCCAAACTCTACCCCTCTGGCAGTCTCCACAATCACCTTATCTCCGGTCTTTATCTCGTATTTCCCAGGAGAGAAAAAATATACCTTCCCAGCGGTACGAAATCTTACACCTATTACTTTTGTCATATATAAAAATTCCTCCAAATGAAAGGAGCCAAAAGCCCCTTTCTAATTTTCCTTAATGGTCAAGAACAGTAACTCCATGGTTAATTCAAAATTAACATTGGCTGCCAATCTAGATTTTGCAATCTCCAAACTCTTTAAAATGGATTCAATTCCTTCATAAGAAGTTTTTCTAGCTTCCTCCTTAATAACAGAAATCTGATCTTTAAACACCACCCGGTCTACCTCTCTGGTTGCCTTATACATAAGAATATCTCGGTACCAGATCATAATCACGTCCAAATAATCACTAATTTCCAGCTTATACTCTGTAATCTGCTTTACTTCCTTAGAAGTCTCGCTGATCTCCATATCATGAATATTGGTAAGGAGCTTAATGGCCGCCTCTCTGATCTCATTAAAATGCTCTGACTCTGCCAGCATAATGGCCCGACCAAGATTTCCCTGGGCAAATGCTGTACAAACCTCTGCCTTATAATCTGGAATCTCAAGCTTCTCCATAAGATATTTACTAATTAGTTTATCTTTAATATAGCGAAGCTTTAACATCACACATCTAGAGGTAATGGTGGGCAGAAATGTCTCCGCATTGTTAGTAAGCAGCATAATCACTACGTATTTTGGCGGCTCCTCAATAGTCTTTAAAAGTGCATTCTGCGCCTGAACATTCATAAGATTTGCATCGTTGATAATATAAATCTTATAAGGTCCCTGGTAAGGCTTAATATCCACTGTTGCATTTACCTGGGCACGAATCTCGTCTACACTGATCACCGTAGGCTTCTCATGGGTAACCCAAATAATATCCGGATGATTTCCACTCTCTGCCTGTATGCAAGAATGACATTTATTGCAGGCATCTGGGCCATGCTCTTCACACTCCAAAGTTTGAGCAAAAAGCTGCGCCAAAAGTTTCTTTCCTGATCCTGTTGGCCCATTCAAAATATAGGCATGGGAAACCTGATTTCCCTCTACCGCATTCTGTATATACCTAATTATGTCATTGTGTCCGATTACATCCTTAAAAGTTCCCATTACGTATCTCCCTTGTCAGCTCATTCAAGCATCTATCTCTATCATCATTGATAAATTTTTTTTGAATTCCAAGTCTCAATAACTTATCCTCGGAAAAATCTTCGGTATCTGCAAGAAACCGTCTGCACATCTCCGCATATTTTGGCGTCTCCTGCATCCGCTCTCTAGAAAGAGCCCGAAATAGCCGTTCCCCATCTTCCACCTCTATATAAAGAGGAACGATCTGATCTGCTCCATAATATTCTTGAAGCTTCTCATAAGACTCTAAGGTTCCGATCGAAAGATAATTTGTCTTCTGCAAATCCACCTGTCCATCGTCCACCGTAGCATATTTCCAAATTCCATGCATCGTATCATAGGCTCGAAGTTCAATCATCTTCCCGGCTTTCTGAAATTCCTCTAATACCTCATCTGCCACAAAATGATATTCCTTCCCATCAGTCTCTCCCTCTCTCAAGGGCCTGGTGGTATATAAAACAATCTCTTTAAACTTTGGAAAAGCTTTCTTTAGCAATTTAAAAAGTGTATCTTTTCCCGAAGAGCTTTTCCCCATCATGTAATAAATCTTACCCATGACTTTACTCCTCTAGGCCTTCCCAGACTGTCACAAAGTCTTCTTTTTCTAAGCCTTCGATATCAAATCCTTCTCTTCTATACCATTGTAACATATCTGCAGTCTCTTGTAACACCCTTTCTCCTGGAACCAAAAGAGGGCATCCCGGAGGATACAAATAGGCATATTCTAAGGAAATAGATCCCACAGCCTGCTGCCACTTTCTGGAAATCCCGGAAAGTTCTCCTGCCTGATAAGGGCTAAGGCAAACCTCCCTATTCTTAAGGGATTTTATTTTTTTCTGATAGGAAGAATTCCTGCTTTCAGCGGCGGCTTCCACACCCCCATCAATGGCAAACAGGGCATCCACCAACCGCTTCATCCCCTTAGGATCATCTCCCAGAGAAGTCATGGCCAGAACATATTGCCCCGCCGTCATCTCCATTTCCAAATGATAGTCTTCCCAAAGCCTCCGGCTTAATTGCTGGCTTGAAATATCTGCCCGGTCCACACAAATTACAAGTTTTGATGGATCATAATGGTCTGTCTCCACTATCCTTAATTTTTCAAGCTGCCCTAAAGCCTCTCTAGTGGTCTTAAGAAGTTTCGCATACTCTACAAAGGCTTCTTGCCCCTCTTCTATCAAAAATCTCACACAGGCATCCATACTAGCCATCAAGACATAAGAAGGACTGCTAGACTGTAGCATATGCAAATATTTTCTAATCTGTTTTCTATTTGCATAAGGCCCCTGCACATGAATCAAGGCAGTTTGGGTCAAAGAAGGCAGGGTCTTGTGGAGACTGTTAATCACCACATCAGCTCCCTGATCCAAGGCCCGCTTGGGGAAATAAGGATGAAATCCAAAATGAGCCCCGTGAGCTTCATCTACGATTAGCGGAATCTGTCTTTCATGGACAAGCTTTGCGATAGAAGAAACATCTGAAACCACCCCGTCATAGGTGGGGGACACGATTATCACAGCCCCAAGGTCCGGATGGTCTTTCAAGGCCTTCTTCACATCCTCAAGGGAAATTTCTCCTCCTAAGTTACCATTATCTTTATATTGAGGATATAGATAAACCGGAGACAATTCATTAAGCTCCAGGGCATGGTATACGGATTTGTGACAATTACGTCCCAGCAAAATCTTGTCTCCCTTTTTGGTGCTTCCAAGGATGGCACTTAAGATTCCTACCGTACTTCCATTTACCAGGAAATGGGTCTCCTCCGCCCCATATAAGGTTGCCGCCATCTGTTCAGCTTCCAGAAGGATTCCCTTGGGGTGATGCAAATCATCAAAGCCTGTAATCTCCGTAATATCATAAGAAAAGGGAAGTTTGTCCCCCAATTTTTTTTGAAGCTCCGGATTTCTCTTGTGGCCTGGCATATGAAAGCCGTAGGCATCAGACTGGCTATATGCAATTAACTCATCATATAATTTCGACATGGTTTTCCTATTAGCTATTACATCAAAGCGAGCAATTCCTTCATCAACCGCACACTGTGAACAATTGCCTGAATCTCAAATGTAGGATAATCTACAGAAGCACTATCATCTGCCTTATCTGAAATAGCTCGAATAATAACATATGGCACCTGATTTAAATAGGCCGCCTGTGCAATGCTTGCCCCTTCCATCTCTACACATAAAGGATGGAAATTCTCTATAATTCTCTCTTTGGTGGCTTTATCTGCAATAAACTGGTCTCCACTAGCCACTCTTCCCACAAAGGTCTTAATATCCGGATTGGCTTTGGCATTTGCAATGCGGGCCTTCTTAATAAGATCTTCATTTGCCGGAAATGAAAATGCATCCATCTGAGGGATCTGGCCCACCGGATAACCAAAATTCACTGCGTCCATATCATGATGCACTGCATCGGAAGAAATCACCAAATCTCCAATATCAATATCTGCATCCAAAGAACCAGCAATTCCTGTATTAATTAATGTATCTACTCCAAATTTATCAATTAAAATCTGGGCACAGATTCCTGCATTCACCTTACCAATGCCGCTTTTTACCACCACTACATCCTGTCCGCAAAGCTGTCCCTTACAAAATGTCATAGAGGCTTGTTCCAATGTCTCTGTCACCTGCATATCATTTTTTAAAGCCGCAACTTCCGCTTCCATTGCTCCAATAATTCCTATCATTCGTGTATCCTCCTATTAGAAAGCTATAGAAACATATCTCTATCATTCTTCTGTTTTTTATTTCTACAACATCACAATTGCTTCAATTCGTATCCTTTATAATAACATAAACTTGCAAGAATTCCTAGCCTTTGGTATGATACAAAGATAAGAAGCAAGACAGCTTTGGGACAAAATTCTTATAAGGAGGAATTTACTATGGATTATAAAACATCTGGAGTCTGTTCTCGAATGATTCATTTAGAATTGGACGGAGACACTGTAAAAAGTGTTGAATTTGAAGGCGGATGCAACGGCAATACTCAGGGAGTTGCAAGTTTGGTTCGTGGAATGAAGGCTACCGACGCCATTGAGCGCCTGAAGGGAATCAAGTGCGGATTCAGACCAACCTCCTGCCCAGACCAGTTGGCACAGGCTTTGGAGATTGCATTAAAAGATCAAGCCCAATAATGAATTTCAAAAAAATAGAGGGACATGTATCAACCTACATCTCCCTCTATTTTTTCATTCTAACGTGCCCTTTCGATTACGAGATTATCTTGAAGATTTCTTTGACTATCTGCTCCTAAACTCCTTCTTTCTATTTTTTCAATATTATTTGCATCATCTTTAAAAAAGCTCTTAACAGCAAAAGACACGCCTAGCATTTTCATCGCCTCCATTCTTTTTTAACTTTTCCCCTTCACATATAAAGACGATTTCCCCGAAAAAAAGTCACGGTTTTTTCCAAGATTCTTAAGGCTTTCATAAAGTCTGACTCAAGACTTGACCATTTTTTTCAGAAACGTATAATAGAACTATATATATCATTTTTGGTACCTCTTTGGTACTACTGGAGGTTTTTATGAAGCGTATCATTTTAACTGGTGGTGGCACGGCCGGACATGTAACGCCAAACATTGCGTTATTGCCACGACTAAAGGAATTACAATATGACATCCATTATATTGGGTCCTACAATGGAATGGAGAAGGATCTTATTGAACAGATGGGCATCCCCTACCATGGAATTTCTTCCGGAAAATTGCGACGTTATCACAGTTGGCAGAATTTTACAGATCCATTTCGCGTAATAAAAGGTTTTAGCGAAGCCAAGCGGTTAGTAAAAATTCTCAAGCCGGATGTGATTTTCTCTAAGGGTGGATTTGTGTCTGTTCCCGTAGTACTGGCAGGAAAGAGTCGCCACGTGCCTACGATTATCCACGAATCCGATCTAACTCCCGGACTTGCCAATAAACTTTCCATCCCTTCTGCTTCTAAAGTATGCTGCAATTTTCCAGAGACTTTAGAACACCTTCCTGCTGGGAAGGCAGTTTTAACCGGTTCTCCTATTAGACAGGAACTTCTATCTGGAAATGCTTTTAAAGCCAAAGAAATGGTGGGATTTACTTCTGACAAACCCGTAATTATGGTTATGGGAGGAAGCCTTGGATCTGTAGCTGTAAACGAGGCGGTCCGTAGCGTTCTTCCAGAGCTTTTGAAGGATTTTCAGGTAATTCATCTTTGCGGTCGGGGAAAAGTAGATGCTACCTTAAGCGCCCTTGACGGTTATGTACAATATGAATATATCCAAGATGAACTAAAAGACTTATTTGCCTTAACAGATATTGTGGTATCCAGAGCTGGTGCCAATGCCATCTGCGAATTACTGGCCCTTCACAAGCCTAACCTCTTAATTCCTCTATCAGCCAAGGCCAGCCGGGGAGATCAGATTTTAAACGCAAGGTCCTTCGAGCGCCAGGGCTACAGCAAAGTCTTGGAAGAAGAAGAATTATCTCCAGAACTTCTCTTAAAAACTATTCGCGATCTGTATAGCAATAGAGAGACCTATATTGAAGCCATGAAGCATTCTGCCCAGCAAAATTCTATTGATATTATCATAGACCTTATTGAAAGCTTCGCAAAAAAATAAAAGCAACGTAACTGTTCAGAACCCTAATGGATTCAAGTAACTTTATTTGTACAAAACAGAG
>CAVBQS010000052.1:0-65593 GCA_963597615.1 Bacteroidaceae bacterium
GAAACTAGTAAATTATTTTCAAACGAGGAAAGCGAAACAATGCGAGCAAAAGAGATTTTGAACCTTATCGACTGGCTTAGAAAACAGGGTTTTGATAATGACAAGGTTGTCGAGTGCTTGGAGTTTGTAGAAGGTAGGCAAGACCCAAAAAAAGAAAAAGACAACTAAACAAAAACAATTAAATATCAACCAAGAAAAAGAGCTGTTTTATACGGCTCTTTTTTGCGTTGTTTGGTTGATTGTGGTATATATAAGGCGAACTATAAACAAGGCTTATAAAAAGGCTAAAATATATTAATATGACTAAATAAAAGGGGTGTTATTATGGCAACAAAGAAAGCGGACGCAATGACGTTAGACCTAGCTAACTTTTACCAGATAGCTAGAGAATTAGTTATAACTTACTGTTGTGATAGGGATATAGATACAAAGAAAATAGAACCGTTGCAATGGAATGGGATACTATTATATATTTATGACAACTCACTAGGGTTAGATAAGACTATCTTAAAGGATGTATACCCAGACTTAAACACATACGATATAGACAGGGTTATATCAGTGTATGAAGATTATAAAAGACTATGCTTTGAATATGGTCAGATAATAAGCTTACAAGGGTTTAGTTATATATCTGGCATTGATGTTACAACTATTTACAAATGGGCTGATACTGATAGTTATATATATAATAATAGTATAGAGTATATAAAAGGGATAGAAAGTAAATATACTAATGAGGAGGGTATAGTTATAAATAATTCTTATCAATGGGACATAAGCTATAAGAGAAATTTATTTGTCGTCAAGTCTTACGATTTTGTCAAGAATATCAAGAAAGATAATGAATACAGTTTAGAGTCTAGAATGCTAGATAGATATACTAACTCCATGAAAGTTTTGCCAAGCTTAAACAGGTGGCACGGTTGGAACTTGCCACACGTTACGAGGGAAGAAGCACCCAAAAAAGCCTTGACAGCTTCAGAACTCCCAGACATCCCACAGATAGACACAACTAACCAAGACGCTATAGAATCAAAAGATTGATATATTTTAATATTAGTCATGTATAACCAGTAACCAAGCTAGGTTGTAGTAATATATATCAATTTGGTTGATGCAAATTATATACATCTATTGGACAAATTAGAGTTTGTCGTATAGATACATATGTTCGGAACACGTGTTTGATTTTTCTGTTCTGTGAACTGGTGGCGGTTCCTTTAGGGGATTAATGGACTAGCTGAGTGGGCAGGGGTTTTATATTGCTAGCCCCAGTACCGACTAAGTCCCACAAATTTTCAAAAAACGAAAAAATCCCCGTTGGTAGGAAGTATATAGATATATATATATTATTCACTCCCCATGTAGGATATATAGCATATACTTTGGGTACTCATGGGTACTGGTGGGTAGAACTGGGTATTCGGTGGTATTTGGTGGTATTAACAACTCCAAACTGGGTATTTGTAAATTGTTTTTATAAAATACACGAATATTTGTTCGCAAAATGAAAATGCTGTGATTTAATTAAATTGTCATAGGGGTGTGACGGTCATTCATATTTGTTTTTTTATTGTGTGATTGCGAGAGAACAGCTTTTGTTGCTTTTCACTGCTTCTCTCGCAGTGGTAAAAAATTTTTCAGAAAAAAATCAAAAAAATCCCCATGACGGAAGAGGTTTTACATGAGCAACGTGATTAGTGACAAGGATTGGTGTCCAGAAAGAGTATTGACAAGTAACACAGTTTGGGTTGATATCCTAGGTATGAAATGGTCGGTTGTTAGTGAAAACTTTGGGAATAAAGACTATGACGGAATGACAGACTTTACAACACGGACAATCAAGGTGAGAAATGATAATGTGCAAGAGTTTGATAATTTCAAGGAGTTGTACAAAAGAACTGTACGACACGAAGTCTTACATGCATTCATGATTGAGAGTGGACTTGATTCAAACTTTAATCACCCAGAATATGGACATGACGAAACATTTGTTGATTGGGTGGCAATACAGTTTCCAAAAATCATGGTTGCGTATAGCAAGTTAGGAGTTTTATAAATGGCTGAGAAGAAACATAAGCACGTATTTGTGATTGACAATCAAGAGGACTTGGATGAAGTCTTGGAGATGTTAGGATATTTCGACTGTGACGAAGAAACAGAAGATATTGACGAAAAAGACGAGGAAAAAATTCTTTTCGGCAATTATCCTAAAGACTTTGACGAGGATGAAGATACAGAAGATGATTTGCCGTTTGGCATGGATGATGTAGAGTATTTTGAGCGTCAAGTTGATAGACTAGAGGAAATTCTAGCAAGAAAGAATGCCCAAATTGAGGAACTGGAAACAACGGTTGACGTGTTAAGTAAAAGAGTTGCGTTCGCAAAAGCGTATTGGCTATAATGACTTGGCACATGTTGATTGGCGGTAAAGAAATATCGGATGAATGTAGTCAATGCGGAGAAATACTTGCTTGTGAATTATTTAAACAAGGTCACGGAATACACCAAGAAGAAAGGACAAGTATAACTGAAATGGTTGCTTGTCAAATGAAACACAGGGAGAAACGAGAGAATGAACATCAAGATTAAATACCATGTTGACGATTTAGAGAAACTTGATTATATCGGTGGCGAAAAGTCAGATTGGATTGATTTAAGATGTGCGGAAGATACGTTTATTCCCTTGGGGAGTATGGCATATATAAACTTGGGTGTTTCGATGCAACTACCAGAAGGTTATGAAGCACACGTAGCACCAAGGAGCAGTACACCAAAGAAGTTTGGCATTGTATGTGCCAATAGCTTTGGAATTATTGATAACAGCTATTGTGGTGATAACGATATTTGGAAATTCCCTGCAATCTGCATTGAGGGAAACACAACACAGAATGGTGAATTTGGAACCTTGATTCATAAGAATGACAGGATTTGCCAGTTTAGAATCTTTGAGAAACAGCCATCTATCCAGTTTGAGGAAGTGGAAACACTTGGGAATGCTGATAGAGGTGGGTTTGGTTCCACTGGTAAGAATTAATTAGCTTGCAATGTATCACAAACATACAAGAGTCTTAAAGAATGGAGTTATCTATGAAAATACGACTACCCACTCGGAATTAGATAACAACATAGGCAAGAAACTAGACAAAAAGATTTATAGAAGCTGTTTTATGACGTAAAAGTCTAACAACGCAGTCCTCCGTAAAATTCATAAAATAAATATTCATTAAGTCGCTGTGAGTGGTAGCCTAAAAACTATCACTCGCATTATCACAGGAGAAGAATTATTGTGAGAATTATTAATCAATTAGGGAATAGAGCAATCGAAGCTAGTTTGTATGATATTACCCTTGATGAACGTAGGATATTTGCTGAATGTTCTACAAAATCTTATCTTCTTGGAGAATACAAGACAGAAGAGAGAGCGGAAGAGGTATTTAACTGGATTTTTAAAGATTGCAATAGATTTGGCACAATCAAAATGCCAGAAGATTAAATTGTTGTCGTAGTAAGCTAGTTGTGTTTGCCTACTTGTCACAGCTAGCCTCCTTTCTAAAATTTTTTGACACTCGCCTAGTTATCCGTCAAAAGATAACTAGGGATTTGGGCGAGTTGCTGTGTCCCTTGCATTTTAAAACAGTGGTGCTAAAGGCAGTAACAGACGTGGATTTATCTTTTAAAAACCGTACCAAGACACGAATCCACGTGCTAATGGAATGTAGTTTAACGAGTAAAACGCTTGCTTATTCAATGCTTGTTTTTAGGGGTATTTACAGGTTGAATTGGAAGGTGAGAGGTTACAGGTGCAAGTCCTGTCTTTCCGATTTGTGGAAAATCCACAATATGTTATTCTAATTAAATAATTCTCCAAAATAAGGGTGGTAAAATGTCAAGATATCATAAAATAGGACATTGTGTTGTTGGTTTTTATGAGGACTCAAGGGAAGGTGGCAAAATTACCACCTTTATTTTTGATGATGAAGAACTAAAACCAATATGTGAAGTCAAGGAAATAGGTGATAAATTGTATGAGTACTATACAAGAACGAGTAGAAGCACTAGCAACAAAGACGGTGGAGAGACCGATTGATAGAGATACGTTTTATGAGTGGTACAATCGTTATGCTAGTAGGGAATGCATCATAGATGATGTGGCAAAGGGTGTCGGTATTAGTCACCAACTTGCTACCACCTTGATATACGCTACGGCTTTTGGATATCCGTTGCCAAGATATCAATTTACTGATGAATGGACGGATGAAAAGTACGCAGAGTTAAAGGAAAAGCGTCGAAAAAGTGTAGATTATGCAAGGGGAGTAAGATTAGCACGCTTGGCAAAGGAAAAAGCAGAAAATGGCAAGTAAGGAATTAATACGCAGAGTACAGGCATATGAAAACGAATTAGATAAGTCTGTAGGTTTCGTGCCTATGATGGTTAATTACGTACAGGCTATTAAGACTGCATTTGAAGCAGAAGGAGACCATGAGTACGGATTAAAGCTGACTGAAAAGGCAAAAAAATACATAAATGATTTCTTGTTGCGTGAAAAGGGATATGATTTTTGGACGCTTGAGAACTGGTGCAAGGTTAATGGTGATAATACGCAGATAATTGTTGATTTGTACTATGATGTGTTAAAGGCTGAGAGTTACGACAACTTGGAAAGCTTTATTTACTACATGGAGAAAAATCGTATGCCAGATAAGCGTTTTTACAGACCTAGACGAAAGACTCTAAAGGTTGTTGTAGATGATTTGATGGACTTGGAAAACAGGAAATACAAGTTTTACGGCTTGTCTTTACCAAGTAGAACTGGAAAGAGTACCTTGTGTATCTTCTTCCTTGCGTGGGTATCAATGAAGAGACCTGATAGTCATAATGCAATGGGTGGACACTCTGGAATACTTGCTAAAGGCTTTTACAAAGAGTTGCTTAACCTGTTTGTGACGGAAGAATACACGTTTTGTGAATTATATCTGCATTGGAACCCTAAATTTGCAAAAAAGTCATTCCCTACAGACAAGAGTGCTGATGATTATACAATAACGCTTGGTCGACCAGATAGATTTGCTACCGTTACTTGTCGTGGTATTGATGGAACATGGACAGGAGCGGTTGACGTTTCAAAAGATGGCTATTTGTACGTAGACGATTTAGTAAGAGATAGAGAACATTCTTTAAGTCCTACACGTATGGAGAATACGTATCAAGAATATCTAAACAAAATGGTTGACCGAAAGAATGACGGTGCTAGAGAACTAATGGTTGGTACACTTTGGAATGTACTTGACCCACTAGAACGCATGAGGGCACAATTTGAAGGTAATCCAGAATACTTTTTCAGAAAAATTCCTGCATTAGATGAAAATGATGAAAGTAATTTTGATTATGAGATAAATGGATTTTCTACAGGCTATTATCGAGAAATGCGAGAAAGACTAGATAAGGCTGAATGGGAAGCTAAATTTATGCAAAATCCGTATGTTCGTGAGGGATTGTTATTTCCAAGTGAAGAATTGCGATTTTTTGACGGTAACATTGATGAAACAGCGGAAAGAAAGACGATTGCATTATGTGACCCTGCATTTGGCGGTGCTGATAGTTTGTCAATCTGCCGGCATATCTGGAGTGAAAGTCCAGGGAGAAGAGCCTGGGATAAAGGACAAAACAGTGACAGTTAGGGTGGAATCTGTAGAACACATTATGGTAAAACTAAATGATTTAGAAGACCAGGAAATTAAGGTTTCTCCTGGATTGGAAGTAAAGATTAATGTGAAGGCAGAAGATGGATATCAGATAGACAAAGTCCAAGCTGAAGATTCTGAGGGTTATAAAGTGGAAGTGACTCGAGATGATTCTAGCTATTATGTCACAGCAGATACAGATTTAACTATTAAGGTTACGGTAAGTGATTTGCAAGTCGTAAAACCAGGTAGTGAAGATTTAGATGGTGAAACAAGTGATGTAGATGCTGATCCAGTAGAAAGTGGAACAGGAAGGGAAGCTCCCTATGATGCAGAAGAATTTAACAAACTCATAGAAAGTATTTGTGATTTTGGAAATGTATCAGATATTGCACCTATGGCAAATGTAGGAGAAGGAATCACCACCCTTCCTTCTATACATGATTATGGGATTTCGACACAGTTTGTACGATACTATCCAGATGGGTCTTATGTTGTAGAACGTCAGTACAATGAAGGTCGTTTTACTACAACAGACGGAGAAGAAGTTTTTTGCTGTTATCCGGATTTTTACAACACTATGTATAAAGCCGGAGAATATGCAAGTTACGATGCAACACGCAGATTTGATGAAGAAACAATTAAAACTATTGGTATGATGCTTTACTACTTTGATAATGAAGTGGCTTGTAGTGGGCTTAATGAACAACAACGTTATCTAATAAGACAAAATGTGATTTGGAGTGTTGCAGGTCCTTATTGGGGATTAAATCCAGGTTGTACCATTGAGTCTGGGAATGGGGTATACGATGCTGATGGACATCTTATTTCCAGTATGGTAACAACAGCTTTGATTAATGGAGCACAGTTTGCAGCAGATCCAGATATCAGAGCAGAATTTAATTGTTGGGGAATCGTGTTTGAAGATGCAAACACCTTTGTAGGAAATGGAACCACACAGCTTTTGTCTCAGTTCTTCTATGAGCGGAAAGAAACCCCGAAAGAAGGAAAAGTTACCTTGCAAAAAGTCTCCTCTAATCCATATCTTACCGATGGAAACCCTAACTATAGCCTGGCAGGAGCTGTATACGAGGTGAAAAATTCTAACGGAGAGCTAGTTGGTACTCTTACAACTGATGAAGAGGGTAACACCGAGGCATTAAAAGTAAATGAGGGAACCTATTATGTAAAGGAGACTTTGCCGTCTCCTGGATATGGTTGGGATTATACAGAATACACCGTAGAAGTTACCAGTGATGAAATAGCAACCGTGACCAGTGAGGAACCACCGTTGACTGACCCTCTGGGAATTAGCCTTACGAAGATTGCCCAGGATTCCAATGGGGCATCCGGTGTAAAGGGTCTTGAGGGTGCTCAGTTTGAAGTAAAATACTATGCCGTTAATCCAGATGTTTACAACAGTGCTGCTGATCTGTATGGAATAGATGCCACTAGGACTTGGGTGCTTGAGACAAAGTTTGATGAAGAAACAGGAAAATATAAGGCAAAACTAGAGGATGATTGGAAAATTTCCGGAGACGATTTTTATTACAATAACAACGAAGCTAAATGTCTTCCAATCGGAGTAATCACCGTGGAAGAAGTGGCAGCCCCAGAAGGCTATACCACTGAGAGCGCAGTTTTTAGCTCTGATTATATGACAGGTTCGGTTGAAGGCAAATATTTCTCCAAGGTACTTGGTAATGGAGAAGAAGCAAGACTGGATGGCGGTAATGAATATACCGTTTCTGATAAGAGTATCCGTGGCGGTGTAAAAGTTGCGAAATGGGATAAGGAGTTGAATGCTCAGAACCCACAGGGTGATGGAACTTTAGAAGGTACTACTATCGATATCATCAACAAGAATGATTATGACGTAGTAGTAAATGGACAGTTTTATGGCAAAGATCAGACGGTAATGATTCTTACTTCAGATGCAAATGGTAATGCGCAGACAGCAAATGACGCACTGCCTTATGGCCTTTACGAAGTAAAGGAAACTGGTGCTCCGAATGGATACTTGAATGAGGGAAGTTCTATTTCCCAGGAAGTCTTTATTGCGGAAGATGGTGTAATCGTAGATTTAAACAATGATACCAATGCCATTAAGAATAATGTTATCCGTGGTGGAGTAAAAGTTGCCAAATGGGATAATGGATTCAATACACAGGCCGCCCAGGGTGGTGCAAGCTTAGAGGGTGCTGAGTTCGCAATTATTAGTCAGAATAACAACAATGTAATTGTAAATGGAAAGACCTACAAGAAGGGTGAGACTGTAGTAACTCTTAAGACAGATGCAAATGGTAATGCGCAGACTTCTAATACTTTATTACCATACGGTACTTATATCTTAAAAGAGACAAAAGCTCCTAACGGTTATCTGAGTCAGGGAACAAATCTTGCACAGACATTTACCATCCGTGAGAATGGAGTCATTGTTGATCTTAACAAAGATACTACTGCAGTGAAGAATGATGTGATCCGTGGTGGTGTACAGCTTGGTAAATGGGATAACGAGTTAAATGCTCAGAATCCACAGGGTGATGCTGCTTTAGAAGGTACGGAGTTTGCCATTGTAAATGAAAATGCTCATGACGTAATTGTAAATGGAAAGACCTATAAGAAGGGTGAAGTAGTAGCAACACTTGTAACAGATAAAAATGGTATTGCAAAATCCGCAAAGGATTTTCTTCCATATGGTAAGTACAGCTGTAAGGAAACAAAGACACCTACTGGATACTTAGCAACAGGTTCCGGTCTTACAGGAACTTTCTCTATTACAGAGAACGAGAAAATTGTTGATCTGAATAAAAAGGATACAGCAATTAAGAATAACGTAATTCGTGGTGGAGTAAAACTTGCTAAGTGGGATAAGGAATTTAATTCCCAGAACCCACAGGGTAATGCAACATTAGAAGGTGCTGAGTTTGCAATTATCAGTGAGAACAGCAACAGCGTAATTGTAAGCGGAAAAACTTATAAGAAGGGTGAGACTGTAGCAACTCTTAAGACAGATGCAAAGGGGAATGCTCAGACAACAAGCAACCTATTGCCATACGGTACTTATACCTTAAAGGAAACAAAAGCACCGACTGGTTATTTAAATGAAGGGATCAATATTACCCAGACCTTTACCATCCGTGAGAATGGAGTAATTGTTGACCTTAACAAAGATGCAACAGCAGTTAAAAACCAGGTCATCCGTGGTGGTGTACAGTTTGGTAAATGGGATAATGAGTCAAATACTCAGAAAGCCCAGGGTGCAGCTACCTTAGAGGGTGCTGAGTTTGAAATCACCAATCAGAGTGCTCATGACGTAATTGTAAATGGAAAGACCTATAAGAAGGGTGAAGTGGTAGCAACACTTGTCACAGATGAAAATGGTATTGCAAAATCCGCAAAAGAACTTCTTCCATATGGTAAGTACAGCTATGAAGAAACCAAAGAACCAAAAGGATATCTTCCAACTGGTTCCGGTCTTACAGGAACATTTGAGATTAAGGAAAACGGAGTAATCGTTGACCTAAATAAGAAGGAAACTGCAATTAAGAACAATGTAATTCGTGGAGATATTACCTTTACAAAGTCTGATGCAGAGACTTCTGAGAGAATGTCTAACATTCCATTTAAGATCACCTCTAACACAACAGGTGAAAGCCATGTTATTTACACAGATGAGAATGGATATTATTCCAGTGAGTCAAAGTATGTAAAGCATAGCGAAAACACCAATGCAGGAACAGCAAAATGCGGAACCTGGTTTGGTTTAGATATTAATGAAGATCAGGTACCGGTAATCGATTCTGTAGGTGCTTTCCCATATGATACTTATACTATCCAGGAAGTAGGATGTGAGGCCAATGAAGGAAAGGCCTTGTTCAAGGGAACCTTTACCATTTCTATGCATGGTTTCACCATCGACTATGGAACTATTACAAACTCAGAAGTGTCTTTACAGACTACAGCAAAGAGCGCTACAACAAACATGCACAAAGCTTTTGCAAGTGAGGAAGTAACCATTGTTGATACGGTATTCTACACAGGACTTAAGAAGAATCAGACCTATACTATAAAGGGAATCATTATGGATAAGGACACCAATGAGCCACTTCTTGATGTAGACGGAAATCAGATCACAGCAGAAACTACTTTCAAGGCTCCTACAAAGGATGGAATTACAGAAGTCATATTCAACTTTAATGGAACTGGTATGGAAGGAAAAGATGTTGTCATATTTGAAGAATGCTACGACAAAGATGGAAACCTTGTTGTAGATCATAAGAATATCGAGGATGAAGGACAGACCATTTACTTTGAAAAGAATCCAGAGATTAAGACATCTGCAAAAGATTCAGAGACAAAGGACCACATTTCTTCCGCAAAAGAGGAAGTAAGTATTATTGATACTGTTTCTTACAAGAATCTTACCGTTGGAAAGAAATATACCATTAGCGGTACTTTGATGGATAAGGAAACCGGAAAAGTAATGAAGGATTCTGATGGAAATAAGATTAACGCAGAGACTACTTTTACTGCTAAGACAGAAGATGGAAGCGTTGAAGTGGTATTTACCTTTGATGCATCCGATTATGTAGGAAAGACAACCGTAGTATTTGAAGACCTTTATTACAATGGAAAGCTGTATGTATCACATGCAGATTTAACAGACGAAGGACAGACAATCTACTTCCCAGAGATTAAGACTACAGCGAAAGATGCTGCAAGTGATTCACAGAATGCACAGGCATCCAAAGAAACTACTATTATTGATACTGTGAAATACACAAACCTTGTTGTAGGAAAGACCTATACCGTAAAAGGTGTTCTGATGGACAAAGACACCAAAGAGGCTCTTTTAGACAAAGAAGGAAACAAGATCACTGGCAAGGCTACCTTTACAGCCAAGGAGACTTCCGGAGAAGTAGAGATTCGCTTTACCTTTGATAGCTTGGCTTTGAAAGGTAAGAGTGTTGTCGTATTTGAAGACGCTTATGAGAATGGTCACAAAGTAGCTACTCATTCCGATATCATGGATGAAGGACAGACTGTACATTTCCCAGAAATCAAGACTATAGCCACAGATGTTGCAAGTGATTCCCATAATGCACTTCCATCAAAGGAAACTACCATTGTTGATACTGTGAAATACACAAATCTTGTAGTAGGAAAGACCTATACCGTAAAAGGTGCTCTGATGGATAAAGACAGCAAGGAGCCACTTCTTGATGGTCTTTTGAATCAGATTACCGGAGAGACAACCTTTACAGCAGAAAAAGCTTCCGGAGAAGTAGAAGTTACCTTTACCTTTGATAGTTCCGCATTAAAGGGTAAGACAGTAGTCGTATTTGAAGACTTGTATGAGTCAGATCACAAAGTAGCAACACATTCTGATATTACCGATAAGGATCAGAGCGTACACTTCCCAGAGATTAAAACCACAGCCAAAGATGCTGCAAGTGATTCTCATAATGCACTTCCATCAAAAGAAACAACCATTATTGATACTGTAAAATACACAAACCTTATCGTAGGTAAGACTTATACAGTTAAGGGTGTTTTGATGGACAAAGACACTAATAAGCCACTTCTTAATGCAGAAGGAAACCAGATCACTGGAGAGACTACTTTTACTGCACAGGAGACTTCCGGAGAAGTAGAAGTTACCTTTACCTTTGACAGCTCCTTATTAGAAGGAAAAACTGTAGTTGTATTTGAAGACGCTTATGAGAATGGCCACAAGATAGCTACTCATACAGAGATCACAGACGAGGATCAGAGCGTACACTTTCCAGAGATTAAGACTACAGCCAAAGATGCTGAAACTCAGGGACCACTTTCACAGGCAAAAGAGAAGGTAAGTATTGTTGATACCGTTTCTTATAAGAACCTGGTAGAAGGAAAAGAGTATACCGTACAGGGAACTCTTATGAACAAGGAAACTGGTGAGAAGCTTTTAGATGCAGATGGAAAAGAGATTACAGCAGAGACTACATTTACCGCTGAAAAAGCAAATGGAACCGTAGATGTTACCTTTAGCTTTGATGCTTCTACACTGGCAGGAAAGACAACCGTAGTATTTGAAGACCTGTATGATAATGGAAATATTGTAGCAACTCATTCTGACATCACTGACGAAGGACAGACCGTATACTTCCCAGAGATTAAGACCACAGCCAAAGACGCTGCAAGTGATTCACAGAATGCACTTCCATCAAAGGAAACTACCATTATTGATACGGTTAAATACACAAATCTTGTTGTAGGAAAGACTTATACCGTAAAGGGAACACTGATGGATAAAGATACTAAGGAGCCACTTCTTGACGGTCTTTTGAATCAGATCACCGGAGAGACAACCTTCACAGCAGAAGAAGCTTCCGGAGAAGTAGAAGTTACCTTTACCTTTGATAGTTCCGCATTAAAGGGTAAGACAGTAGTCGTATTTGAAGACTTGTATGAGTCAGATCACAAAGTAGCAACACATTCTGATATTACCGATAAGGATCAGAGCGTACACTTCCCAGAGATTAAGACTACCGCTACCGATAAGGAAGATGGAGACCACACCTTAACATGTGGACAGGTAACTGTTGTAGATACCATCAAATATGAGAACTTAGTTCCTGGACAAGAGTACAAAGTATTCGGTGTATTAATGAATAAATCTACCGGAAAAAAAGTATTAGTTGATAACAAAGAAGTAACAGCAGAAACTACCTTTACACCGGAAAAAGCAAACGGAACAGTAGAAGTTACCTTTAGCTTTGATGCATCTAATCTTGGAGGAAAGAGTTTAGTCGTATTCGAGAAGCTCTATGATGCAAAGGGTAAGGAAATTGCAAATCATGAGGACATTAATGATGAAGACCAGACAGTAACCGTTAGTGAGAAAGGTAAGATTGTCACTAGCTCACCAAGCGGAACAAAGGCCGGAGCTTTCACCGTTAAGACCGGTGATGCAGCAAAGGCAATTCCTTACATAATCATGCTTTCTGTAGCCTTGAGTATTGGATTCGCAGTGATAATCAAAAGAAAGATGGACATAAAATGATGAATTTCATTTACATTGAAAATTAAATATGGTAAGATTACAAAGGTGTCTCGAGGGAGGCACCTTATATTGACATGCACCCGTAGCTCAGGGGATAGAGCACCGCCCTCCGGAGGCGGGAGCGGCGGTTCGAATCCGCCCGGGTGTGTATTTTTTTTGTTTAATTTCAGCTTCGTTTTTGTTTCAGAGATGAAGCCTTTAATGGATATTGCGTTAAGAAATAGGCAGGAGAATGAATCATGAAGAAGATAATAGATTTAATTGCAGAGGAACTTTCCGCAGCATTTGACCAGGCAGGCTACGATAGAAGCTATGGTAAGGTTACCTTATCCAACAGACCGGACCTGTGCGAATACCAGTGCAACGGTGCTATGGCAGGAGCTAAAGCTTATCACAAGGCTCCCATTATGATTGCTGAAGACGTGGTAGGTTTTTTAAAAGACAGTAAGCTTATCAAGAATGTAGAGGCAGTAAAGCCTGGATTTATTAATATTAAGTTAGAAGAATCAGCAGTTTCTGTATATTTAAATGAGATGGCAGCAGACGGGGACCTTGGACTTGATAAATTAAGTAGTCCTAGAAAGATTGTCATTGACTATGGCGGACCCAATGTAGCGAAACCTCTCCATGTTGGGCACCTTCGTTCAGCTGTTATAGGGGAAAGTTTGAAGCGAATCAATCGAAAAGTTGGCAATGATGTATTAGGAGATGTACATCTTGGAGATTGGGGTTATCAGATGGGTCTGATCATTACAGAATTAAGGAAGCGCAAACCAGAACTTCCTTACTTTGATGATTCTTTTGAAGGCGAGTATCCAAAGGAGGCTCCATTTACCATCAGTGAGTTGGAAGAGATTTATCCTACAGCTAGTGGAAAGGCAAAAGAAGACGATTCTTACCGAGAAGAAGCATTGCATGCTACCTATTTATTGCAGAATGGACACAGAGGATACACTGCTATTTGGAAGCACATTATGAATGTTTCTGTAGCAGATCTTAAGAAAAATTATGAGAATTTAAATGTTACTTTCGACCTTTGGAAGGGAGAGTCTGATGCCCAGGCTTATATTCCAGACATGATCGAAGATTTAAAGGCCAAAGGATTTGCTCATATTGATGAAGGCGCTTTGGTAATCGATGTGAAGGAAGAGACAGATACTAAGGAGATTCCACCATGTATGATTCAAAAATCAGATGGAGCTTCTCTTTATGGAACAACAGATCTTGCGACCTTAATCCAAAGACAGCAGGATTATCAGCCTGATGAAGTAATTTATGTAGTAGATAAGCGTCAGGAACTTCATTTTGTTCAGGTATTCCGGGCTGCTAAAAAAACCGGAATTATTCCGGAGACTACTTCTCTTAGATTTCAGGGCTTTGGAACAATGAATGGAAAAGACGGCAAGCCCTTCAAAACCAGAGAAGGTGGGGTTATGCGTCTTGAAAATCTGATTGCCGAGATTGAAGATGAGATGTATAAAAAAATTACAGATAACCGCACGGTTGAGGAAGAGGAAGCAAGACAGACTGCAAAGATTGTTGGTATTGCTGCAATTAAATATGGGGATCTTTCTAATCAGGCTTCCAAGGACTATGTCTTCGATGTAGATCGCTTTACTTCCTTTGAGGGAAATACAGGTCCGTACATTTTATATACCATCGTTCGTATCAAGTCTATTTTGAATAAATACATGGCTGAAGGAAACGAACTGAAAGATCTAACAATTCTTCCGGCAGCAGGAGACAGTGAGAAGGCTTTGATGTTAGAAGTTTCCAAGTATAATGAAGTGATGCAAGTTGCATATGTGGAATTAGCCCCTCATAAGATTTGCGCATATATTTATGATCTATCCAATGCATTTAACCGCTTCTATCATGAGACAAAAATTTTGTCAGAGGAAGATCAGGCAAGAAAAGAAAGCTATATCGCACTGCTTAAGGTGACGAAGGAAGTGTTAGAGTCCTGCATTGATGTGCTTGGATTTGAAGCTCCTGAAAAGATGTAGATTTTTTAAAGCTCGGCGACTGCCGGGCTTTTTTAGAATAAACAAGCATTTATGTATGAAAAAGGAGGATGTCATGACAAATAAATTATTTTATAAAGATGGATATAGGAAGGAATTTACTGCAAGGGTAATTTCCTGCGAGGAAACGAAGAAGGGCTTTGCAATTGTTTTGGACCAAACAGCCTTCTTCCCAGAAGGTGGAGGTCAATATGGGGATTTGGGGTATTTAGATTCTGTGAAGGTCATTGATACCCGGGAAAAAGGGGGCCTAGTTTATCACTATACCAAAGAAGCTTTAGAGGTTGGAATGCAAGTAAAAGGGCATCTTGATTGGCAGGTGCGCTTTGACCGCATGCAACAACATTCTGGGGAACATATTATTTCAGGAATCGTTCATAAACGATACGGATATGACAATGTAGGGTTCCATCTAGCAGATGAGTATTGTACCATAGACTTTAATGGGCCAATTACGATGGAAGCTTTAAAGGAAATTGAGGAAGAAGCGAATAAAGTTGTATTTGAAAATCTTCCTATTCATATTTTATATCCTTCTAAGGAAGAATTGAAGGATTTGGAATATAGAAGCAAAATCGAAATAGAAGGACAGGTTCGAATTGTGGAGATTCCTGGAGTGGACATCTGTGCATGTTGTGCTCCTCATACGGCAACCACTGGTGAGATTGGCCTGATTAAATTGGTCCGCATGGATAATTACAAAGGGGGAGAGCGTATTTACATGCTTAGTGGCATGAGAGCTTTAAAAAATTATCAAATCAAGGAAGAAAGTGTTAGGGCTATTTCTTCCACCCTTTGTGCAAAAGAAGAGGAGGTAGCGTTGGCTGTAGAGAAGTTAAAGGAAGATCAAACTTCTCTGAAAAATGAGATTGCCTCTTTGAAACAAAAACTTTTGTCTTACCGAGCTGCAGAAATTTCTATAGAAGATCCAGTAACTTTAATTTTCGATTCAGAACTTAGCGGAAATGAACCAAGAGAATTTATGAATCTTTTGTTGGAAAAAGGTGCCAAAGTTTGTGGAATATTTGCAGGAGATGATGAGAAGGGATACCGCTATGTCGTCGGAAGCCGTAAGGAGGATGTTCGTCCTTATGGAGAAAGATTAAAATCATTAGGAGGCAGAGGCGGTGGAAAATCAGAGATGATCCAGGGGTCTATTCAAGCTGGGGCTAAGACCCTTAAAAGCCTCTTCCTGTAACAAAAGTCTGTAGGAAAGTCTATAATGAAAGATAATAGGATCATAGGAAAATTCATCAAGCAATATGACATAGGCCTGTGTTATAATGTTGTTTGATAAAGGGCAAATAAGCTTTGCCCTCATATTTAAATAAGAATTCGGGAGGATTTTATGGGATATAGTAATACAATTCAGCAACTGACCGTATATATGGATGACAGGTCCAAGGGATTGGATCATGTGCTGCATATACTGGGAGAAAAAAATGTAAACATTGTAGCCCTTAATTTGGCAGATACCTCAGATTATGGACTTTTAAGATTAATCGTTTCGGATCCTCATAAGGGAAGAAAGCTTCTTCAGGAGGCTGGCTATCAGGCAAGGCTTATTAATGTGATTGCATTTCGTGTTTCCCACGCAGCAGGCTCCCTTAGCATGGCGATGCATCAGTTAGTAGACGGAGAGATTGATATTCAGTACATGTATGTATTTGCCAATGGAGACACTGCCTCAGCTATTTTAAAAAGTGATGATGTGGCAAGAGCCATTGATATTTTAAGAGGCTGTGGATATGAAGTGTATAGTGCAGATGAGGCCTATACAGCCAACGCTTAGGTGGTTAATGCATGATATTATTGCAACAAATGATGGTCCTTTTTTTGTATATGCTCATAGGATATGTGGCCTGCAAAAAAGGGAAATTTGATGATATCTTCAGTAAGAAAATATCATGGCTGGTGGTGGAAGTGGCAAATAATGCCATGATTATTTCAGCAGCCATTAATAGTGATGGAAGCATCAAAGGTAAAGATTTCATTACGACTCTTATTTTAGCCATCTGTGTATATGCTGTTCTTATGGGAGTGGCAGCTTTTCTGCCTTTGGTTTGCAAACTTTCCGTGCAGGAAAAAGGAATTTATCAGATTGCTATAGTTTTTAATAATATAGGCTTTATGGGATATCCGATTATATCGGCAGTTTACGGTACTTCGGCTTTGCTTTATGCAGTTTTGTTTTCCATTACATTTAACGTGTTAATCTATACATATGGAATTAGGAGAGTTCAAAGTTCAAAACAAGATTCAGAAGCAGGGGATGCGAAAGGGAGTTTTTTTAACGTAGGAGTTCTTTGTGGTTTTTTAGCCTTGTTTTTATACATCGCTCAGATTCCTATGCCACAATTTGTTAAAACTACTGCCAGCGGCCTAAGTAATCTGACTTCACCTCTTAGTATGATGGTAATTGGAATATCCTTATGCAAAATACCATTAAGAAAGCTATTTTCGGATATCAAACTTTTGATCTTTTCATTGGTAAAACTGCTAGTAATTCCTATTATAGGAATGTTTATTATTAATAGAATTGTTGACAATGAAATGCTTTGTCACGTATGTATGATCATTCTTGCGACGCCGGCAGCTAGTATGGTAGTTATGTTGGCAGAACAATACGATGGAAACGAGGAATTGGCGGCAAGAATTGTGGCTCTTTCCACTTTGCTCTCAGTAATGACCATTCCTATTGTGTCAGCGGTGGTATTCTAAGATTAAGAGGAATTATGAAAACAACAGATACATTCAAAGAAAAAGATACAAAAAAGTTAAAAGCCTGTATTGCGCTGGATTTAGATGGAACCACATTAAATAACGAAGGTCAACTTTCTGATAAAAATAAAGAAGCGATAGCCTATGCTATCTCCCGGGGAGTGCATATTATTATTGCTAGCGGCAGAGCTTACAATACCTTACCAAAACAGATTTTAGAACTTCCTGGTATTGAATATGCAGTAACTTCCAACGGAGCGGCGGTATGCCATGTACCGGAAGGAGAAGTATTACAGGGGTTGAAAATTAAAGAAGAAGTGGTGCATCGGATTCTTGAGATGACTAGGGAATATGAGATCGTTTATGAGGCCTTTGTGGACGGCCATGCTTACGCGGATCGTAGATATGTACAAGATCCTTTGCGATACGGTGCCAGTGAGGAAGCTGTAGAGTATGTAAAACGTACCAGACAATTCGTGGAGGATATGCCGGCATTCATAAAAGAACACGGTGCTTCCTTAGATAGTATGGATATTGTGGTAAAAAATTCCGAAATGAGGCAGGAGATTTATGAAGTGCTTGAAGAAGTTAAAGAAGAAATATATGTGACATCTTCGGTACCTCAGCTTGTCGAAATTTCAGATAAATATTCGGGGAAGGCGGCAGGTCTTCGATATTTGAAAGAACATTTAGGAATTTCAAAAGATTATATGGCAGCCATTGGAAACGCAGACAATGACCGGGATATGATTGCTTATGCAAAATATGGATATGCTGTTGCAAATGCATCCTCCGGATGTAAGGAAGCGGCAGATGTTATTTTAAAATCCAATGATCAAGATGGTGTAGCAGAGGGGATTTACGATTTCCTTGCTAAGCTTAAAGAATAGACGAGAAAGTAAGAGGATAGTGATATGGCAGAGAATCAAAAGGATTTGGCAGAATTAAAAAAAGAAGTAAAACACGACCTTCGGGTAGCAGAAGCCTGGTATGTGGTTTTTTCTAAGTCTACCAGGATGCCTTATGTAGAGTGCGACTCAGAAACCTATGATGATCAGGTGCTGGTTTATTTTACAGAGGAAGAGGCAAAAGCTGAGGTGCAGCGCCTTTTGGCAGAAAATGAACCTACACAGGTTTTGAAGGTGGAGAAAAAAGGAGCCCTACCTTTTTGTGTAAATTTATTTTTCATGGGTGTAAACTGTATGTTAGTAGGCAGAGGCACAGACCGAGAAGTTGCCATTCAGTTAAAGGAATTTGTAGAGCGACATGAACCTACCGGAAATGCCAGAGAGATCATGAAGATAGAAAATCCAGAACTTCACTTAACGGCGCTATACTTTGTACAGGAACTTCGCAGACAGGGGACTGCGGAAATGACGGAGAAGTTAAAGGAATTTGATGAGGAGCTAAGAGCTCATTTTGGAAAAGGGAAATATCTTATTGCCACAAAGGATCAACATCCTTGTATTTTGCAGAGAGAGGGCAAGGAGTATCAGCCACTTTTTACAGATTACCAGGAATTTTGGAAATTTAGCCGCGAAAAGAAATTTATTCCAGCCGTACTTCCGGCTGCAAATCTTCATAAGCTTCTAACACCGAATACTGCGGGGGTAATTATCAACCCTTTGGGAGTGAACTTGATGTTAAACATTACAGCAAAGAAAAAAGAAGAGAGCAAAGAAGAAAATAAAGAAGTATAAAAAATAAAGAAGCATAAAGTGAAAAATCAAGAAAGAGAGGTTGAAATCATGGAATTATTGGAGATCATGAGACACAGAAGAAGCGTTCGTAACTTCACAGGGGAAGAAGTTACAGAAGTAAAGTTGAATGCAGTATTAGAAGCAGGTCTTTTGGCAGCTTCAGGAAAAGCTAGATATCCGTGGGAGTTTATTGTTGTAAGGGATAAGGATACGATTAAAAAAATGGTAGAGTGCCGCAATGGCGGTTCTGCAGCCCTTATGGAAGCTGATGTGGCTATTGTGGTGGTGGCTGATCCGGAAAAGACAGATGTATGGACGGAGGATTGCTCCATTGCGATGACCCATATGATGTTAGAGGCAGATGTAGTAGGATTAGGAAGCTGCTGGGTGCAGGGAAGACTGCGTGAGGCTTTGGATGGAAGAAGTACCGAAGAATTCTTGAGAGAGCTTCTTGGATATCCGGAAAATTATAAGCTTGCGGCAATCTTAGCATTAGGTGAGCCGGCTTCTCATCCGGGAGCTCGTAAGAAAGAAGATCTTCATATGGAAAAGATTCATAGGGAGAAATTTTAGTTTCTTACATATACAGATAAATGATATACATAATAGTAACACAAAAAGGAATCGAGCAAAATTGCATCGATTCCTTTTTTAATCATATCATAATCTCACTTACATATAACTTTTAAAATGTAAAAATAGTAAGCTGCTATTTCTAAAAAAATAAAAGGTACAGTCAAATGTGATCAAAATAGTGGATTAAAGCTTTGTTACATTCACAGCCTGAGGACCTTTGGCACCCTCTGTTACATCATACTCAACTTCTTGGCCTTCCTCTAAGGTCTTAAAGCCTTCCATGTTCAAACCTGTGTAGTGAACAAATACATCGTTGCCGGCTTCATCAGAAATAAAGCCATACCCCTTCTGGTTGTTAAACCACTTTACAGTACCTTTCATTTTTCTTACCTCCATAAATAATGAATGAATATTATACTATACAAAGTTATCATAAATTTACAAAATAGTCAATGCAAAATTGAGATTTATCTAGCAATTTACACAAAAAACAGAGTGCGTTTGGTGGTGGTTTTTCTTGACGAAATGCCTAGAAACATGTAAAGTAAATGAGTAAAGGTGTGCAAAAATGAGAGACTTACTTTTGCATGTGATACAAGAAAAAGGAATGGAAATATATGATAACATTGACAGGAAAAAAGGTCTCTGAAGGAATCGTTATGGGGAAACTTCAGTTCTTTAAGAGAGAAGAGAAGGAAATTCGTCGCATTTATGTGAAGGATGTAGAGAAGGAAGTTACCAGATTTCAGAAGGCGAGACAGAAGGCGATTCTAGAATTAAAGATTCTATTTGACAGCGCCAGCAAAGAGATTGGAGAAGCCAATGCGGCCATTTTTGAGATGCAGCAGGCTATCTTGGAAGATGAGGACTATATTAATAAGATTACATCCATTATGGCTAAGGAGAAATTGAATGCAGAGTATGCCATTCAGACCACGGCTCGTACATTTATCTCAGAAGCTATTGCTAATCAGAAAAATTATGTACAGGGCCATGAAATCGATGTTCGGGATGTGTCCCATCGTTTGCTGCAGATTCTTTCTAGAGACTGGAAGGATCGAATGCTTACAGATGAACCATTTATTTTGGCAGCTGCAGAATTGTATCCTAGTGAGGCTGTGCAGTTAGATCAGTCCAAGGTTTTGGGATTTATTACAAGATACGGATCAATTAATTCCCATACGGCGGTTCTTGCAAGAACCAAAGGGATTCCTTCGGTAATAGGACTTGGAGAATCTCTAAAGAAAGAATACGATGGAAAGACAGTTATTATTGATGGTTTTGAGGGGAAGGTTTATATTGAACCTGATTATACTACCATCAGTAAGATGAAAGAACGACAGAACCAGAACCAGAAAAAGGTAATGAATCTAGAGCGTTTAAAGGGTAAGGAAAATATTACCCAAAGCGGTCGTACCATTGATGTTTGCGCCAATATTGGTACCAGAGAAGATATTGAAAATGTTCTTCGAAGTGATGCCGGTGGGGTAGGGCTTTTTCGAAGTGAGTTTGTTTATATGGAGAATGGCCCCAAGATGCCTACAGAGGACCAGCAGTTTCAGATTTATCAGTTTGCCGCAGAGGCTATGGGTTCTAAGAAATTGGTGATTCGAACAGCAGACCTTGGAGGCGATAAGATGGCGGATTGCTTTGATCTTGGAGAGGAGCACAATCCTGCTTTGGGCTATCGTGGAATCAGGGTCTCTCTGGATAAGGAAGAGATTTTTAGAACTCATTTACGGGCAATCTTAAGAGCTTCCATCTACGGGAATGTGCAGATCATGCTTCCGATGATAACGTCTATTGATGAAGTCCGCAAGGCTAAGATTATGATTGAGAGAGTTAAGCGGGAATTGAAGGAGGAGAAGACTAGTTTTGATGAGAATATTAAGATTGGTGTTATGATTGAGACTCCGGCAGCAGTGATGATTAGTGGAGAATTAGCGAGAGAAGTGGATTTTGTCAGTATTGGAACCAATGATCTGACCCAACTTACCTTGGGAATGGATCGTACCAGTGAGCGCCTAGAGCCTTACTATAATACCCATCATCCAGCTATTTTAAAAATGATCCGTATCGTAACCAACAATGTGCATTTGGAGAATAAACATGTCAGTATTTGTGGAGACCTGGCAGCAGACCTTACCATGACAGAATTCTTTATTCAGTTGGGGGTAGATGAGTTGTCGGTAGCTCCTATCGATGTCTTGGCTCTTCGCAAGAAGATTCGTGAGATTCAGTAAATATTATTTATAAGGGATTTGAGGACAGGCTCGTTGAAATGACGAGTCTGTTTTGTTGAAAATAGTCGAGAGATGGAGAAAATATATGAACTTATTAACAATGGAACATATTACAAAATCTTATACCGACAGAGTGCTTCTAGACGACGTTGCATTCAGTATTAATGA
Organism: Bacteroidaceae bacterium; assembly: GCA_963597615.1. Taxonomy (GTDB): domain Bacteria; phylum Bacillota; class Clostridia; order Lachnospirales; family Lachnospiraceae; genus CAKRJP01. The sequence continues at coordinate 22,172 of CAVBQS010000052.1, forward strand.
GAATGAAAAAATTGGCGTTATTGGAGTAAACGGTATGGGAAAATCTACCCTTTTAAAGCTGGTTGCTGGGGTGGAAGAATGTGATGCAGGTCAGATTAGCATGGGAAATCATGTGAAGATTTGTTATCTGCCTCAGACCCCGGTGTTTAAAGAGGATGCCACGGTTCTGTTCGGAGCTGTGGAAGGATACAAAGATGGGGACGAATCCTGGGGGGATTTATGGACCATGGAGGCGGAAGCTAAGTCCATGTTAAACCGCTTGGGATTTTTGGATTACGATGAAGAAATTGCCCACATGTCCGGAGGACAGAAAAAGAGAATTGCCCTGGTGAGGGCTCTTTTAACACCGGCGGAAATTCTGATTTTAGACGAACCTACCAACCATTTGGATAATGCCATGTCCGAATGGTTGGAGGAGTATTTGACCGGTTTTCGTGGAGCTGTTCTTATGGTTACCCATGATCGGTATTTTCTAGACCGGGTTTCCAATCGAATTGTGGAGGTGGGTAAGGGCAAACTTTATCAGTATCCGGGAAATTATTCAGAATTTCTAAGGCTTAAAGAGGCAAGAGAAGACATTGCTCTAGCTACCCAGAAGAAGAGGAAGAACCTTTTAAGAACAGAGTTACAGTGGCTTCAGAGAGGAGCCAGAGCCCGCAGCACCAAGCAAAAGGCCCATATCGATCGAATTAAGGCCATGCAGGAGATGAAGGACATTCAGGAAGAAAAACAGGTGGCCATGGATTCTATCGTTACCAGAATGGGAAATAAGACCATAGAAATGGAGCATATTTCCAAATCTTATGGGCAGAAGCTTCTTATAGAGGATTTTAATTATATTTTCTTGAAAAATGATCGTATAGGAATCGTAGGCCCTAACGGTTGCGGAAAGTCCACCTTTTTAAAAATCCTAAATGGGCTTGTGGAGCCGGATGCCGGCCATGTGGAAATAGGTCAAACTATCAAAATCGGATATTTTTCCCAGGAAAATGAATATATGGATGAGACCATGCGGGTCATTGATTATGTGAAGGAAGTGGGAGAATATATAACCACCTCTGATGGAAAAATTACCGCAGCTCAGATGCTGGAAAATTTCCTTTTTGAGGGAGCTCTTCAGTGGTCGAAAATTGAAAAGCTTTCCGGAGGAGAAAAGCGGAGACTATATTTGCTTCGGATTTTAATGAGTGCACCTAATGTGTTGATTTTAGATGAGCCTACCAATGACTTGGATATTCAGACCCTGACAATTTTAGAGGATTACCTGGATCGTTTTGACGGAATCGTGATTACTGTTTCCCATGACCGTTATTTTCTGGATCGTACAGTGAGAAGAATTTTTGCCTTCGAAGGCGATGGAAAGATTAGGCAGTCAGAAGGTGGCTATTCGGATTACCTTATTCGCTTAGAGTTAGAAAAACCGGAGGGGAATTTTTTAAGTGTAGGAAAAGGAATAGCAAGGAAAGAGGCTTTTGGAGAAGCTCTTCAAGGGAATGAAAATTCAGAGAAAACTGACTCTAAAAAAACCTGGAAGGAAAGGGAGAGAAAATTAAAATTCACTTACAATGAGCAGAAAGAATTTGAAAGCATTGATGATGATATTGCAAAGTTGGAGAGTAAAATCGAAGGCCTAGATGAGGAAATGCTAAAAAATGCTACCAATTCTGTGAAGCTAAAAGAGCTTATGGAAAAGAAGCAAGAGGCAGAAAGGGCCTTGGAAGAAAAAATGGACCGATGGGTTTATTTAAATGATTTAAATGAGAAGATACAGAATCAGTAAATTAAAAAAATGGAGGATTGGTTATGGAAATACTAGTGGCAGCTTTTATTGGGCTGTGGTTAAGTGGTTTTGCCTTGTGGGGCTACCTGAAACTAAAGGATGATTATAAGGATGTTGACATTAGTTCAACAAAGCAAGATGGAGGAATGAACTAATGAATATATATCTTATAGGAATGATTATCGCCATGCTTCTATTTCTTGCTGTCAGTAAGATTGTCAGTAAGAAAGTGCAAAATGCGGAGGACTTTTATGTAGCAGGAAGACAAGCACCAGTGCTTCTGATTGCAGGATCATTAATTGCCTCCTATTCCAGTACAGGAATGTTTATGGGAGATGCGGCTACCTGCTATGACGGAGCTTTTGTACCTATTATTTTGTTTGCAGGAATGCAATCGGCAGGCTATATTTTTGGTGCTATTTTCTTTGGTAGATATCTAAGAAGAAGCGGTTCTTTAACGATGCCGGAATTTTTTGGAAATAGATTCGCCTCTCCTAAATTAAGAACTTTGTCAGCGGTTACCGCGGTTATTACCATGTCTGTCTATCTTTTAAGTGTAGTGCAGGGAGTTGGGACCTTAATGGAGATTGTCACTAATATAGATTATAAGATCTGTATTGTTATTGTAATGATTGTCTTTACCTTTATTTCTGTAACTTCAGGTAGTAGGGGGGTTCTTATTACAGACACCCTAATGGCAACTATATTTACCATAGCAACCATCTTAGGGGTTGTTTTTATTTCTAAGGGAGCCGGCGGATGGTATGACACCATTGAAACCCTGGCATCTAATGCAGATACAGCAACCATTCTTTCCTGGGCAGGAAGGGGAGGTGTCCTTGGTGCGTCTTATAAAGGTGGAGCTGATAATATAGCCTGGGGCCTGGTGTATGGAATTGTTTGGATGAGCGTTTGTATGGTAGGCCCTTGGCAGGCTAGCCGCTATCAGATGGCAAAGTCAGAACATGTGGTAGTGAAAAGTGCTTATTGGGCAGCAATCGGAGTCTTTGCCCTTGAGTTTTTAAGCGGTATTGCAGCAGTTATGGTAGTAAGAGTAAATCCAGATCTTGTATCAAGCCATGCTCTTATTTGGGCCAGCATGAATCTAATGCCTAAAGCTTTGGGAGTTATCCTTTTAACAGGGATTTTATCTGCTGGAATTTCATCTGCAACTACATTTCAGTCATTGGTAGGTGCTTCTGTTTCCAATGATATTATGCTTGCATTTCAAAACAAGGAAGAAGCATCTGAGCTTGAGAAAAAAGAAATGGACAAGAAGGCCATTAATCTAGGAAGAATAGCAATGTTGATAGTAGCGGTGATTGTGGTGATTATAGCCTTGGCAAATCCACCAGCCATCTTTGTTGTTATGTATCTGGGTGGTGCCATGATGGCCAGTAGCTGGATGCCTGTTGCTGTTGGAAGTGTGTTTAGCAAACGATTAACCAAAACAGGTGCATTTTGTGGCATGCTGTGCGGATTTGCAGGAACCTTTGCCTTAAAGCTTCTTTCATACTTTATGGGATGGGATTTGCCAGTGTATTTGGATCCTAGTTTTGTAGGTATACTTATTAACATTGTTGCAATGATTATAGGAAGTGGACTGACACAGGTTTCTGATTTAGAAAGTAAAGAACGAGAAAAAATGTTTATTATGCCTGAATCAGAGAAAAAACCACAGGATGTTAGGAAAACATTGGGCATAGCCAAAATAGGAATATTAGTAGGCCTGATTGCCTTTGTTGGTATGTTGGTGCTTTGGATTATCCCTTATATGAAGGGGCTTGGAATGTAAAATGCAAATGAAAAATAATAGATTTGTATTGTTAAAAGCCCCCAAAAGAGTGTTAAAAAGATAAAGATAATAAGAGCTACGTTAAATAACAGACGTATTTTTAAAGAAGGAACGGGTCGTTTTTCAGAATATATTTTAAATTTTTCTGAAAAATACCAGGTTCCTTCTTTTTTGTTTATTCAAAAAACGTAAATTTTGTGGGAAAATCCTTAAACGAACCTGTGAAAGAATTGTCTATAATTTTTTGATAATTAAAAAAATAACAGATAAATAATGATAAAAAGAATAAATTTTCGAAAAACGCTTGCTTTTTGTAGATTGAATTGCTACAATTTGAAACAAGAAAAAGAGAGAATAAAAAGAAAAGGTGTGTTTGATACAGAAAGGAGTTCTTATGGGATTTTTAGCTGGAAAAGCTGCAATTATTACGGGAGGGGGACGTGCTGTCTTAAGGGATGGAAGTTGTGGTTCTATTGGATACGGGATAGCAACTGCATATGCAAAGGAAGGTGCAAATCTTGTAATTACAGGACGTAATGCAAAGAAGTTAGAGGAAGCAAAAGAAGAACTTGAGAGATTATATGATATAGAAGTATTGCCAGTTCAGGCAGATATAGCTTCAGGACAGGATAATGAAGCCATTGTTCAGAATGTGATTAAGCAGGCCATTGCTACCTTTGGAAGAATTGATGTGTTGATTAACAATGCCCAGGCTTCAGCATCAGGAGTAAGTATCGAAGATCATACTACAGAACAGTTTGATCTTGCCATTTATTCTGGACTGTATGCGGCGTTTTATTATATGAATGCCTGCCTCCCCTATTTGAAGGAGACAAGAGGTTCGGTTATTAACTTTGCTTCAGGAGCAGGTCTTTTTGGAAATTATGGACAGTGTGCCTATGCTGCTGCAAAAGAGGGGATTCGAGGCCTTACAAGAGTAGCTGCAACTGAGTGGGGCCAGTATGGTGTTAATGCTAATGTCATTTGCCCATTGGCTTGGACTGTCCAGTTAGAAAATTTCGAGAAGGCTTATCCAGACGCATTTAAGGCAAATGTAAAGATGCCACCGGCAGGTCATTATGGAAATGTAGAGACAGAGATTGGCCGTGTATGCGTGCAGTTAGCTTCTCCAGACTTTAAATATATGAATGGTGAGACCCTCACCTTAGAAGGTGGAATGGGACAGAGACCATAAATTTGCTGTTTCATTAATTTTTTAACCAATATAAAAAGAGGAATTCCAGATAGAATGAATACTTCTATCTGGAATTTTTCTTTTTAAATATAGAAGAAGACTCCCGCGGGATTGTTTTTTAAAAGAGAAAGAGTTGGCAGTTTCCTGCCAACTCTTTCCCAAAATGGAGTTCTAGATTATAAGTAATTGTCTTTTTCTAGGTGGGAGAGCAGCTGTTTGGAAGAATAAACTACATCTTCCTTTAAGCCTTCCTTAAGAATGTCTCCCTGTTTTGGATCTGCATAATTTGCTTCCTTGTATCTCTTTTCGTGAGATAGGAAGACGTCTAGTTTCTCGCTGTCTCCGTAGGCATCCACTTGCATAGGAGATAAGCCCTTTTCTATGTTGGATGGATTATAACGAAATAGGTTTCTGTATCCACAGGCAACTGCGGTTTCTTCTTCATACTGGGCGCCGGCAGTACCTCGTGGAAGGCCATGATGTTTACAAGGAGCATAGGCTAGCAATAGGGACGGTCCATGATAGCTTTCTGCTTCTACCATGGCTTTGATGCATTGATTCATGTCTGCACCCATGGATATGCTGGCTACGTATACATCCTTGTAATTCATTGCTATAGAGGGCAGGTCTTTTTTGGAAGTAATTTTTCCAGTAGAGGCTAATTTGGCAATGGCACCTTGTGGTGTCGATTTAGATGCCTGCCCTCCAGTGTTGGAATAACATTCTGTATCAAATACTAGAATGTTGATATCTTTACCGGAGGCTAGTATATGATCTAGTCCTCCGAATCCGATATCGTAGGCCCAACCATCTCCTCCGAAAATCCACTGGGATTTCTTTGCAAGATAGTCTTGATATTGTAAGATACTCTTAGATTCCGGTGATGAATGGCTTGCAAGTTGACGACAAAGATCGTCGGTGGTTGATGAATTTAATGAGCCGGAATTATAGGTATCCATCCAGTTTTCAATAGAATTTTTAAGAGGATCTTCTTCTCTTAAGCGATCCTTAAATTTAAGAAGTCTTTCTTTTAAACCATCCCTGATATGGCTATGAGCCAAAAGCATACCATAGCCAAATTCAGCTGCGTCCTCAAAAAGTGAGTTAGACCAGGCTGGACCTTGTCCCTGGGCATCAGTAGTATAAGGCATACTAGGTGTGGAATTTCCCCAAATAGAGGAACATCCGGTAGCATTGGCAATATACATTCGGTCTCCAAAAAGCTGGGTCAAAAGCTTGGCATAAGGAGTTTCCCCACATCCAGGACAGCTTCCGGGAAATTCCAAAAGAGGTTTCTTAAATTGACTTCCCTTTACAGAAGTAGGCCTAAATAATTTAGAGGCAATCTCTTTCTTTGGCAACGACTCCAGAAAATTAAAGATTTCCTGTTGATCTGTAGCTTTCTCCAAAGGAATCATGCGAAGAGCCTTGCCGGAAGCAGGACATTTGCTAAGGCAAGATCCGCATCCTGTACAATCCATCACAGACACTCCTATGGTAAATTCATGGTCCGAACTTCCGGTTAAGATGCAATGCTTCATACCAGCGGGAGCATGCTCTGCTTCTTCTTTTGTTAAAATATAAGGACGAATAGCGGAATGAGGACATACAAAAGAACAGTGGTTGCACTGCAAACATTCCTTCATATTCCAAACTGCCACATAGGCTGCGGCACCTAATTTATCATAAGCAGAAGTCCCACTGGGACTGCTTCCATCAGAATAGGGTATAAGAGAAGATACTGGAATCTCATCGCCCTTTTTCTTCATAATGGGTTCATGGATCTTTTTTAGGAAATCTTTCTTCTCTGAATCAAGAGCTCCTGTGCAACTAGGGCTATCAGCTGTGTCTAAGTTAGAATCCTTTGCCAGGGCCCATTCTGTAGGAATCTCTATCTGATTTAGGTTTTCCCTTGCACATTCAATAGCCTGGTTATTCTTTTCTAAAACAGAACTCCCGTAACTTTTATATGCAATCTCCACATATTTCTTTAAAAGTGCCGCACAATCATCATCTGCCATGAGTTTCATAATGCAAAAAGCAGCAGTCATAATCATCATATTAATATGATTTCCCAAACCAATCTTCCTGCAAAGATGATCTGCATCTATGGTGTAGAGAGAAATCCTATGTTTTGCCAGATATTGCTTTGTAGAAGCAGAAAGGTATTTCCCTAATTCTTCCGCAGAATAGGAACAATTTAAGAGAAGGGATCCTTGATCTAACAAATCATAAAGTAAATCATATTTTTCTAAATCCTTAAAATGATTACAAACAATAAAATGAGCTTTGTTTACAAGGTAAGGCTTGTTGATCTCGTGCTTACCATAGCGCAAATGGCTGGTAGTTAAGCTGCCAGATACCTTGGAATCGTACTCGGAGAATACCTGTACATACTTGTCTGTATGTTCCCCGATAATTTTTCCTGCAGCCTTAACACTGCCAATGGTTCCATCAGATCCTCGGCCATAAAATTTGCAACAAAAGCAATCCTTAGTATCTAAGGAGAGGTCTTCTCCCGGCTTTAAAGAAAGATTGGTAATATCATCTAAAATTCCAATGGTAAACTCTTTCTTTTCATGGTTTAAAAATACTGCCTCGATCTGTTCTGGAGTGGTATCTTTTGAAGCTAACCCATAACGACCATGATGGAGTTCCACATGTTGCAGATAAGAGTCCTTTAAAGCAGATGCTACATCCTGATAAAGAGGTTCACCCACGGAACCAGGCTCTTTGGTCCGATCTAGCACGCTGATTAGCTTGGTGGAAGCCGGAAGGGCTTCTATAAGTTTGCTGGCACTAAAAGGTCGGAATAAACGTACATTTAAAACTCCGACTTTCTGCCCATTTGAATTTAAATAATCTACGGTAGATTTAATGGTGTCGATGACAGAACCCATGGCTATAAGCACATGGTCTGCATCCTTGGCCCCGTAATATTCATAAGGGGCATAATTGGTCCCTAATTTATCATTAATCTTATCAATCTGAATGGAAACAAGCTCTGGCATCATGAGATAGTTCAGATTGTTAGATTCTCTTGCCTGAAAATAAATATCAGGATTTTGAGCACTGCCCATAGCCTTTGGATGGACAGGGTTTAAAGCTTGTTCCCTAAAGGCTTTAATGTGTTCTTCTGGCAGGAAGGCCTTTAAATCTTCCTTGGACCACATCTCCACTTTTTGAATCTCGTGGGAAGTGCGGAAGCCATCAAAGAAAAATATAACAGGCATCTTCCCGATAATGGCAGATAGATGAGCTACTGGTGCTAAATCTACGATTTCCTGAATATTAGAAACGCTAAAAATACAAGCACCCGTCTGCCTTGTGGCGTAAATGTCGGAATGATCACCGAAAATAGATAAGGCATGGGTGGCAATGGATCTGGATGCTACATAAATAACACCAGGCAAATGCTCCGCAGCCATCTTGTAAATATTAGGAATCATAAGAAGTAGACCCTGAGAGGCAGTGTAGGTAGAAGCTAGGGCACCTGAGGCTAATGCACCATGCATAGCTCCGGAAACTCCTGCTTCTGATTGCATCTGGGAAACAGTAACCTTCTGTCCAAAAAGATTTTCTCTATTAGAGGCGGAAAATTGTTCGGTATACTCAGCCATAGGAGTAGCAGGCGTAATAGGATATACAAAAGCTACATCTGTAAATTCATAGGCAACACTTGCGGCTGCTTTATTACCATCTAAGATCTGCATCTCACGTTTCATACGGCACCTCCTAATAATTCTCAGATAATTTTATCAAAGCATAAACTAAGTCAGAAGAGTTTTTTGAAACAAATAAAGGTAAAAAACAAACTTTCTGAAAATGGGTCGAAATTTACCATATTAAGTTTGAATAATCACTGTATTTAGCTGTCTGTCAGATGGTAAATTGGTGAGTAGCAAGGGGAAACTAAAGGAAGGAGGTCATTAGTGACTATGGTTTATTTATCAGAATTTGTAGGTAGTTTGGTTTTCCTATTAGGAGGTTATACCTACATGAGTAATGTTACCCTTAAGAAGACTCAGCTTCCGGGATTAAGTTGGGTAGATCTTTCATTTGCATGGTCTTTGTCAGTAGGCTTTGGACTTTGCATCGCAGTTGTAATGGGAGGTCCTGCGCTCTTAAATCCAGGTGTGGTATTGGGACAGTTGATCGTTGGAGGAGTTACCGCAGGGGAAGCTGTTATGTACCTTTTGATGGAGTTCTTGGCAGCAGGTGTAGCAATTGCCCTTACTGTTATTAACTTCTATGACAGCTTCAAGGCAAGCGAAGGAGTTAGCAAGGCAGGAATCTTTTCAGCAGGACCTGTTCAGAGAAATCTTCCATTAAACGTTATCCAGGAAATCTGTGCAACATTCTTGTTCCTTTTCTTAGTACTTGGAACTATTCATGCAACAGATGGACCTACAGCAGCACTTCAGATTGGCGTCATTGGATTTGCAGCAGTATATTTGCTGTCATTAACATTGAATCTGACAGGATTCTCAATGAATGCAATGCGTTCTGTATTTAGTAGTATCTGGTTTGCTCTTTTGCCAATTCCAAGTAAGGATGGGGAAAAAGTAGATTGGGCTTATCAGTTGGTGGTTAACCTTCTTGGAAGTAGTATCGGAGGAATCTTAGCAGTAGTTGCGGTAAATGCAGTATTCTAAGAGGATTTAAGGCTGATCTAATATTTTAAAGTAAAAATTGAATATGAGTAGGAAATTCGCCAGAATCCAAGAGTTCTTGTGATTTGGGCGAATTTCATTTAAAGAAAACTCGTGAAGAATCTTCACGTATTTAAAAAAGAAGGTAAGGAAGTATATATGGAAAGAACACAGTTGGGAGAATTGGGATTAGAAAGAATTATTCAGGAAACAGTACCAGGTAAGCAGATTACCATGGCTCACGTAGTGTCTAGCCCGAACCCGCTGATCTATCAAAAACTTGGTCTGGATCCAACAGTAGATTATAACAAAGCGGCCATTGGCGTCATGACACTTTCCCCGAGCGAGACAGCCATCATCGCAGCAGATATTGCCATGAAGCGAGCAAGGATTGATCTAGGCTTTATTGATCGTTTCAGCGGTACATTGATTATAACAGGAAGGATTGCAGATGTAACTACAGCTTGGGAGGCAGTTCTTCTCTATGCAAAACGGGAAATGGGATTTTCGGTTTGTGAGATTACGAAGGCTTAGACTATGAGAAAGATTATATTTATAGGTCGGACGGGAACTGGGAAAACAACTTTAACGCAGGCTTTAAAGGGAAACAAGATTTCTTACCATAAGACACAATATGTAAATCATTACGATGTGATTATTGATACTCCTGGAGAGTATTGTGAAAACAGAGAATTGGCAAATGGAGTAATCCTATATGCGTACGAAGCAAGTATTGTAGGACTTATGATGAGTTCTACAGAGGATTACTCTGTTTACAGTCCTAACATAGCATCCTTAGCAACTAGAGAAGTTGTAGGGATCGTAACTAAAATCAATGATTTGGGAGCTAGACCGGATATGGCGGAGATGTGGCTTAGACTTGCAGGATGCAAGACCATATTTTTTGTAGATTCGGTAATTGGTGAAGGAATTGCGGATATCCTTCTTTATTTAAGGGAAGAGGGAGATGTAATGCCTTGGGAAATGGAAGGTCACGAAGGAGAGCTTGGCTATGAACACGAAAATATCGTGATCGAGGATGGGGTCAAGTTGATTAATCGTCCGGAAAGGAAGAAAGATGGCGAGACGTGTATTAATGATCGCTGGAGATTATACAGAGGACTATGAGGTTATGGTCCCCTACCAAGCCCTGGAAATGGCTGGGGTTAAGGTTGATGTGGTATGCCCGGGAAAAACAGCCGGGGATCATATTCAGACAGCAGTTCATGATTTTGGAGCGGAACAGACATATTCGGAAAAACCGGGACATTTATTTCAGTTAAATGCATCTTTTGATTATCTGAAACTTACAGAGTATGACGGACTTTACCTGACAGGTGGAAGGGGTCCTGAATATTTAAGAAGGGATCCAAGGGTATTGGATATTGTTCGGTTTTTCTTCCAAATGAATTTGCCGGTGGCAGCGATTTGCCACGGTATACAGATTTTAACAGCTGCAGATGTATTGCAGGGAAGGATTTTGACTGCATACGATGCTGTGGCACCGGAAGTAACTATGGCAAAGGCTACCTATATGCAAGTGCCTGTAACAGAAACTGTGGTAGATGGTAATTTGGTTACATCCCCAGCTTGGCCTGGTCATATTACTCTTTTGAGAGAGTTTCTAAAGTTACTTCACATTACAATTTTTGAATCATAAGGGCGTTTTAAATTTACAAAGGATGGTTTTTAAACTACCTGTAGATTTTTGACGAACTATGTAATAATGCTCGTAAATAGAGCACAATATTAAAGGAGGTTATTTAATATGATAGCAAAAGGTTTTACAGAGCCAACAGAACGAATCAAACGTTTGGCTAACGTAGTTGTAACAGCATTTCCTGAAGTAGAAGCTGAAAGAGCAGTGCTTACAACAGAGGCGTACAAAGAGACAGAAGGTTTGCCTAACGTAATGCGTCGTGCAAAAGTTGCAGAGAAGTTGTTTAATGAACTTCCTGTAACCATCAGAGATGACGAATTGGTAGTTGGTTCTTTGACTGTGCATCCTCGTTCATGTCAGATCGCACCAGAGTATTCTTATGACTGGGTTGAGGCTGAGTTTGATACTATGGAGACAAGAATGGCTGACCCATTCAAGATTCCGAAGGATGTTGCAGCAAAACTTCATGAAGCATTCCTCTATTGGCCGGGAAAAACTGTAAGTGATTTGGCTACATCTTACATGTCAGAGGAGACAAAGGCATGCCAGGCAAATGGTGTATTTACAGTTGGTAACTACTACTATGGTGGTGTAGGACATGTTTGTGTAGATTATGGAAAGATTCTTGAGAAAGGTTTCCGCGGAGTTATCGAAGAAGTTGTTTGCGCAATGGAGAAGATGGACCGCTCTGATCCGACTTACATTAAGAAACAGCAGTTCTACAATGCAGTAATCATTACTTATTCAGCAGCTATTAATTTTGCTCATCGTTATGCAGCTAAGGCTAGAGAAATGGCAGCAGTTGAGACTAACCCAACAAGAAAAGCTGAACTTCTTCAGATCGCTGCTAACTGCGATAGAGTTCCAGAGAATGGAGCTACAAACTTCTATGAGGCTTGTCAGTCCTTCTGGTTCATTCAGTTAATGCTTCAGATCGAGTCTTCTGGACATTCTATTTCTCCAGGTAGATTTGATACTTATATGTATCCATATTACAGAGATGACAAGAACATCACTCCAGAGTTCGCTCAGGAACTGATTGACTGTATCTGGGTTAAATTAAATGATATCAACAAGACAAGAGATGCAATCTCTGATCAGGCATTTGCTGGATATGCAGTATTCCAGAACTTAGGTGTTGGTGGACAGGATGAGAAGGGTAGAGATATTACAAATGATATTTCTTACATGGCTATGCAGGCTTGTGCACACGTTAAGTTGCCAGCTCCTTCATTCTCAATCCGTGTACATGAGAACACTCCTGATGAGTTCTTATACAGAGCTTGTGAACTTGCTCGTTTAGGACTTGGTGTTCCTGCTATGTACAATGACGAAGTTATTATCCCAGCTCTTGTTAACCGTGGTGTTAAACTGGAAGATGCTCGTAGCTACTGTATCATCGGTTGCGTAGAGCCACAGTGTCCACATAAGACAGAAGGTTGGCATGATGCAGCATTCTTCAACGTTGCTAAGGTAATGGAGATTACATTGAACAACGGACGTGTTGGAGACAAGCAGTTAGGACCTGTAACTGGAGAGATGAGCACATGGACTAGCATTGAAGACTTCTTTACAGCATTTGAGAAACAGATGCAGTATTTCGTATATCATCTGGCAGAAGCTGATAATGCAGTTGACCTTGCTCATATGGAAAGAGACCAGTTGCCATTCCTTTCAGCTCTTGTTGATGACTGTATCGGACGTGGTATGACAGTAGAAGAAGGTGGAGCAATCTACAACTTTACTGGCCCACAGGCATTCGGTGTTGTTGATGCTGGTGACTCTGCATACGCTATGCAGAAACATGTATTTGAAAATAAAGAAGTTACAATTTCTCAGTTGAAAGAAGCTCTTGATCACAACTTTGGATATCCGGTAGATAGCTCTACTCAGGCAGAGAAGCTCTTTGATGCACAGCGTGCTGGTGGTTCTATTCCTAACGCTACAGCAGCTGCTGTTCAGACAGATGAGCAGAAAGTATATGAGATTGTTAAGAAGATTCTTAGCAGCAACGGATCTGTAGATCTTGCTACAGTAACAAGTGCAGTTAATAACTCTGTAAGCCCTGCAGCAGCAGTTGGTGGAGATTACTTCGGAATCAAGAAGGTTATGGAGAAGACTGACTGGTATGGTAATGATATCGACGAAGTAGATTATGTATCAGCTAGAGTTGCTCGTATCTATAGTGCAGAAGTTGAGAAATATACTAACCCACGTGGAGGACAGTTCCAGGCAGGATGCTACCCAGTATCTGCAAACGTTCTCTTCGGTAAAGATGTAGCAGCTCTTCCAGACGGAAGACTTGCAACTACTCCTCTTGCAGACGGTGTTTCACCTCGTGCAGGTAAGGACGTAAGTGGACCTACAGCAGCAACAAACTCTGTAGCTAAACTTGACCATGAGTACTTCTCAAATGGTACACTTTACAACCAGAAGTTTACTCCATCTGCAGTAGCAGGAGATGATGGACTTCAGAACTTCGCAGCAGTAGTAAGAAGTTACTTCGATCACAAGGGAATGCACGTTCAGTTCAACGTAATTGATCGTCAGACCTTGATCGACGCTCAGGAACATCCAGAACTTCATAAGGACTTAGTAGTTCGTGTAGCTGGATACAGTGCTCACTTCGTTACATTGGCTAAGGAAGTTCAGGACAACATTATTGAACGTACTGAGCATGAATTTGGTTGCTCAAGCTGTTAATTGAAGGAGAATATTTAATATGGAGCGGATTGATTATGCCATGGAAGGTCTTGTGTTTGACATACAAAGATTTTCTGTGAATGATGGTCCGGGAATCCGCACAATTGTGTTTTTAAATGGATGCCCCTTACGTTGTCAGTGGTGTTCAAATCCGGAATCACAGTTACTCAGACCTGTGGTTATGTACAATGATATGGAATGCATTCACTGTGGTGCTTGTATTTCAGCATGCAAACAGGGAGCAATCGACCCTAAGAATCGGGGTATGATTGATCACAGCAAATGTACTGGCTGTGGCGAATGCTCTCTGGTTTGCCCGGTTGGAGCACTTATTATGAAGGGTAAACGAATGACAGTAGAAGAAGTTATTCGTATTCTGAAAAAGGATGGCACACATTATAGAAGGTCCGGAGGAGGCTTGACATTGTCAGGTGGAGAGCCTCTGATGCAGTCTGAATTTGCAGTTGAGCTTTTGAAGGCTGCACATGCTCAGGGCTGGAATACAGCTATAGAAACAACTTCCTGTGCCAGTGAAGAGGTAATTCGAAATGTATTCCCTCATATTGATCTGGCTCTGGCAGATGTAAAGAGTATAGATGACCAGAAGCATACACATTTTACCGGCGTATCCAACAAGGAGATTCTTGAGAGAGTAAAACTTGTTTCGGAAATTACAAAAATAATGGTAAGGGTGCCAGTTATTCCGGGCTTCAATGACAAAAAAGAAGAGATTCGTCAGATTGCAGAGTATGCAAAGACCCTCAATCAGGAAAACCTGCAAGGGGTGAATCTTTTGCCGTATCACTCAATGGGTGAGAATAAATATAAGATGTTAGGTCGTGACTATGATCTCCATGGTGTAAAGATGATGGATAAAGATTATATAAACGAACTAAAAGAAGTAGTAGAGCAATGCGGCGTTACCTGCCGTGTAGGCTAAATAAAAAATGGAGGAGAGAAAATGGATCAGCAGTTAATTGAAAAAGTGATGAAACAGGTTTCTAGCGAACTCGCTGCAAACCAGACAGCTTCTGCTAGCGCATCTTCTACATCAGCTTCTTGTGACAGTTGCGTAGATGGTGTTGGACTTACAGAGTACGTAGGAACATCAATTGGAGATACAATTGGTTTAGTAATCGCAAGTGTAGACCCAATGCTCACAGATATTATGAATCTTGGAAAGTTCCGTTCTATCGGTATCATCGGAGGACGTACAGGAGCAGGTCCACAGATTATGGCAGTTGATGAGGCTGTTAAGGCTACAAATACAGAAGTGATTTCTGTTGAGTTGCCAAGAGATACAAAGGGTGGCGCTGGACACGGATCATTGATCCTGATTGGTGCTGAAGATGTATCCGATGCTAGAAGAGCTGTTGAGATTGCATTAAGCGTACTTCCTAAATATTTTGGAGACGTTTATGGAAACGATGCTGGACATCTTGAGTTCCAGTACACAGCCAGAGCAAGCTATTGCTTAGAGAAAGCTATGGGAGCTACTCTTGGAAAGGCTTGGGGAATGACTTGCGCAGGCCCTGCAGCAATTGGTGCAGTATTGGCAGATACAGCTGTTAAGGCAGCAAACGTTGAAGTAATTGGATATTCTTCACCTGGAAATGGTGGAACCAGCTACTCAAACGAGGTTATTTTAACATTCACAGGTGATTCTGGTGCGGTTCGTCAGGCTGTACGTGCAGCAATCGAAGTTGGTAAAAAACTTCTTGGAGCATTAGGCGATGAGCCACAGTCAACTACAGAGCCATACATTTAAGATTCATAAATTTTTAAGGAGGATATACTATGAATTCAGATGCATTAGGAATGGTAGAAACAAAAGGACTTGTTGGAGCTATTGAAGCAGCAGATGCAATGGTAAAGGCAGCTAATGTAACATTATGCGGATATGAGAAAATCGGATCTGGACTTGTTACTGTAATGGTTAGAGGAGACGTAGGAGCAGTTAAGGCAGCTACAGATGCTGGAGCAGCAGCTGCAAGAGCAGTTGGTGAGGTTGTTTCTCTTCACGTTATTCCACGTCCACACATGGATACAGAGAAGATTATTCCAAAGAAGTTAGCAGACTAATAAGAATTAAAGGGACGGGGCGGAGATTAAGAAATTAATCTCCGCTAGTCATAGAGGTGCCCATGGAACTGAATGAAACACAGCTAAGAAAATTAGTTGAGCGGATCATGGAGCTTACTCTTGAACTTACAGAATCGAATAATGTAAAAAAGGAGATTTTGGTAGTTTTAGCTGGAAAGAACCAGGAGCAGCTGAAAACAGCATTAAAAGCTTTGCCTGATTCCTCTGATGAGAATCGAACCCTTGTGGTTACCAAAGAACTCATGGAGAATGAAGAATTAGGTCAGCTTATCTGTAAATCCTGTGAGAAAATCGTCCAGCCGGAAGAAGTTCTATCTAAGCCGCTTAGCTATGAAAAGTTAATTTTCCCAGCTATGCCGAGGGACATTCTCGCTAAGTGTGCATTGTGTATTCCGGATACCTACGAAGTAGCCTTAGTTCAGAAAGCATTCGAGGAATCAGTACCGATCGTACTATCTAAGAATGCTTTAAGTCCATTTACAGGAAATGAACCAGAGAGTTACCAAAATTGTATTTTGGGATATATACAGAAATTATTGGAATATGGAATCGAAATAGAACTATAGAAAATATGAGGAGGTGAAAAGATGCGTGAATCACTGGGACTCGTAGAAACCGTTGGAATTTCTACAGCTATTGAAGTGGCGGATGTCATGGTAAAAGCGGCAAATGTAAAGATCCTTGAAATGGAGAATAGCAGGGGCGGTGGATACATGACCGTCAAAGTCGTAGGAGACGTAGGGGCTGTAAAGGCTGCGGTTAATGCGGCAAAAGCTGCTGGAATCAAGTATGGAAATCTTGTTTCGGCAACAGTGATAGCCAGACCTTCTGATGGCATGTCAACTCTTTTCTGTAATCCTAAGGTTCCATATCAATCCGTTAACAAGAAGCCGATTCCTCAAGCTTGGGAGGAAGATGAGCCGGAAAAGTTAAATTATACGGTGAAGAAAAAAACGGTGAAGAAAGAGACTGCGAAGGTAACGGAAGCTTCAAAGAAGAGTGCACCGAAGGCAGAGACTGAGCCGGTTAAGGAAGAACCGAAAGTGATTGAGGAGCCGAAAGCTGAAGAACCAAAGGTAGAAGAACCGAAAGTGGAAGAAGCCAAAATAAAAGAAACCAAGGCGGAAGAAGCTAAAGTGGAGGAACCGAAGGTAGAAGAAGCTAAGGCAGAAGAAAAGAAACCGAAGGAAACAGAAGGTAAAAGCCAGGCTAAACCGAGACGATCATCTAGAAGAAAGAAATAGATGAGAAAGGAAGTAATAACGTATGGTTTTAGCAAAAGTAATCGGCAACGTAGTTGCTACACGCAAAGATCCAACCCTAGAAGGAACAAAGTTAATGATTGTTCGTAGGGTAAATGCAGAGGGAGGCTATATTGATTCTGAGCAGGTTGCAGTAGATTATGTAGGTTGCGGAATTGGAGAATTTGTTCTCTGTGCTACAGGATCCTCTGTTCGTGTAGATGATGATAAACGTGGTAAAACAATTGATATGGCCGTAATTGGAATCATCGATAGTGTTGATACCTCAGGACAATAATAGGACATAAAAAGGTTTAATTATGGAAATAGGAATTTTTGCATCTGTAAATGATGCGATCGGGTTTGTGAGAAATGCTCACGAACGTTATCAGACATTATCCCTTGAGGATCGATGTGAAATCATAGAAGCCATCAGATGCAAGCTGTTAGAGCAGTTAGATGTTGTTGCAATGCTTGCTCTGCAAGAAACCGGAATGGGAAATTACGCTGATAAGAAGACAAAATTAGAGGCAGCAATTAAGAATACACCGGGAGTGGAGGATCTTATTACAGAAGTCAAGACAGGAGATAGAGGCATGGTCCTCTATGAGCTTAGTGGCTTTGGTGTAGTTTGTACCTTAGAACCGGTAACTAGTCCGGCGGCTTCATTAGTGAATCATGTGATCAGCATGGTGGCTGCAGGAAATGCAGTGGTGATCTGTCCGAATCCTAGAGCCTTACAGACTACCAAATATGTAACCAGTCTTATAAGCAGTGCAATCGTAGAAACCTGTGGAATTGATAATTTGGTGGTGGCATTAGACGAAAGCTCCATCGACAAAGCACAGGAAATTATGCATCATCCAGATGTTGATATGATTGTATGCAATGCAGGAGAAGCAGCTCTTAAGGGCGCTTTATCATGCGGAAAAAAGGTTATTGGTGAAGGTCAGAGTAATGCTGTCGTACTTGTAGATGAGACAGCAGATTTAAATGCTGCAGCATTTGAGATTGTTAGAAGTGCTTCCTTTGATAACAACTTGATTCATACTTCAGAGAAGACAATTGTAGTTGTAAAGGATGTAAAAGATGAGCTTATGAAGGCATTTGCCCATAATAAGGCGAGAGTAATCTCTACTCCAGAAGAATGCCAGAAGCTTATGGATGCGATTTTAAGACGAGACATGGTTCTTAGAAGAAAATGGATCGGAAAAAGCGCAGCTGAGATCTTAGATGCAGCAGGAATTTCTCACGAAAGTGATGTGCAGTTGATTCTGGTTGAAGCAGATTTGCCACATCCATTTGTGACAGAAGAACTCAGAGCTCCGGTAGTTGCTTATGTAGTAGCAGAAAGCTATGAAGAGGGATTGGAAATGACCTTAGACATTGAGCAACGTTACAAACATACAGCAGCAATCTTTTCAAAAGATATTAATCGCTTAAGCGAAGCTGCAAAGGTCTTACAGACTGCAGTGTTTGTAAAGAATGGACCGAGTTTGAGTGGTGTTGGATTGTTAGCACCTAATAGCCCATTTGCTTTAACAGTAGCAAATGTAACAGGTGAGGGTGTAGTTACTGCAAGACATTTCACTAGAAGAAGAAAATGCATTTTGACAAATGGATTTTCAATTCGATAAGGTTAAAAAATATGAAACAGGTATATATTAAAACAAGAGTTTTCTCTGGACAGGACTCTTTAGAACGTCTGAGAAAATTTACAGACAAAAAGATTTGGCTGGTTTGTGATGGTTTCTTAGTTGATAACGGAACCGTTAATCTGATTACCAGCAAGATTAGCAAGTCTAATAAAGTAGTTGTATGCAAGGATGTTATTCCAGATCCACCCCTTGAAAATATAGCTAAGGGTGTTGCCCTGTTAAAGAATATCCAGCCGGACGTCATTATTGCATTTGGTGGTGGATCAGCCATTGATACAGCTAAGGGAATTATTTATTTCGCACCCTTATCAGGATACGATAAAAAACCAAAATTTGTAGCCATTCCTACAACTAGTGGTACAGGATCAGAGGTTACTTCTGTTACTGTAATTACCGATAAAGAGATGGAGACAAAACACTTGGTAGTAAGCCATGATATGCTTCCGGATGAAGTTATCCTTTGTCCACAGCTTACAATGTCTGTACCGGCATCTATTACTGCGAACACAGGAATGGATGTTTTGACACATGTTTTGGAAGCTTATGTGGCCAAGAACTCTAATGCATATTCTGATGCATTGGCCGAGAAGGGTGTTGAACTGGTATTCCAGTATTTAAAGACTTGCTACGATCGAGGAGAGGACTTAGAGGCTAGAGGCAAGATGCAGGAAGCTTCTAATATCGCAGGAAGTGCCTTTAATATAGCAGGGCTAGGAATGAATCATGCCATTGCCCATCAGCTTGGCGGAACCTTCCACATTCCACATGGTTTAGCAAACACTTTGATTCTCAATGAAGTAATCAAAAAGAATTCAGAGGATGCTTATATGAGAAGCAGATATGCAACTATCGCTCGTAAGATGGGATTTGCAAGCTTCCAGGAATCCGATGAAGTGGCTGTTATGCATTTGTGTGAAAAAATTGATGAGTGCAAGGCAGAAATGAAGATGCCTACTAGAATCACAGAGTGTAAAGTCTCAGCGGCAGATGTTAAAGCAAAAATGCCGGAGATGTGTGAGAATGCTCTAAAAGACGGATGTGTTCCACAGGCACGAATGGTTTATACCAAGGCAGACATTGAAAAGATTTTGCTTAGTGTGTTATAATTATTCCAACTATTTAAGTTGGAGAAATGAACACAAAGTGTTCTTGGGGAAATGAAAGAATGACAAGAAACGATGAAGCAAAACCATTGGATCAAAGAACGGAAAAACGAGAAATAAATGTCAATGAATTTGACATTATTCATTTATTTGGTAAGGAAAAACTGGAGGAAATTCAAGAGACAATTTCCAAGGTTACCGGGTTGGCATTTGTAACGGTGGACTATAAAGGAGAACCTGTTACTGAGCCAACCTGCTTTACCAGTTTATGCAAATGTGTTCGAGAAAATCCCATGACAGAAAGGGGATGCTGGTCATCGGATGCCTATGGAGCAATTCAGGCGGCAACCACAAAAAAAACCAGCATTTATTACTGCCCTTGCGGATTATTAGAGGTTGCAATTCCTTTAGTAGTTAAGGGGCACTATCTGGGCGGATTTATCGGTGGACAGATTGCATGTACAGATGCTCCAGATGATGTAGTTCGATTGGAAACAATTTTTAAACGAGATGAGCTTTTGACAGAAGCTGGTATTGACATGAATCTGAAAAAAGAAGCCATGGAGATGACCTACAAGCAGTTTTGTGATATTGCAGATCTGGCAACTATGGTCATTAACCAGCTAAGAGATACGGAGCTTGCAAGAATCGAGCATGGATATTCAAATCAGGAAAAGGTGGATGCCTTAGACAAAGAGAATCAGAATCTGAAATATCAAAATAAGATTAAAGATCTCAAGATTTCCTCCATGAGTTATGCAAGAAGTTCCCAGTTTGTGATGGATACTGTCACAGCCATTGCCAATATGGCTATGGTGGAGGGAGCTTTAGAAACCAATGAAGCTCTGATTAAGTTTGCAGATTATATGAAGAATCTTATGGGGAATAACAATACATTTTGGCCTCTTTCAGAGGAACTTGACAATGTGGGACGTTATTTAGAGATTCGTAAGATGCAACTTGGAGATCGTTTAGATTACTCAATAGAGGTTAGCCATAAGATGAAGATGTGGAAGACCCCGCAGCAAATATTGCCGGTATTTGTACAACAGGCAATTGATTATGGAATCGCAATGAATGAAACTGGTGGAACTGTTAAAATTAGTGGAACATACAATGATGAAGATGTGATCTTGTATGTGGAAGATGACGGTCCTGGCTTCGATGCAGAAAAAATCGAACAGTATTTTAGTCCGTTTAGAAACAATGCGTCAGAAGACGGAATACTACAAAGCGTGGAAGAAACCAGCAAAAGGATGCGAATTCTTTTTGGAAATGATTACGATGTAGTCACGGAAATAGAAGAAGGCAAAGGTAGACGCGTTTGTATTCGCTATCCCAGGTATTTTAACGAAAGGATAGATGTGGATGTATCGGATTCTGATCGTGGATGATGATAGCATAATGCGGAAGGCATTAGGCGTCATGATAAGTAAGGTAGAGGGATTTGAGGTTTGTGCAGAAGCTACCAACGGAAGAGATGCAATTCTTCGCTATAAAGAAACTCATCCTGATATCATTTTTATGGACAATGTAATGCCAGTTATGACTGGATTAGAGGCAATTCGGTCTATTCGAAAAACTGATAACACGGTTACAATTTATGTTCTTAGTGCTTACACTAATTTCAATCTAGCACAGGAAGCAATGAAATTAGAAGTGAAGGAATATCTATTGAAACCGATTCCCTTAAAATCTCTAATAACAGTACTTGTAGACTACAAAACTGCAAGGGATGATAACATCAATCTTTCCATGCATATTATGGAAGAGATTATTGAAGGAAGAGATTTTGGAAAAGCTTATTACAGTTATGAAGAACAGGTAAGGGAAATCTACCAAAAATATGGTAATGATGGAGAAAAACTGGTAGATGTATTTCGCTACTTTGGTCAGCATATGATTTCCATGATCGGTGGTATGGAAGGATATGTTAAGAATTTAGATGATCTTCTTTCTTTAAATGAGAATTTGGTCATGGGAGCACAAGTGGGAGAAATGTGGCTGTTCAAAGTTATGGATTATGTCTTTAAGCAGAGGAGCATCCGAAGATACCCTGTACTTACCAATGTTTTTCAATATATAGATGAACATATCAGTGAAGAGATTGGCTTAAATCAAATTATAGAAAATTGTGCTATATCCCAGGGGTATTTAAGTAGAATTTTCAAAGATCAATTTAAAATTAGTGTAATGGAATATTTGCACATGCGTAAGTTGCATTTGGCAAAATGCTATATGTTCCTTACGAATGATAGTGTTGCAGAAATAGCAGATCGCCTCGGATACAATGAAAGTAGCTATTTCAGTAAAGTATTTAAAAAATATGAACATATGACGGTACAGCAGTACCGAAAAGCAATCTTATCCTCGAAAGAGTAGGAGGTGAGATAAGGTGGATGATTTTTACTTATTGTCCTCTGAGTCAGTAACAGAGGGACATCCAGACAAGCTCTGTGATCAGGTGTCAGATGCAATATTGGATGAGGCTATTAAGCAGGATCCAAAAGCTCATGTAGCAGTGGAGACTATGGCATCAAAGAATACCCTTATGATTGCCGGAGAGATTACAACCTCTGCAAAACTTGACCCGTCAGCTATTGCAAGGGATGTAATGAGAGGCATTGGTTATACTTCGGGAGAGAGTGGTATTGATGCAGATCATTGTATGATACTGACAAATTTAAATGTCCAATCACCGGACATTGCACAGGGTGTCAACAGGGATGCCAGTGGTGAGGAGTTGATTGGTGGCGGTGACCAGGGAATTATGTATGGTTTTGCTTCCAATGAAACGGCCAATTATATGCCACTTACAATAGAACTATCCCATCGTCTAGTCAGACGATTGGCAGAGATTCGTAAACAGGGAATCGTACCTTGGCTGTATCCAGACGGTAAGGCACAGGTTACCATTCGCTATAATCAGGACAATGTTCCTGTATCGCTAGAGGATGTTGTACTTTCTGCACAGCATCATGCTTCCATTCATTATGATTATTTAAAGAGCACATTGATGGACGAGGTGGTATTGCCTACTTTATCTGGTCTGTTTGATTTAAGTAATACAAGTATCAAAATTAATCCTACAGGAAGATTTGTAGTGGGAGGCCCATTGGGAGATACTGGTGTTACAGGAAGAAAGCTGATGGTAGATACCTACGGTGGAATCGGAAGACACGGAGGTGGAGCCTTCTCAGGAAAGGATCCAACAAAAGTCGATCGAAGTGCAGCATATATGGCAAGATATGTGGCAAAGAATGTAGTTGCTGCAGGCTTGGCAGATCGATGCGAAGTTGCAATTGCGTATGCCATTGGTCAGATCGAACCAGAGGCAGTGAATATTGATACTTTTGGTACAGAACATGTAGACAGAAGTTTGATTCAGGCGGCAGTAAAGGAATTATTTGATTTCTCAGTGGCAGCCACCATTAAGAAATTAGATCTTCGTAAACCACAGTATTTAAAGACTGCTTCCTATGGCCATTTCGGAAGAGAAGATCAGGGATTTGCCTGGGAGAAGACAGATATGGTAGAAGCTCTCAGACAGTCTGTAATTGCAAAGCAGTATGCAAGTTTTATGCAAGGAAGTGGAAAATAAAATGAATACAACAGCAAAAAGTCAGGAAGAACTGATTCAGGAAATCGTAAAGAATGTAATGGAACAGCTCAACCAATATAATGAGCTGAAAATTCCTATTGGAGTTTCTAACCGTCACGTTCATTTATCTAGAAAAGATTTAGATCAGTTGTTTGGAGAAGGGTATGAACTTACAAAGAAATCTGACTTGGCTCAGCCGGGACAATATGCTGCTAACGAGACTGTAGTAGTTAGAGGACCTAAGGGCGAATTTAAGAAGGTTCGTATTTTGGGACCTATAAGGCCAGAAAGTCAGGTAGAGATTTCTCTAACAGATGGCTTCCAACTTGGAGTGAAAGCCCCAATAAAGGAGTCTGGACATTTGGAAGATACACCGGGAGTTACCCTGATTGGTCCAAAGGGCACCGTAGAGATGCCAAGAGGAACTATTGTAGCTCTTAGACATATCCATATGAATCCGCAACAGGCAGCAGCTATGGGTCTGAAGGATAAAGATGTGGTAGAGGTTGAAACCTTTGGTGAACGTGCTGGCGTTTTGGGAAATGTTCTTGTTAGAGTTTCAGACAAGTTTGCTCTGGAGATGCATGTGGACATTGATGAAGCCAATGCATGTTCTTTAAGAAATAAAGATTATGTAGTGATAAAGAAGTAATAAAAGTAATGGAGACAAAGCAGTGATCTTAGAAAAAGACGTATTAGATTCTTTTGCCCAGTTGGTAGAAGAGAAAAGTGGAAATCAATTTGAAGGAAAACTTAAAGTCGGCGTGGACTTAGGTACTGCGAATATCGTCCTTGCTGTGGTTGATGAGAATGATACCCCTGTTGCTGGGGCCACATATCCTTCTTCCGTTGTAAAAGATGGTATCGTCGTAGATTATATGGGAGCTATTCGTATTGTAAGAAATCTAAAAGCTCAGGTGGAAGAAACCTTGGGAGTAGAACTTACTGAGGCTTCCTGTGCCATTCCACCAGGGGTTGTGGATGGCAGTGTAAAGGCAATTGCCAACGTTGTGGAAGGTGCTGGATTTGATGTTATTAATATTGTGGATGAGCCTACTGCAGCAGCTACGGTTCTTGAAATTAGTGATGGAGCAGTAGTGGACGTAGGTGGCGGTACCACAGGTATTAGTATCCTAAAAGATGGAAAGGTCATTTATACAGCAGATGAACCAACAGGTGGTACCCACATGTCTTTAGTAATTTCTGGATACTATAATGTTTCCATGGAAGAAGCAGAAGCGATGAAAAAAGATTCGAGTAGAGAGTCGGATATTTTTCCAATTGTAAAACCGGTAGTTCAGAAGATGGCTTCTATTGTGAAGCGTTTCGTGGAAGGTTACGATGTGCCGGCTATTTATGTGGTAGGTGGTGCTTGTAGCTTCTCAGAATTTACAGCAGTATTTGAAAAAGAAATCGGGATTACAACGGTTAAATCTAATCAACCTTTATTGGTTACACCGCTTGGTATTGCAATGAATTGCAAAAAATAATACTTGAATCGGAGGGAAATATCATGGATATTGATGTAAATGTTATTGAAAAGATGGTTCGGAAAGCAATTGCAGAACAGGCTGGAGAAGCTAAGCCAGCGGCTCCTGTAGTAGAATCAGGAGAGTATGGAGTTTTCGATACCATGAATGGTGCGATAGAAGCATCTGTAATTGCACAGCAGGAGCTGTTACATTCGACAATGGCTCAGAGACAAAAATATGTAGATGTTATCCGGGAGACTGTTTTAAAGAGAGAAAATCTGGAGATGATGTCTTTACTTTCTGTGGAGGAAACTAAGATTGGTAAATATGAGCATAAGCTTATTAAGAACCGTCTTGCTGCAGAGAAGACCCCAGGAACAGAGGATCTTATTACAGAGGCAAAAACCGGAGATCATGGACTTACCCTTATAGAGTATTGTCCTTTTGGAGTTATTGGAGCAATTACTCCAACCACAAACCCAACAGAAACTATTATCTGCAATTCTATTTCTATGATTGCAGGTGGAAATACCGTAGTATTTAGCCCACATCCAAGAGCAACCAAGGTTTCTCACCTTCTTGTAAAGTTACTTAATAAGGCTTTGGAAGAGGCTGGAGCTCCGGCAAATATGATAACTACCGTTAAGGAGCCATCTATTGCAAATACAAATGCAATGTGTGAGCACCCAAAGATCAGAATGTTGGTAGCTACTGGTGGACCTTCTATCGTAAGAAAGGTAATGTCCACTGGAAAGAAGGCAATTGGAGCAGGAGCTGGTAATCCGCCAGTTGTTGTTGATGAGACTGCAGATATTGAAAAGGCAGCAAAGGATATTCTTGATGGATGCTCCTTTGACAATAATGTACCTTGTATCGCAGAGAAAGAGGTATTTGCTGTAGATCAGATTTGCGATTACCTCATTCACTGCATGAAGCAGAATGGAGCTTACGAGATGACAGACCCAGCCATGATTGAGAAACTGGATCAGTTAGTAACCAACGAGAAGGGTGCTCCGAAGGTAGAGTTCGTAGGAAAGAGCGCTCCTTATATCTTAGATAAGCTTGGTATTCAGGTTGGGGACGATGTTCGCGTAATCATTATGGAAGCAAAGAAGGATCATCACCTGGTAACAGAAGAAATGATGATGCCAATTCTTCCAATCGTACGTTGCCATGACGTAGATGAAGCCATTGACAATGCATACGAGGCAGAGCATGGTAACCGTCACACAGCTATGATGCATTCAAAGAATGTTGATAAGCTTACAAAGATGGCAAGACTTCTTGAGACAACCATCTTTGTTAAAAATGCTCCTTCCTATGCCGGAATCGGTGTAGGTGGAGAAGGCCATACAACCTTTACTATTGCAGGACCAACAGGAGAGGGCTTAACAAGTGCTCGTTCCTTCTGCAGAAAGAGAAAGTGTGTAATGGCTGATGCCTTACATATCAGATAAGGAGAGGTTTTTGTATGGGCGTTTTAGAACAAATTAAAGATGCCGGTATTGTTGGTTGCGGAGGAGCAGGTTTCCCGACCCATGTGAAGTTGAATTGCCAGGTAGAATACCTGATTGTGAATGCGGCTGAGTGTGAGCCCTTGCTTCGTACTGACAGATACCTGATGCTAAATAAAGCAGAAGAAATTATTACAGCCCTGGAAGCTGTAGCAGAATTAACCAAAGCCCAGAAAATCTATATTGCATTGAAGGAAACCTACAGGGATGAGATTTCATCCCTGCAGGCTGCAATAGATGCCAAGAATAGTCGGGTTCAGTTATTTATGCTGAAGAATTTTTATCCTGCAGGTGATGAGCAGATTATGGTGCTGGAAGTGACAGGACGTACAGTGCCACCTACAGGAATCCCTTTGGATGTAGGTGCTGTAGTTTCTAACGTAGCTTCTATGTATGGAATTTATGAGGCTATTCAGGGAATTCCATTTACCCAGAAATACCTTACAGTAACTGGAGCGGTTGCACATCCAATTATTGTAAAGGCTCCTCTAGGAACTCCATTTGCAGACTGCTTAAAGGCTGCCGGTGGTACCACCACAGAAAACTACCATATTTTGGTAGGTGGACCTATGATGGGTAAATTATATCCCAAGTTAGATTTGGACAAATATTCTGTAACAAAAACTACTTCCGGTATTGTTATTGTGCCGGATGATACACGTTTAGTACAGATGAGAGAGACTTCTATTAAGAGCATTATGAAACGTGCAAAGGGGTCTTGTATCCAATGCCAGACCTGTACACAGATGTGTCCGAGATACTTAAGCGGACATCCTCTGGCACCTCATAAGATTATGCGTAAGCTTGCTTATGCAGACGGCATTGAATCTGTACTGGATGATCCGGATATTAAGGAAGCAATGACTTGTAGTGAATGTGGAGTCTGTGAAGCTTTTGCCTGTCCTATGGGACTTGCTCCAAGACAGGTTAATGTTCAGGTAAAGAATGCATTAAGACAAAGTGGATTCAGATACCAGAAGGACACAGAGACAACATTCAAATCAAGAGAAGACAGAGAGTACAGAAGAATTCCGTCTCATAGAATTGCTGCAAGACTGGGAGTTGAGCAGTACTATGATTATACAATCAGAGAGCTTAGTGAGCTGGCTCCTGAGAAAATATACCTGTCCTTGCAGCAGCACATTGGTGCTCCGGCAGAGCCTGTGGTACAGGTAGGAGATCAGGTTTCAAAAGGTAGTCTTATTGGTAAGTTGCCGGAGAAAGGTTTGGGAGCAAATATTCATTGTGGAATTGATGGAATTGTTCGTAAGATTGAGAACGGCATCGTAGAAATTGAAAGAATATAAGGAGAGCTCACATGATAACGATTGGATTTTTAGAAAGTAATAGCATAGCCCGAGGTATTGAGGCCGCAGATGCTATGCTCAAGGCAGCAGAGATCCGTCTGGTAGCGGCTCGTCCAAGCTGTCCTGGAAAATATCATATTATGATCAGCGGAGAGGTATCCGCAGTGCAGTCGGCAATGGATGCCGGCAAAGAGAGGATTGGCGGCTCTTTAATCGATGAGCTGGTAATTCCAAGAGTACATCCTCAGGTAATTGAGGCCATTAATTTATCTACTATGCCTGAGAAAATCAAGGCAGTAGGTGTTATGGAATACTTCTCTGTTGTACAGGCTGTCATCGGCGCAGATGCAGCAGTAAAGGCAGCAGGAGTTACTCTTATGGAGGTTCGCTTAGGTACCGGTATTGGTGGAAAATCCTTTGTAACCTTAACAGGAGATGTATCAGCAGTAGAGGCTGCTGTAGAGGCAGGATGCAAGAAGGCAATTGAGGATGGCTTGTTGATTAGTCAGGTAGTACTTCCACATCCACATCAGGATTTGATTCCGACTCTTTTGTAAGTAGGATTGATTTCTTAGATGTTATGCCTAAGAAAAGTTGTGAAAAGAAAAAGAAGAAAAAAGGACTTCTAGGGCAATGTCTTAGAAGTCCTTTTTTAAAGCTCACATACTAATTAGTTGTTTTCTTCCTGAGGAATATTGTTTGCATTTTTTAGATAGATATAGATACCTAAGATAACAAGGAGCCCACCGATGATCTGTTGGATTCCAGGAACCTGTCCAAAAAGGAAGAGGGCTAGAATAGAGGCGAATACAGGTTCTCCCAGCTTCATGTTGGAGATCAAAGCAGTAGGAAGATACTTTAAGCCCCAGTTGAAAATACTGTGGCCCATTAAGGTACAGAAGAGGCAAAGCAAAAAGCCCCAAAGGTAATTCATACCGCCATAGCCGTAGACAGGAGTCTTGGTAATTAGATTAAATATAAACAGGGTAAGGCTCGTGGTCCCGTATACAAAAAAAGTATAGACGGTTGTGGATAATCCTTTTCTTTGTCTAGAACCAATCATGGTATAAATGGCCATAAAACAGGCTCCCATTAAAGCTAAACTGTCTCCCTTGATAATGGCACTGCCTCCGGACCGGTCTGCCATAGCTAAGACAACACTTCCGCCAAAAGTAATGGCGATTCCTAAAAGTCCAGAACGAGAACATTTTTCCCGGAATAACACGTAGGAGAGTATGCAAATAAAGAAAACTTCCGTATCCACTAAAACCGTGCTGGAAGAAACGCTGGTATAACGGATGGATTCAAAATAGCAGGTAAAGTGGCAAGCTAAGAAAAATCCGCTGATCATGCACCAAAGAATGTTTTTCCTGGTAAGAGATTTCAACTCTTCCTGGTGTTTGAAAAGAACTACAGGAAGCAAACACAAGGTGGTAAAGCCCATTCGATAGAAGGCTAGTACAGTAGAAGGTGCAGTGGCATATTTTACAAATATAGCTGAAAATGAAACCCCAATAACACCTAGTAACACGATTAATTTTGTTTTCATAAAAGTCCTTTCTTTTATAACTATAACTAATTATAAAGGTTCTAAAGAATCTTATTATGAGTATATGCCCTCTGGAATTGGAAAGCAATAATTATCTGTGGGGGATTGTTGGAAAATTAACATTTATAAGGATAACAGTTTATACAGGAATATTTGCATTTTATACAGGCAAAAGAACGGTTTATGCAGAAGCTATTGTTACTTTATAAAAAAAGTATAAAATAAGTTCATAGAATTGAGAGGTCGTTATAAAAAGGAAAAGGAGTTGGGTGTATTTTATGGAAAAAAAGAAGAAATTTTCCCTGTCCCTTACCAGCCAGATTTTGATTGCCACGGTAGGTGGAATTGTGTTTGGAACAGTGGTTGGTGAGTGGGCTACAAATTTGAAGTTTATTGGAGACATCTTTATTCGTCTGATTCAGATGTCAGTAGTACTTTTGGTTATGTCTGCAGTGGCAGGAGCTGTGGGAAGCGGTGATGGCCAGGATGTAGGAAAAATGGGATTCCATACTTTCAAGTGGATTATTGGATTTACTGTAGTATCTGCAGGATTAGGTGTAATCTTATCCATTCTCTTTCAACCGGGAGTTGGTATTTCCTTGTCTGATGCAGAGCAGCTAGCAGAGCAGACAGTAGAATCTACATCCCTTCAGGAAACCATTTTAAACTTTGTGCCAACCAACATTGTTTCTTCCATGGCGGATGGTTCCATGGTGCCTTGTATTGTATTTGCCTTATTCTTTGGTGTGGCTATGGGGGCCTACGCAAAAGAATCGGGAAATCGTATCATTGTTGATTGGGTAACAAGCTTAAATGCTGTTATTACAAATATCATTAAAAATGTAATGGTAGTAGCTCCGATTGGTATCTTTTGCTTGCTGGCAAATGTTGCCGGTTCTACAGGAATCAAAGTAATTATTCCAATGCTGAAATTTTTGTTAGTTCTTCTTATAGGCGATGCCATTCAATTTATTTTATTTACCCCTCTTACAGCAGTTTTGTGTAAGGTAAATCTCTTTAAGATGCCAAAGAAATTTGCGAAAATGTCCATTATGGCAGTGACAACAACCTCTGGTGCAATCTGTCTTCCAACAAAAATTGAGGACGAGGTTACGAAATTTGGTGTAAGCCGTAAAGTGGCTGATTTTACCGGACCTATTACCATGTCTATGAACAGTTGTGGGGCAGCACAGTGCTATGTAGCAGCAATCTTTTTCATGGCACAGGCAACGGGAGTTACAATGACACCTTACCAGATGGGAATGGCCATTTTACTTTCCTGCCTTATGTGTTTAGGAACCATTTCCGTTCCGGGAGGTTCCGTAATCGTTTATACATTCTTGGCAAGTTCTTTGGGGCTGTCTCTAGACAGTATTGCGGTATTGATTGGTATTGACTGGTTTGCAGGAATGTTCCGTACCTTAATGAATGTTGATGTAGATGTTATGGTAGGTATGCTGGTGGCTAATAAGCTTGGGGAGTTAGACTACGATGTATTTAATGAGAAGAAAACTGTTACCTATTAATTAATAGGCGAACCTATTTTATTTAGCTGTTATCGAAAAAAATCATACATAACTATGGAAAAGCTTCTGATGTGGGAAAGGTCCATGTCAGGGGCTTTTTCATTTCATAGGTAGGAGAATTGCTTTTTTTATTTTAGAGATTTAGAATAGTTATAAGAAATTCATACAGCCACAGGAGCCAGAAAATGACCAAGCAGGAATTGATTTCAAAATTGATCAGTAACATTGCGGTGCTGACCTTAGTAGCGGAAATTCTTTCTAGATTTCCCCCAATCCAGGAGGCAATTTCCAATGAGCGAAGACGATGGGAACAGATTATCATGCTGTCCCTTATTTTTGGTGGGATTATTATTTTGTCAACAGCTATTGGGGTCAATATAGGAAGCTATCGCTTGGATACAAAGGCCATTGGAGCCATTGCTGCAGGTCTTTTAGGAGGCCCTGTAGTGGGCTTTTTATCTTCCTGTATTGGAGCCTTGTATGTGTTATTCTTTTTCGTTCCCAGCAGTTTTGCAAAAAGCGCTGCCTTTGCCACCTTATTGTGTGGCCTATTAGGAGCTGGGTTTTATCCTTATTTTCAAAGAGGACGCTGGAAATACAGGGATCTATTTGTATTGGCCTGTTTTGGTGAAGTGGTGGAGATGGTTACCTTGATCCGTGTTACTGTCTCAATCCAGGTAGCGGTATCGGCCATTTTGGATGCGGCAGTGCCTATGATTTTTATGAATTCCATTGGCATTTTAATCTTTGTATCTTGTTTTAATACGGTATTTGTAAGGCAAGACATTTCAAGCAGCAGGCAGTTGCAGCAAATGTTGGAACTAACCAAACACTGCATGCCTATTTTCCAAAATGATCTGGTTAAAGGGGAAGCTATGAATCATTTGATGGATCTGATCATTGAGGAAACCGGATGGGTTGGTGCTATGATCATGGATCACAGGGAAATGTTGGCCTGGAAAATCATTGCAGACATGGACGTGAAAAGTCCTATGGATCATATGGAAGATATAAAAGAAGCCTGGAAAGTTTTAGAATTGCCAGAAAATGCCTGGGAAAGTTCCAAAGTTTTAGAGGCTGCATTAAAAGACAAAGAAATAGATAAAGGTTTTAAAATTATAAAAAAACTGTGGGAAATTCCGGAGATTGCAGCCCTTGCCATGGAAAAACAGGAGATGGTTACAGTCTTTCCTATTCCAAAAAGCAGTCCCTGGTATCGCACCATGCGAGAGTGCTCCGTGGTGGCGGCGCCCTTCGTTATAGAAGAAAAATCTAAGGGTTGTCTGTTAGTATTTATGAAGAAACAATGGACGGGAAGAAAAAGTGAGTTAGATATGATTGGAAATCTAGCCACTATTGCATCCTATCAGATGGCGGTCAGGGAATTAGAGAAACGACAGCTCATGCTTCAGAAAGCAGAATTTAAGGCATTGCAATTTCAAGTGAATCCCCATTTCCTTTTTAATGCCTTAAATACCCTTGCCAGTGTCTGCAGGGAAGACCCGGATCGAGCCAGGGAGCTTATTGTTACTTTGGCAGAGTATTTTCGCTATAATTTGGATTATGAGGCCTATATGGTGTCTCTAAGGGATGAGCTTTCCCATGTTATGGATTATTTAGAGCTTGAACGGGCTAGATTTGAGGATAAGTTGATAGTAAGCTATGAGATTCCTCCAAGAATAGACATAAAAGTTCCTACATTGATTTTGCAGCCCATAGTGGAAAATGCAGTTCGCCATGGCATTAGCAGAGACGGAAAGCGTAGGGTGAAAATTAAGATTCAGGGACTTGAGGAAAGTTATTTGGTGGAAATTAGTGATAAAGGGAAAGGGTTTCCTAAAGAAGTGATTGAACAGTTATACGCCGGACAATCTATAGGCAACAGTATTGGACTAAGTAATGTTCATAAACGTTTGAAAAATATTTATGGAGAGGATGCAGGACTTCGGATTATTAGTGGGGAAGATGGAAGCACCGTATCTATGGAATTTAGAAAAGAAAAGGGAAATGAATTATGAAAATTGGAATCATAGATGATGAAAGACCGGCAAGAAGTGAACTTAGACATCAACTGTCAGAAATCTTACCGGAGGCTCAAATCCTTGAGGGAGATAGTGGAGCTAAGGCTTTAGAAATGGCAGAGAAAGAATCTTTAGATATTTTATTTTTAGATATTAATCTGGGAGATATTGCAGGCACAGCTTTGGTGAATGCCATTAAAAACATGCAGCCAGGTCTTCAGATTGTATTTGTGACGGCTTATTCGGAGTATGCGCTTCAGGCCTTTGAACTTGGAATAGAGGACTATATTATGAAACCATTTTCTCCAAAACGCTTGGAGAAGGTGCTGGATCGATTACAAGAACGAATGCAAGGGAAAGTCAGGCCGTTAGAGCAGGAGAAAAATCAAAGGCCGCCCAAAAGGATTGCCATTAATATTGGAACAAAGACTATATTTGAAGATGTGGAAAATATTGTCTATATAGAAACCTTTAATCGGGGATGTATGGTATACACCAGTTCTAATACCTACAGTGACAGTCGAACCATTGGTGAATATGAAAAGAAGCTTGCGGGCGGAAGATTTTTTCGAATTCATAAAAGCTACCTAATAAATATTGACAAGGTTTCAGAGGTGTTTCCCTGGGGAAATAATAGCTTTAATCTAAGGATGCACGGATATGAAAAGAACATGCTGCCAGTTAGCAGAGAAAAAATGAAAAACTTAAGACAGCTACTGGAATCTTAGGAACTCTTATAGAAAAATGTCTTGTAGAAAATATAAGAGGAATGGTAGACTTCACGAATTTAATGTGCTAAAATGCTAATGTATGGAACGTTCGTGAAGGAGATATATAAGGTATGAGTAAAAAAATCAGAACTGAGGCGGTAGATTATTTGTTTCAGGGGATTTTAAGTTTGGAGAGCAAGGAAGAATGTTATACTTTTTTTGAGGACATTTGCACCATCAATGAGCTTTTGTCCCTGTCTCAGAGGTTTGAAGTGGCAAAGATGCTTAGAGAACATAGAACCTATCTTGAGATAGCGGAACAGACAGGAGCCTCCACAGCTACCATTAGTCGAGTGAATCGATCCTTAAACTATGGCAATGATGGATATGATATGGTATTTGAGCGGATTGACAAGAAATCAGAAGAGTAGAAGCTGAAACAAGAAAAAGCAACCTTTCATTTATTTGCTAGTGGAATACTAGCTGAATATTTGAAAGGTTGCTTTTTAATTTGGTATGATTGTGTTATAATTATGAAGCGTATGATACCTGTTTGGGGAATCGGATATTATATAAAGGTGGGGGATGAAATGAGTCAAGAGAAACAAGATTATAAAGATGATACCAGAGCAAGAATTGTAGATGCAGCTTGGGAGCTGTTTCATGAAAAAGGCTATGAGAAGACTACGGTGAATGATATTATCAAAAAAGCCAACACGTCCAAGGGCGGTTTCTATTATTACTTTACTGCCAAGGATGAACTTCTCAATTCTTTATATGCTATTTGGGATGGAGAATATAAGAAATTTTATGATAATATGGATAAGAGCCTTGACTGCTATGTGCAGCTTCAGCAGATCGCTCAATATGCTTATTACTATACAGAGACCAATATTGCGCCAGAACTTTTGGGACGACTTTATCAGGCACAGCTGTTAGACAAGCGTCAAGATTGCTTTATGAACCCTGATCGATATTATGTAAAATTGGTTAAGAATATTGTGGAGGAAGGCCAGAAGCGTCATGAGATTCGTTCGGATTTGACAGTGGAAGAGATAGCTCATATGGTTCTGGTTACAGATCGAGGTATCTTGATGGATTGGTGCATTAGGGAAGGCAAGTTTTCTCTAGGATATTACGGAAGCAGAGATTTTGAGCTGTATATGAAGTTTCTAAGAGAAGGCTTATAGATCATTATATTAGAGATTTAAACAAAACAAAAAGGAACTCGAAGGAGTTCCCTTTTACTATCTTTACTGCTTTTGTTTTTTGTGTTGAGGCTTAGGTAGCTCATCAATGAGTTGTTCAATCAGTTGTTTTTTAAGATAGACATCAAAACTAAGATTACAGATGAAGGCGAAGGTTTGAAGTTCTTCTAGTTCCTCTTCCTTAAGTTCTTCTATGTCTTTAAATTGTTCTAAAGCCTTCTTGTAGGATTTTGCAACATCCTTTTGCACCGAAGGAATCCGATCTATTTCCATATTCAGAATCTCCTGGTAAATATCAGAAATCCCAAAAGAGGAATCATCATGAAAATATTTCTCTGTAATAGGATTCAGAAGAGTTTCAATATCTTTAATAGAGAGAATATTCTTCAGATAATAAATAAAAATCATAGCAAGAATATGCTCTTTGGAATACTTCTTCTTCACTGGGGGAGGAAGAAGATTGTTTTTTGCATAATTATTGATCATGGTCTTTGTGAGGATCTTGTCCTCAGGGTAACGCTTGGTAGAGGCAAATCCTTCGTCCATAAAAGTAGTTACCTGGTCCATATATAAATCAATGTTAGGAATATCTCCGGCTTCTACATAATCAATGTTTGAGATACCAGAGAGGATTTTTTTAAACATTTCTTTTGTATCTGTTTCCATTTTATCACCTCGATGTGTTTATTATATAGTTTTTAAAACTATATGACAAGAGAAAAATAGAAGTTCTGATTGGATGCTTTGTAAGCAAAATGCCTTAGACTTGCATATTTTCGGCAAATGCTTTATAATAGCCGTTGTTAACTTTTGAATTTCGCATGGATAATTATCGAGGAAAATATTCTCGATGCAAAAAGAGAAAGGAACGAATATTTATATGAGTATGCATAGGAAGCGAATGACCAACCTAGGCTTATCCCTAGTCTGTGCATTCGGTATGACACTGACCAGCGTGCCAGTGTATGCAGCGGATGATGTTTCTACCTTGGAAAAGCAAACTACCAGCTTGCAAAAGGAGCTGGAAGGTTACAATTCGGATTTGGTGGAGATTGGAACAAAGATTTCAGATACAGAGGACAAGATACAGGCGGCTGATAATGAAGTCTACCGTTTGGAAGCCTCTCTACGGATTTCGCGAAATAATGAAGAGACCCAATATGAAAATATGAAAAGTCGGATTCAGTTCATGTATGAAAATGGATCCACCACCTTACTAACTATGTTGTGTGAGGCGGAGAGTATGTCGGATTTTCTGAATAAAGCAGATTTTATTCAGAACATTACAGAGTACGATAGGGAGATGCTTCAAAACTTGGTGGCAGTTAGAGAAGGTATTGAAACTCAGGAAGAAGACCTTAAAAATCAGCAGGCAGAGTTGGAAAGTCTTCAGGAAGAATTAGAAAAAGAGCAGGATGCCCTTCAAGCTAAGGCAGATGCGACATCAACTAATTTGAAGGAGTTTCAAAGCAAGTTAACAGCAGCCAGGGAAGCGGCAGCCAAGGAAAAGGCAGCTAAGGAAGAAGCCGAGAGACAAGCGGCAGCTAAGGCCCAGGCGGCGGCAGCTCTAGCAGCCCAGGCAGCAAGTAATTCTTCCAGTTCTTCCAGTAGTTCTAGCTCGTCTAGTTCTTCAGAAAGCTCTAGCGGTTCTACCCAGGTAAATACCACCGTAGCCACAGAGGGAACGACCTGGGGGGATTACATTATACCGGCAGGAGGACTTACTCCATCAGCAGGTCGTATTACTTATGGAGATCACACAGAGACCTATTATTCCCAGCAGGTACTTCCGGGCGGAGGACTTGATATACCGGGAAGACATGTGGCCAGTGATGGAACCGTAAGAGATTCCGATGGTTATATTGTAGTAGCCAGTGATGATTATTCAAAGGGAACAGTAGTAGAAACTTCCCTTGGAACTGCTAAGGTATATGACTGCGGAAGCGGATCGGGAAATATTGATATTTATACGGATTGGTAAATAAAGCAAATAAAAAAGATCTAATGTCGATTCAGACATTAGATCTTTTTTTGCTTATTGAGATTTATTCAACATCCTTTAAAGCTGCTAAATCCTGCTCTCCGGTACGAA
This sequence comes from Bacteroidaceae bacterium, assembly GCA_963597615.1. Lineage (GTDB taxonomy): Bacteria > Bacillota > Clostridia > Lachnospirales > Lachnospiraceae > CAKRJP01. The sequence continues at coordinate 59,062 of CAVBQS010000052.1, forward strand.
CCTTTACAACACGATCTACGTTGTAAACAAAGATCTTACCATCACCGATGTGACCAGTGTAAAGAGTCTTCTTTGCAGTCTCAATTACTTTTTCTACTGGAATATTACCAACAACAACTTCCAACTTAACCTTTGGAAGAAGAGTAGCATCAATTTCAGCTCCACGGTAAAGCTCTCCGGCACCCTTCTGGATTCCACAACCCATAACCTGAGTAACAGTCATTCCAGTTACACCAAGATCATTCATAGCTTTTCTAAGCTTGTCGTAGCGAGATAATTTTGCAATAATAACAACCTTGTACATGCCAGTGTCAGCTGTAAGTCTAGTATTTGTTACGGGAACTGCAGCTGCCTTCTGAACATCAGAAGCATTCAAGTAATTGCTCTCACCTAAGTCAGTATTTTCATTTACAGACATTGTCATGGTGTTAGATACATCCATGATACTAAATCCAGAGTAAGCAGATGGAAGACCATGCTCTACAGGATCCAGACCGATAATTTCCTCTTCCTCAGAAACACGAAGACCAACAGTAGCCTTGATTACTGTAAAGGCAATTGTAATAGTAACGGCTGTCCAAGCGGCAACAGATGCAAAACCTACAAGCTGTAAACCTAACTGGGTGAAACCACCACCATAGAAAAGACCTTCTTTAATACCTGCTGTTACAAATCCAGGAGCAGTATCAGTAGCGAACAAACCAACTGCGATTGTACCCCAGATACCGTTCATCATATGAACTGCTACAGCACCTACAGGATCATCAACTCTTAAAACTTCATCTAAGAGCCATACACCAAAGACTACTAAAACTCCGGCAACAGCACCAATGACAATAGCACCAGCTGCATCGGTAACATCACAAGGAGCTGTGATTGCTACAAGACCTGCAAGAGAAGCATTCAGACACATAGAAATATCTGGCTTACCATACTTAACCCAAGTAAATACCATACATACAACAGTTGCAATTGCTGGTGCAATTGTAGTTGTAACGAAGATAGAAGCAAGTTCGTCTACAGTAGTAGCAGCAGCACCGTTAAATCCGTACCAGCCTAACCACAGGATGAATACACCTAAGCATCCAAGAGGAAGGTTGTGTCCAGGGAATGCATTAACCTTAGTAATCTCACCTTTGCTGTTTCTTGAAAACTTACCAATACGAGGTCCAAGCATTGCAGCACCGATAAGAGCTGAGATACCACCAACCATGTGGATGGCTGTAGAACCTGCATAATCATGGAAGCCAATCTGTGATAACCAGCCACCGCCCCAGATCCAGTGAGCTTCTACTGGATAAATAACAGCGGAAATAACTCCGGAATAAATACAGTAGGATAAGAACTTTGTACGCTCTGCCATAGCTCCTGAAACGATAGTTGCTGTTGTAGCACAGAATACTAAGTTAAATACAAAGGATGACCATGGGAAATTAGCATAATTTGTAAAAATGTCTAAACCAGGTTTTCCGATGATTCCCATCATGTCTTCCCCAAGCAAGAGGCCAAAGCCGATGATTATAAATACTACAGTACCAATACAGAAGTCCATCAGGTTCTTCATCAAAATATTACCAGTATTTTTGGCTCTGGTAAATCCAGCCTCCACCATTGCAAAACCAGCTTGCATCCAGAATACCAATGCGGCTCCAATTAAGAACCAGACACCGAAAATCTGAGAGCTGACAGTGCTTAAGATTTCTTCAGTCATAAATAAGATCCTCCTTTTCTTCATTCCTACATTAGTGACTAAAAAATTTAATGAACGATTCTCTTGAAATACAAAGGGAGATAGTTCAAGTGTCTCTTGAACTATCTCCTTTGATATTCCGTGGTTGCAGCAATCCCTACTTATTATTATGGGGGGATAAGGATTGCTGCCAATATTCATTCATTAGGGGGAAACTAAAGGAGCAAACAAAGGTCAGCTCCTTTGGTTGTATAACAAAAAAGAGACGCTCTCCCTATTGGAAAAACGCCTTCGTTTTGTTAGGACTTATTATACAGCTATAAGAGGATTTGTAAATAAAAAATTAACAAAAAGTTAGCGATTACAAATATTTTGTGGCAAATTTCTAAAAAAACTATAAAATTTAATTAGATTTTAGCAATTTTTTCCTTCCTTAATAATTCCATGAAAAACCACCCTATTGGAGGGGGTTCGTGATATAATGGGGACATTGATGTGAGAAAGGAATCTATAACATTGAGCATTTACGATACCCTAAATGAACAACAAAAAGAAGCAGTATTTTACACCGAAGGTCCACTCCTTATTTTGGCGGGAGCTGGCTCCGGTAAGACCAGAGTGTTGACCCACAGGATCGCATATCTTATAGAGGAGATGGGCATTAATCCTTGGAGTATCCTGGCTATTACCTTTACCAATAAGGCGGCAGGGGAGATGCGAGAGCGTGTAGATCAATTGGTAGGATTTGGCTCTGAGAGTATCTGGGTTAGTACCTTCCATTCCTGTTGTGTGAGAATTTTAAGACGCCATATTAATCTTTTGGGATATGACAATAACTTTACGATTTACGATACCGATGACCAGAAAACTCTTATGAAGGATATCTGCAAGTCCATGCAGATTGATACCAAGAAGTATAAGGAACGGATGCTTCTTGCAAGTATCTCCAAGGCAAAGAATGACCTAATGGGACCTAAGGATTATCTGGCAGAAAATCAAGGAAATTTTGGAAACAAGAAGATCGCAGAAGTTTATATTGAGTATGAAAAACAATTGCGGGCCAACAATGCCTTGGATTTTGATGATCTTCTCTTAAAAACAGTAGAGCTTTTCAAAAGCCAGCAGGATGTATTAGACTACTATCAGGAACGTTTCAAATATATTATGGTGGATGAGTATCAAGATACCAATGCCGTGCAGTTTGAGTTTGTGAGACTACTATCTGCCAAATACCGCAATCTCTGTGTAGTGGGAGACGATGATCAGTCTATTTACAAATTCCGAGGAGCAGATATTCGTAATATCTTAAATTATGAAACTATTTTTGAAGATGCAAAGGTTATTAAGCTAGAGCAAAATTATAGGTCCACCAGCAATATATTGAATGCGGCCAATGCAGTAATCCACCATAATAAGGGCCGAAAAGATAAGACCCTTTGGACAGATAATGGCGAGGGAGACCTAATTGATTTTCGCCAGTTTGAGACTGGGTTTGACGAAGCAGAATACATAGTAAGCGATATAAAAAACCACGTAGATTTCGATGGTAGTACCTATAATGACCACGCTATTTTATACCGAACCAATGCCCAGTCCAGACTCTTTGAGGAGAAGTTTGTCAGTGCTAATATTCCCTATAAAATTATTGGGGGCATCAATTTCTATGCCAGACGAGAGATCAAAGACCTTTTGGCTTATTTAAAGACTGTAGACAACGGAAAAGATGATTTGGCAGTTCGGCGGATTATCAATGTGCCTAAGAGGGGAATTGGACTTACTTCTATTAACCGGGTGCAGGATTATGCAGCGGAGCGGGAAATCGGATTTTATGATGCTCTTTTAGGAGCAGATTTAATTCCTAACATTGGAAGAGGGGGATCTAAACTAGAATCCTTTGTGGCCTTGATTGAACATTTTAAGACAGATGCTAAGGACCTTGCCTTATCTGATCTTATGAGAGAAATCATAGAGGAGACTGGCTACGCAGAGAGTTTGGGTGATGAAGACCCGGAAGTGGCCAAGGGCCGATTGGAGAATATTGATGAGCTCCTAAATAAAATCGCAGACTACGAAGAACAGTGTGAGGAACGAAACGAGCCTGTAACTCTCAGTGGATTTTTAGAGGAGGTTGCCCTGGTAGCTGAGATTGATAACTTGGAAGAAGAAAGTGACTATGTAGTTCTTATGACCCTCCACAGTGCCAAGGGTCTGGAATTTCCACGGGTATATTTAGCGGGAATGGAAGATGGACTTTTTCCAAGTTATATGACCATTACAGCAGACGATCCGGAAGAGGTAGAAGAAGAACGAAGACTATGTTATGTGGGAATTACCAGAGCCATGGAACATTTAACCCTGACCTGTGCCAGAAGACGAATGGTTCACGGAGAGATACAATTTAATAAAATGTCCTGTTTCTTAAAAGAGATTCCAGATGAACTTTTATCCACAGGAGAAACTTTCAAAAAAATAGCTGCAAAAGAAAAACAGGAAGAATCAAAAAAACAGCCAGCCTACCAACAGGCAAAATCCGCTTTTAAGAGTAAAGCCTACGGAGGAGTCGGAGCCTTTGGAGGCACAAAATCACTGGTGGCCGCAGGAATCAGCAAAGGCTTTGGAAATGCTGGGACCCAGGGCTTAGACTATGGGGTAGGAGACCGGGTTCGTCACGGAAAGTTTGGAGAGGGAACCGTTAAAGACATTATAAAAGGTGGACGGGATTATGAAGTGACAGTAGATTTTGACACTGCAGGAACTAAGAGAATGTTTGCAACATTTGCAAAATTAAAGAAAGTATCCTCTTGACAAGTCTATTATGAGAAATCTTTTGGGAAAACAAAAAATTTTATAGTAATTAGAAAATGATAGTGTTATAATGAAACCAATCATTCGGGGTGCTTGAAAAAGGTGCCGTGGGAAAATAAAAGAAAGGACGTGGGAGTATGAGCAGAGTAGAAGATATAATCGCAGCTTCCAAATTGAACGATTTAATCAACAAGAAAGAAGAGGAGACTCCTTGTAAAACTATCCTTTGGGTATTGGCAGTAATCGGAGCAGTGGCAGCAGTAGCAGCAATCGCATATGCAGTTTACATGTTCTTTACACCAGATTACTTGGAAGACTTTGAAGATGATTTCGATGATGATTTCGAAGACGACTTTTTCAGCGACGCTGATGAAGTTTAAGAGTCAGCAAAAAGCAGAATATTTATAAAAAGTTAAACAAAAAGCAGGCAGGAGCTGTAACCATTTGATTCAGGCGTCTTACCTGCTTTTGTTTTGTATGGGAAATAGATTTAAGAAGAGTTGAGGTACGAGAAATGAAGAAGGGCCAGATTTACCAGGGCACAGTGGAAAGGGTAGACTTCCCTACAAAGGGAAAAGTTATCATAGAAGGAGAAGATAAATATGTAGAAGTAAAAAATGCAATTGCAGGCCAAAAGGTGAAAATCTCGGTAAACAAAATTCGAAAAGGTAAGGCAGAAGGACGAATCTTAGAAGTCTTGGAGAAGGCCCCTAATGAAGTGGAGGCATCCTGTCCCCATTTTGGCCAGTGCGGAGGCTGTACCTATCAGAACCTACCTTACGAAGAACAGTTAAAGCTAAAGGAGAACCAGATAAAAAAGATGATGGACGAGGCGGTCTGTGGAGACTATCTTTGGGAAGGAATCAAAGCAAGTCCAGCTAAATCAGAATATCGAAACAAAATGGAATTTTCCTTTGGAGATGAATATAAGGATGGACCTCTTGCATTGGGAATGCACAAAAGAGGTAGTTTTCATGACATTGTAAATGTGCCGGAATGTAAGATTATAGATGAGGATTACAGAAAGATACTAACCTGCACCAGAGACTGGGCAGAAGAAACAGGACTTTCCTTTTATCATAGAATGCGCCACACAGGATACTTTAGACATCTCTTGGTACGAAAAGCAGTAAAGACCGGGGAGATTTTATTAGATTTAGTAACAACTAGTGCATCAAAACCAGAATTAGATGTACATGTGTCAGCTTTGGAATTAGAGACGGCATTAAAGGATTGGACAGAAAGAATATTGGCACTAAATATAAATGGGAAAATAGCAGGAATCCTTCATACCACCAATGACAGTCTAGCTGATGTAGTAAAAGATGAGGGCACACAGATCCTTTATGGACAAGATTACTTCTACGAAGAATTGTTAGGATTAAAATTTAAAATCACACCATTTTCCTTCTTCCAGACCAATTCTCTGGGTGCGGAAGTTTTATATGAGACAGCTAGGGACTATATAGGAGATACAAAAGACAAGGTAGTATTTGACCTTTACAGCGGAACAGGAACCATAGCCCAGATTTTGGCTCCTGTGGCAAAGAGGGTAGTAGGAGTAGAAATCGTAGATGAAGCGGTAAAAGCCGCCAGAGAGAATGCAGCATTAAATGGATTGGATAACTGCAAATTCTGGTCGGGGGATGTGCTTAAGGTAGTTGATGAGTTGGGAGAAGTGCCAGACCTTATCATGTTAGATCCTCCTAGGGATGGTGTGAATCCGAAGGCTCTCATGAAAATATTGAATTTCGGTGTAGAGCGTCTGGTATATATCGCTTGCAAGCCTACAAGCGTGGCTAGAGATTTGGAGATGATTCAGGGGAGAGGGTATAAGGTAAAGAAGATAGCATGTGTGGATTTGTTTCCTGGGACTTATCATGTTGAGACGGTTTGCAGTCTGGTCAGGAAAGTGGTCGAAGACAAAAGTATAGAATATATGCACGTTGATTATGAGCCGGAAGACAATGAATATCTCAAAGGTTTCAAGGGTTCTGCGACCTATGCAGAAATCAAGAAATGGATTAAGGAACAGTA
>CAVBQS010000053.1:0-254575 GCA_963597615.1 Bacteroidaceae bacterium
ATATTGAATTTTCAAGGTGCGAACCCCACTTGGGGTATGGGAAGTCTTAGTTATTAAAAAATAGGAATAATAAAGGATGAGAGAATGGAAAAAGAGCAAATTTCGTTAATCGTTCCCTGTTACAATGAGGAAGAAGTTTTACCTTATTTTTATCAGGCTTTTTGCGATATAGCGAAGAATTTAAAAGAATATGACCTGGAAGTGATTTTCGTTAATGATGGTTCTAAGGACCGAACTCTTGAAATAGTAAAGGGATTTGCGGATGAGGATTCCAGAGTGAAATATATTTCCTTTTCCAGGAATTTTGGAAAAGAAGCGGCTATTTATGCCGGTTTTGAACATGCATCTGGGGATTACATTGCCATGTTGGATGCAGATCTTCAGGACCCACCGGAGTTACTTCCGGAAATGCTTCGGGCTATTAAGGAAGAAGGCTATGATTCCGCAGCAACCCGCCGGGTTACCAGAAAGGGCGAGCCACCGGTCCGATCCTTTTTTGCCCGCCGTTTTTATGGGCTAATGAACCGGATTTCTACTACTGAGATTATGGACGGGGCAAGGGATTATCGCCTTATGACCAGGCAGTTTATGAATGCAATTTTAGATATGAAGGAATACAATCGGTTTTCTAAAGGCATCTTTGGTTGGGTAGGATTTAAGACCAAATGGATTGAGTTTGAGAATGTAGAGCGCCGTGCAGGAGAAACCAAATGGTCCTTCTGGAAGCTCTTGCTTTACAGTATTGAGGGAATCATTGGATTTTCTACAGCTCCTTTAGCCCTGGCATCGGTGATGGGTATTTTCTTCTGTGCGGTTGCCTTTATTTTTCTGGTGGTGATTTTGGTAAAGACCTTGTGTTTTGGAGATCCAGTATCAGGATGGCCTTCTATGACCTGTATTATCCTGATGCTCGGGGGCATTCAACTGTTTTGTATTGGAATTCTTGGAATGTATCTATCTAAGACTTACCTGGAGACCAAGAGTCGACCAATCTATATATGTAAAGAGACAAATGTAGATGAAAAAGGAAAGAAGGCAAATGAATAAAGAGAAAAAACAGACAATTTTTGCGGCAATCCTTGTGTTTGCCGCAATTGCAATTTTATATATGATTATTCAGGCCCTTAGTGGCTTGTATCCTTTTGGAGATAAATTAAATCTTCTCTGGGACGAGGAAATCCAATATGCAGATTATTTTGCATTTTATAAGGATGTGCTTCTAGGGAAAGCCCAGCTAGGCTATTCATTTTCTAAGTCCTTAGGAGGTTCTTTGGTAGCCTTGTTTGGATACTATCTAGCCAGTCCATTTAATTTGTTAGTGATATTTTTTGACGCAGAACATATCCCGATGTTTGTGTTTATCATCACTATGTTAAAGATGGCAACTTCTGGAGTTACAGCCTTTGTATTTATGAGAGGAAGATTTGAAAAGCTTTCTAACTTGGCGGCGTCAGGTCTGGCTGTGGGCTATGGTCTTATGCAATACACCATGCTTCAGTGCTCCAATATTATGTGGTTGGATGGTGTGATTTTCCTACCCCTTTTGCTGTTGGCCATTTATCGCTTCATAACCCAAAAAAGAAAAGTGCCTTTGTTTTTGTGTGTATCATTCTCTATTATGATCAACTGGTACACTGGCTATATGATCTGCCTTTTTGGGGTTTGCTATTATCTTTACGAGCGACTCTTGGTGCTGTTTAAAGAAGCAGAGACAGGACTTGTAAAAAAATGGAAAGATTTCTTTGTAGATAGTTTCCAGTGTGCCGGAGTTATGCTCCTTGGCCTTTTGGGAAGTATGGTTATCTTCTATCCTGTGTATAAGGGCTTGCAGAATGGAAAATCTGTTTGGGATCCAACGATTTTTGAACCGGATTTTTATGGGTCGTTTTTTGATATTTTCCGTGGATTTGGACTGGGAACAATAGCAGTTTCGGCATCTTTATATTGCGGGCTTTTGTTCCTTGGTTTTTTCATCTATTATTTTTTCTCAAAAAGAGTAGAGATAAAAGAAAAGATCCTATCTGCTTTGGCAGTGCTGTTTATGTTTGTCAGCTGCTGGTACATGCCCTTGGATTGCATCTGGAGTGGATGGCGTCGGGTGGAAAGTTTTAAATTCCGTTATAGTTTCGTTGTGGCTTTTTTAGTGCTTTACCTGGCTGCTAAGGGGATTCTTGCCTGGGAAGCTTCGGAAGATAAAATTCAGGGAAAATTTTTAAGCAAAAGTTTGTATAAGACTCAGAAAATGACGGCAGTTTTTGCAGGTGTCTTGCTTGTTTTTCTTGGCTCCCATTTCTTGTGGAAGGAATATGAGATTAAGACCTTTTATGGAACCTTAATTAGCTTGATCATTTATGTACTTATTTACCTGCTTATTAAACAGGACCGGATCCGCCAGGTTGCCTTGTGTATTCTCCTGTGTGGGGAATTGTTGGCAAATGGAGTACTGACCTTTGTATATGACTATCAATGGAATTCTTCGGAAGAGGTATTTCCATCTTATGTAAAAGAGGCCCAGATCCAGGCAGACCTTGTAAAAGAATATGCCAAAGAAGAGGGCGGCTTCTATCGAATGGAAACCTCGTCTAAGAGGGACAATGTTGTGAGTCGATGCTCGGCTTACTTAAATGAGTCTATGGCTTATGGCTACCATGGAATTGCTCATTATTCGTCCACCTTTGATTCTACACTTAGTACCTTGATCCATGATTTGGGCTACTCCTATAATTATCAATTAAGTGTTTATACAGAACCAATCCTAGCCTCAGATGCCTTGTTTGGAATCCGGTATGTATTATCCCAGGAAGATATCCCAGGCCTTGAGAAAGTGGAAAGTCTTGGAACTGTAAATGGAAAACAAGTTTATGAAAATCCTTATGCCCTAGGACTAGGTATGGCAGCTTCTGATCAGGTCTTTGAACAGACAGATTCTGTAGATCCCTTTGACTTTCAGAATCAATTGTTTTCGAAAATTTTAGGAGAAGATGTAGAATTGTTCCAAAAGGTGGAAGCAGAACCGGTGGTGACAGACGGTGTATTATCTTATGAGTTTCCGGCCTTGGGAGAAAATGCCATACTTTACGGAGCTATGGAATCCTGGATTGGAGACCTTGAGACTTGTCTATATATAGATGATAATTACAGGTGTGATTATTCTTGCTGGCTTAGCTATAGAGCTTTTTCAGTGGGAGAGATCAACCAGTCCCATACCGTTTCTTTTACAGATTTTTGGGCAACTCCAGAGGATGTAGGAACCTATTTCTATCAGCTGAATCTAACAACCTTGAAGGAGGTAACAGATCGTCTGAAAGAAAATGGATTTGAGCCAGATGTATTTGAGGATGGACGGGTAGAGGGAACCTATGAATGTAAGGAGAATACAGGAAATCTTTTGCTTACCATTCCATTTGATGAGGGATGGACAGCCCTGGTAAATGGGGAGAAAGTAGAGATTAAGGAAGGAGCCAATGCCTTAAGCATAATTCCGGTAACCCAGGGAACCAATGAAATCAAACTGATTTATAAAGTTCCTGGAATTAAGATGGGCCGCTGTCTTTCTATAGGAGCAATCCTGCTGTTTGGCTTGTGGATTTTCTTGGAAAAGAAGATATGTTGCAATCAAAGGGACAGGAAGGTATAATGAATTCCGGGAAAAGTATAGAAAGATATAGGTGAAATAAAATGAGTAAAATTGCAGTGCTGATACCCTGCTATAACGAAAGCCTTACAATTCGAAAGGTAGTAGAAGATTATAAGGAGGCCTTACCGGAGGCAGATATTTATGTTTACGACAATAACTCTACAGACCATGCAGATGAGATCGCCAGGGAAGCAGGAGCTATTGTGCGATATGAGTACCGCCAGGGCAAAGGAAATGTAATTCGAAGCATGTTCCGAGACATAGATGCAGATTGTTATCTTATGATTGACGGAGATGATACCTATCCGGCAGAAAATGCCAGAGAAATGGTAGACCTGGTCTTGAATAAGGGTGTAGATATGGTAGTGGGAGATAGACTATCCTCTACCTATTTTACAGAGAACAAACGTCCTTTTCATAATTCTGGAAACCGAGTAGTAAGATATTTGATCAATAAATTATTCCACAATGATATTCGGGATATTATGACAGGTTACCGGGCCTTTAGTCCTCTCTTTGTAAAGTCCTTTCCGGTTTTGTCTAAAGGATTTGAAATCGAAACTGAAATGACCATCCATGCAGTAGATAAGAATTTTCTTATTGAAGAAGTTCCGGTAACCTACAGGGACAGACCGGCAGGAAGCCAGTCTAAGTTAAATACATTTTCTGATGGATTTAAGGTGTTAAAAACCATTGCTTCTTTGTTTAAAGAGTATAAGCCCTTCCACTTCTTTTCTTTGGTTGCTATGGTCTTATGGATTATTGCTCTTCTGTTCTTTATTCCAGTCTTAATGGAGTATTTTGAAACGGGGCTGGTGATGAAATTTCCAACGGAAATCGTATGTGGAGTATTGGCTACTATTGGAACCCTCATGTGGATCTGTGGAGTGATTCTAGATGTAATTGTGAAGAAGCATAGACAGCTGTATGAGCTGGAGTTAAATCTCTTACACCAGGCAGGGGTTGGAAGAAAGTAACAACAAATTCTTATAAATAATAAAAAGGTGCTGTGAAATTTTTACATTCTCACAGCACCTTTTTTATTAGTATCCGCTAAGAGCAGCTCCGATGGCTCCGGCATAACGGGCCCTGGGGCTTGAGATCACTTGACTTCCAAGTTTTTCCGATAAGGCTTCCTTGATGCCTGTGGCCATGATGGCCATGCCACCTGGCTTATTGGAGCCGCCATGATTTTATCAGAAATCCAGGATGAACTCTATGGCCAGGTAAAGTTTATCTTTCAGCCGGGGGAAGAGATTGGGGAAGGAGCCTCTGCCCTGATTCAAAAGGATAAAATTCTAGAAAATGTAGATATGGCATTTGTTGCCCACGGATGGCCTTCCATAGAAAGTGGTAAAATTGGTATTGCCAGGCGGTATGCCAAATTTACGGAACGTGTTATGATAGCAACATAGAAACCTTTGGTGGAGGCGTTTGCAATGCGGCAAAACTTCTTGATAGGGTACAAGCAGCAGCGGCGGAAGTTCCGGGATTACATAGCCCAGACTATCAGTTTGATGACAGCGTACTTTCTAAAGCTGCAGCAGCATTTGCAGAGATTGCCTACAGAGGATGTCTTGGAGAATTAGAAAGCTGAGAAGAAGGCTAGGAAAGGAAAAAGAAAAATGGAAGAAGTCGTTTACGTAGACAGAAGGAATACTAATTGTAATAAATGGGACGGTCAGACCACAATGTTTGGGGAGGAAGGCCTCCTTGCCATGTGGGTGGCAGATATGGATTTTCAGGTACCTCAGTGTGTAAAAGAGGCTCTACAAAAATATGTGGAATCTGGAGTGTACGGATATTATAAAATCCCGGATGCCTACTATCAGGCTTTTATCAATTGGGAAAAAGAACAGCATGGCTATGAGGTGAAAAAAGAATGGATGCGCTTTTCCCCGGGAGTGGTTGCAGGATTTCACTGGCTGGTGCAAATTTTGACAGATCCTAAGGATGCAGTGATTGTGAACACACCGGTATATTATCCATTTTTAAATGCAGTAAGAAATAATGATCGAACTTTAATCTGTTCAAACTTAGTAAATGAGAATGGTGTGTATACTATAGATTTTGAAGATTTTGAGAGGAAGATTGTAGAAAATTCCGTAAAATTATTTATCCTGTGCTCCCCGCACAATCCAGTGGGAAGAGTTTGGAAAATAGAAGAGTTAAAAAAGCTTTTTGATATTTGCAAAAAACATCAGGTGATGGTAGTTTCCGACGAGATCCATCAGGATCTGGTATATGGGGAAAACACTCACATTCCGTCTCTTTCAGTTGGAGATTATGATTACAGGATGATATCTCTTACCGCTCCATCTAAGACCTTTAATATTGCCGGTGCACAAAATTCTATCCTAGTAATTCCGGATGAAGAATTGCGTAAGAAATGGGACCAGTATACCCAGGGAAATTGTGTCACAAATGGAAATGCCTTTGGATATGTAGCAGCCCAGGCAGCCTATGCAGGGGGAGCAGATTGGTTAGAAAGTGCCAAGGCACAGATCTATGAAAATTACAAATATTTAAAAACAAGACTGAAAGAGGAACTTCCGGAAGTTATAGTTACACCTCTTGAGGGAACTTACCTTTGCTGGGTGGATTTGGTTGCTTACGTAAGTTCAAGCCAAATAAAAGAGATTATTCAAAAGGAGTGTCGTCTGGCAGTGGATTATGGGGATTGGTTTGGAGGAGAAAGCTTTGGAACTTGTATTCGCATCAATCTAGCTACATCTATGGAAAATGTGGAAATTGCAGTGGGGTCTTTGATAGCCCATCTAAAGTAATAGAGACAATAACTGCAAAAATCATTAAACCATCAAAATGATTATTTTTGGTCAAAAAAAACAATCATTTTGATGGTTTTTTCTTTACGGATGTAAATTTCTGTGTTTTAATATAGAAAAATGAAGAATGATAAATCTAGTAGGTGATAGTGTGAAAGAAAAAGTATTTATAACACCAGAGTATACAACTGCAAAGGCGATAAAAAAAATTCGTAAAGAGTTAAATTTAACACAGAAAGAGTTCGCTGAATTTATAAATTGCTCAAAACCCACAGTGGAACGTTGGGAGAGAAGCGATGAGGCGATTCATGGACCTATTGTTCTGCTTCTTAAAATGTTGGAAAAATATCCAGAGTACAAGGAGTTTGCTAAAATTCCGTCAAAAGTATGGCCGCTCAGACTTTGGTATATGTATGATCAAGAAGTGTGTACGTTGATTGATGTAAATGAACAGGAACAAAAGGTAAAAGTCAAAAATTATACAGATAAGATTATGTTTCGGGCTTTTGGAGTTGTAGAAAATCCAGATTATAAGCAGTATTTGGAATTTCTAGAGTCAAGATGTTTTCCGGAAAGCAGAGACAAGATGAAGCTGATACTAAAAGATTTGGGCTTGCCCTTCTATGACCCAATTTTGATTATAGAAAAGACTCAGGGGCGAATGGCAGAAGATAATTTTTGGATTCGTATAGAGAGGTAGAGTCATGATAGAATTATTTGAACAGAATATTCGAAAAAATGATCGACAGTCGTCTAAAGGAAATCAGTTGAAATGGGAGAATGATGGTATTTGGTATAAAGCAGATTATACTGGCTATGAAGGATTGGCTGAGTATATGATTTCGAATCTACTAAAGAAATCAAGCCTTTTGTCTGATGAATATGTATGCTATGATTTGGAGGAAATTAAATATGGCACTGTGATTTATAATGGGGTAAAAAGTAATAATTTCCTGGATAGTGACAGGCAGCTTATTACCTTGGAACGATTGTTTAAAAATTTTTTTGGAGAAAGTCTGTACAAAACTTTATATAGAATTCCAGATCATGAGGAGCGATTGATTTTTTTAGTGGAACAGGTGGAACGAATGACAGGTCTTCAAAACTTTGGAGTCTATATGAATAAATTGTTGACAATCGATGCTTTTTTTCTAAATGAAGACCGCCATATGCATAATATAGCTGTCTTGATGAATGAAAAAGGAGAGTATGGGTATTGTCCGATTTTCGATAATGGAGCGGGCCTCTTGGCAGATACAAGAATGGATTATCCATTATCGGGAGAACTCTATGCATTGCTAGATAAGGTTGAGGCAAAAACTATATGTAGCAATTTTGATGAACAACTAGATATTTCAGAAAGCTTATATAAAGCAAATTTAAAATTTAAATTTACAAAAAAAGATGTGAAGGATTTGCTTGCAAATGCAGGGATTTATCCGGAGGAAATACGAAACCGGGTGGAGCAGATTATATTTGCCCAGATGCGAAAGTATGCATATTTATTTGCCTGAGTCAAGTGTTGAATGGATAGTGAAAGTTGGGTATAATTACCAAGAAGCGTAAATTCCCAGGTGAATTTTAAGTAGGATGATTAATTATGACATTAGAAGAGATTTATCGAGACATTATTGATATTTGCAAAAAATATAATGGAACTCAGGTGATCTTATTTGGATCCATGGCCAAGGGGACAGAAAGAGAACGAAGAGATATTGATATTGCTGTAAGAGGAGTTTCTGATATTTTGGGGCTACAGGAAGAAATCGAGGACATTCCTACATTGTACAAGATTGATCTTGTGGATTTAGAAGAATGCAAAAATCCATTGCTATTGGAGGATATTGAAAAATATGGACGAGAAATTTACAAAAAGGTATGAATCTTTTAAAAATTCCTTGGCATCATTATCTGAAGCAAGAAGCCGTGACATGGAAGATTCCTTTGTGTTAAGTGGCACTAGTGCTAAGTTTGGTATAACCTTTGATCTGGCATGGAAGGTTATGAAGGATATTCTGGTCCAGCATTATGCTATTACAGGTTTTGTTGCTGGGTCGCCCAGAGAAGTGTTAAGAGAATCCTACCAAGCAGATCTTATCCAGGGGGATGTGTGGATGGATATGCTTAAGGTACGTAATCAGTTGCCCCATGATTATGATGGAGTGATTGTAAAACAATATTGCCATAAAATTGTGGATGTTTATTTGAATAAATTTGAAGAGTTTCAATGTAAGGTTGAGGTACTTTTTAAATAATAAAACAAGGTTAAATTGGTGTAAGAAAGGAATTTGAGTATGAGGAAAAGATGGAAAAGCGCAGTACTGGCCTGTATTATGGCTGGAGCGTTAGTGGTTGGAGTTGCACCTTCCATGACATTTGCTGAAGAAAATGGGGGGTGACAGAGGCTAGCATAGTTTCTGAGACTGCAGAATCCCAAAGTGATGTGACAGATGAGAGTGATAAGACACAGGATGCGGTAGCAGATGAGAGTGAAAAAATTCAGGATATAGCAACAGATGCAAGTGGGGATACTACCCCAGATCTTGCAAAAGCAGATGGAACAACAAGTTCTTTAAAGGCTAAACTAAAAGAAGGCACTTACCTGAATTATTTTGGTCATGTCCAGACTTACGGAGATTTGGAATACGTTAGTGATGGTGCAGATTTTGGAACCACAGGCCAGTCAAAGCGTCTGGAAGCTTTAAGCATTTTTAAAGGAAGCGCCATTCAGGACTTTGATGGGGATATTGTGTATCGTGCACATGTACAAAGCTATGGAACCCAGGACTGGAAAAGTAGCGGAGAGAAAATGGGAACCACCGGGGAAGGAAAACGTATAGAAGCAATTCAAATGTATCTTACAGGAGAATTGGCAGAGTATTTTGATATCTATTATTGTCTTCATGCCCAGACCTATGGTTGGACCAAGTGGGTTAAGGGATCTGCAGAAGACAGTGGTTGGTGCGGAACTTCCGGTTTAAGTAAGAGAGTAGAGGCTGTAAAGATTTGCCTGGTAGCAAAGGATGGAGGAACCGTTCCAGAAGATTCACGCGGTGCTATGGTGGATTACACTTATCTTACACCAGATTCCTTTGGTAGCATTTCCTACAGTGGTCATCAACAGACCTACGGAGATATTGGACCGGTTTACGCAGGAGACTGGCTTGGAGTCAGTGGTGAGTCTAAAAGATTAGAGGCTCTTTCTATTAACTTTGAGCAGGGAGTCATTCCTGGATATGTAAGTTATAGGTCTCATGTACAGACCTATGGCTGGCAGGACTGGGTAGCTGATGGTGCTCTAAGTGGAACTACCGGCCAGGCAAAACGCCTGGAAGCTGTACAGATTCAATTAGAAGGCGAGATTAGCAACTACTATGACATCTATTATCGTGTCCACATTCAGTCTTATGGTTGGCTTGGATGGGCTAAGAACGGAGAAGAGGCTGGTTCTTCTGGATTAGGAAAGCGCTTAGAGTCTATTGAGATTCGATTGGTGCCAAAGGGGACGGCAGCTCCTGGAAGTACGGAGAATGCCTATGTTACAAGAACCCCTCAGGAGCAGAGAGTATTAGATGCTTGTAAAAATGTCTATAATCAGGTGGGAACAGATCTCTATAGCTGTTTTTTGTGGTGCATCAATAATATTAAATACACCCATGTAGATAGTGAACCTTCTGGAGGATATACAACTTCTCAATACTATGGACTGCTTGGTTTAGAACAGGGATATGGAGATTGCAGAACCTTTGCGGGAGCCTTTTACTGGTTGGCAAAAAATCTAGGCTATTCTAGCGCCCACTATGTCTATGGATATGTATTAAGTGCAAGCGGAGGAATGGAGAATCACGCCTGGGTAGAAATCGATGAGCATGTTTTTGATACTAGCTTCCAAAATGGAACAGGGAAAAATGGTTATGATTTTGCCTATGGAACTTCTGGAACCTGGAGATATACGAATTACGAATATTACGATTAATAAAAAAAGAAAACCTATGCCCGATAGAGTATAGGTTTTCTTTTTTTACACATAAATTAGTTTTATATAACTATAGACAGAAAAAAATGAACAACATATAATGGGAAAAAGGAGTTTGAGTCAATGGCAAAAAAGAAGAAGCGGATGGAGTACCGCTATTATGAGATCCCTGTAGACACTTATGTGCTGCCGCTGCTTGGAAAAGGTTGGGAGCAGGAATACGGTGCAGGAATACGGGATGTCTTACATTTTCATAATTATATGGAGATTGGTTACTGTTATTATGGGGATGGAGATCTGATCATCGAGGATCGAACCTATCATTACCAAGGGGGAGAGTTTACTGTGATCCCCGCCAATATTCCCCATACTACCAATAGTGCCCCTGGCCATATTTGCAAATGGGAATATCTTTTTGTGGATATCGAGCGGTTTATAAAAACGGAGATGCATCTAGATACTCTCTTTGAAAACCGTGTTCTGGGTGTTGTTAACCGTCGCGGTACCATGAAGACGGAAAAAAATCATGGGATTATGGCAAGATTAATCCAAAATATCATCCGGGAATGCCGGGATAAGAATATCTATTTTGAAGCAAGTGTCAGGGGATATCTCTATGCCCTGGTGATTGAAATGATGCGACTTGCAGATGAGAGAGAACGTTCTGGGCGGACCTATCGGGTCAATGAACATATCCGTGGAGCTTTGGAATATGTAAACCAGCATTATATGGAGCAGGTTCGGGTGGAGGATATTGCAGAGGCCTGCGGATTGAGTCAAAGTCATTTTCGTCGGATCTTTGAGGATATCATGCATATGAAACCCTTGGATTATGTAAACCTGGTGCGGATTGATAAGGCCTGCCTGCTCTTATCCAGAGAGGATCTTTCTATGGAGGAGGTTAGCTACCGGGTCGGTTATCAGACCCAATCTACCTTTAACCGTAATTTTAAGCGACTAACAGGCTATAGTCCGAATCAATGGAAGCGAAAAGAAAATAATCAGGAAGGTATTTTGAAAAATTATCAAATTAGTGCATTAAAGGGCTGGGAAGCATAAATTTCAGCCCTTTTTTATTGCTATAAAGTGTAAAAAACTAAAAATAATTATTTGTGTAATATGCACAAAAAATAAGGAGAAAAATTTCGCAACTTGTTAAAAACGGGAAACGCTAAAATGTAATATGGTTTCCAAATGATTATTTTTGCATAGAAATCGCGTATTTTTGATTACAAATAATGAAAAACGCTAGGTATAATAGACTCAGGTTTAAGAAAGGGAAAATCATTAGATGAAATTTCCAAATAAGCGATTTTCAAAGGAGGACATTTATGAAAAGAAAGATCGTTTCAGTATTGCTAGTTGGGGTATTAGCAATGACTTCACTGGTAGGATGTGGAGGAAGTAGCTCATCATCATCTTCAAGTGATTCAACAGCATCATCAGAAGACAGTGGTGCAGCAGAGATGTATACCTCAGACGATGAGAACACATTAACCGTTGCAGCATGGGATGCAAACTTTAATATCCCGGCTCTTGAGGCAGCAGCTGATGCTTACAAGGAGACTCATCCAGACTTCAATCTGGAGATCATCGAGCAGTCCCAGTCATCAGATATCGAGAATGCAGTTACAACTGCTGCACAGGCTGGAGACTACAGCAACTTGCCTGATATCGTATTATTCCAGGATCACTACATTCAGCAGTATGTAACTAACTATCCGGATGCATGGCAGGATGTTGACGATGCAGACATTGATTGGTCAGATTTTGGAGCTGAGAAGTTATCCTTCTCTACCATCAATGATAAGCATTATGGTGTGCCTGTAGATAACGGAACTGTTATCTTCGCATACAGAGTTGACCTCTTAGAGCAGTGTGGATACACAATTGACGATGTAACTGGTATTACATGGGATAAGTTCATTGAGATTGGTGAGAAGGTTTACAACGAGACAGGAAAATATCTCCTTTCTATGGACGGAGATGGAAATGACCTTCCTTACTTAATGCTTCAGGCAGAGGGTGTTTCTCAGTTCAAGGACGGAAAAGCAAATCTTGCTGACAATGATACTTTAGTAGAGATCCTTAACATTATTGAAGAGATGCAGGAAAAGAACGTATTACTTCTTGCTAACGACTGGAGTGGTTACACCAACGATATCCAGAAGGATAAGGTTGCTGGTGTTATGAATGGTAACTGGATTATTCCTACAATCGAGCAGGTAGCAGATAACTCTGGTAAGTGGGAGATTACTTCTATGCCTACAATTAACGGTGAAGAAGGATATGCTTCTAATGGTGGTTCTTCTCTTTACATTACATCTAACTGTAAAGATGAAAAAGTGGAACTTGCAAAAGACTTCTTAGCTTACACCTTCGGTGGAGGAGAAGGTTCTCAGTCTACATATGACAATGCGCTTCGTAATGGTGGTGTTATCACAACATGTATCTCTGCAAGTGAGTCTGATGTTTACCAGGAAGGTGTTGAGTACTTCAATAACCAGGCAATCTACGCTAAGATCGTAGAAATGGGATCACACGTTAAGGTTGTAGAGCAGAGCGATTATCACTACACAGCACGTGAGAAGGTAGCAACAGCTATTACAAATATTCACAATGGAACATCTGTAGAGGATGCATTGGCTCAGGCTCAGTCAGACCTTGAGTTTGCAATGGAAGATTAATTATAATCATCTGAATACGGAGTATCAAACGGGGAATCGGAGTTTTCCGACTCCCCGTTTTCCTTAAAAATCTCAGCAGAGAACATAAAAAGGAGGATTGAAAATTGAGTAAGAATAGGAAAGGGCTGAACATAGAGGCGAAACAAAAACGGGCTGGATGGATTTTCCTAGCTCCTGCAACCCTTATGATTGCAGTGTTTAGTTTCTATCCTATGATTCAAGCTTTTATAACATCATTTACAACAGGAACCGGTGTTAATACAAAAGTAGCGGATCCTATTAATTATAACTACACAAGAATGTTTGCAGATCAGACCTTCCTTCGTTCTGTAGGAAATACGTTCTTTTATCTGGCAATTGAAGTGCCGGTTATGTTAGTTTTAGCCATTCTTTTAGCGCAGTTGCTTAACAACAGAGATTTAAAGTTTAGAGGCTTGTTCCGTACCATGGTTTTCTTGCCATGTGCAACTTCTCTTGTATCCTATGCCTTGATCTTTAAATCCTTATTTGCTCAGGATGGTTTGATTAACCAGATTTTAGTTGGTCTTGGTATTTTTGAGAGCAACTACAACTTCTTGGCAAATACAGCCAGTGCAAGAGCGGTTATCATTATTGCCTTGATCTGGAGATGGACCGGATACAACATGGTATTTTATTTGGCAGGACTTCAAAATATTGAGTATTCTGTTTATGAAGCCGCTAAAATCGATGGTGCCAATGGATGGAAGACTTTCTGGAAGATTACTGTACCTCTGTTGATGCCAACAATTGTTATGACCGTTATTATGTCAATCAATGGTACCTTGCAGCTGTTCGATGAGTCTGTTAACTTGACTAAGGGTGGACCGGCTATGTCAACCATTACAATGTCCCACTATATTTACAACAATGCGTTTGGACAGGGCGTAGGTAAGTTTGGATATGCATCAGCAATGTCCTTCTTTATCTTTATTCTGGTGGCAATCTTGTCTGCAATCAGTATGAAAGTAGGTGATACTCGTGACTAAGAAGAATAGTTCCGCTATACAGCGAAGATTAATACCAACTTATATTTTCTTGATCATTTGTTCCTTTATTTCAGTGTTCCCACTGTATTGGATGATTTCAGCAGCTACAAACCAGTCTGTAGATGTGGCAAGAGGAAAAATCTCTATCGGTGTATATGCCCTTGAGAATTTCCATAAATTAACAGAGCAGACAGATTTATGGGGAGCTATGGGAAATTCTTTCCTGTATTCCATCGTACAAACCATCGTTGCTCTTTTGATTTGTTCCCTAGCTGGTTTTGGTTTTGAACTTTATCATGATAAGGGAAAGGATAAAGTATTCTCTATTTTGCTTCTGGCTATGATGGTTCCTCAGGTTGCAACTATGATTCCTTTGTTTAAGATGGTTTCTTCTGCAGGATTACTAAATACCGTTTGGGCTTTCATTTTGCCTAGTATATCTACACCATTTTTGATTATGATGTTTAGACAAAATTCCAGAAACTTCCCAGTAGATATTATGGAGGCTGCTAGATTAGAGGGCCTTTCTGAGTTCCAGATTTTCTATAGAATGTACATGCCGGTTATGAAGTCTACCTATGCGGCAGCAGCGGTTATTACCTTCATGAATGCATGGAACGCATACCTTTGGCCAAAGGTTGTTATGGCTGATACCAGAGCCCAGACCATGCCAATGCTGATTGCTAACTTATCAAGTGGATACACCACAGACTATGGTGTGCTTATGATGGGTGTATTGTTCTGTTCTTTGCCAACTATGATTGTATTCTTTGTTTTACAGAAACAGTTTGCAGAAGGTATTACTGGAGCAGTTAAATAATCAGAGGGCTTTATGCCCCCCTGATTTTAGAATAAGGTTAAACGAGGATAATGAATATGAAAGAATTTCGATATAGTATCATAAAAAATCCTGAAATATTTATGGAAAACCGTCTCCCGGCACATTCGGACCACCAATATTTTTCCAATGAAGAAAGTGCCAAATGTGGATGTTTGGATTTTAAAGAATCATTAAACGGTATTTGGAAATTCTCTTATGCAAAAAATATTGCATCTGTCATCCCGGGTTTTGAAAAAGAGGACTACGATTGCAGTACATGGGATGATATCCCGGTGCCGGCACATATTCAACTGGAAGGGTATGACATTCCGCAGTATGCCAATACCCAGTATCCATGGGACGGAAGACAGGCTGTTCTTCCAGGGGAGATTCCAGAAGAATTCAATCCAGTGGCATCCTATGTGAAATATTTTGAAGTGCCGGAAAACATGAAAAATGGGCCGGTATTTATTTCTTTCCAAGGTGTAGAAAGTGGTATGGCCCTGTGGCTTAATGGCCAGTATGTAGGATACAGTGAGGACACTTTTACTCCTTCTGAATTTGAGCTGACCCCTTATCTGAAAGAGGGCACCAATAAACTGGCAGTACAGGTTTATAAATGGACAGCAGGTTCTTGGTGTGAAGACCAGGACTTCTTCCGATTCTCTGGTATTTTTAGAGAGGTATATCTTTATACAATTCCAAAAGTGCACATTCGTGACATGAAAGTAAAAACCATCCTGGATGGGGAATATAAGGATGCTGTCTTGTATTTGGATTTGGAGGCTACTGCAGAGGGAAAGGCAGAAATTTGCCTGTCTGATGACGAGGTGGAATTGGTAGCAACAATTGATTTGGCCCAGGGGCTTAATCATTTGGAGATGCCGGTGAAAAATCCAGTTCTTTGGAGCGCAGAAAATCCTTATCTCTATGATCTGACCATCCATGTTACAGATGAGACCGGTGATTTACAGGAAGTGGTTAAGGAACGGGTAGGCTTCCGTAAATTTGAGATGAAGAATCGGATGATGCATATCAATGGCAAACGTATTGAGTTTTATGGTGTCAATCGTCATGAATTTAGTGCGGACCGGGGAAGAGCCATTACAGAGGATATTATCTTAAAGGATATTCTCACTATGAAACAGCACAATATTAATGCGGTTCGTACCTGTCATTATCCAAATCAGACAGCGATTTACAGACTTTGCGATGAATATGGATTATATGTCATTGACGAGACAAATCTAGAGACCCATGGAACCTGGGATGCCCACCAGAGAGGAAAGGTGGACAGGGATTTCGTGGTACCGGGAGACAGACCGGAATATCAGGAGATGATCTTAGACCGGGCAAGAAGCATGTTTGAGAGAGATAAGAATCATCCTTCTATTGTAATTTGGTCTTGCGGAAATGAATCTTACGGCGGTAAGGACATTTTAGAAATGAGTAAGGCCTTCCATAAATGGGACGATACTAGATTGGTTCATTATGAAGGTGTTTGGTGGGATCCACGTTATCCGGAGACTACAGATATGGTAAGTTCCATGTACACGCCGGCAGCAGAGATTAGAGAGTACTTGAAAAAGCATCGGGATAAGCCTTATGTTCTTTGTGAGTATACCCATGCTATGGGGAATTCCTGTGGCGGTATGCACAAATACACAGACCTTATGGAAGAGGAACCTCTTTTCCAGGGTGGTTTTATCTGGGATTATATTGACCAGTCCCTGACAAAGAAGGACCGCTACGGAAAGGAATTTCAGGCCTACGGTGGTGACTTTGGGGAGAGGCCTTGCGATTATAATTTCAGTGGAAATGGAATCTGCTATGGCAAGGACAGAGATCCATCCCCTAAGATGCAAGAGGTTAAATTTAACTATCAGCCAATAAGTGTTGAGATTCATGATAAGGTTGCATGCATTCACAATAAAAATCTTTTCACTAACACCGATGCCTATGATGCAGTGGTAACACTGGAAAAAGAGGGAGACCTTGTAGAAAAACAGGTTCTTAGCATCAGTGTAGAGCCTTTGAAGAAGAAAAAGGTAGAACTGGATGTAGAAGTTCCCGCAGATGGAGAATATGTTTTAACTCTTTCCTTTGTACTAAAAGAGGATACCCTTTGGGCAAAGAAGGGCCATGAAGTGGCCTATGGTCAGGAAGTCATAGGACAGATGGCCGAAGAAAAGCCTTCAAACAAACCTTACCGGATTACCACTGGTTGGAATAACCTTGGTGTTAAGGGAGAGGATTTTGAAGTACTATTTTCAATTCTCCATGGGGGCTTAGTTTCATACAAGTATGGAGGTGTGGAGTTATTTAAAACCATACCAAAACCGAATTTCTGGCGAGCCCTAACAGACAATGATGTGGCAAATCTCTTGCCATTTAGAGCAGGACAGTGGAAGCTTGCCAGCATGTATTCTTCCTACAAATACAATCATGGCCGCGCAGCCACTGACTGCACAGTAGATGAGGCCAAAGATCATGTGACCATTACCTACACCTATCACTTGCCGGTAAAACCTGACTTAGACTGTCAGGTTGCCTACAGTGTCTATGGTGACGGAGAGATTAAGGTTACTATGACCATGGATCCATCTGCAGAAGTTGGAGAACTTCCTGAGTACAGCATGCTCTTTACTATGGATGCAGATTACGACAATTTAACCTGGTATGGACTAGGACCAGAGGAAACCTATGTTGACAGATGCCATGCAAAATTGGGATTATATAGTAATAAAGTTGCTGACAATATGGCCAAATATTTAGTTCCACAGGAATGTGGCAATAAGCTAGGGGTTCGTTATGCGAAGGTGACAGATGAGAAGGGAAGAGGTCTCTTGATTAAAGGGGACAAGTTACATTTCTCAGCACTGCCTTATTCACCCCATGAGCTTGACAATGCCCTTCATGCAACAGAGCTTCCACCGGTACATTATACCTTTATCCGTGTGGGCTTAGAGCAAATGGGTATTGCGGGAGATGATACCTGGGGTGCACTTACTCATCCGGAATATCTAATCGATAACAGTAAAAAATTAACATTGACCTTCTCTTTCCGTGGTATATAAAAGAGAAGATTTAGCAAATGCTCTCACATATTGTGAGGGCATTTGTGTTATGCTGCCTTTTTGTGGTAGAATAGGGCCCAAGAAAATATTATTTTATGGAGGAATAAAAAGTGATTTATAACGACGTGTACATGGAACAACATATCCACAGAATAGCACCAAAAGCCACTAAATTTTATAATATCATACTGATAGTTCTTACAGTCTTTGTGGCATTTAATTTTGTGTTTATAGACTACAGAATCTTTGGCCTTCCCTTGATTGCTATGATTATAGCCACCTATTTTGTGACCCAGAATACCAATCTTGATTTTGATTATAGTTTTACCAATGGTCTTTTGGAGATTACAAAGATTAAAAGAAAGAAGAAACGGCAGGATTTAATCTCTTGTGAAATGAAAGATGTGGTGGTAGTGGCTCCTTCAAAAACAGACCCAGTACAGTCCTATGTGGGACGAAAGATGAAAACCTTTGATTGCCTTTCCCACGACCCAGAGGTGCCTTATTATACTATGATAATTCGAGATCCAGATACAAAAAATGAGATAAAGGTTTTGTTTGAGCCTAATGAAAACTTCCTGGAGGCAATGTTTCGGGCAGCCCCCAGTAAGGTTCATACGAAAAGATAGGTTTCTTAGGATTCCTGATGCTGGAGATAGGTAGAAATCATGAGAGCAATCTTACAGGTGAGAGCATCGTCAAAGTTTCGGATATTCAGTCCGGTAAGTTGCTGAATCTTGTCCAGGCGATAAATCAGAGTGTTGCGGTGTAGATAAAGCTTTCTAGCGCATTCTGCAATGCTAAGACCAGAATCTAAAAAGGTGTGGATGGTGTGCAAGGTCTCATCATCCATATCTGAAATATGTAGACCGTGAAAATGGTCCCGGAGATATTCTTTGCAGATGTCTACAGGTAGTTGATAGATTAGCTTGCCAAGACCCAGACCCTTTGCCCAGTGGATGCGGTCCGTATCGGAGAAAATATTTCCAATCTCCATAGCGGAGGAGATATTAAGAAAAATGTTTGGCAATTGCTCTAAGGATGTAGCAATGTTATCGTAAGCAAAAGCTATAGAAATCATGGCCTCCGCTTCTAGGGTGCCTTGCATATCAAACAACATCTGACGAAGGGATTCCTGAGATAGACATTGAGGAAGCTGACGGATTAAAGCTATATGACATTCGTCAATCTGTATGAGGGTGTCTGCACCGGAAGAAAAAAACTGGGCGAAGACAGACTGTTCTAAGGAGGAGAAGGCCTGCTTAGCCTCCATGAGAACCGGAAAGAAATATCCGGTTTTTTCTAAATGAAATCGACGAATCCCGTTAGCAATTTCTTGGTCGGTCAAAAGTCCAAGTAGAAGTCCGCGAAGAAAGCCTTCCTTTGATGTGCTGCTGTGTCCGGCACGCAAGATATTCTTTAAAGTAATGAGTAATTCCCCATCATCAACCTGACTGTCCTGGATAGAAAAACGGACACCGGTTTGATTTTTTATTTGATCTAATAATTCTTCGATTTGTTCTGAATTTGTCATAATCTATCCTCAATATTTCAATATTATTGAAACTTAGCAAGCTCTGTAACTGTTTGTATCATAAGTAGCCTTCAAAATCCTTGACCTTGAAGGGCTATACATATTTTAACGTTTCTGGAAGTGCTACGTCAACTAAGATACAAAGTTAAAGTAACGAAGATCCTTTGGTTATTTTGGTTAGTTTAACGATGACATGAAAAAATGCTTTGTATATAATAAACACATAAAGCGACGAGAGGTTTCTATTAATTTGAAAGGAGAGTTCATATGACTTCAGTTACTGTTAAAATCAATTCAATTGAAAAGATTAAGGATTTTGTCAATGCAATCACATCTTTTGATAATGATTTTGATTTGGTACAGGATCGTTACGTAATTGATGCAAAATCTATCATGGGTATCTTTAGTTTAGATACTTCACAGGATCTGACCTTGAAGATTCACAAGGATAAAGATTTAGATGGTATTTATGCAACCCTTGACGAGTTTATCGTTAAATAAGTTAAATAATAAAGTAATTACAATATAAAGAAAGGTTTTTATCATGGCAAGTATTTCATTAAACAACATTAACAAAGTATATTCTAATGGTTTCCACGCAGTTAAGGATTTCAATCTTGATATTGAGGATAAGGAATTTATCATCTTTGTAGGTCCATCTGGATGTGGTAAATCTACAACTCTTCGTATGGTAGCTGGCCTTGAGGATATTTCAAGCGGTGATCTTTTAATCGACGGCAAGCGTATGAATGACGTAGAGCCTAAGGATCGTGATATCGCAATGGTATTCCAAAACTATGCTTTGTATCCACATATGACTGTATATGATAACATGGCATTTGGTTTGAAGCTTCGTAAGTTACCAAAGGATGAAATTGACAAGAAGGTACGTGAGGCAGCTAAGGTTCTTGATCTGGAAGGTCTTTTAGATCGTAAGCCAAAGGCTCTTTCCGGTGGACAGCGTCAGCGTGTTGCTATGGGTCGTGCCATCGTTCGTAATCCTAAGGTATTCCTTATGGATGAGCCTCTTTCTAACTTGGATGCAAAACTTCGTGTTCAGATGAGAATTGAGATTTCTAAGTTGCATGAGAGATTAGGAGCAACCATTATCTACGTTACACATGATCAGACTGAGGCTATGACCCTTGGTACCAGAATCGTAGTTATGAAGGATGGTGTTGTTCAGCAGATCGATACTCCTCATAACTTATACAATAAGCCACAGAACCTCTTTGTAGCAGGATTTATCGGATCTCCACAGATGAACTTTATGGATGCTAAGATTTCCGTACAGGGAAAAGAAGTTACAGCCCAGGTTGGAGATGCTAAGATTGCGGTTCCGGTTACAAAGGCCAAGGCTTTGATCGAGGGAGGATACGACGGAAAGACAGTTGTTCTTGGTATCCGTCCAGAGGATATTCATGATTCTCCGATGTTCCTTGCAGCATCACCAAATAGCGTGATTGAAGCAAACATCCGTGTATATGAGCTGCTTGGTGCAGAAGTGTTCTTATATTTCGATTATGCAGGAGCTCAGGTAACAGCCAGAGTTGATCCAAGAACCAATGCTAAGCAGGGGGACCATATCCAGTTTGCCCTTGATATGGAGCATGCACACTTCTTTGATAAGGAGACAGAATTGGTAATTACAAACTAGGTTGTAGTTGTTTACGCTCATCATAGAATAAAGATATAAGAATCGACAGGTATTCACTTCGTAGAAGTAGGATGCCTGTCGATTTTTTGTGTAATAGGAAAAATCTAGCTATTAGTAAGCCGGGGCTGTGACTTAAGTTAGTTCTTTAAATAGTTGTTGACACTTACAATAACAATAATTATAATTCTAACTATTAGAATTATAATTATTGAAAGGCCTTATTATTTTGAGAAGGTAATTACAGGAGGCATTGATAGAATCATGGTAAGAAAATATCCGAATTTATGTAAACCATTGCAAGTTGGCAGATTAACCTTTCGTAACCGTATGTTTTCGGCGCCTATGGGTGGAACTGACATTACAAATGACGGATGCATCGGACCAAAATCTACTGCATTTTATGAGTTAAGAGGAAAGGGTGGGGCTGCTGCTGTTACCGTCAGCGAGTGTATGGTGCACCCGGCTACTGATGGGTCCCATGCATACCACCTGGATACTTCTATTTTGAATTCCCTTGCATCAGCAACCTACACGGCAGATGCAATTCGCCGTCATGGTGCCATTCCAAGTATTGAACTATCCCACTCCGGTATGTATGCAGGAACTTATATGACAGATAAGAAGAGACAAAAAACCATGCACCAGTGGGGACCATCAGACACAGTTCGCCCAGATGGGGTAGAAGTAAAGGCCTTAACCAAAGAATTAATTGAGGACATCTTGAATGCCTACAAAGAAACAGCAGCTTTTGCAAAACGTGCCGGATTTGAGATGATCATGGTACACGGGGGACATGGCTGGCTTGTGAATCAGTTTCTTTCCCCATATTTTAACAAGAGAACCGATGAATATGGCGGATCTTTGGAAAAACGTTGTCGTTTTGCAATAGAAGTATTACAGGCTGTTAGAGAAGGGGTAGGACCCTTTTTCCCCATCGAATTTCGAATGAGCGGTTCGGAATTATTTGAAGGGGGTTACACATTAGAAGATGGGGTGGAGATTGCAAAGATTTTGGAACCCTATCTGGATATTCTTCATGTGTCTGCAGGAACCTACCAAAGAGGATTTGGGGATACCCATCCTTCTATGTTTAAGGATCATGGCTGCAACGTATATCTGGCAGCTGAGATTAAGAAGCATGTTTCGGTGCCTGTGGCAACCATTGGTGGCTTAAATGACCCAGCCCAGATGGAAGAGATTATTGCAGATGGAAAGGCTGACATTGTATATATGGCTAGGGCCCTGCTTGCAGACCCATTTCTTCCCCGTAAGGTTATGGAAAATAGAGATCAGGAAATTGTAAAATGTCTGCGCTGCTTTACTTGTATGGCAGAAAGAGCCGCAACCTCCACAAGACGTTGTACGGTAAATCCTTTGATAGGAAGAGAAATGGAAGGGGATGAAGTTCTTCCTGCTCCTGTTAAGAAAAAGGTGCTGGTGGCTGGAGGCGGTCCTGGCGGACTTTACGCAGCCTGTACTGCAGCAAGAAGGGGGCATCAGGTTATCCTCTGCGAGAAAGAAGAAAAGGTTGGAGGAATCTTAAAAAGTGAGCAGGCCTTGCCATTTAAAAAAGAAATGTATGAGTTGGCAGGGACCTATGAGCTTCTTGCACGAAATGCTGGGGTAGAAATTCGGACCTCTACGGAAGTAACCAAAGAATATGCTGAAAAAGAAAATCCAGATGCCCTTATCATTGCAGCAGGATCTAGACCTTTGGTTCCGCCAATTCCAGGGTTAAAGGGAGACAATGTTGTAATTGTTAATAACTATTATAAGGAAAAAGAGAAGGTTACGGATGAAGTAGTTGTTTTCGGAGGAGGACTTGCAGGCTGCGAGTGTGCCATTCACCTTGGCATGGAAGGAAAGAAGGTACATCTTGTAGAAATGAGAAATGAGCTGGCTCCGGATGCCAACGTAAGGCATAGACCCTTACTTCTTAAGGAAATTGAAAAGTACGCAGAGGTTCATACCAATTACCGTGGACTGGAAGTTACGAAAGAAGGTGTTTGGTGTGAGAATGAAAAGGGAGAAAAGGTGCTGGTTCCAGGAAGTACGGTAATCTGTGCCCTAGGACAGCGATCTAGAAGTGATGTGGTAGATAACTTAAGAGATTCCGCTCCTTACGTGGCAGTGATTGGTGATGCAAGTAAAGTTTCCACCATTACAAATGCAGTTTACTGGGGATATCACGCGGCCTTAGACATTTAATACAAAATTAAAACAATTATTTTCCCCTCTGAGAAGAAAATATCGTATAATGGTGTATGAATGAAAACCTAGATAAAGAACAGGGGAGAGCTAATGCATTATAGTATATTAACAGGGGAAATCAAGGATGGCCAGTTTGAATTTCTAACAGAGGAGACAAGAGAGAAACTTAAAAATCATGATGGTTGGGTTGTTATCGGACAAGATGACCAAGGAATGATTATGACAGTGGCAGCCTTTGTATTTGATCCAAGTCAGCCAGATACCGTGGAGCTAGACTTTATTTTTACAAGACCGGAAGTCCGGGAAGAAGGTTGGGCTATGGGAGCAATTTACTATGCCCAGGAGAAATTCAAAGACCAGGGAATTCACCGTTTTATTTGCTGCCCTACAGGAACCTATGAAGAAATGTCAGAGTTTTTGATCTTTCTTAGAATGGCTAAATTTGAACCATTGGTTGTGGATTGGCATGCATATAGCTATGAGTTAAGAAATTTAGATAAAATAGAGGATTTAAAATCTTATATAG
The DNA here is from genome assembly GCA_963597615.1 of Bacteroidaceae bacterium. Taxonomy (GTDB): domain Bacteria; phylum Bacillota; class Clostridia; order Lachnospirales; family Lachnospiraceae; genus CAKRJP01. Next base: position 23,919 of record CAVBQS010000053.1, read on the forward strand.
AGGCAAGCAAAGGAAAAGCTAAAAGACTTTCCCTAGAAGAGATTAAGTTTTATCTGCATTTTAAAAACAGCCATGTGCCTTCTAGGGTTCGAGATTATATGCTTAGGGACTGTGATTTAAAGAAAAGTCTTTTTGTGGTAGAGGATAAAAAGATTATGGGAGCAGTTTTGGTTCAGAATGGAGATGATTCAGCAACCAACATTGGCAACCTCTATATTAATCCTCGGTGGAAAAATAAGCATTTGATTCTGGGAATGTTGGCCCAGGTGGTTGCCAATGTACCAGAGGAGGGGAAGATGCTGAATTTGGCAATCGATAATGAAAATGAATTAAACTTATATCATTATCTTTTTGGAGAACCTATGGAAGATTGTTTGATTCAGTGTTATGAAAGAACCCTTGTATAATCCTTTTTACTATTGTTTTAGGGGGGCTTTTGATTGTATAATAAGAGAGTCGGTGCTTGTAGCCACCGACTCTCTTTTATGTCATAGAAAAGTTTGGCAAGATTTGCTATGACACAAAAAACAAGGGGGGATTTTTTAGAATTGAAAAAACAATCGATCAAATTGAATTTTATAATGAATATCATTCTGACGGTGTCTCAGGTGATTTTTCCCTTAATTACCTTTCGGTATGTGGCGGAAATCTTACATCCTGCAGGAACAGGTATTGTAGGATTTGCTTCTTCTGTAGTGGCATATTTTGCCCTATTTGCCCAGCTTGGTATTCCAACCTACGGTGTTAGAGCTACTGCCCAGGTTCGGGATAATAAGGAAGAATTATCCAGAGTTGTGCAAGAGCTAGTAATCATTAACTTGCTAATGAGCGCTTTGGTATATGTAGTATTTGCCATTTCTTTAGTGGTGGTTCCAAAGTTTGCTGAAAATAAGGCCCTGCTTATTGTTACCAGTACCACTATTATATTTAATGCCATTGGCATGGAGTGGCTCTACAAGGGGCTGGAGCAGTACTCTTACATTACCATGCGGTCTATTGCCTTTAAATTTATAGCTGTAATTCTTATGTTTTTAATGATCAAAACAGAGAAGGATACAGTAATGTATGCAGCCATAACCATATTTGCAGGATCTGCCTCTAGTGTATTAAACCTTTTGCATGCCAGAAAGTATATTACCATGCAGCCTGTGGGGAAATATAAGTTTGGCAGACATATGAAACCAATCATAATCTTTTTTGCCATGTCCTGTGCCACCACTATTTATACCAATCTGGATACGGTAATGCTGGGATTTATGAAAACAGATACAGATGTTGGTTATTATAATGCGGCGGTAAAGATTAAGACGGTTCTCCTTGGAGTGGTAACAGCCCTAGGAACCGTGCTTTTGCCAAGAGCTTCTTATTATGTGGAGCAGAAACTCATGGATGAATTCTACCGAGTTGCCAGAAAGGCAATTCATTTTGTGTTTTTGATTTCCCTGCCTATGGCTGTTTACTTTATGTTTTTTGCTAAGGAAGGAATCTTCTTCTTGTCAGGGGATGCCTATGGTGGGTCTATTATTCCAATGCAGATTATTATGCCTACCTTGGTATTGATTGGTCTTACCAATATTATGGGAATCCAGATGTTGGTGCCCTTAGGAGGGGAGAAGGTTGTACTTTACTCAGAAATTGTAGGAGCTTTCGTAGATCTTATTTTAAATGCTATCTTAATTCCTCAAATGGCTTCGGCAGGAGCTGCCATTGGAACTTTAGTGGCTGAGGTTGCGGTATTTCTTGTTCAGTATGTGGCACTTCGTAGCTCTGTGCGGGATATGTTTTTGGATATGCGCTACGGGGCTCTGATTCTGGCTACAGCTCTTGGAAGTGTATGTGCGGTGCCGGTGAAGATGCTTCATCTAGGATCTTTCTTTACTTTATGTGTCTCTGCCATTCTATTCTTTGGAGTCTATGGGTTGGTTATGATTCTTATGAAGGAAGAGCTGGTCTTAGAAGTATTAAATCAAGTCCTTGCTATGGTGAAAGGAAAGTTAAATAGGAATTAAGTCTCCTTTGAAAATAGGCTGAAAGTATATGAAAACGATTGCATATTAAGCCGTGTTTGTTGTATCCTATAGGTAGTTTTTTAAAGATAAATATAAATGTATATAGTTGCGAAAGGAGTTCGTATGGAATTTATTGCTCTTGGAGAATTGTTAATTGATTTTCTTCCTGGATCAGAGGAGGAATCTTATGTGAGAAATGCAGGAGGAGCTCCTGCAAATGTAGCCATTTCCGCTGCAAGAAATGGCCTGAAATCCGGTATGTACTGTAAGGTGGGAAATGATGATCTTGGAAGATTTTTAATGGGAGCCCTAAAGGAGAATCAGGTGACACCTTTATCACCGGAACTTACAGATGAGGCCATTACTACAATGGCCTTTGTAACCTTAGGAGAGAATAATGAAAGGAGCTTTACCTTTGCCAGAAAGCCGGGAGCAGACATGATGTTAGCTTCTTCAGAAATTAAGGATGAGGATTTTGAAGACTGCAGAATGCTTCATGCAGGTTCCTTCACTCTTTCTGCAGGGAAGGCTGTAGAAGCTACAGAGTATGCCATGAAGAAGGCCCATGACAAGGGCTGCCTGGTAGCCTTTGATATTAATTACAGAGACATGCCTTGGAACAATGACAAGGAAGCCTGTGCTAAGAAGGTAATGGAGATTCTTCCAGAGGTAGACTTCCTTAAGATTTCTGATGAAGAGATTGATATGGTGGGAGGCAGAGAAAATGTGCCAGCCCTTATGAAGGAGAAAGACATTTCTGTAGTGGTGCTTACTCTTGGAAGTGAGGGAGCAGAGTGCTTCTTTAATGGAACCTCCTTTGTCCTTGCAGGATACAAGGCAGACTATGTAGCAGATACCACAGGAGCAGGAGATGCCTTCTGGGGTGGCTTCCTATCTAGAGTATTAAATCTTGGAGTCAATAAGGTGACTGATCTTACAGAAGAGATTTTAAGAGATGCTGTGAAGTATGGAAATGTCAGTGGATCCTTAGCTGTCAGAGAAAAAGGAGCCATTGCATCCTTGCCAACGAAAGAGCAGATTGAAAGCTTTTTGGAAGAACATTCTTTGAATAATTAAGTATTGGAAGGATACTTTTGAAAAAAGCATATAGTTTTTATAAGACATCCGTTTATCGGGTGTCTTTTTTGTTTAAAGGGATGGCATCTGGGGATGGAATTTAAATGAATAGATTTTGTGAAATATTCATGAAAATGGTTGAAATGCACAAAAACCTGTGTTTGTAATTGTGCAATCTGTTAGATGTGCACAAGTTGTGTCCGTTTTTGACAGGAATTTAAGTGCGCTTTGACAGAACACAAGGGCATTTCTTTTCTATAATTTACTCAATCAATACAGAAGCTTTACAGAAGACATAAAGGCTCTGTAATTAAAATGAAAGGAGACAGGACATGAAAAATCAGTGTCACAATCCATATATGCCCTTGTGGGAGCATGTCCCGGATGGGGAGCCCCATGTGTTCGGGGATCGGATTTACGTTTATGGAAGTCATGACAAAGAAAATGGGGATGAATTCTGTGAACTGGATTATGTATGTTGGTCGGCTCCCTTAGAGGATTTATCAGATTGGCGACTGGAAGGCACCATTTACCGAAAGGATCAGGACCCCTACAACAAAGAAGTACTTCCCTTATATGCGCCAGATGTAGTGCAAGGTCCGGATGGCCGCTATTACCTCTACTACTGTATTAAGTTTCAAGATTCCATTAATGTGGCGGTGTGTGATAGCCCGGCAGGAGAGTATCAATTTTATGGGCGAGTGCATTATTCAGATGGTCGGCTTATGGCGGAAAATCAACCCTATGATCCATCTTTGATCTGTAATGAAGATGGAAATTTCCTTTACTTTGGATTTGCACCCTGTATGATCAACATTCCAAGATACAAGGGACAGGATTTAAAAGGTGGAAGCGTTCTTGAACTTGAGGATGACATGCTTACAGTGAAGGCCGGTCCCACCATAGTGGTCCCCAGTAAGAAGTATGGAGCAGGAACCTCCTTTGAGGGAAATGAATATTTTGAGGGACCATCCATCCGAAAGATTCAGGATCTTTATTATCTAATTTATTCTTCTGTAAACACCCATCAGCTTTGCTACGCTGTAAGTGAAAAACCAAAGGAAGGATTTACCTACGCAGGAGTCATTATCAGTAACGGAGATGTGGGCTATAAAGGTCGAAAAGAAGAAGACAAACTAATGAGTGTTGGCAACAACCATGGAGGCTTGGTAGAGGTAGAGGGACAATGGTACATTTTCTATCATCGTCACACTTACCTAAATCAATACAATCGTCAAGCCTGTGCGGAGCCAGTATATTTTGACGAGGCAGGACGAATTCCCCAGGTTACCATTAGCACCAGTGGCATGAATCCTAGCCCTCTGAGGGGAAATATTAATTATCCGGCGGTATTTTGCTGCAACTTAACCAATGGTCATATGGGGCCCTTGTCTTCTATTGGACGAACTAATCCGGAAGTGGATTTCCCTTATATGACTTGTGCTCAGGGGGAGCGTTACATTGCCAATGTAAAAGATGGCAATCTCGTCGGCTATAAATATTTAAATCTGGATGAAACCAAGAATCTTGGAGTGTCCTATCGAATGAAGGGACAGGGAAAACTTAAGATCATTACAGAAAAAGGAGTTTCTGATTTTGAAATTCCACTTTCTGAGACCCAGGACTGGAAAGAAGCCACAGTTGAAGTTCAATTTGAAGGAGACAGGGAGCTTTATTTGGTATTTGAGGGAGAGGGAATCCTTGAACTTGTTACTTTATTGCTGGGATAAACATGTATTCATAAGGAGGAGAGAAGATGAAAGACAACAAGAAACCATCATGGGGCGAGATTCTCGCCTTTGCCGTAGGTGACGGCGGATGTAACCTGGTATGGACCACCATCGGTTCTTACCTGACCCTTTACTACACCGACAGTGTGGGGCTGGCGGCAGCAACCATTGGAACCTTAATGTTACTTACTAGACTTTTAGACGGTATTTCTGATTTGGTTATGGGAAGTATCATTGATCGGACCCATACCCGCTGGGGAAAAGCAAGACCATGGATTCTCTGGACTGCCATTCCTATGGGCTTAGGCTTGGTGCTGATGTTTAGTATTCCAGGCTCTTTATCTGGAAGCGGGAAGCTGGTATATGCCTGTGTTAGTTATGTCATTATGGCAGTCGTAATTTATACTGCATGTAACTTGGCTTACAACACCTTGCTTTCTCTGGAAGCACCAAATCCGGCAGACCGTGTAACTATGAGCTCTATTCGATTCTTTATAACCATGGCAACCGTACTGTTCATTAACTACAACTGCAACAATTTTGTGGGAAAATTTGGCTGGACTGGCATGGCAGCAATCTTTGGAACCATCGGAGCAATTATGCTTTTAATTACCTTCGCTGGAACAAAAGAACGTACCAATATTGAAAAGAATTCCGGACAGACAGAAGAGAAGGACAAAATGAGTGTTGGAGAATCCTTTAAGCTTCTTTTCCAGAATAAGTATTTCTTATTACTTGCTGTTGTATTTGTAGTAAACTACACTATTTTAGGAGTAAACAATGGTCTTCGTATTTACTATGCAAGAGACGTTCTTGGAAATGCTGGATTAATGGGAACTTTAACCCTTTGCTTTATTTTGCCAAAACTTATTGGTAACTTGGTATACCCTTACATTAACAAGCTTCTTGGAAAATGGAAGAGCATGATGATTGGTTATGTCATTGAACTTGTGGGAGTACTTGTAATGGCATTTACAGGCACCAGCTTTACCACAGCAGTAATTGGTTTGGTTTGTCTAGGAATCGGTGGTATTCCACACAATGCAGGACTTTTTGCTATGGTAGCAGATGTTGTAGACTACGGCGAGTGGAAGACCGGTGTGCGTTTAGATGGTCTTACAAACTCTGCAACTTCCTTTGGTATGAAGGTTGGAGCTGGTCTTGGATCAGCCATTGTAGGATGGGGACTTGCATGGGCAGCTTATGACGGATCTCTAGCAGCACAGGCAGCATCTACAGTATCAGGAATTAAGACAGTATTTACCCTGGTTCCTGCAGTATTGATCCTAGTCGGACTTGTGACCTTATACTTCTGCAATTTGGATAAGATTTATGGACAGATTGCAGAGGGACTTGGAAAGAAGAATACAAAATAAATATTCATAAAGGATAAAAAGAAACGGGTAGGCTGGGTTATAGGTCTGCTCGTTTTTATATGATATACTTTAAATATCAGTTTAATGTAGGGAGGAAGGAGGAAACAAAGATGGCCTATTCTATTTATGAAAATATTGACTATGATGCCAGCAGTATGGTGCATGCTTTTGTAACTCCAATTGAAAGTTCGGCCTTTCACTGGCATGAGGAATATGAAATACTTGGAGTTTTAAAGGGCAGCGTTCGCATGCATATTCAATCGGAGGAACGTCTGGTTAAAGAAGGGGAATTTATCCTAACCAATCCCAATGAAATTCACGAGATTCAAAATCCTCATGGACAGGAGAATCTTTGTATGATTCTGCAGCTAAGGCCTGAACTATTTCATCTTAGTGAGAAGGATGTCTCGGAGATTCGCTTCTATGTAAATGATCCAGAGGATGAGCCTGAGCCTGGATTTGCCTATTTTTACCGGCAGATCGCAGCTATTGCCTATGAAAGTCTAAGTGAGGAAGAAAATGCACCTTTTCGTTTGAGAGCCTTGGTTTATAAGCTGGCAGCAGATCTTTTGGATTATGTTGTTCATGATGTAAGATACAAAGACAATCTAGCAGTGACGGAGCGGGATACCATGATTCAAACCCTGGACTATATTAATGGACACATGGACCAGGAGGAACTTCTAGATCAGATTTGTTATAACCAAGGGATGAGTAGAAAAACCTTGGATCGGTGTGCAAAAAGTGTTTTAGGTATGAGTATGAAGGAACTCTTGGATAGTCTTAGGGTAGAAAAGGCGAAAAATCTATTAAAAAATACAGAGAAGAATATGAACTATATTTTGGATGTATGTGGTTTTGGTTCGGAAAAAACCTTCTATCGAAAGTTTCATGCCATGACAGGGCAAACTCCGGGGGAGTTTCGGGACAAGGGACAAAGTCAGCAGAATAATGATGTATTGAAAGGATACCTAGATTTTAGTATTCCCGAGGCAAGGGCTATACTTTATCATATTCTGGAATCAAAATAGGATGTTGGAGGTATTTCATGGAAGAGCATAGAGAAAATTTTGAGGAAGAGTTTGACTATGTAGAATATCGACAAGCTTTTACAAAACAGGCCCAGACCATTTTAAGTAAATTGACCTTGGAAGAAAAGGTTTATCTTATGAGTGGCCTTCGTACTATGGAAGAGGTACGCCGTTCCATTCAAAAGAAGGTAAATGCCCATTACAATGAATCACCTTACCGGGCAGGAGGCCTGGAAGAACATGAGATTCCGGCTCTTTATTTTGCAGATGGAACCAAGGGAGTGGTATGTAGCCGTGACACATACACCTGTTTTCCCGTGACAAGTATGCGGGGAGCCAGCTTTGACAGAGATTTAGAAAGAGAAGTAGGAGCGGCCATTGGATGGGAAGTAATCCATGCCGGTGGAAATCTCTTTGGAGGAGTCTGTGTCAACCTTCCTTACCATCCTGGTTGGGGAAGGGCCCAGGAAAGTTACGGGGAAGATTCTTTTCTTTTAGGAGAGATGGGCAGTAGTTTAGTCCAGGGTGTGCAAAGTACAGGGGTAATTGCTTGTGTGAAACATTTTGCCTTTAATTCCATGGAAAATGCCAGATTTGAAGTAAATATTATCTGTGACAAACGAACAGAACAAGAGGTTTTCCTACCTCATTTTCGAAAATGTCTCGAGGCAGGGGCAGGTGCTATTATGAGTGCATACAATAGCTATGATGGGGAGATGTGTGGACAAAATTCCTATCTTCTCACGGAAATGTTGAGAAAGCGGTGGGGATTTGATGGAATTACCATGTGCGACTTTAACTGGGGGATTAAGGACACGGTGACTGCTGCCAATGCAGGAATGAATTTGGAAATGCCAAACACTCATTACTATGGAGAGGCCTTGCTAGAGGCGGTAAGGAAGGGGAAAGTGCCAGAAGGTCAGATCGATACTATGGTCTTACAGACAATCCGTACCTTACTGGCTCATGAAAAATTGCTGGAGGGCTACAAGAAACAAACAGGTATCGGTCTAGAAAAGGAAGAGATTGTGAAAGCCAGGCTAAATGCCCACCATGAGTTGGCGAGACGGTGTGCAGTATCAGGCTTGACTCTTTTAAAAAATAAAAATCATCTTTTGCCCTTATCTCCTGGAAAATGTAAAAAAATTGTGGTAATAGGAAAACTGGCTAATGGGGGCATCTGTGGAGACCATGGCTCTAGTCAGGTATATCCTCCTTATGAGATTTCCATTCTTCAGGGAATTTTAAAGGAGCTTCCTGGCCATGAAGTGATTTACTATGATGGGACAAGCCTGGGACATTGCAAGAGACTTGCTAAAGAAGCAGATGCATTGATCCTGGTGCTAGGAAATGAAATGGGACAAGAAGGGGAATACGTCTATGCTGACATGGAGGACGTGTATGTAAAGAGTCAAGGTGGAGATCGGATCGGAAGCTTAGGTCTCACAGAAAAGGAGGAGGCCATGGCAGATTGCCTGACCAGTGTTCGCTCCGATGTAATCATGGTAATGATTGGTGGCAGTGCCATTACCATGGGAGAATATGAAAAGCATGCAGGAGCCATTCTTTTTAGCTACTATCCAGGCATGGAAGGTGGAAGCGCCATAGCAAGAGTCTTGTTTGGGAAAGAGTGTCCGGGAGGAAAACTCCCCTTTTCCATTCCTAGAAGACAGGAGGATCTTCCGCCTATAGATTTTCATAGCAAAGAACAATTCTATGGATATCATGTGGGCTACCGTTATTTGGAATCTACCGGGAAGGAGCCCTTATATCCTTTTGGTTTTGGACTTAGTTATACAAGTTTTTCCTGGGAAGTGGAGGAGGAATTCTATAAGGAAAGAGGCTTTGGTGAAGAGGAAAAAGTATTTTCAGTTACAGTAAGGGTGACCAATACTGGAAATTGTACCGGTAGTGAAGTAATGCAGCTTTATGTATCCTATGAACAAGAAACGAAGAAGCTCTGCGATTTTTCTAAGCTGACATTAAAAAAAGGCGAGAGCAAGTTACTTACCCTCACCTGTAAAAAATCTGAGATTGAATTTTTTGATGAAAAATTGGGGGATTTTATAGTGCGTTCGGGGAAGTATTCTTTCTATTTAGGAAATAGCAGCCAGGCGTCAGATATTTTCCCGTATTTTTATACTATGCTCCACGAAATTTAGTTCCTCTTTTGGTTCCACTCCTGAGGTTAGATATTCGAAAAGCAGGTCTAAGGATTTGCTCCCCTGTTTATAAGGCATCTGGCTGATGGTGGTGGATATGACCCCTTCCTCCAGCATTTCCCTAGTGGTGGGCACATCGTCGAAGGTAATGACTTTCAGCTTTCGTTTGCTTTCTTTAATGGCTCTGCATCCTCCGAAGACTCCAGCAGCTACAAAGAAAATGGCATTGATCTCTGGATGATTTTTTAGCATTTCTCTTGTCAGGGCGTAACTTTCAAATTCATCGTCATGATTTTCAACAGCTTGAATGATGTGAATGTCTGGATAACGATTCCCAATGGTTTCTGATAATCCCCGGATTCTCTCAGAGTGGCAGAGGACTTTTTCGGATCCGCTGACGATGCCCAGTTTCATATCGCCATCTGACATGAGAGATAGGAGACCGGCCACCATGGCACCGCCTTTAAAATAATCGCTTCCTACATAAGCCATGCGTTTGGAACCGCTAATATCTGTATTTACCGTTACTACTGGAATTCCAAGTGCTACTAATTCGTCTATTTTTTTCTGTATGCTGGGATCATTGTAAGGAGCCAACATAAGGCCGTGCACCCCCTCTTTTAGCAGTTCGTCAATGGCTAAAAGCTGGGCATTAGCATCAAATTCCACTCGTCTTGTAATGGTATCTACACCGTAATCTTTTAATTCTTTGGCTTTTTCCTGAACGCCCTCACTCACTTCGTCGAAGAAAGGGTTGTCCTTGGAAAAGAGAATCACTCCGATTTTATATTTCTTTTTTTGAGCTGCAAGGGCAATGCCTGCTCTGTTGGGCCGGTAATCCAGTGCCTTTGCAATTTCTTTGATTTTTTCCGCAGTCTGGGGGCTTACTCCGCTTCGATTATTCAAAACCCGGTCAACGGTTCCTCTGGAGACTCCTGCTAGATCTGCAATGTCTTTGATAGTGGTCATATGCATCCTCGTTAATTAAACTTTCGCTTTTATATAGCCGGTTCTATGTTCGTTCTCGTAGTGGTTATATCCCTTGCTATAGGGGTGTAGGGGATATCCCTATTTTTCTAGGGTTAATTATTACATATTTGTCAGAATAGTGTCAAATTTCAAAGCGCGTGTTCGTGCACGCTAACTAGGCTTTGGGTTCTGATCTTCTATGAAAATTCTACAGAAAATAAAGTAGTATGATCAGAAAAACGGAAGAGTATTTGGACGACTTTCACAAAAATGTTAGGTTTAGTATAAAATATATATTAACCATGTTGAAAAAAGTTCCGAGAAAGGGTAATATAATAACAACAACGTGCACGTGCACGTAAAAGCACGAATTTAAAGGAGGATGAATTATGCTGTATATTGGCGTAGATTTGGGTACTTCAGCAGTGAAGCTTCTGTTAATGAACGGAGAAGGAAAGATTCAGAAGATTGTATCAAAAGAGTATCCCTTGTATTTTCCAAACCCAGGATGGTCAGAGCAAAAGCCGGAAGACTGGTGGGAAGGAACTAAGGAGGGTCTGAAGGAACTTCTGTCTGAGTGTGACAAGAGTCAGGTGGCAGGAATTAGTTTCGGTGGACAGATGCATGGACTTGTTATCTTAGACAAGGATGACAATGTAATTCGCCCAGCTCTTTTATGGAATGATGGCCGTACCTACGAAGAGTGTGATTATTTAAATAATGTAATTGGTAAAGACAAGTTATCCGAATATACTGCTAACATTTCCTTTACAGGATTTACCGCTCCAAAGATTCTTTGGGTTAAGAATAAGGAGCCGGAGAATTTTGCTAAGATTGCAAAGATCATGCTTCCAAAGGACTACATTGCTTATAAGCTTACTGGAGTTCACTGTACCGATGTTTCTGATGCTTCAGGTATGCTGATCTTTGATGTAAAGAACCGTAAATGGTCTAAGGAAATGTGTGATATCTGTGGGGTGACAGAGGACCAGCTGGCAGATGTCTATGAGTCTTATGAATCTGTAGGAACCGTTCTTCCTGAGATTGCAGATGCACTTGGAATTCCTCACGATGTTAAGGTGGCAGCAGGAGCCGGAGATAATGCAGCAGCTGCAGTAGGAACTGGAACGGTTGGAGATGGAATGTGCAATATTTCCTTGGGAACTAGCGGAACCATTTTCATTTCTTCTGAGAAATTTGGAGTAGATAAGAACAATGCACTTCATGCCTTTGCTCATGCGGACGGACATTATCATTTGATGGGTTGTATGCTCAGTGCTGCTTCCTGCAACAAGTGGTGGATGGATGAAATTATTAAAACCAAGGATTACAGCAAAGAGCAGGAAAATATTACAAAGCTTGGTGAGAACCACGTATACTTCCTTCCATATCTTATGGGAGAGCGTTCTCCTCACAACAATCCAAATGCAAGGGCAACCTTCATTGGAATGACCATGGATACTAGCAGAGAGGATATGACCCAGGCAGTTCTTGAAGGAGTTGCTTTTGGACTTCGAGATTCTTTAGAAGTTGCAAGATCTTTGGGAATTAATATTGAGCGTACCAAGATTTGCGGTGGCGGAGCAAAGAGCCCCCTGTGGAAACGGATGATTGCCAATATTATGAACCTGAAGGTGGATGTGATCGAATCTGAAGAAGGACCGGCCCTTGGAGGTGCTATGTTAGCAGCTGTAGCTTGCGGTGAGTATGGAAGCGTAGAGGAAGCTGCAGAAAAGATTGTAAAGATCGTAGGAACCGTGGAACCAGAACCGGAATTAGTGGCAAAATACGAAGAAAGATATCAGCAGTTTAAGCAGATTTATCCGGCTTGCAAACCGGTTTTTGATGCAATCGTTTAAATGGATTTGAAAGGAGATTAGATCATGGAAATTAAGAAAGTGACAGATCCTTCTTTTCGTAAGTATGGAAAGATTGTGGAGGGGATGGATTTTTCTGGGTTAATTAAGGCCCTGGAGGAGAAGACTCCGGCACCCGAGGATGTAGTTTATGAGCCTTCCATTGAAGCTTTGGAGGCTGATCCGGTATACGAAGATCTAAAGACTAAGATGTATGGGGAGATGCCGATTCAGATTGGTTACTGTAATGGTAAGAATCACAAGTTAAATGCTTTTGAGTATCATCGGTCTTCAGAGATTAATGTGGCTGCTACGGATGCGATTTTGATTATTGGACATCAGCAGGACATTACAGAAGATTTTACCTATGACACTTCTTTGGCAGAGGCTTATTTACTTCCAAAGGGAACTGCTGTGGAAGTATATGCTACCACCCTTCACTATGCACCTTGCAGTGTAGGAGATGCTGGTTTTAAAGTGGGAATCGTCCTTCCAAAAGAGACTAACTATCCTTTGGAGAAGGATCATGCAGGATGGGAAGATAAGCTGTTAGCTGCAAAGAATAAATGGCTGATCGGCCATCCGGAAGGTGGATTGCCGGAAGGAAGTCATATTGGACTTGTTGGAGAAAATCTGGAAGTATAAACACAGCCTATAGAACACAGAGCATAAAGTAAAAATATAAAGTCTGTGTACCCGAAAAAACTTTATAAAATAAAATATAAATTAAAGGAGAATGTAATCATGAAAAATTTACCTGAAGTAAAACTTGGTATCGTTGCTGTAAGCCGTGACTGTTTCCCAATTGAACTGTCTGAAAAGAGACGTTCTGCTATTAAGGCAGCTTACAAGGGAGAACTTTATGAATGTCCAGTTACTGTTGAGAATGAGCTCGATATGGAGAAGGCAGTAGAGGATGTTACAAAGGCAGAATGTAATGCCTTGGTAGTATTCCTTGGAAACTTCGGACCTGAGACTCCAGAGACCCTTATTGCTGAGAAGTTTGATGGACCTTGCATGTTCGTTGCAGCTGCAGAGGGAGACGGAGACATGATCAATGGTCGTGGAGATGCTTACTGCGGAATGTTAAACTGCTCTTACAACTTAAAGATGCGTCATCTTGAGGCTTATATTCCAGAGTATCCAGTAGGAACTGCTGATGACATTGCTGCTATGATCGGTGAGTTTGTTCCAATTGCTCGTGCAGTTATCGGTGTTCGCAACTTAAAGATTATTACATTTGGACCACGTCCACAGGATTTCTTCGCTTGTAATGCACCAATTAAGGGTCTTTATGAGTTAGGAGTAGAGATTGAAGAAAACTCAGAGCTTGACCTTTTAGTTGCTTACAATGAACATGAAAATGATCCTCGTATCCCAGAGGTTTGCGCAGAGATGGCAGCAGAGATGGGAGAAGGAAAATATTATGAAGATTTAAATGCAAGAATGGCACAGTTTGAGCTGACACTGCTTGACTGGGCTGAGGCTCACAAGGGAGCTAAGAAATATGTAGCATTTGCTGACAAGTGCTGGCCTGCCTTCCCATCACAGTTTGGATTTGAGCCATGCTATGTAAACAGCCGTTTGGTAGCTAAGGGAATTCCGGTAGCCTGCGAGGTTGATATTTACGGAGCTTTAAGTGAGTATATTGGTCTTTGCATTTCTGATGACGCAGTTACCTTACTTGACATTAACAACTCTGTTCCTCAGTATATTTACGATGAAGATATCAAAGGAAAATATGATTACAAGCTGACAGATACTTTCATGGGATTCCACTGTGGAAATACTCCTTCTTGCAAAATGTGTGATTCTAGAGCGGTTAAGTATCAGCTGATCCAGCACAGACTCTTAGAGCCAGCTGGATCTGAGCCAGACTTCACCAGAGGAACTCTTGAGGGAGATATTGCTGCTTCTGATGTAACCTTCTATCGTTTACAGTGCAACTCTGAGGGAGAATTGGTTTCCTACGTAGCAGAGGGAGAGGTATTGGATGTTCCAACCAGATCCTTCGGAGGAATCGGTATCTTCGCTATTAAGGAAATGGGAAGATTCTATCGCCACGTATTGATCCAGGGCAACTTCCCGCATCACGGAGCAGTTATGTTTGGTCACTACGGAAAACTCTTCTATGAAGTAGTGAAATTCTTAGGAATCGATGTAAATAAGATTGGTTACAACCAGCCAGCTGGAGTAAGATATCCTACAGAGAATCCATTTGCATAAAGGATCCAGGTGTTGGGAGAAGATTTTTGACCCGAACATGGCATAATGAAAAAGGGCAGGGGACGTGGGGTCCATTGCCCTTTTTTGCATAAGTGATTATACTAAAGATAGGGGCTTCGAGAGCCAATCCTGAATATAAAACAAAGAAAGCGTTTGGGATAGATCATGAAGAAAAAATTATGGATTAACAGCTTAATTATTATTCTCCTTTTTATATTTTTGTTGGTTCTTGGTAGGTCCATTTTTCTAAGTGCGAAAACCGCAAAACCAAGTTCCACAAAATATGACAGACATTATGCTATGATTACCGGAACCGGGGATGATGAATTTTGGGATAAGGTTTATGACAGCGCCAAGGCCCAGGGGGAAAAAAGCGGGGCCTACGTGGAACGTTTTGGAAGTAATCTTTCAGAAACAAATACCAGGAATGAGCTTTTGCAGATGGCAATCTGGGCAGATGTAGATGGAATTATCGTCTCTGCAGATGAGGATAGCAAAACCATAGAACTGATTGATGAGGCAGTAAAAGACGGAATCCCTGTGGTGACAGTATTAAATGATTCTACAGGAAGCACCAGACAGTGCTTTGTGGGAAATAATAGCTATAACCTGGGGCAGGAATATGGTGCCCAGATTCAGGGCCTTTTGGAGACTAAGGATTATATTACAGAGGAAAATCCAGCTACAGTGCTGGTGCTTTTGGACCAAAATGGACTAGATAGCAGCCAAAACCTAATTCTTTTAGGCATCCGGGAGACCTTGGAAAAAAATCTTGGAGCCGACTATCCGGTTCAGGTGGAGACGAAACTGGTGGACAATGAGGGGGAATTTAGTTCAGAGGAATCCATTCGAGATATTTTCTTAGTAAAAGACGATGAGCTTCCGGATATTTGTGTATGCTTAAGTGAGTTATATACCCGATGTGCTTATCAGGCAGTAGTTGATTACAACAAAGTTGGAACAGTGGATATTTTAGGATATTATGATTCCCAGGAAATCCTAGAAGGAGTGTCCAAAGGAATCATAGCTTCCACCATTTCCATCGATACCAAACAAATGGGAAAGTATTGCGTGAAAGCCTTGGAGGAATACAATGAGACCGGTTATACCAACGGATATATGTCAGTAGATACCTCTTTTATCGATAGTACACAAGCTTCTAAGCTTCTGAAAGACCAGTAGGAGGTGGCTATGAAGAAACATTATTTAACCAATCATTGGAAATCTATGACCCTTCAGGCTAAGCTTACTTCTATGTTTATTTTTGCAGCGGTGGTGATTCTGACAGTAAATGTGGTAATGTATATCGTTATAAATGAAATGACTGGCCAGGTAGAAAATGTCTATAAAAGCAATGTTAGTCTTAATGATCTGTCAGAAGACCTAGAAACACTTCAGTCCAATATGGAAGAGTATTTACAAACCAGAAGTTCAGATGCCATGGAGGACTACTATCGAAGTGAACAAGAATATCGCACCAGTATTGAAGGTTTGAATGTTGCTATTTCCGATGACGAAACCCTTCTTACAGAGAAAAATATCCATGCCCTTTCAGAGTCTTATTTGAATTTGACGGCAGGGGTGATTCAGGCTAAGCGGGGGCGAAATGTAGAAAAATATAGTAAGCTTTATGAGCAGGCTAGCACCCTCTATGACAAGATTAATTCCTATATTTATAGCTTGAACAATCAGCAGTTTAAGGGAAATTCCCAGACTTATCAGGAGTTGATACGCTCCATGCGTTATATGGAGGTCTTTAATATTCTGATTTTAGTGCTTGTGATGATGGGAAATGCATGTCTTATTATTACCAGTACCCGCAGTGTGACAGAGCCCCTGAAACGTTTGTCTCATGCGGCAGATGAAGTGGCTGGTGGTAATTTTGATCTGGAGGAAATCCCTGTGGAAAACTATGATGAAGTGGGGAATGTTACCCGGGCTTTTAATCAGATGGTGGAAAGTATAAGAAGTTATATTGAGGAACTTCGTCTTACCATGGACCGGGAACTTCAGATGCAAAATCATTTAAAGGATGCTCAGTTAAAGTATTTGCAGGCTCAGATTAATCCTCATTTTCTCTATAATACCTTAAATGCAGGAATGCAGCTAGCTATGATGGAAGGGGCAGAAAATACAGAGAAACTTTTAGGGAACTTGTCAGATTTCTTCCGATATAACGTAAAAAGAGAAGAAGGGGATGCTACCTTGGAGGAAGAGATCAGGCTGGTGGACAACTATGTTTATATATTAAATGTAAGATTCTCCGGAGACATTCATTTTGAGAAAGAGATTGATGAGAGCCTAGTTGCTATTCGGGTGCCTAGTATGATTTTACAGCCACTGGTGGAAAATGCTGTAAATTACGGAATCCGCAATGTGGACTGGGAAGGTCATATTGAATTATCTGTATTTAAAGAAGGGGATGAAGTTTGCATCAGTGTTTGGGACAATGGTGCCGGCATGGAAAACGAGAGAATAAAACAAGTGTTGGAAGGAAAAGCCGGGGAATCGGATCTTCATTCTAGTTCCAACGGCGTGGGAATAAGGAATGTAATGGACCGATTAAAGCTGTATTTTAAGGATCAGGCAAAGTTTACCATTTTCAGTGAAGGAAAAGATATGGGAACGGAGATTATGATTCGAATTCCGATGAAACAAGAGGGGGAATAAGATGTACCGAGTAATGTTAGCAGATGATGAGGGGATTGTATTGGATTCCCTAACCATGATTATCAATCGTAAATTTCCAGATCAATGTGAGATTCAAACTGCAAAGACTGGAAGGGATGTTATAGAGTTGGCAGAAAATTTTCGCCCGGATGTGGCCTTTATGGATATACAGATGCCGGGGATTAACGGCATTGATGCTATTCGGGAAATTAAGAAAAATAATCCCTCCACAGAATTTATTGTTTTATCTGCCTATGATAAGTTTGATTATGCAAAAGAAGCCATTAATCTTGGGGTTTTGGAATATATGAATAAACCCTTTCATGCCGATATGATCGAAGAAGTCTTAAACAAAGCCTTTAAGACTGTGGATTCCAGAAAGAAAAAGCGCAGTGACGACCTGAAAATTAAAGAAAAAATGGAAACAGTTATGCCTATTATTGAAAGTGGTTTTATCTATTCCATCATGTTTCAAGAAGATGTAGAGGAGGAAGTTGATAATTACAAGCAGCTTTTAGGTATCGACTGCGAAGCTGGCTGTATGTTGGTGGTTGTTGTGGGAGACGACCAAAAGGGGAGCCGCATGACCAACGCAGTAGGAGCCAGTGTTAGAACCCAAACCAATTACAACAAGATTAGGGAAGTGATTAAGGAGACCTGGCCTTGTATGGTAGGCTCTATGATGTCCAACAAAATTCCTGTATTTCTTCCTATGAAAGAAGGAAAAATTGACTATGAAAAGCGAATTTCCATGATTGATATTTGCAGGGAGTTGACTAGAAAATTAAAGCGAATGACAGATATTAGCTTTCGTATTGGAATTGGCTCTGTCAGAAGACTAAATGAAAGTATGACCTCCTACGAGGAAGCCAACAAAGCCCTGGCAAATTCCACCGGTAGTGTGGCCCATGTAGATGACCTTCCAATCCAATGCCGTTATGATGAAGAGTATCCTTTGGAATTGGAGCAGGAAATTTTTGCTCATTTAAAAGATGGAAAAAGTGATAAATGCGGTCAGGCGGCAGAGTCCTTCTTTGATTGGATGATTACTTATTACGGTGAGGATAACATGAGTGTAAAGCTTAAAATATTGGAATTTGTATTATTTGCTGAACACCAGGCTTACCAAAATGGTGGTATGACCTATCATTTTGAGGAACGCAAAGACTATCTTCCCTTTATTATGAGTGCCAAGGAAAACAGTGATCTAAAGAACTGGTTTGTGGAGAAATTTAAAAGTATTTGTAAAAATATGGCCAGCAAGCAGGAAAATCACGAAAATTCCATGATCGTAAAGGCCAAGGAATATATTCAGGCCAATTATCACAAGGACTTGTCCTTGGATGAAGTGTCAAGACAACTGGATCTTAGTTCCTATTATTTCAGTAAGCTATTTAAAGAAGAAACAGGCAGCAATTTCCTGGAGTATGTCACAAACCTTCGTATGGAAAAGGCCAAGGAACTGCTTTTGTCAGAAAACCATAGTATGAAGGAAATTTGCAGTGCCGTAGGTTATAGTGACCCTAATTATTTCAGTCGTATTTTTAAGAAAAATATAGGAGTGACTCCTACAGAGTATCGAGAAAGAGAGCGGGTATGAAAAACAAAATTTGGCCATGGTTTATGTTAGCACTGGTACTGGCCCTTGGAATTGTATTAGGAATCCAGATTGGAAAGAATCAAAAGGTTAGTCAGGATAAGGAGTCAAGCCAGGAGGATGGCACTATAGAAATTGGTATTTCCTTTGATACCTTTGTGCTGGAACGTTGGCAAAGAGACAGGGATCTATTTGTATCTCAGGCCCAGGAACTGGGGGCAGAGGTGAATGTGCAGAATGCCAACGGGGATATTAAAGAACAGATTAGTCAGATTCAATATTTTATCAAGAAGGATGTGGATGTAATCGTCCTTGTTATGGTAGCCAGTGATGAAGAATCTCAGGCTCTTAAGTCCGCCATAAAAAAAGCCCAGGATGCCGGAATTCCAGTGGTGGGGTATGATAGACTGGTGCCGGATGCCAACATGGATCTTTATGTTTCCTTTGACAATGAAGAAGTTGGAAAGCTTATGGCCCAGCATATGAAAGAACATATTGGAGACCAGGGAGAAATCTTGCAGATCAATGGGCCTATGGCGGATTATAATGTACATCAGGTGGCAAAAGGATTTGAAAAGATTCTAGAGGATACTTCTCTTTCTATCACAGAGACAGATTATGCCGAGGGATGGGTGGCCGAGCAGGGCCTTAGCTATGCAGAGTCCTATTTGCAAAGTTATGATACCCCGGCAGGAATCATGTGTGGGAATGATGGAATCGCAGGCTATGCCATTCAGGCCCTGTCGGAAAGACGCCTAGCTGGCAGTGTATGTGTAGTGGGACAGGATGCGGACTTGGATGCATGTCAAAGGATTGTAGAGGGAACCCAGTGTATGACAGTCTACAAACCCGTGGAGCAGTTGGCAAAGCGGGCAGCAGAGCTTTCCATAGACCTAGTAAAGGGCAAATCTTTAAATATCAAGGAAACCATAGATGACGGGACCTATAAGGTGCCTTATGAAAAGCTGACCCCAGTTGCTGTTACCAAGGAGAATATGGATGAGGTGATTACAGGAAAGTATCATGAAGCTTCAGATATTTACTTGAATGTAAGAGATTGAGGATATAAATTAACAGGCTAGCATATTCTTGTGCAGGACAAAATTGTTTCGGCAAATTTGTCCTGTTTTTATGTATTATTTGTGAATAAGTGCTAAAGAAAATGTACAGATGATGACAAGTTTGTATAGATTGTTGTGTGTTATAGTAAATACAACAAAAAAAGGGAGGTACAAACCGAATGAAAAGAAAAGTGATTAGTGCAATGTTAATTGGTGCTACAGCAGTATCCCTTGTTGCATGTGGATCTTCAGGATCTTCATCTTCAAGCTCATCTGACAGCAGCACAGCATCCTCAGGATCAGGAAGTGGAACAATCGGAATTTCAATGCCAACAAAATCCTTGGAGAGATGGAATCGTGATGGAGCTTATCTTCAGAAGCAGTTTGAGGATGCAGGATTTGATGTAGTTCTTACTTATTCTGATAATGATGAAGCAAAGCAGGTAAGTGATATCCAGAACACATTGGCTCAGGATGTAGATCTTTTGATCGTAGCAGCTATCAACGGAGAATCTCTTAACACAGCTATGAACGAGGCAGCTGATGCAGATGTTCCTGTTATTGCTTATGACCGTTTGATCTTAAATGATGCAGTATCTTACTATGTATCCTTCGATAACTACACTGTAGGTAAGTTACAGGGCGAGTACATCGAAGATGCATTGGGACTTAAGGATGCAGCTGATGGAGATTCTTACAACTTAGAGATTACAGCTGGACCTACTGCTGATAACAATGCGAAGTACTTCTTAGATGGTGCTATGGATGTTCTTCAGCCATACATCGATGCTGGTACTTTGAAGGTTCCTTCAGGACAGACAGAGTTTGAGAAGGTTCAGACAGACAACTGGAATACAGATACAGCTCTTGAGAGAGCACAGAATATCTTATCTTCTTACTATGCAGACGGAACTCAGCTTGACGCTTGGCTTTGCTCAAACGATGCAACAGCACTTGGTATCGCAAAAGCTCTTGAGTCTGACTATAAGGGAAAGAACGATGTAGTTATTACAGGACAGGATGGAGACGAAGCTAACTTACAGAATATCGTAGATGGAAAACAGTCTATGACCGTTTACAAGAACGTAAGTAATGAGTCTATCGTAACACTTGAGCTTGCTAAGGCAATCCTTGCAGGTGATACTATTGATGAGTCATTAATCGATTCCTTCGGAGTAGAAGCTACTTACGATACAGAGTCTTATGAGACATCTGACGGACATACTTGCCCATCATTCTTGTTAGTACCAAATGTAATCACAAAAGATAACTTAGAGGATCTTGTTGACACAGGTCTGTATGAGTGGGATGGAGATTACTTAAAAGCAACAAACTAATATCCAGAAGCGATAAGACGTGAAGTCGGGCGGGGCATCTGCCCCGCCTTTCACATAGCTTCTAATGGAGAGGAGGAAAATCTTTTGGCTGATATTATATTAAAAATGAATTCTATCACGAAAGAGTTCCCTGGAGTTAAGGCTTTGGATGACGTTAATCTGGAGGTAGAGCGTGGAGAAATTCATGCCCTGATCGGTGAAAACGGAGCAGGAAAGTCTACTTTGATGAATGTTTTGTCCGGAACTTATCCTGCTGGAAGTTATACCGGAGAGATCTATTATAATGGAGAACTCTGTCAGTTTAAAACACTGAAAGACAGTGAAGCTAAGGGGATTGTTATTATTCACCAGGAGTTGGCATTGATTCCACTTTTGACTATTGGTGAGAACATGTTCCTAGGAAATGAGAAGAAAACAAAAACAGGTGCCATTGACTGGGATGCTACCTACGATGAAGCTGAAAAGCACATGGCCCAGGTTGGACTTCATGAGTCCGCCCAGACATTAATTAAAAATATTGGAACTGGTAAGCAGCAGTTAGTAGAAATTGCAAAAGCATTTTCTAAAAATGTTAAGTTATTAATCTTAGATGAGCCTACATCTTCTCTGAATGATGAGGATTCTAAGATGTTGTTAGACCTTCTGATTTCGTTTAAGAAAGAAGGACTTACTTCAATTATTATCACACATAAGTTAAATGAGATTATCTATTGTGCTGATAAGGCAACAATCATCCGTGATGGTTCTACCATTGAAACTCTTGTAAAGGGTGTGGATGAATTTAGTGAGGACCGTATCATTAAAGGAATGGTAGGTCGACCAATGGATGACCGTTATCCAACCAGAGAACACAAGGTTAGTAAGGAAGTTGAGCTGGAAGTTAGGAATTGGAACGTATATCATCCGCTTTATCATGAGAAAATTGTGGACAAGGATGTGTCTTTTAAAGTTCATAAAGGAGAAGTTGTTGGTTTCTCCGGTTTGCAGGGAGCTGGACGTACAGAACTTGCAATGTCGATCTTCGGAAAGAGTTATGGTTCTAAGATTACTGGTGAGTTGTATCTAAAAGGAAAGAAGGTAGATCTTAAGAATCCAGAGCAGGCAATTAAACACAAAATTGCTTACGTAACAGAGGATCGAAAAGTCAACGGATTGGTATTAAGTGAGTCGATTCGATTTAACACCACTCTAGCAAGACTTGATAAGGTTTCCAAGAATGGAATCATTGACCAGACAGCAGAAAAGAATGTTGCCGAGAAGATGACCAAGGAAATGGGAACCAAGACTCCTTCCATTGAACAGAAGGTTGGAAATCTATCCGGTGGTAACCAACAGAAAGCCTTGCTTGGAAAATGGTTATTTGCAGAGCCGGATGTCTTAATCTTAGATGAGCCTACCCGTGGTATTGACGTAGGTGCTAAATATGATGTTTACTGCCTGGTAAACAAAATGGTAGAAGATGGAAAATCAGTAATTATGATTTCTTCTGAAATGCCAGAGCTGATTGGTATGTGTGATCGTATTTACGTTATGAACGAAGGTGAAATTAAGGGTGAATTAGATGCCGGTGAGGCGACTCAGGAGATGATCATGAGCCACATCATTAAGGCGGATTAGTTGAAAGGAGTGTTGATTATGTCAGCTAAAGAAAATCAGGGCAAATCAGGATTTAGTATCGGAAAATTCCTTACCGATTACAGTATGGTAGTTGCCCTTGTAGTTGTATTTGCTTTATTTTATTTCTTGACAGATGGACGTCTTTTGCTTCCACAAAATATGTCAAACTTGCTTCTGCAGAACGGTTACGTTTTAGTAATGGCCTGCGGTATGTTACTTTGTATCTTAACTGGTGGTAACATCGACCTTTCTGTTGGTTCCGTAATTTGTATGGTTGGCGGTGTTGCGGCTGTATTAATTACTAACAAGGGTGTAAATCCAATTCTTACTATCTTCATTTGCTTAGCTATTGGACTTTTAGCTGGTATCTGGCAGGGCTATTGGATTGGATATGTTAGAATTCCTCCATTTATCACAACCTTAGGTGGTATGTTTGTCTTCCGAGGAATTGGACGTTTGGTAGTAGACAGTATGACTGTTGCAGTTCAGGATACTACTTTCCTTAACATCTTTACCGCGTATATCAAGGTACCAGGATTAGATACGGATGATCGAATCCTTTCTCCATTGGTAGTAGCTGTTATTGCAGTTGTAATTCTTTTTGCTACAACTGTAAAATCAAGAGCAAATAAGACCAAAAAAGGTTATACACAAAATTCCGCAGCTTCTGATTTTGGACGTACAGCAGTTGTCAGTGTAGTACTTTTGATCTATGCATACTTCCTTACTCAGTATAAGGGAATTTCCGTTATGTTAGTTTGGGTAGTTGCAATCTGCTTAATTTACAACTTCATTACATCAAAGACTGCATTTGGACGTCACTTCTATGCAGTAGGTGGTAATGAGAAAGCAACTCAGCTTTCTGGTATTAACACCAACAAAGTTTACTTTGCAGCTTATGTAAACATGGGATTCTTAGCAGGTTTAAGTGCTCTTCTTTGCCTAGCCCGTGTAGGATCTGTAAACGGTGCTACTGGTACATCTTTCGAGATGGATGCCATCGGAGCCTGCTTCATTGGTGGTGCTTCTGCTTACGGTGGAAGTGGTACAATCCCTGGAGCAATCATCGGGGCTCTTCTTCTTGGTGTTATTAACATGGGTATGTCAATCATGGGTATCAGTGATTCTTGGCAGTACATCGTTAAAGGTGGCGTTCTTCTGATTGCTGTAATCTTCGACGTAGTATCTAACCGTAAGAGTGGAAACTAATTTCCAAAATGATTGAATAAGTATAAGAATAAAAATCCCTGTCGGATCTGATCCGGCAGGGATTTTTTTGAGTTTTTGATTTTTGGTAAAGGCTCTATATTTTAGTCCTTATAGAAATTATCTACTGGGCATAAACCCTGTAGGAAGTCTCGCTAATATAGGTTTCCCCGGCTTTTAGGATAGATCCAGGATGGTCCTCAGTATTAATATCATTTGGCTTAAATTGTGGCTCAAAGCAAATCGCATTGTGGGGTCCCATAGTCTGCCCACCCTTTCCGATACGCTCTGTCAGGGCGCAGGCAATATAAACCTGACATCCTGGGGCATTGGTGGAGATAAGAAGATTGAGTCCATTATCAGGATTATAAAGGTGTACCTGATCTTTGCTGGCTTCTGGTGCAAAGAGGAAGGGATTGTCAATTCCCTTAATACGTTTAATCTCTGGATGATTGTTATCTAAAATGTCCTGGATTACCGTGGGCTTTCTTAGGTCATAAGGAGTAGCCTCTACAGATTCCTCTCTTGTAGGAAGGCCTTCCCCGTCTACCGGGCAATAGCGGTCTGCCTGTACGGACACGATCTGATTTCCTACAGAACAAGGGTGTCCGGCTAAATTAAAGTAGGAATGGTTGGTAAGATTAATAATGGTATCCTTATCGGATTTAGCTTCGTAGCGAAGGACCAAGGCATCCTCTTTTAAAATATAATGAAGATCCAAAGTTAAAGTTCCCGGGTAACCTTCCTCCCCGTCTGGGCTTACGCGAGAGAAGATGATTTCGTTATCGCTATATGTGTAGTCAAAAACCCGGTGGGAGAAGCCCTTAACTCCTCCGTGGAGTTGGTTTTTGCCTTCGTTTGCCGGAAGCGTGTAAGTCTCGTTGTTTAAGCTGAATTCCGCTCCCTTAATACGGTTAGCATATCTTCCTACAAAAGCACCTAACCAGGCATCCTGCTCCTGGTAATCCTTTAATTCATCGTATCCTAGGACGATGTCCTGCAGATTGCCATTTTTATCTTTGGCAAGAATCTTTTGGATGGTGCAGCCATAGTTAGTGACAACTACTGTTAATTTGTCGTTTTTTAATTCCAGAAAGTCGACGCCTTCTGGATATTTCTTGATTACTTCTACCATGATCTGGCTCCTTTCCATTACATATCTTTCTATATTATGACATATTTACATATTGAATAACATATGAATTTTTCTCTTTTTTTATAAAGAATACGCCCTGGGAATTTCTAATTCCTAAGGCGTATGGGTGACATTGTTTAGTTTTTCAAGAAGAAGAAATCATCTACCCGATTATCGGTGTCAAACATATTGTTGTACTGAATCATTTGATATTGTTTAATCAGCTCTGTGTAGTCTGATTCTTCCCCATTTGCATGGAGCACGCCGTCGTCTCCTTGGTAGCAGATAGCGGAGATGATAGGGACTTTTTTCATTAAATCCAGCAAGTATTTATTGTAACCTGTCATTTTATTTCCTGATAGTTTTAATAGGTAGGAAGATAGGTAATTGGCACTCATATCCTGGGTCTCTTCCTCAATGTCATAGTTGGCCCAGATCACATAAGGTACCTGGTACATTTTAGCTGTATCTTCAGTGCTTAGGCTTGTGGTAGACTGGCCCATAAGCTCGTCGTAGACGCTGTCTGTAAATCCAGGCTGATGGTCCCCGAACATTACGATTAGGGTAGGTTCCTTTACCTTAGAAAAATAGTTAATAAGATTTTCAAAGGCGCTGTCTGATAGCTTAATGAGATTTAGATATTGGGTGAGCTGGTCGTTGGCGTTTTCTGGTTTTGTAACATGGATGCTTTCTTCTACCAACCCGTGGGTTCCTAAGTAACCGCCATGATTTTGCATGGTTACGGTAAATTCATAGAAAGGATCATTATTTTCTTTACGCTGACTTTCATACTCAGAAATCAGACGGTTAAAATCTGTTTCATCGGAAATAAATTCTCGCACATAGGTGTTGTTAGAAAAATCATCTTGAGAAATAAAATCCGTAAAACCAAGAAGAGGGTATACCGTAGGCCGGTTCCATCCATCGCTGTAATAGGGGTGAATGGCAATGTCCCCGCTGTATCCTTGGTCTCTTAGGGTCCAAGTAAGAGAACCGGTCTTAGTCTTTAAGTAACTGTTGTAGGGGATGGATCTAGCCGGAAAAAAGGAAATGGAATTTCCGGTAAGAAATTCAAATTCCGTGTTGGCAGTATTCCCTCCAAGAACCGATACATAAAGGTGGCCTTTTACAGTGTTTTCTGTAAGGTTATGAATAAAGGGCATGTAGTCTTGTGTAGTCTCAATGTCTGCATCTACTGCAAGGTCTGAAAAGGATTCATTCATAATAGCAATTACATTGGGCTTGCTTTCTGAGGAATCATCTGCGCTGCTGTCAGATACATAGTCTTTGGTAAGTTCTGCTACTGCTTCTGGCGAATAGCCAGAAGGCTTTTCCACCACATAGTAGGTCCAGGTTAAGAGGTAGGACAGGGCAGACCCGTTTTGAGCATAGTCTCGCTCGGGCATCCAGACACTTACGGTAATGTCTAGATCCTTCATTAGGCTGGTGTGAAAGAAGACTGTGTAGGTTCCTGTAGTCAAGAGGGCAGTGCTTATTAGCAAGAGAATCCTTTTCTTGGTTTTAAGTCCCCGGTAGGTGCCAACAGTCATCACTAGGCACATGTAGACCATGGCTATAACAGTGGACCATACAGCATCAAATCCCAGGGTGTAGCTATATTGGTTGGCTACGTTTTTTGCAGTGCCGATAGAGACAAAATCCGCTGCCACAATAGGAGACCCTCTGAAATTCCATACAAAATAATTGGCTAATCCTAGGATATAGGTAGTTAATATTGTCAGCACTGAGGCGTATTTCGTACAGTTGGTGATCAGATAAAAAATCAACAAGAGTAAGGTGTATAAAAGCAAATTTATTGGCCCCTGAAGATAGCCCAACTGATCTATAAAATCCTCCAGATTGTAGGAGGAAAACCTCTGCATAATAAAGTAGGAAACTAAGGGGGTCAGTATAAAAAGCCCTCGAGATAAAAGGCAGGTTAAGCTTCCGGGACTTAATAGTTTGTTAGAAAGCCTTCCCGGCAGGGGAGGGATATTTTCCGATAAGCTTCTCATTTTGTGGCGGAAGCTTAAGTTATACCAATTTAGGACAAAAAGCCCGGCAAGAATCAATAAAAGAATCATTGCCAGCAAATCTCCCAGGCAGTAAGTATTGTATTTAAAGGTGGCTACCATTCGGTGGTCGTTTTGCACCCCATCGATGTTTAGGAATCCAAAAAGGAAAGATCGATTTTTTGAGAGACATAATTTGCAGGAAGCATCTGCACTTGTATCCACATCCTTAGTTTCAAGGACTAAGCTATACACTTGCCCCTTTTCTAGGTTGGAAACCATAGAAAATTCCGTCCAAAAGGCGGTCTCCGTCTGGGTGAGAGAGGAGAAGGACATTTGCCTGGAAGCAATCTTTTCCCCTGAGGAGTCTTCGATGGATAGAATCAGGCGGCCCTTTAGATTTACCAGATTTTCAATGTCAAATTTAATATATATATTTAGTAGTTCTGATTGCTTTGCCACGAAATACTGCCTGATTTCCTGACTTTCCTTGCTGGTGAGATCATACTCAGACTCAAACATATTAATGGCATAGTATTCCCTTACTTCGTAGAAAGAGCCATGCCTTGCAAGGGCTAAGCAGAGGGTGGCAAAAAGTAAAAGAAGTAACAGAATCTGTTTCAGGGAAATATAATTCCCGTTAATTAAGGGGAACCATCGGTTCCCCAAAAACTTTGATTTATGTTGGTGTTTTGAATTCATAATCTTATCTCAAGCTCTTTTTTAGAAATTTTCTAAAGCGGAAACAATCTCTGGAAATTCCATGCCGTGGGAGGCTTTTACCAGACAATTATCCCCTTCTTTAATGATTTCCTTGCTGGCTTTAAGAAAGTCTTCTTTGCTTTCAAACCAGTGGGTTTCACAGCCTGCAGATGCTCCGCCCGCCAAGGCCTTTGATACAGGGCCAATGGCACATACTACATCTACTCCGGTTTCAGCAGCGTAGTTTCCAACTTCTTTGTGAAGAGAAGCGGCATCTTCTCCTAATTCCCCCATATCTCCAAGAATTGCAACCTTACGGCCAAGGCCCATGTTTAAAACATCAATAGAAGCCTTCATAGAAATTGGGTTTGCATTGTAACAGTCATCTAAAATAATCAGATGGTCTGTCTTAATAATATGGTTTCTTCCTGGAATTGAAGGGAGACTTTCAATACCCGCCTTGATTTCTTCTGGAGTAAGTCCTAGGGTAAATCCTACGGCAGCTCCTGCTAGAGCGTTAGATACCATGTGAAGGCCCGGTACCGGCACCAAGCAGTCAAAGCATTGTCCGTCCTTTAAATGAATGGTGCAGGCTGTTCCCCTTAATCCCTGAGGCTCAATATGGTCTGCGTAAAAATCCCTGTCAGCTGTGGTGCCAAAAAGGGTAGGCGTTACTCCCTTGACCGGACCCATTTTTGCTAGCAGGTCATCATCCCCATTTAAGATAATGGTTCCCCCGTCTTTCATGTCCTGGATCATCTGGGATTTTTCCTGAAGAATTCCCTCTCTGGTTTTGAAAAATTCCAAATGTGCTACACCAATATTGGTAAGAACGCAGATGTCTGGTTGAGATACAGAAGAAAGTCTTCGCATCTCCCCAAAATGATTCACTCCCATTTCTAAAACGGCAATCTCGTGGGACTCATTCATCTCGAAAATTGTAAGAGGCAGGCCCCATTCGTTATTGAAATTTCCCAGAGTTTTGTGAACAGAATATTTTTGGGAAAGAACAGAGGCAACCATTTCCTTGGTACTGGTTTTTCCCACGCTTCCACTGATACCAACTACCTTTATATCAAAGGAGTCTCTGTATAATTTGGCAATATCAAGGAGGGCCTGACCTGTAGATTCTACTAGGATATAAGGAAAATCAGTTTCCCCCAAGTCTTCGTGAGATACTACGCAGAGGGCTCCTTTTTCGATGGTATCTGGGATAAATTTGTGGGCGTTGACCTTCACACCGTCAATGGCTACAAAGAGATCTCCCTTTTTTACCTTGCGGCTGTCGATGACCACTCCTTCCACTTCTGTGTCAAGAAGAGAAGAAACTCCATGGTAGCTGCCGCGGCAAGCATTGGTAATGTTTCTTAAACTTAAATTTTTCATAAATAATCTCCAAAAAATTATTTGCTAGAGTAGCGGGCTTCTATGGATTTTTGAATAATAAGCTCGCAGAATTCACCGTATTCATATCCGGCAGCCTTGGCAGCCTTTGGAAGAAGACTGGCAGAGGTCATGCCAGGAAGGGAATTGACTTCTAGACAATAAATATCTCCTGTATTGTTATCCACAATAAAATCTGCTCTAGAGTATACATCCAGTCGAAGGGCAGCGAAAGCTCGTTCTCCGGCATCCTGTATAAAGGCAGTCTGCTCTTTTGTTAGAGACTGGGCAGGACAAATTTCAGATGCGCCCCCAAGCTGATATTTGTTTACATAGTCAAAGAATCCGTCAGAAGGAATAATCTCTACAATAGGAAGGGCCTTTCCGTCTAGGATTCCGCAGGCATACTCTCTGCCGTTAATAAAGGGCTCAATGACCACTTCATCTTCCTTCTCAAAAGAAAGTTTCATGGCATTTTTATATTCTTCCTCTGTATGGACAATATGGACGCCGATACTAGAACCGCCAGAGCAGGGTTTTACCACTACCGGTAAGTGCATACCTAGTTTGTCAAGGGAAATTTCTCTATCTGTAGCAAATACATGGGTTCCGTCTGGAGTTGGGACATTTTGATATTTGAAGATTTCCTTGGTAACCCCCTTGTCCATAGAAAGGGCACAGCCTAAGGAATTAGGGCCTGTATAGCGGATGCCAAGCACATCGAAGGTGGCCTGTAGCTTTCCGTTTTCTCCCAGACTTCCATGGAGAGCCATAAAGGTAATATCTGCTAAAGAACAAAGCTTTAGTACATTAGGTCCAAGATAGCTGGTGGAATCTCCCGGACGGGATGCCCAAAGAGCATCAAGATCAGGTTCTGTAACCTGAATGTCCGCGGCGATGTTAAGTCCTCCATCTGGAGCATCAAAGAGTTCCTCTAAACGGTCAGAATCGTAGTCAATTCCAAGAAAGGCGTCTAAAAGATAAGCCTTGTGTCCTCTCTCTCTTAGTGCCTTGCAGACGCTGGCACCAGAATTTAATGATACATCTCTTTCGTTGCTATAGCCTCCGGCTAATACAATAATTTTCATGGTAAAATCTCCTTATTAATTATGATTAATTATTCCGTGATATGTGTCTCCCCTAAAAGTCTTTGCTTTTCATCATAAAGCTTCTGGGACAGGTCCACATAAACCTGATGAGGATAGAATAGACGAAGGGTTTCCTCCCAGAGGGTGTCTTTTTCTTCTTTGCAATAGGCCGCAATCTCTCTGACACTAGGAGATTGGTAAATGCACTCCCCATTTCTGAAAATTGGCACCAAAATTTCTTTGATAGTGTAGGAACCTCCGGCTAGCTTAGTTTTCTTCCAGGTATCTTGTGGGTCAAAAAGTAAAAGGTCTTTTGTTTCATCAATTACTTCATCTGAGAAGCAGATTAAATCTGCTTTGATCTTTCCACTGTCCTTTTCATAGATCCGGTAAATGGTTTTATTTCCCGGGTTGGTAATCTTCTCAGAATTTTCCGAAATCTTAATCTTAGGAACTAGCTTGCCTTCCTTATTTTCAATGGCCGCCAGTTTATAAACGCCGCCGAAGGATGGGCAATCTTTGGAGGTAATCAGATTCGTACCAACACCCCAGGAGTCAATGGCAGCCCCCTGCATCTTTAGATCATGGAGCAGATATTCATCCAAGTCATTAGAAGCGCAGATGCTGGCATCCTCAAACCCTGCTGCATCTAACATCTTTCTGGCCTTCTTTGATAAATAAGCCAAATCACCACTGTCTAAGCGAATTCCATATTTCTTAAATTCTCTTCCGGAATCTTTAAAATCCTGGAATACTCGAATGGCATTTGGGACACCGGATTTTAGGGTGTCGTATGTGTCCACCAGCAAGGTGCAGTTATCAGGGTAAAGTTCTGCATAAGCTTTAAAAGCAGAATACTCATCTGGAAAACTCATAATCCAGCTGTGAGCATGGGTGCCCATGACAGGGACATCAAATTCCTTTCCGGCCAGGACATTGGAAGTTCCAACACATCCGCCGATCATGGCAGCTCTTGCGCCGTAAAGACCGGCATCCGGCCCTTGGGCCCTTCTAAGACCAAACTCCATAATGCCGTCTCCTTGAGCAGCATATACAATACGGGAAGTTTTTGTGGCAATGAGAGACTGGTGGTTAACAATATTAAGAATGGCTGTCTCCACCAGCTGGGCCTCCATAATAGGAGCGATTACCTTAACCAAAGGCTCTCTGGGAAATACTACGGTGCCTTCTGGAATTGCATAAATATCACCTGTAAAATGAAAACCACTGAGATAGTGAAGAAAATCCTCACTGAAGATTCCCAGTCCTCGAAGGTAATCTACATCCTCATAGGTAAAATTCAAATTTTTAATATAATTAATGACCTGATCTAAACCAGCGCAAACGGAGTAGCCGTTGCCACAGGGGTTCTGGCGGAAAAATACGTCGAATACTACCCGTTCATTCTGGCCTTTTTCGTAATAGCCTTGCATCATTGTAAGTTCATACAAATCAGTAAGAAGTGTCAGATCTTGTCTATTCATTACAACACGTCCTTCCTAAGAAAGCTTATCAGGCAGTTGCCTTTGATAAACTGCTTCATAGATTCTTTTCATAGTTCTCTACATTATAGCACTCAGAGAAAGAAATGTAAAAGAAAAGGGACGATTGTGTAAAACGTCCCTTAAAAATAATTAGCTATATTTTACTATACCAATTTTTGGTTCTTTGCCAAAGTTTCCTTAATAATATTCTGACAGGTATTTGCCAGATCCTTTTTTTCTTCCCTTGTCAGTTCATTTGGATAAATAGGATTTCCATATTCCAAGACTACATGAGTTTTCTTCATGCGAGGAAAATGAGCCTCAAAAATTTCTACTGTATTATTTAGACTCATAGGAACAATGGGGCAGCCGGTTTTCTCCGCAATCTTAAAAGATCCTTGGTGGAAGGGCAGGAGAGAACCTTCTTCCCCCTTGTTTCTGGTGCCTTCCGGGAAAATACAAATGGAAATTCCTTGCTTTATATAGTCAATTGCCTGCAAGATGGTTTTTAATCCTTCCTTCATATTTTCCCGGTCTAAGAATAGGCAGTAGAGTCGTTTCATCCAAATCCGAAGGATGGGATACTGAAGCATCTCTTTTTTAGCCACATAGCCGGTGAGATTTTTGCATCCAGAATAGGTAACTAAAATATCAAAATAGCTTCGATGATTTCCTATAAAAAGGACGGGACCTTCTGGAATTTTCTCTTCACCGATGACGGTAACAGAAACTCCTGCAATAGACAGAATGACTCGGAAAGCCCATTGGACAATGCGAAGGCTCTGGTAGTCGCAGGTTTTCTTGCTGACTTTGCTAATGAGCCACTCAAGGCCCAGGATAGGGAGGCCTAAAATCAAAAATAAAAATAGGAATAGGACGACGCCTATAAATCGTATCATGTCACAAATCTCCTTGTTTCTTTATAAATCAAGCAATTGTGAGACGCAAAAATATTCATGGATTTTGGCGTAATTTTCAAATGCTGATTAAGAAAGACTAGAAGACTCCTCTTTGGAATTTGTGGAATCTTCTACGCTTTCAGGTTCCTCCTTAGGTGCTTGTTTTTCGGTATAGCGTCCGTAGAGGATATTAAGTTCCTTCAGACTTTTTGCCATGGAGGAGGTAAGGTCAGACTTTTTAAAACGCCAGCTCCAGTTGTTTTGAGCGTAGCCTGGGCGGTTCATACGGCCTTCGCTGCCGCAGCAAAGGACATCCTGTAAGGGGATGATTGCATATTTTGCTACGCTGGCGATACAGGTCCTTATGAGGCTGTGGCTGACAGGCTCTGATGCAGTGCTTCTTGTGTAGATCCGTACTTTTTCCTGGCAGTCTTTCTTTAAGCTGCTAAACCAACCCATGGTGGTATCGTTGTCGTGGGTACCGGTGTAGCATACATAATTGGAGGACTCATAATTGTGAGGCAGGTAATCGCTATCCTCTGTGGACTCGAAGGCAAACTGCAATACCTTCATTCCGGGGAAGTTAAAATGCTTTCTAAGGGCGGTTACTTCGTCTGTAATAACTCCAAGGTCCTCAGCTACGATTGGAAGGTTTTCTCCTAAGGCGTATTTGACAGCTTCAAACAATTCATAGCCCGGTGTTTTAACCCATTCTCCGTTTATAGCAGTTTCCTCGCTGTATGGCACGTTCCAGCAAGCTTCAAATCCCCTGAAATGATCTACTCTTAGAAGATCGACAGATTTTAATTGATGGCGGATCCGACTAATCCACCAACCAAAGTTCTCATAGCGGTGGGCGTCCCAGTTGTAAATGGGGTTGCCCCAAAGCTGTCCTGTAGCACAGAAATAATCTGGTGGAACTCCCGCAACCTTTGTAGGATATCCTCTGGAATCTAGCTGGAAGAGGTGCTTATTGCTCCACACATCGGCGCTGTCCATAGATACAAAAATCGGGATATCTCCCATAATCTGAATCTCTTTTTTGTTGGCATATTCTTTTAGTTCCTGCCACTGGCTAAAGAAAATGAATTGCAAAAATTCATAGTATTCAATAGAATTTGTAAGATCCACCCGAAGTTTTGCCACAAAGGTAGGGCTTGGAATACGGTATTCCTCGTCCCATTCTAACCAGCTAGCTCCCCCGTTTTCATCCTTGCAAGCCATGAAAAGGGCATAATCTTCTAACCAGTAGAGTTCCTCGTGGATAAAGGCCAGGAAATTATTTTCAAAATCTCCGAAACTTCCACGGTCTGCCTGGTAACGCTTAAAAGCAGTTTTAAAAATTTTATTCTTCCAGGAAATTACAGTTCCGTAATCCACCTGATCTGGCTTGCTTTTTGGACAATCCTTTAAATCAGCTGCAGTAAGAAAACCAAGCTTAATTAAGTAGTCTGGTGAGATGAGAAGGGGCTGCCCTGCAAAAGCTGAAAAACTCTGATAGGGAGAATCTCCAAAACCTGTATGGGAAAGAGGCAATATTTGCCAAAGATGTTGTCCGGCTTCCTCCAAAAAATCTACAAATTCATATGCAGATTTTCCCAAATCCCCGATTCCATAGGGAGAGGGAAGGGAGGTTGGATGTAGCAAAATTCCGGACACTCTGTTATTTGTATTCATAACGTTCCTCCTTAAAAATAACGATAGGGACATTTTAACATATTTTTTCCTTTTTTTACATAAATGTGCTAAAATACAAATAGTATTGTTAAAAAAGTTGCTATTGTTTCAAAGATCAGTTGGAAAGAGTAGTGAAAGAGGAGCATGGTATGGATAGATTAGATTTAAATGCATTAGGAAAAATCAATCTTGGACTGGATGTTTTGGGAAAACGAGAGAATGGTTATCATGATGTTCGTATGGTTATGCAGTCCGTTTATGTCTATGACCGAATCTGTGTAGAGAAAAAAAGGGAGGCTGGAATTGAACTTAGCACCAATCTAGGTTACCTTCCTGTTAACGAGAATAATTTAGCCTACAAGGCAGCGAGGCTTTTGATGGATGAATTTTCTGTCCAGGAGGGAGTGAAGATCAATTTGGAAAAGCACATTCCTGTGGCAGCAGGTATGGCAGGAGGAAGTAGTGATGCGGCGGCCATCCTTCATGGACTGAACCGGATGTTTGAGATGGGCTTATCTAAAGAAGATCTTATGAAACGAGGGGTGGAATTAGGAGCAGATGTTCCTTATTGTATTATGAGGGGAACGGCTCTTGCAGAAGGAATTGGGGAGGTGCTAACGCCCTTGCCTAGGATTCCAAAATGTTTTGCCCTGATTGCAAAGCCTCCGATTATTGTTTCCACCAAGACCGTTTATGAAAAGCTGGATGCTTTAGAGATTGTGGACCACCCGGATATTGATGGAATCATTGAAGGTTTAAATCAGGGAGACCTGGATGAGATTTGTGCTTGTATGGGTAATGTATTAGAGAAAGTTACCATAGAAGATTATCCGGTTATTGAAGAAATTAAGAATGTTATGAAGGAGAACGGGGCCATAAATGCTATGATGAGCGGAAGTGGACCTACGGTCTTTGGAATATATAAGGAAAGAAAACAGGCAAAGGCAGCAGGGGAGAAGATAAGAGCCCTGGGTCTTGCAAAACAGTTGTATGTAACGAATATGCATAATGCCAGGAGGAGTTAAGGATGAATACGGATTTTAATGTAACCATGAATGAGTATTTGCCGCTTCGGGACGTGGTATTTCTAACACTGAGGCAGGCAATTTTAAAAGGAGAATTGCAACCGGGAGAGAGACTGATGGAGATTCAGCTTGCCAACAAGCTGGGAGTAAGCCGTACACCGGTGAGAGAAGCAATCAGGAAATTACAGGCAGAAGGCTTGGTACTAATGATTCCCAGAAAGGGAGCAGAGGTTGCTGATATTACAGAGAAGAGCCTTACGGATGTATTGGAAGTGCGTCAGGCTTTGGAGAAGCTGGCGGTTCAGTTAGCTTGCGATAAGATTACAGCAGAAGAGATTGAAGCCTTGGAAGAAGCAGCCTTAGAGTTTCGAAAGATTGCAGCAGGAGATGATGTCACTGCAACTGCAGAGGCAGATGTTCGTTTCCATGATATCATTTATCTTTCCACGGACAATCAAAAGCTGGTGACTCTGCTAAATAATCTAAGAGAGCAAATGTATCGTTACCGGGTAGAACATTTGAAAAATAAGGATGTATATCCGAGACTTTTTGCAGAACATGACGAGATTATTCGGTGTCTGAAGGCTGGGGACAAGGAAAGTGCTACTGCCATTGTGGGAGATCACATTTCCTTCCAAAAGGATTCAGTAACCGATGTTATAAGAACCAAGCATCATCAGGAATAGGGAACATGGAAACAAGAATAGAATTGCCGGAAAATGCATATAGTATAGAGGGGAGAGTTCGTCTTAGCGAGGTGGATTCTACAGGGCGACTAAGACTTCCCATGGTGATTAATTATTTTCAGGATTGTTCTACTTTTCAATCAGAGGATTTAGGCTTAGGAATTGAACATTGCAGTAAGCAAAACAGAGCCTGGATTTTATCTTCTTGGCAGGTAAAGATTGAGAAGCTTCCAAGGCTGGGAGAGGAGATTAAGGCCAGTACCTGGGCGTCAGGTTTTAACCGATTTTTAGGAGAGCGG
Source organism: Bacteroidaceae bacterium (assembly GCA_963597615.1). Lineage (GTDB taxonomy): Bacteria > Bacillota > Clostridia > Lachnospirales > Lachnospiraceae > CAKRJP01. The sequence goes on from CAVBQS010000053.1 coordinate 60,233, forward strand.
GATTTCGCTATGCAGGATAAGGAAGGTAATACCCTGGCCTGTGCCCATTCCTTGTGGGTCTTTATGGATACGAAGAAGGGACTCATGATCCCTTTTAAAGATGAAGACGTTTTGCCCTATGGTTTGGGAAGTTCTTTGGAAGGATTTGAAGATTCAAGAAAAATCCTTATGCCAAAAGGAGGAGTTAAGGGAGAGCTTTTTGCAGTAAGAAGAGAACAAATAGACACCAATCAGCATGTAAATAATTGTCAGTACTTGCAGATGGCTCTGGAAGCAATTCCAGAGGAGCTGGATATTCGTAAGATCCGAGTATCCTATAAGCAATCTGCCACCTATGGGGCTTATATTTATCCGGAACTAGTAAAGGAAGAGGATGGATATGTGGTGGCACTAAACAATGAAGCTGGGGAACAATACGCGATTGTAGAGCTTCGTATTTAAATTAGCATAAATTAGAATCAGGTGGTTGTGAATTCCTTTGAACTACCTGGTACGGGAAAACGATAGATAGGAGAACAAATGTGGCATTAGAAGATGGATTAGGACTAAAAAAGAAATTAATGGTGATTCGAATGGTGGACTTCGGAGCCTATTTAGGAAATAAAGATGAGCAGGTACTCTTGCCTAAGAAGCAGGTACCGGAGGGGGTAGAAGTTGGAGATCCCATTGATGTATTTTTATACAGAGATTCCTCCGATCGACTGATTGCCACAACTTCCAATCCAAAGATTACTTTAGGAGAGTTGGCGGTTTTAAAGGTTGCCGATGTAGGCAGAATAGGTGCTTTCCTGGATTGGGGCTTAGAAAAGGATCTTTTACTTCCTTTTAAGGAGCAGACGGTGAAGGTGAAAAAGGATGATGAAGTGTTAGTATCCTTGTATGTGGACAAGTCCGGAAGACTGTGTGCCACCATGAAGGTCTATGATAAGTTAAAACAAGATTCTCCTTATAAAAAGGATGACCAGGTGGAAGGAATTGTCTATGAAACCAGTGATCGCTATGGAGTTTTTGTGGCAGTGGATGGCAAATATTCGGCTTTGATTCCAAAAAGAGAAGCCTATGGAAGTCACCTGAAGGTGGGAGACCATGTGAAAGCTCGGGTGGTGAAGGTAAAAGAAGATGGAAAGCTAGACCTTAGCGTAAGAGAGAAGGCATTTATCCAGATGGACAAGGATGCAGATTTAATTTTAAAAGGCATCAAGGCTCATGGTGGAAGCTTGCCATTTACCGATAAGGCAGACCCAGAGTTGATTAAAGAGGAATTTGGTTTAAGCAAGAACGCTTTTAAACGAGGGGTGGGCCGTCTCTTAAAAGAAGGTAAGATTAAAATTACAGAAAATACTATTGCATTGGCAAAAAAATAGGATATAATAAGGGCGACTAAGAGAAGTTTGAGTTTATTTGAAAGGAGAATGTTGATATGAAGATTAGAAATATCAAGAATATCGAAGTATTTTTTAAGGCAGTAGACAGCTGCGAGGGTAAGGTAGAGTTAGTAACAGGAGAGGGAGACAGACTGAATTTAAAGTCTAAGTTATCTCAGTACGTATCTTTAGCAAATATTTTTGCAGATGGTCAGGCACAGATTCCTGAACTTGAGATTATTGCTTATGAGCAGGCAGATATGAAGAAGCTTCTTGATTTTATGATTGAGGCATAATTCTTAGCTTGGTTTTATAGATGTATGAGCAGGGGATTCCCATAAGGAGCCCTCTGTTTTTTTCTTGTTAAAACCAAGGAAAATAGGTTCATTCTGATAGTTTTTTATGCTATAATTACGGAAAAACTTTCAGAAAGGAGATATTATGAGAAAGAAAGTAAAAAGTGCCTTCCTTGCATGTTTTCTTGCGGCGGCTATGGTAATAGGAACTGCTCCGTCTATGGTATATGCAGAGGAAGCAACGGGAGAAGAAACTACTGAGACCTATGCAGCAGAGGAGGAGTCTACTGAGGTAGCCACAGAGGTAACCACAGAAGCTGAGGCTCAGGATGCCGAGGAAGATTTGGCAACAATGGATAGTTTAGGTGCCTACTATCTTACCTACGGTGGCCATGTACAGACTTATGGAGATATGACCCCTGTATATGACGGTGCATATTTTGGAACTACAGGAGAGTCAAAGCGTCTGGAATCCATCTTTGTTCAAAAGGGAAATGTGCTAGATGCTACTTCCGGTGATATTGTATACCGTACCCACGTACAGACCTATGGAAACACAGAGTGGAAGAAGAATGGTGAATCCGCAGGAACCAAAGGAGAAGGTAAGCGATTAGAAGCAGTACAGATGTATCTGACAGGAGATCTGGCAGAAAGTTATGACATTTATTACTGTCTTCATGTTCAAACCTTTGGATGGAGCAAGTGGGTAAAGGGTACATCTGAAGAATCTGGCTGGTGTGGAACTTCTGGATTTTCTAAACGTGTAGAGGCTATGCGAGTTAAGTTAGTTCTTAAGGGAGAAGCTGCACCTGAGGATATGTCAGAAGCAAAGGTTAATTACACTTATTTAACTCCAAATAGTGCAGAATTTGGAGGAGTTGTCTATTCCGGACATCAGCAAACCTATGGAGACATTGGACCAGTGACTGATGGAGGACTCTTAGGTGTTACTGGACAATCCAAGAGATTAGAGGGACTTAGAATTGGTCTTGATACCGATTTTTGTTCAGGAGGTATTACATACCAGGCTCATGTTCAGACCTATGGCTGGCAAAACTGGGTAAGTAACGGAGAGTTGGCCGGAACTACCGGACAGTCCAAACGTGTAGAGGCAATTAAGATTCAGTTGACAGGTGAGATTGCCAACTACTGTGATGTTTATTACCGTGTTCATGCGCAAAGCTATGGCTGGATGGGCTGGGCAAAGAATGGACAGGCTGCTGGTACTACTGCACTTGGCAAGAGAATTGAAGCCATTGAGATTCGATTGGTTCCTAAGGGAGGCTTAGCTCCGGCAGAAACCTTGAATCCTTATGCCACCTATGTACCATAAGAGGGCCAATTAATTAAATAGAACAGTTGAATCCTACAAGAGAGCCATTGCATAAAATGCAATGGCTCTTTTCTCTTGCTATGGATTTGTAAGGAGCTATGGTGGGCTGGCCTTGGGGCAATGAGGTTCATAAACATTTGTTCCCCTTTCTAGGGGATTTTGTGTTAGAATAGTTATATTTGAAATAGATGGATTAGAAAGGAGCCCTCCCATGAGTTTTGCCCATTTACATGTCCATACAGAGTACAGTCTTCTGGATGGTTCTAACAAAATCAAAGAATGTATATCTAGAGTGAAGGAACTGGGTATGAACAGCGTGGCTATTACAGATCACGGAGTCATGTTTGGGGTTATTGATTTCTACCGGTCTGCCAAGGCTGCGGGAATCAAACCTATTATTGGCTGCGAGGTCTATGTGGCACCGGGGTCTAGATTTGACAAAGAAGCTGTGGGAAGTGGGGATGACAGATACTATCATCTGGTACTTTTGGCGGAGAATGATCTGGGATACCACAATCTTATGAAGATTGTCTCCAGAGGATTTACAGAAGGCTACTACTATAAGCCCAGGGTAGACTACCAAGTCCTAGAAGAGTTTCACGAGGGGATTATTGCCCTTAGTGCCTGCCTAGCGGGGGAAGTCCAAAAGTACATTTTAAGGGGCATGTATGAGGATGGAAAGAAGGCAGCTAAACGTTACCTGGAAATTTTCGGAGAGGGTAACTTCTTTTTAGAGCTTCAAGATCATGGTATGCCGGAACAGAAGATGGTCAATCAGGGAATCCTTCGCATGTCTAAGGAAACGGGGATTCCTATGGTAGCCACCAACGATGTTCACTATACCTATGCAGAGGATGAGAAGTCCCATGATATTCTTCTTTGCCTCCAGACTGGAAAGAAGCTGGCTGACGAAGACCGGATGCGCTACGAGGGCGGTCAGTATTTTATTAAATCAGAAGAAGAGATGCGGGAGCTGTTTCCCTATGCTTTAGAGGCCCTCGACAATACCCAGAAGATTGCAAACCGGTGTAATGTGGAGATTGAATTCGGTGTTCAAAAATTGCCCAAATATGACGTGCCAGAAGGTTACACATCCTGGGAATACCTTAATAAACTCTGTCAGGAAGGTTTTATAAGAAGATATCCAGAGGCTTCAAAGGACTTAAAAGACCGCTTAGAATACGAACTAAATACCATAAAAAATATGGGCTATGTGGATTATTTCCTCATTGTCTGGGACTTTATTCATTATGCCAGAGAGCATGATATTATGGTGGGGCCGGGCAGAGGATCTGCAGCAGGAAGCGTGGTGTCCTATTGCCTGGAAATAACCAACATTGATCCTATCCGCTACCAGTTGCTGTTTGAGCGATTCCTAAATCCAGAACGTGTATCTATGCCGGATATTGACGTGGATTTTTGTTATGAGAGACGGCAGGAAGTTATTGATTATGTAGGAAGAAAATATGGCTCGGACTGCGTGGTTCAAATTGTTACCTTTGGAACTTTGGCGGCCAAGGGAGTCCTTCGGGATGTGGGCCGGGTCATGGATCTTCCTTATGCCTTTGTGGATAGTATTGCCAAGATGGTTCCCCAGGAACTGGACATTACTTTGGATAAAGCCTTGGATAAGAATCCAGAGTTAAAAAAATTATACTTAGAAGATGATAGAGTCAGGGAACTGGTGGATATGTCCAAGCGACTGGAAGGGCTTCCAAGACATACCTCCATGCATGCAGCGGGAGTAGTAATCACCCAGGAGGCGGTGGAGGAGTATGTACCCCTGTCTTTGGGCTCTGATGGCTCTGTTACTACCCAGTATGTTATGACCACCCTGGAAGAACTTGGGCTTCTTAAAATGGATTTTCTAGGGCTTCGTACCCTTACAGTGATTCAGGATGCCATGAAGCTTGCAACAAAAAGTGCAGGCAGGGAAGTGACCCAGCAGGAGATTGATTATGACGATCAGGCGGTATTAGATCTCATTGGTTCCGGAAAGACAGAAGGGGTTTTCCAGTTAGAAAGTCCCGGGATGAAAAGCTTTATGAAGGAATTAAAGCCTCAGAGTCTGGAGGATATTATTGCGGGAATTTCTCTTTACCGACCGGGCCCAATGGACTTTATTCCTCAATATATTAAGGGGAAAAATCATCCAGAGGACATTACTTATGATTGCCCTCAGTTAGAGCCAATCCTGTCCCCTACCTATGGCTGTATTGTTTATCAGGAGCAGGTTATGCAGATCGTGCGAGACCTGGCAGGATATACCTTGGGACGAAGCGACTTGGTCCGCCGTGCCATGTCAAAGAAAAAGACATCGGTAATGGAGAAGGAGCGTCAGAATTTCGTTTATGGCAACTCAGAAGAAGGGGTTCCGGGATGTATTTCTAATGGCATCAAAGAAGAGGTTGCCCATAAAATTTTTGATGAGATGACGGACTTTGCAAAGTATGCCTTTAACAAATCCCATGCGGCAGCTTACGCAGTGGTTTCCTACCAGACAGCCTGGCTAAAGCACTACTATCCGGTGGAATATATGGCGGCCCTTATGACTTCTGTGTTAGATAATTCTGGTAAAGTTTCAGAATATATTTATACCTGTAAGCAGATGGGCATAGAAATCCTGCCTCCGGATATTAATAAAGGAGAAGGTGGATTTTCTGTAGATGGGGGAAATATCCGCTTTGGGCTGTCAGCTATTAAAAGTGTAGGTCGCCCGGTGGTAAAGGCCGTTGTGGAGGAACGAGAGATTGCAGGGCCCTTTACCTCTCTTAAAAATTTTATAGAGCGGATGGACAGTAAGTCGGTAAATAAACGTACCCTGGAGAATTTTATTAAGGCAGGAGCCTTTGATGGGTTTGGGGGAACCAGAAAACAGTATATGCAAGTCTACCTTAGCATTATGGACCAAGTTGCTCAAGACCGGAAAAATTCTATTGCAGGTCAGATGAGTCTTTTTGATTTCATGCCGGAAGACCAGCGGGCGGAATATGAGATTAGCCTGCCGGATGTGGGAGAATTTGATAAGGAAAGCCTACTTGCATATGAAAAGGAAGTTCTGGGAATTTACTTAAGTGGACATCCTTTAGAAGAATATGAAGAAAAGTGGAGGGAGAGTATTTCCAAAACTACCTTAGATTTCCAGTGGCAGGAAGAACTAGGTGCCTCTAAGGTAAAAGATGGGGCCAGGGAGATTGTGGGAGGTATGATTACCGAGTGTAAGGTAAAGTATACTAGGAAGAATCAAATGATGGCCTATGTTACCTTAGAAGATCTTATGGGGACCATAGAAGTGATTGTTTTCCCTAAGGCCTATGAGCAGTACCACAATGCTTTGGGGGAGGAAAATAAAGTCTTTATTAGGGGACGAATCCAGGGAGTGGAGGAAGATACCAGCAAGTTAATCTGCGAGTCGGTGATCCCCTTTGATGCCACCAGGAAGGAGTTGTGGCTACAATTTCCTGATAAGGAGAATTATTTAAAGCGGGAGCCAGAAGTATTGGAAAAATTGTCCCAATCGCCGGGAAAGGATTCTGTGGCAATTTACTGTATGAAAGAGAAGGCCATAAAGCGTCTTCCGGCTTCAAAAAATGTAGATGCAAATAAAATTTTCCTTGGCAGATTGTCGAACTATTTGGGGGAAAACAACGTAAAAGTGGTGGAAAAACCCATTGAAAACCATAGTTAAATGATATACAATGACCTTAAAAATGGCCGAAAAGACCGTTTCTTTTTTGAGGTTAAGATAGGTGAGTTGATGGAGGATGAAATTATGTCACACAAGGAAGTAAGAACAATTGGAGTTCTAACCAGTGGAGGAGATGCTCCGGGAATGAATGCAGCAATCCGTGCAGTTGTAAGAACCGCATTGGCTAAGGGATTGAAGGTTCGAGGAATTCGCAGAGGATATCAGGGACTTTTAGACGAGGAGATTATTGATCTTTCCGCCAGAGATGTATCAGACACCATTCAAAAGGGTGGAACTATTTTGCAGACAGCTAGATGTTCCGCTATGAGAACGGAAGAGGGCCAGCAGAAGGCAGCAGCTATCTGCAAGAAGTATGGAATTGACGGCCTGGTAGTAATCGGAGGAGACGGATCCTTTAAGGGAGCCCAGAGATTGGCAGCTCTTGGAATTAACACCATTGGACTTCCGGGAACTATTGACTTGGATATCGGATGTACAGAATTTACCATTGGATTTGACACAGCAGTAAATACTGCTATGGAAGCCATCGATAAGGTTCGTGATACTTCTACTTCCCATGAGAGATGTTCTATCATTGAGGTTATGGGTAGGGATGCAGGATACCTGGCCCTATGGTGTGGAATCGCCAACGGAGCAGAGCGTATTATGCTTCCGGAAGAGCACGGCTATGATGAGAAGACCATTGTAGATGATATTAAAGAATGTAGAAAACGTGGAAAGAAAAATTATATTATCATTAATGCCGAAGGTGTTGGTGATTCTATGAATATGGCTAAACGTATTGAGGAAGCCACAGGTATGGAGACAAGAGCTACTATTTTAGGTCACATGCAGCGTGGAGGAAGTCCTACTTGTAAGGACCGTGTCTATGCTTCTATTATGGGTTCTATGGCAGTAGAGCTTCTTATAGAAGGAAAGACCAACCGAGTAGTAGGCTATCAGCACGGAGAGTACAGAGACTTCGACATCAATGAGGCTCTAAGCATGGAGAAGACCATTCCAGCCTATCAGTTAGAGATTGCCAAGACCTTGGCATTATAATAAGGAGTTTAATGTGGAGAGTATAAGTAAGGACGGGGTTAGCGAAGCCCCAGTGGGAGTGTTTGATTCCGGTGTGGGAGGGCTGACAGTTGCAAGAGAAATTATGCGTCAGTTGCCGGAGGAGAATATCGTTTATTTTGGTGATACTGCCAGGGTACCCTATGGCAGCAAGTCCCAGGATAATATTATTAGATTTAGCAGACAGATTATACATTTTCTTCAGAGTAAGAAGGTAAAAGCCATTGTAATTGCCTGTAATACAGCCAGTGCCCTGGCCCTTGATACGGTGAAGGATGAGCTGGATATCCCTATTATTGGGGTGATTGTGCCGGGAGCCAGAGCGGCGGTAAAGGAGACAAAAAATGGGAAAATTGGTGTGGTGGGAACAGAAGCTACCATTAACAGTGAGACTTACACCAAGGTAATCCAGTCTATGAATCCAAAGGCCCAGGTAAAGGGAAAAGCCTGCCCCTTATTTGTCCCTCTAGTGGAAGAAGGCTTTGCCAAGCATAGGATTACAGAAGAAGTCATTGATATTTATATTTCTGAGTTTAAAGACACAGAGATTGATACTATGATTTTAGGCTGTACCCACTATCCTCTCCTTCGGAGTCGGATTATGGCTTATTTGGGAGATAAGGTGCACATTGTAAATCCTGCCTATGAGACAGCTATAGAATTAAAAGATATCTTGGAGACCGCTGGAATTGCAAACCATTCCGGAAAGAAGGCAAGCTATGAGTTCTATGTTAGCGATGCGGCAGAAAAATTTACCAAGCTAGCCAATACCATTTTGCCTTATGACGTGGCAACCACAAAAAAAATCAACATTGAGGAGTATTAAGAAAAGTATGACAAAAGACGTATTAGTTAGTATTTCGGGACTTCACAATAGTGTCTATGATGATGATGTGGACTCGGCAGAATCTGAGGAGCCTATAGAGATTATTACACCGGCTACTTATTACTATAAGAATGGGAAACACTACGTAATCTTTGAGGAAATGGTAGAGGGATTTTCTGAAGGAATCCGCAATAAAATAAGGATTACCGAGAATGAGAAGCTGGAGATTATGAAATCCGGCATCACCAACACCAGCCTGATTTTTGAGAAGGATCGCATAAATATGACCCCTTACAAAACTCCCTATGGGGAGATACTAGTAGGGACCCATACCTACCACATGGATACCCAGGTGCAGGAAGAAGAAATCCATGTCCAGGCAGAATATGCTTTGGATATAAACGGAGAAAAGTCTGCAGATTGTCAGATTCAAATTAAAATCAAAGCCGCCGCTTGCACTCCATAAGAAAGAATGTTACAATAATTTTCGTTAAAAATTATTTAGGGAGGGCCTAGTTGTGAAAGTATTTTCCATTGTAATGATTATTATCTTAATCATATTGGTCATTGCGGCAATTGCTCTATATTTCATCGGAAAGAAGGCTGAGAAGCGTCAGGCAGAACAGCAGAAGCAGTTAGATGCGGTGGCTCAAACCGTTAACATGTTAATTATCGACAAAGCTAAGTTGAAACTTAAGGATGCCGGACTTCCAAGTATTGTGCTTGAGAGTACCCCTTGGTATCTTAAGAGATCTAAGGTGCCCGTTGTAAAAGCAAAAGTTGGACCAAAGATCATGACTTTAATGTGTGATGCACAGATTTATCCTTTGATTCCTGTGAAGAAGGAAGTGAAAGCTACTGTCAGTGGTATTTATATTACCAATGTTAGAGGCGTTCGGGGACCTTTAGAAGCACCGGAGAAGAAGAAGGGATTCTTTGCAAAGCATTTTGGCAAATAAGATGAAATATAAATCCTCGCCGTTATGGATAACGGTGAGGATTTTTTCGTAACCTTATTTGTTTAGTAGTAAATATAAGTCATTCTCTGGTGTAGTAATTGTTGCAAGGCCAAAATTCTCCACCAAATAATTTAATACATTTTGTGAAATAAAGGCTGGCAGTGTAGGGCCTAGACGAATGTTCTTGATACCTAGATGTAGTAGGGTTAGCAAAATACATACAGCCTTCTGCTCATACCAGGAAAGTACCATGGAAAGGGGCAGATCATTGACGCTGCATTCAAATGCTTCTGCTAAAGCGACTGCTATTTGGATGGCACTGTAAGAGTCGTTACACTGTCCGACATCCATTAAGCGGGGAAGTCCGCCGATGCTGCCAAGGTCTAGGTCGTTAAAACGATATTTTCCGCAGGCTAGGGTTAAAACCATGGTATCAGCTGGAGTCTGTTTTACAAAGTCTGTGTAATAGTTTCGTCCGGGGCGTGCTCCGTCGCAACCTGCTACCAGGAAGAAGTGACGAATGGCACCGGATTTGACAGCGTTAATTACCTGATCAGCCACCCCAAGTACGGTGCCTCTGGCAAATCCAGTCATGACGGTATCCCCTCCGTTAATGCCGGTAAAATGCTGATCTTGGTTGTATCCACCTAATTCTAGAGCCTTCTCAATCACAGGGCTAAAGTCTTTCTTGTCATCAATATGGGTCATTTCTGGGTAGGATACCACTGCTGTAGTAAATACCCGGTCTTTATAGCTGGCTTTTGGTGGCATGAGGCAGTTGGTGGTAAACAGGACTGGGGCAGGAAGATTGGCAAATTCTTTCTGCTGATTTTGCCAGGCAGTACCCAAATTTCCCTTAAGATGAGGATATTTTTTTAGCTCCGGATAGCCGTGGGCTGGAAGCATTTCCCCATGGGTGTAGATGTTGATTCCTTTGCCCTGAGTTTGATCAAGCAAAAGCTTTAAATCCCTAAGGTCGTGGCCGGAGATTACAATAAAAGGTCCCTTCTCAACAGTCAAAGAAACAGATGCAGGATTTGGGGTTCCGTAAGTTTCGGTGTTTGCCTTGTCTAAGAGAGCCATGCACTTTAAGTTTTTCTCTCCTACTTCCATTACGATAGGAAGAAGTTCTTCCATACCCCAATTCTCTCCAATGGCAAATAGTGCCTTGGCAAAGAACTGATTAACCTCATCATCGGTGTATCCTAATACGGATGCATGATGGGCGTAGGCTGCCATACCTCGGATGCCAAAAAGAATCAGTGATTTTAGGCTCCGAATATCTTCTTGGGCATTCCAAATTTCATTCATATCATAGTCTGCGGTCCGCCCACAGGGGGAGCCGCAAGTGCTGCAATCTGGCACCAGACGGACTTTCTCTTTCTGAATGCGGTGGATAAATTCCTGCAGAGTATTTTCGTTGAAATTAACATTGGTAATGGTTGTAAAGAGCCCCTCGATCATTAATTGCCAGGTCCCTTCATTTACGGCTGAACAATTGTCTGTGGCTCTGGCAAGCCCTACTAAAGCCCCGGTTAATTTATCCTGCAATTTTGCTACAGGAGCACTTTTTCCACAGACTCCAGCATTTCCGGTACAGGCAGTGCAGCTCATGGTCTGTTCACATTGAAAACAAAACATTTTTTGTTCCATTTTAAAATCCTCGCTTTCTTTTGTTCTATTAAAAAAAATTACTTTTTTTGACTCTCTTCCTATATGATAATATAATAAAATCAACAAATCGGTTTAATTTTCAACGAAAGAGGAGCTTTATGGAAGATTTTTTACCTATACTCATGTCATCTCAGCTGTTTTCTGGAATTTCTGAAAATGAGCTGAAGGCTATGCTCTCCTGTCTTGACGCCAGAATCGAAGAATTTCCAAAGGGAAACTTTGTCCTTCGGGCTGGGGATGGGGTGGATTCTATAGGACTTGTGCTGGCTGGAAATGTGTTGGTAATCCAGGAGGATATTTGGGGGAATCGTAATATTCTATCAAAAGTGGGACAGGGGCAGACCTTCGCCACTGCATATGCCTGTGCACCAGGGTCTGTGCTAAATAGTGCCGTGGTAGCAGAAAATTCAGTGGTTATCATGTTTTTGAATGTGAAACGGATCTTAAATTTATGTTCTTCTGCTTGTGCCCACCACAATCGAATCATTCGAAATCTATTGGGTGAACTGGCACAGAAGAATCTTAGTATTAACGAAAAGCTAACCCATATGGGGCAGCGAAGTACCAGGTCAAAGATTATGTCCTACCTGTCAGCGGAGGCGCGGAGCCTTGGAAAATACGAATTTGACATTCCCTTTTCTAGGCAGCAGCTGGCAGATTATCTTGCTGTAGATCGTAGTGGCCTGTCCATTGAACTGGGAAAAATGCGAGAAGAAGGGTTGCTAGATTTTCGTAGAAATCATTTTGTGTTGAAGGTGTAGCTATAATTATATTATAATGGTGAAATGAATCGTATTTAAGGAGAAAAGTAATGAAAAGAAAAAGTGTTTATATGATGTTAATAGGAACTATAGCAGCTACTACAATTCTTGGAGGGTGCTCCACTAAAGAGCAGAATGGTCTGGAGACGGATGATCTTACCATCTCTCAATATAAGGGCCTTGAGGTAGATGCAAGTAGGGAAGGGGATGAGATTAGCAACGAAGAAGTGGAATCTCAGATTGAATCAACCCTTCAAAATTATGCAGAATCAGCTGCAGATGGATACGAGGTCCAGGATGGAGATACTGTAAGCATAGAATATGTGGGAAAAATTGACGGAGAAGTCTTTGATGGGGGATCTAGCACAGGGCCTACAGATCTGGTGATTGGATCCAATAGCTATATTGATGGCTTTGAGGACAGTTGTATTGGTCATAAAAAGGGAGAGACCTTCGACTGGAATGGAGCATTTCCGGAGGATTACGGCAATACAGAGTATGCAGGAAAAGATGTAACCTTTACCATTACCATCGATGATATTAAGGTGGATCCTGAGCTTACCGATGACCTGGTACAGAAAATATCGGACACTTCTAAGACAGTAAAAGAATACAAAAAAGAAGTGAAAAAGGATTTGGAAGATGCAGCAAAAGAAACTGCAGAGGAGACTTTTGAATCTACGGTTTGGCAGGTTGTGATGGACAATACAACGGTAAATAATTATCCAGAGGATGAAGTAGATGAACTTTGTGATAGCGCTATCGAGCAGTATAAATCCTATGCCGAGTCCTATGATATGACCTATGAAGATTTGATTCAAAATTACCAAAATGAAACCGTGGAAGAATTTGAAAGTGATCTGGAAGAGTCTGCCAAAAATGTTGTGAAACAACAGATGGTGGTGGATGCCATTGCAGACAAAGAAGAGATCCAACCTACTAAGAAGGAGTACAAGAAAATCTATAAAAAAATTGCTTCTACCTACGGATACGAGGATGTAGCTGCCCTTAAAGAAGCGGTATCGGAAGAGGATTTAAAGGACCTAGCTCTTTCCTATATTGTGAGAACTTGGGTGTCAGACCAGGCGGTAGAAAGTTCCTCTAAGTAGGAGCAAGACTTGGTGCAAGGGATAATTTGCAAGGCGGCCAGCATGTCAATGGAGTAAAACAAGGAGATGCCATGAGAATCGTAATTGTGGATGATGAATATATAATTCGCCAGGAGATGTGCGAGGCTATTGAGCAGATCAGCTCTTCCTATGAGATTGTAGGGGTGGCGGAAAATGGTCAGGAGGGTCTGAATCTTATTCGAAGTAGCAAGCCGGATCTTGTGATCACGGACCTTCATATGCCTATGATGGATGGATTTACCATGCTTTCCTTTGTACGGGCAGAGCATATCGATTGTAAAATCATTGTTTTAAGTAACCATGCAGACTTTGGCCTTGCAAGAAGGGCTATGGCTCTGGGAGCTTATGATTACCTTTGCAAAATCGATGTAGGGGAAAATACCGTAGAGGAATTTGCTCCAATCTTGTCGGAAATTCAAAAAGAGATTCAAAGAGAAAAAACAAGAGAAAAATTTTTAGGCTTGGATCATATTTTTTTAAATGTTTTAACAGGTCTTTTGGAAGTAGACAAAAGTATGGCAAAGTATTTAAGGGAATACTATGGAATCTCAGAGGCTACCTCCTTGGCCCTTTATAAGGTGACCATGAAAGATAATTATGGAACCTATGGCGATATGGCTTACCGGATGCTTAGGGATGTGGCCAACCATCAAAAGAGAGCGAAATCTTGCGTCCTGTCTCTTCCGGGAATTAAAACTATTTTAACGGTGTGTTACGATGTGCAAGATCCGGATGGGGTGTATGAGCATTTTCGTGGAACAGTAACGCCTATGCTTTCTAATGAGGTGAAGGGACAGCTTATCTGTTCTTTTGGAGAGTGTGTGGGATTAGGGGAAGCTAAAAACACTATGCTGCAGATGATAAAGGCAGAGGATTGGAAGCTTCTACTTGGCCGCGGACATATGATCAGTGAAAGAGAACTTAAAGGTATGACACATACCAGTATGAAGTACCCTTATTATCTGGGAGAAGAGATAAAACATGCCATTATGTCCAGGGATAAGATCCTTTATGCAAAAGGACTTCGAAAATATAGGCATTACTGTGTGGAAAATCGTTATTGTCCTGGAGATATTAAAGAAGTAATGATTCGTTGCTTTTTTAATGTGATGCGGCTGGCAACAGTAAGTGGGCAGATTGAAGAATTGCCCCCTATTAGACACTGGATTCGCCAGATTGAGCAGGCCCTTAGCTGGACGGAAATCAGAGATAGCTTTTTAGCTTTTTTTGATTACATTCAAAAGCCGAGGGAAAAAGAAGATGAATACAGTACTCTAGTACAATCAGCTCTTGCCATGATCAAAGAGTATTTTAACCAGGGAATTTCCTTAGGAGAGATTGCCCAGGAGTTAAATGTAACAGAGGCCTACCTTAGTACCCAGCTAAAAAAAGAGACGGGACAATATTTTACAGAGATTGTAAAAAACTACCGTATTCCCATGGCAAAAAGGCTTTTAATCAGCACTTCCATGAAGCTTACAGACATTGCAGAACAGGTGGGATATTCCGATGCAAAGTACATGAGTAAGGTCTTTAAAGAGGAAGTTGGCATGCTTCCTGCAGAGTATCGCAAAAAAAACAATTTACCACGGTAAAGAGTTAAAAAATTACACCTTTTAAAAAAAATTACTCCTTTTTTCAAAAATAAAATATGCTACTATATGCCTTGTGATAAGGATTTCACAGAAAATCAGATGCACAAATTTTAAGAAGAAGGGAGAGATCAACATGACTACTAAAAAAGTAGTGTTTCACAGTTTGGATGATATGCTTGAATTTGTAAAAGTTGTTGAAAAGTATCCATACCGTATGAGTATGCGTCAAGGCAGATTTGTGGTGGATGCAAGATCGTTATTGTCATTGGTCAATCTTGGATTTAAAGAGGAGATTGAACTCAGAGTTAATGCGGAAGACTGTGGAGATTTGTGGCATGACATCAGAAAGTATGTCGCTGCGTAATTTTTAAGGATTATGCAGGATATACCAGAAAAATTTATAGTTATACATACTAGTTAAGGATATATACCGATATATACCAAGGGAGAGTTTTGTCTTTTTAGGCAGGACTCTCTTTTTTGGATAGGGAATCTTTTGTCCTTGTCTTGAAAAGTCTTAGCAAGAGAATTACAATAGTTAATA
The DNA here is from genome assembly GCA_963597615.1 of Bacteroidaceae bacterium. Classification (GTDB taxonomy): domain Bacteria; phylum Bacillota; class Clostridia; order Lachnospirales; family Lachnospiraceae; genus CAKRJP01. The sequence goes on from CAVBQS010000053.1 coordinate 75,483, forward strand.
GATTAACAAGATTGTGCAAGGAGGTTTAAAAATGAAGATTACAGAAGGATATATGCCTTATTTGGGGTACAAGACATATTATCGAATTGTTGGGGAAAAAACAGGAGATAAAAAGCCCTTAGTGCTGCTGCACGGAGGCCCTGGATCCGCCCACAATTACTTTGAGGTGTTAGATCGTTTGGCAGAGGAAGATGGTCGTCAGCTCATCATGTATGATCAGATTGGATGCGGAGAGTCCTATGTGGAGAACCGTTCGGATCTTTGGAATTCCAAGACCTGGGTGGAGGAGCTTATAGCCTTAAGAGAACATTTAGGTTTAGATGAGTTGCATCTTTTAGGACAATCTTGGGGGGGAATGTTGCTTTTGGATTACGTATGCAACTATCAGCCTAAGGGAGTAAAGAGTATGGTACTTTCTAGTACCCTGCCGGCTTCCTGGATGTGGGGAATCGAGCAGCACCGTATGATAAAAGAACTGCCACAGGAAATGCAAGAGGCCATTGAGAAAGCCACAGCTATTAATGATTACAGTGATCCGGTATACCAGGCAGCGGAAACTGAGTATATGAGTCGGCACTGCAGTGGACCAGTGACAGAGGAGTCTCCGGAATGTCTTCGAAGACCGGTACAAAAGGGGGGCGAATCCTATGTAGTAGGTTGGGGACCAAATGAATACACCCCTATGGGAACTTTGAAGGACTATGATGTGACGGAACAATTAAAAGACATAAAAGAGCCTGCTTTAGTAATCAACGGTGGAAATGATTTATGCACGCCTTATATTGCAAAATATATGTATGATCGGATTCCGAATTCCAGATGGGAATTGTTTAGAACCTGTCGCCACATGTGCTTTGTGGAAGAAAATGATAAGTATGTAGAACTTATGAAAGACTGGCTAAATCAAAATGACTAACAATCAGAAATAAAAATTGCCCAGGCAAGAGAGAGAATTCTGTACTGATCTTAAACTCTTGCCTGGGCTTTGTTTAGTTTGTCTATGACTACTACATTCTTCGAATACCGGCCTGAAGCTCTTCGGCCCATTTTTGCAGGGAATAGGTGGTTCCGTTGAAAAGTTTTAAAATGGTTCCTGTGGGGGAGTTGTCGTTGGCAAAAGCATTGGCTTCGTCTGTGTCTACGTGCATGGCCAAATCATAGCCTGGACTTACCCGGACAATGACGTCAGAAAAAATCAGGGATCTTTCAAAGCTTTGGGTAATAACGAAGACATTATCATTGTTTTTAACCATAAGCTGAGCTGCCTGCACTGGATTCATATGGATATGGCGCTTGGCTACAATTACCCCGTGATCTAAGGTCACGCTTCCAGCAGGACCAATTAGAGTACAGCCGGGAGTCCCTTTTGTCTCCCCAGATTGACGGATCATGCCGGGAATCCCAATTTTCCTGGAATCTGTCATAGAAATCTCTACCTGAGTCTCATTTCTAAAGGGGCCTAAAATAGAAACCCTATCAAAAGTTCCCTTGGGACCCTGTACAACTACATGCTCATTAGAAGCAAACTGCCCTGGTTGGCTTAAGGGTTTCTTAACAGTAAGTTCGGCTCCTTGGCCGAATAATTGCTCAAAATCTTCTTTGGTAACGTGCACATGTCTGGCACTGGTTTCAATAGGAATTTTCTTTGGCATAGTATAAAACCTCTCTTCTCAATAGCCTCATTCTAGCAAAGGAATGTTCTTTTTTCAATCCGATACTTTTCTTTTAAAGGTTTTTCCCCTATAATAAAAAAGAATACAAAGAATAATTAGGATTATTTAGTTAAGAAACGAAGGCGTTTTCATATGTTAAGGTATGGGAGCGCCCTTTTTTAAAAGAAAAATTACACCCTAGGAGGATATATGAAGAATCATTACAAACCCAGAGACATTATAAAAATGGTAGAAGATGAGGATGTGGGATTCATCCGTCTTCAGTTTACAGATATTTATGGAACATTAAAAAATGTGGCAATTACCCCCAACCAGTTAAAGCAGGCCTTGAATAATGAGATTATGTTTGACGGCTCTGCCATTGAGGGATTTGCCAGAGTGGAAGACTCTGATATGTACCTTTATCCAGACGTAAGTAGTTTCGAGATTTTCCCATGGAGACCCCAGCAGGGAAAAGTAGCAAGACTTTTATGCGATGTATATAATACAGACCGGACCCCTTATGAAAGTGACCCTAGATATATTCTAAAGAAGGTGCTGGAGGAACTGGACGAGGAAGGTTACCAGTTTGATGTAGGGCCGGAGTGTGAGTTCTTCTTATTCCATACAGATGATGATGGACTTCCTACAACTAAAACCCACGAGAGAGCAGGATATTTCGATATCGGACCTTTAGATTTAGGGGAAAATGCAAGAAGAGATATGGTCCTTACGCTAGAAGATATGGGATTTGAAGTAGAGGCATCTCATCACGAAGGGGCACCAGCACAACATGAAATCGATTTCAAATATGAGGATGCCTTAAGCACAGCGGACAACATTATGACCTTCAAATTGGTAGTAAAGACTATTGCAAAGCGCCATGGTCTTCATGCGACCTTTATGCCAAAGCCAAAGGAGGGGGTGAATGGTTCCGGAATGCATATTAATATGTCTCTTAGCAGAGATGGAATCAATATTTTCCAGGATCCTAAGGATGAAAATGGATTAAGTCAGGAAGCCTACTATTTTATAGGAGGCCTTATGAAACATATGAAGGCCATTACCTTTATTACCAATCCATTGGTAAATTCTTACAAGAGATTAACTCCGGGATATGAGGCACCGGTATACCTGGCTTGGTCGTTGAAAAACCGGTCTCCTTTGATTCGTATTCCAAGCAGCAGAGGAGAACTTACACGAATTGAGCTTCGAAGCCCAGATTCGGCGGCAAATCCCTATCTGTCCTTGGCAGTATGCCTGGCAGCAGGACTAGATGGTATCCGCAATGAGATTCTTCCGCCGGCCAGCGTAGATACTAACATCTACAATATGACAGACGAGGAGAGAAGTGCAGTTGGAATTGAGAAGCTTCCAAGAAACCTAAAAGAAGCTGCAGAAGAATTTAAAAAAGATGATATTATTCGAAAAGTATTAGGAGAAGATCTTTCCAGAAAATATTTAAAAGCAAAAGAAAAGGAGTACGAGGAGTATCAGTCCAGCATTTCTGAGTGGGAACTGAATCGATATTTACATATTATTTAAAAGGCAGGAGGAAATGGTTTGGTTGGTATTATAGTGGTATTTCCAAATAGGGATAATGCAACCAATATACGGAACCTCTTGACGCGCGGGGGAATGACGGTTGCCGGAGTTTGCACGACAGGGGCACAGGCGATTCAGTATGCGGATATGCAGGATGAGGGAATCGTTGTTTGTGGATATAAACTGAAGGATATGATGTATACGGATCTTCGGGAATATTTGCCGGATACTTTTGAGATGCTTTTGATTGCATCTAAGGATAAATGGAGCAGCGGAGACGTCAATGGTGTGGTGGGATTATCTATGCCCATTAAAGTCTATGATTTAATGAACACCATGGACATGATGCTCAGAAATATGACCAAGAAGCGAAAAAAGAGAAAGCTAGAGCAAAAGAATCGAACGCCGGAGCAGCAGGAGCTGATTAAGCGGGCGAAACTTCTTTTGATGGAACGTAACAATATGTCTGAGGGAGAGGCCCACAAATACCTTCAGAAAAGTAGCATGGATAGTGGTACCAATATGGTTGAGACTGCCCAGATGGTTCTTAGTATCATGGCAGAATAAAATGCAAGGTTCACGGAGAAGAATCTTTGTGGTAAGATAAGGGTAACTGTTTGAATCAGCTAGTCATGTTTGATAAAACAGCTAACGCAAAAAGAGGAGATCATATAGAATGAAATTTACAAAAATGCATGGAATAGGAAATGACTATGTCTATGTAAATGGTTTCGAAGAGAAAGTTGATGATCCGGCGAAAGTGTCGGAGTTTGTCAGTGACAGACATATGGGGATTGGGTCTGACGGTTTGATTATGATCAATCCCTCTAAGGTGGCAGATTTTGAGATGGCCATGTACAATGCAGATGGTTCCCGTGGAGAAATGTGTGGTAATGGAATTCGTTGTGTGGCAAAGTATGTTTACGATTATGGCCTTACAGACAAGACTCGGATTTCTGTAGAGACCTTGGGAGGCATCAAATACTTAGACCTTACAGTGGAAGAAGGGAAGGTTACCTTGGTTAAGGTAGACATGGGAGCCCCGGAACTTCAGGCAGACAAGATCCCTATTCTTATGGATGGATATGAGGCTGGAAGAGGAGAGGCGGGCACAGTTGTAGATACCCCCATCGAAGTAGAGGGAAAAGTTTACCGCATGACAGGAGTTTCCATGGGAAATCCGCACGATGTCATTTATTTAGATGAGGCAGAAGAACTAAAGAATCTTGACATCGAAAAAATTGGCCCTAAATTTGAGAATCATAAGAGATTTCCAAAGCGTATTAACACTGAGTTTGTGAAAGTATTGGATCGAAACACAGTGGAAATGAGAGTGTGGGAGAGAGGTTCAGGAGAAACCCTTGCCTGCGGAACAGGAGCCTGCGCTGTAGCAGTATCCAGTATTTTAAATGGATTTACGGATCGCGAAGTAACAGTGAAGCTTTTAGGTGGGAATCTGAAAATCCAGTGGGAAGAGGAAAGTGGTCATGTCTTTATGACTGGCCCAGCTACAGTGGTATTTGATGGAGAGATTGAATTGCCACCCTTATAAAATAAAAGGGAGAAATCCCAGTATGTCAGGATATAGGCAATGACTATGATGCCAGAAGGATTGTAGGAGTTGCATTATATTTATAAATTTTAAAATTATAAATGAAAAAATAAGGAGAGTTATTATGTTTAAAGTAAACCAGGACTATTTAAAATTGCCCGGAAGTTATCTTTTCTCTACGATTGGAAAGAAAGTAGCTGCTTTCCAGGAGGCAAATCCAGATAAGCCGATTATTCGTTTGGGAATTGGTGATGTAACCCAGCCATTAGCACCGGCCTTGATCGAAAGCCTTCACGGAGCAGTAGATGAGATGGCTCACGCAGAGACTTTCCGCGGATATGCACCAGACCTTGGATATGAATTCCTTAGAAGTGCCATGGCAAAGAATGATTACCAGGCAAGAGGATGTGATATCCAGGCAGATGAAATCTTTATTTCTGATGGAGCAAAATGTGATTCTGGTAATATTCAGGAGATTTTTGCAAAGGATAACAAGATTGCAGTATGTGATCCAGTTTATCCTGTATATGTAGACACCAATGTTATGGCAGGCCGTACCGGAGTTTACGATGCAAAGAAAGAGACTTGGAGCGATGTGATTTACATGCCATGTACCAAGGAGACAAACTTTGCGCCAGAGCTTCCAAAGGAGACACCGGACATTATTTATCTTTGCTTCCCTAACAATCCTACCGGATCTACCATTACAAAGGATGAACTGCAAAAATGGGTAGATTATGCAAATAAAGTAGGGGCTGTTATTATTTATGACGCAGCTTACGAGGCTTATATCTCAGAAGAAGATGTTCCTCATACAATTTATGAGTGCGAGGGAGCAAGAACCTGCGCTATCGAGCTTCGAAGCTTCTCTAAGAATGCTGGATTTACCGGTGTGAGACTTGGAGCTACTGTAATTCCTAAAGACATTAAGGATGGCGATGTGACTTTACATAGTCTTTGGGCAAGAAGACATGGAACAAAGTACAACGGAGCACCTTACATTGTGCAGAGAGCCGGAGAGGCTGTATACTCTGAGGCAGGTCAGGCTCAGCTTAAGGAGCAGATTGCTTACTATATGAACAATGCAAAGGTAATTTCCCAGGGACTTAAGGATGCTGGATACAATGTATCAGGTGGAGTAAATGCGCCTTACATTTGGTTGGAAGTTCCTAGTGGAATGACATCATGGGAGTTCTTTGACTTCTTACTGGAGAAGGCAAATGTAGTAGGAACACCTGGATCAGGATTTGGACCAAGCGGAGAAGGATACTTTAGACTGACTGCATTTGGTTCTCTGGAAAATACCAAGGCTGCTATTGAGAGAATTAAAGCAATTTAAGGAAGAGTTCTTGCAGTGACTACTTAATACTTTGCAAGGAGGATGATATGCCCGCAGGACCTGGTGAGAGAGCTTCGGTCATAGAAGCTTTGCACTTTGACTTGTCCAACATACCATCCTTCCTTGCAAAGAAAAAAGGACTCAAATGTTGCAAAAATAGATAAATTTCAAAAAAATAAAAAAGTTTGAAAAAACCTGTTGACATTTGTTGGAAAATGGATATAATAATATTTGTTCGCTGAAAACATTGCGGATTGGTGTAATGGCAGCACAGCAGACTCTGACTCTGTTAGTAGAGGTTCGAGTCCTCTATCCGTAGTTCCTTGGCAGGGGCGCCGGATGCTTGTTATAAGCATCCGGATTCTTTTTGCCAAACGGTAGTTCTCGAAGCAAGTTTTTGGTGATATCGGAGTGTGGCTCAGTTTGGTAGAGCGCTACGTTCGGGACGTAGAGGTCGCAAGTTCAAATCTTGTCACTCCGATTGAATTATTACTTGAGAAAAGGATCGCAGATTTATCTGCGGTTCTTTTTTTATATAAAGTTATCCAGGAGGCCAAGTTTGATTTGTACAAGTCTGTAAGGTGGAACAAGGGGAATGTCAAAGGATAAACAATCGTAGACAATGCATAAATATAAAACTATAATGAATGAAAATACGTTTTTACAAGAAAGGAAGAGTAGCATATGAGTAACGTTACAGAGATCAGATGGCATGGTCGTGGCGGACAGGGTGCAAAAACTGCAGCTCTTTTGCTGGCAGACGTAGCATTCCAGACCGGTAAGTATGTTCAGGGATTCCCGGAATATGGCCCGGAGCGTATGGGAGCACCTATTACAGCCTACAATCGTATCAGTGATACACAGATTCGTGTTCACTCTAACATTTATGATCCGGAGTATGTAGTAGTGGTTGATGAGTCCTTGTTGGACACCGTGGATGTAACTGCAGGATTAAGAGAGGATGGAGCTATCCTGGTAAACACAGAAAAGAGCAAGGAGGAGATTCTTCCTCACTTAAAGGGCTACAAGGGGGAAGTATATACCATCGATGCTAAGAAGGTATCCTTGGCGACCTTAGGAAAGTATTTCCCTAATACACCTCTTCTTGCAGCAATTGTAAAGGTAGCAAATATCATGGATCAGGACCGTTTCCTGAAAGAAATGAGAGCTTCTTTTGAACATAAATTTGCCACCAAGCCAGAGGTTATTGATGGTAACATGAAGGCTCTTGAGATGGCATTTGAGGAGGTGCACTAATGGCAACAGATATCAGCAAATTAGGTTTAAAAGCAAAATGGCAGGACCTGACAGAAGGTATGACCATTGCCGGATCAGGTACTTCTGTAGAATTTATGACCGGTGAGTGGAGCAGTGTAAAGCCGGAATTTATTGAAGAAAAATGTAAGCAGTGTTTGCTATGCGCACCAGTCTGTCCCGACAGCTGTATTCCTGTAAAGGATGGAAAACGTGGCGCCTTTGACCGCGATCATTGTAAGGGATGCGGCATTTGCGTAAAGGCCTGTCCGTTTGGCGCAATTACTATGGAAGGAGTGAACTAATATGGCAAAAAGAGATCGTTTATCAGGTAACGAGGCGGTGGCAATTGCTCTTCGCCAGATTAACCCGGATGTATTTCCGGCCTTTCCTATTACCCCTTCCACAGAGATTCCTCAGTATTTTGCGAATTTTGTTGCAAATGGACTGGTAGATACAGAGTTTATTACTGTGGAAAGTGAGCACAGTTCCATGAGTGCTACCATCGGTGCTTCTGCAGCAGGAGCAAGAGCCTTAACAGCTACTTCTTCCTGCGGTTTGGCATTTATGTGGGAGGAGCTTTACATTGCAGCATCCAACCGTCTGCCCTTAGCTCTTGCTTTGGTAAACCGTGCCTTGTCAGGCCCTATTAATATTAATGGTGACCATTCCGATGGTATGGGAGCTAGAGATGCAGGATGGATTCAAATTTACGCAGAAAACAATCAGGAAGCTTATGACAATATGGTACAGGCCTTCCGCATTTCTGAGCATAAGGATGTGCATCTTCCGATTATGATCTGCCAGGATGGATTTATCACCAGCCATGCGGTGGAGAATATTGAATTATTAGACGATGCAGAAGTAAAGGATTTCGTAGGAGAGTATGAGCCGGAAAATTATCTTCTGAATCCAGAATGTCCAATGGCAGTGGGACCTTATTCTGTAACTGATTTCTATATGGAAGCAAAGAGAAATCAGGCAGAGGCTATGAAGCATGTAGATCAGGTGGTTCTTGATGTGGCAAAAGATTTTGCCGAGCTTTCTGGAAGAGAATATGGCTTGTTTGAAAGTTATCGTTTAGAGGATGCCGAGAGAGCAGTGGTCATGATTGGTTCCGCAGCAGGAACTGCCAAAGATGCCATTGATCAGCTAAGAGACCGGGGAGAAAAGGTAGGACTTCTGAAAATCAGACTCTATCGTCCATTCCCGGGAGAGGCCATTGCTAAGGCCCTTGAGAATGTAAAGGCGGTTGCAGTTATGGACCGGGCGGAAGGCTATTCTAATCAGGGAGGACCTCTTGGAGCTGATGTTTTGTCTGCTTTGTTCCGTGCAAGAAGTCAGGCGTTGGCTATAAATTATATTTATGGTTTGGGAGGACGTGACGTTCGTGTAGAACATGTGGAAGAAGTTTTTGCAGACCTTCAAACTGTAATTGACAATGACGATGCCGGCGAGACTTATCGCTACTTGGGAATCAGAGAGTAAGGAGGGAGAAGACATGGCTTATAATTTTAAAGAAACAATGAATAAACCGGAACGTCTTGCTCCGGGACATAGAATGTGTGCAGGATGTGGCGCGCCCATCGCAGTTCGCAATGTTCTTCGAGGACTTCATGAGGGAGATAAGGCAGTAATTGGAAATGCAACCGGATGCTTGGAGGTATCTACTTTTACATATCCTTATGTATCATGGACAGACAGTTATATCCACAATGCATTTGAAAATGCAGGATCTACCTTGAGTGGTGTAGAGGGAGCTTACAATGCTCTTAGAAGAAAAGGAAAATTAGACGAGACCTTTAAGTTTATTACTTTTGGCGGTGACGGTGGTACTTACGATATTGGCTTCCAGTCCCTTTCTGGAGCTATGGAGCGTAACCATGATATGGTTTATGTTTGCTATGACAACGGTGCTTATATGAATACAGGAATCCAGCGCTCTTCTGCAACTCCAATGTTTGCAGATACCACAACTACACCAGTGGGAAGTGCAAGTAATGGTAAGCCCCAGAACCGTAAAGATTTGGCTTCCATTATTGCAGAGCACGACGTTCCTTATGTGGCCCAGACTACTTTTGTGCAGAATTTTAGAGATCTTCACATTAAGTCTGAGAAGGCCATTTACACACCGGGAGCTGCATTTTTAAATATTATGGCTCCTTGCCCGCGTGGATGGAGATACAACACCCCAGAGATTATGGAAATGTGTCGCTTGGCAGTGGAAACCTGCTACTGGCCTCTCTTTGAGGTGGAGGAAGGTAAGTGGAAATTAAACTACGAGCCAAAGAAGAAACTTCCAATCGAAGATTTCTTAAAGCCTCAGGGAAGATTTAAACATCTCTTTAAGCCAGGCAATGAATATCTCATTGAAGCTTTCCAGAAGGAAGTTGACAGAAGATGGGAAAATCTCCTTTACAGATGTAATAGATAAAAATATAATAATTAGTGTAAAGATTGCGCTAAGTTATGAGCCAATGTGGATATCTTCACATTGGCTCTTTTGCGATATGGGGAATGGGAAAATGGAAATAAAACAAAAAGTAAAAGAGGCAATTGCCTATATCATAAAAGCGGCTAAAACACTCTATGGCACCTTGTTTAAGTGGATCATCCTTTCGGTGGTAATAGGAATAGGAATTGGGTCTTTATCTAGTTTTTTTGCCAAAGGAATTGTATATGCTACAGAGTTTCGAGAACTTCATAGGTGGCTGATCTTTGGTCTTCCTTTGGCAGGACTTGTAATCGTATGGATTTATCGCAGAACCGGACAGGGGGATAATACCGGTACAGACCAGGTCCTTAGTACGATTCGGGAGACGGAAGGGGTTATGCCAGGACGGATTGCTCCTTTGATCTTAGTGTCTACCATTCTAACCCATTTATTTGGTGGATCTTCCGGGCGTGAGGGAGCGGCCCTGCAGTTTGGTGCCAGCCTTGGAAACTGGCTTGCAAGAGTCCTTCACCTAAACAATAGTGATCGGCACATTATGATGCTTGCAGGTATGAGTGCGGCTTTCTCCGCTCTTTTTGGAACTCCTATGGCAGCAGCTATTTTTCCTATGGAGGTGGTAAGCGTAGGGGTTATGTATTATGGAGCCTTGGTTCCTTGCATGTTCTCCTCTTTTATTGCAGAACAGATGTCTGTAATATGGGGTGTAAGAACCTTTGCAGTTCCCTACCCAGTTACCAAGATGCCAAATTTTTATGGGATTTCTGCAGTTAAAATTGTATTGTTAGCCATGGTATTTTCCCTTGTGGGAGCTGGTTTTTGTGCCGCTATGCACCGCAGTAGTAAGCTATATAAAAAATATTTTCCCAATCCATACCTACGGGTAGCAGTAGGAGGAATTGCAGTAATAGTACTGTGGCTTCTGGTAAGAACCGATGATTATATTGGTCTGGGGGGAGATGTGATTGCAAGATCTTTTGATGGTCCGGAGAAAATCTGGGTCTTTGTTTTTAAGATTCTATTTACTTGCCTGACTTTATGTGCCGGATTTAAGGGCGGTGAGATTGTCCCATCTCTTTTTATTGGAGCTACTTTAGGGTCTGCCCTTTCCGGATTCATCGGACTTCCTGTGGAACTTTGTGCAGCCTGCGGAATGGCAGGTGTGTTCTGCTCTGTTACCAACAGCCCCATTACAGCTATGCTCATTGCCTTTGAATTATTTAAATTTGATGGCATGCCCTATTACTGTGTTGTGGTAGCTAGTTGTTATTTGCTGTCCGGCTATTTTAGTCTCTACCATGAACAGAAGATTATGTATTCTAAAACAGAAAATAAATACCGGGCTGGAAAGTAAGAAAATTTTAAAGAGATTGCTAAGAGAATCTAAGGGGAATGTAAATAAAAATTTCTTGCAATCTAAGAATTCCTGTGCTAACATAAGTAGCAGTTTAAGCTAGTAAAGCGAAGAAGGAGACTCTGTTTTTGGAACTTGACAGGAATGTATCGTCACCGACTGAGAGCGATACTTAAGGGAAGAAGACAATAGGGAACACTCTGGAGCAGACCGGTTGAAATAGCAGTAGGTCGGTACGCAGGCAACACGTTACGTGCACAAGAGATGGATTCTTATTTGGAATTCAAAACGGGTGGTACCGCGGATAATGACTTTATTCGCCCCGAGATGTTTTTTGCATCTCGGGGCGTTTTTTGTATGATAAGAAATTTCGATGAAATTTCCTCTTATACAAAAAATGCCCCGGGAGGATAATGTATACCTTTCCTAGCTTTCGTATACAGATAGTTATCAAAAAAGGATAACAAAAACAAACAAAAAATCCCAGGAGGAAGAAAAATGGAATTTGTAACAGGAGTTAACAAGAAAGATACCTTGGAAATCAGCCAGTTATTAACAGAGGCAAAACCGGGAGACACTGTAAAGGTCAACGGAGCCATCCACACCATTCGTGATATGGGAACTGTGGCCTTTGTGATTTTAAGAAAAAGAGAGGGACTTCTGCAGGCAGTTTATGAGGAAGGAACTGCAGATTTTGCTCTTAAGGATTTAAAAGAAGCAGACGCAGTTGAAGTGGAAGGAGTCTTGGAGGAGAATGAGAAAGCTCCTAACGGCATTGAGGTTCGGATCCATTCTGTAAGAATCTTAAGTGAACCTTCTGATGAGATGATGCCTCTTGCAATTTCTAAGTGGAAATTAAATACTTCCTTGGAAGCAAAATTAAATTATCGCTCCATTGCTCTTAGAAATATTAGGGAGCGTGCAAAGTTTAGAATTCAGGAAGCCTTAACCAGAAGCTTCCGTGATTTTTTGTACAGCCAGGGATTTACAGAAATCCATACACCAAAGATTGGGGCAAAAGGGGCTGAGGGAGGAGCTAACATTTTCAAGTTAGAGTATTTCCACAGACCGGCGGTTTTAGCTCAGAGTCCACAGTTTTACAAGCAGATGATGGTGGGAGTTTTTGATCGTGTATTTGAGACTGCTCCTGTATTTCGAGCTGAGAAACACAATACCAAGCGCCACTTAAATGAGTATACTAGTTTGGACTTTGAGATGGGATACATTGACAGCTTTGAGGATATTATGGCTATGGAGACAGGATATCTTCAGTATGCAATGGCCCTTCTTGAGAAGGAATATGCAAGAGAGTTAAAAACTCTTGGAATCACCCTTCCAAAGGTAGACAAGATTCCGGCAGTTAAATTTGCAGATATCAAAGAATTAGTTGCAGAAAAATATAACCATAAGATGAAAAATCCTTTTGATCTGGAGCCTGAGGAGGAAGTCCTCATTGGACAGTATGCAAAGGAAGAGTGGGATAGCGATTTCGTATTTGTAACTCACTATCCATCTAAGAAGCGTCCTTTCTATGCTATGGATGATCCGGAGGATACCAGATATACCTTGAGCTTTGACCTTCTCTACAAGGGAATGGAAGTTACTACTGGAGGACAGAGAATCCACGACTACCAGATGCTTTTAGACAAGATTGAGGCAAGAGGCATGGAGACAGATGGAATGGACCAGTATCTGGCAACCTTCAAGCATGGAATTCCACCTCATGGAGGACTGGGTATTGGACTTGAGCGTCTTACTATGAAACTTGTGGGAGAGGAAAATGTTCGAGAGACAACTTTGTTCCCAAGAGATTTAAGTAGACTGGAGCCTTAATCTTAATTTGAAAGGCACTCTATAAAAAGACAAATGATAGGAGGATTATCATGGCTAACGTGATTTCAGATGAGACCATCGAATATGTAGGCATCCTGGCAAAATTAGAGCTTTCCGGTGAAGAGAAAGAAAAAGCCAAGGCCGATATGGAGAAGATGCTTGATTATATTGATACTTTAAATGAATTGGATACTCAGGGGATTGAGCCAATGTCTCATGTATTTCCGGTTAATAATGTATTCCGTGAGGATGTAGTAACCAATGGAGATGGAAGTGCAGATACCTTAAAGAACGCACCACTTATGAAGGATAATAGCTTCAAGGTGCCTAAGACCATCGGATAGGAGGAAGAAGCAGATCATGGATATTATGAATTTGACGGCAGTTGAGACCGGAAAATTAATTAAAAGCGGTGAGATTACAGTAAAAGAAGCTGTGGAAGCTGCCTTTGCCCAGATTGGGGCTGTGGAAGCGGATGTACATAGCTTTGTGACCTTAGATAAAGAAGGAGCCCTAAAAAGGGCAGATGAAGTACAGAAATTAATTGACGATGGTACTTTGACAGGTCCTTTGGCGGGAGTTCCGGTAGCAATTAAAGATAATATGTGTACAGAGGGAATGCTTACTACCTGCAGTTCCAAGATTTTGGAGGACTTTAATCCTACCTTTACTGCAGAGGCAGTTAAGAATCTAGAGGCAGCAGGGGCAGTGATTATTGGTAAGACCAACATGGATGAATTTGCCATGGGAAGTACTACAGAGACTTCTTACTATGGAGTTACTAAGAATCCTTGGAATCTAAATCATGTTCCGGGAGGATCTTCCGGCGGTTCCTGCGCAGCAGTAGCGGCTGAAGAGTGCGCCTATGCTTTGGGATCTGATACCGGTGGATCCATTCGTCAGCCTAGTTCTTTCTGTGGCGTTGTTGGTATTAAGCCAACCTATGGAACAGTTTCTCGTTATGGATTAATTGCTTACGGTTCTTCCTTAGATCAGATTGGACCGGTGGCAAAGGACGTAAGAGACTGTGCTACTATTTTAGAAACCATCGCTTCTTATGATCCTAAGGATAGCACCTCTGTAAAGAGAGAAAGTTATGACTTTACTAGTGCTTTGGTGGAGGATGTAAAGGGCCTTAAGATTGGAATTCCCAAAGATTATTTTGGGGAAGGCTTAGATCCTGAAGTAAAGGATCACATCATGGATGCGGTAAAAACCTTGGGAGAAAAGGGAGCCATTGTGGAAAGCTTTGACCTTAGTTTGGTAGAGTATGCGATTCCGGCTTACTATGTTATTGCATCTGCAGAGGCAAGTTCTAACCTGTCTCGTTTTGATGGAGTAAAATATGGATATCGTACTCCTGAATATGAAGGCCTTCATAATATGTATAAGAAGACTCGTTCAGAAGGATTTGGTCCAGAGGTAAAACGTCGAATTATGTTGGGATCCTTTGTCCTTAGTTCCGGATATTATGATGCCTATTATTTGAAAGCCTTAAGAACAAAAGCTCTGATTAAAGAAGCTTTTGATAAGGCCTTTGCAAAATATGATATGATTATTGCTCCTGCTGCTCCAACAACAGCACCGGAGCTTGGAAAAAGCTTAAGTGACCCAATTAAAATGTACCTGGGAGACATTTATACTATCGCTGTAAACTTGGCAGGCCTTCCGGGAATCAGCCTTCCAGTAGGAAAAGATTCTAAGGGACTTCCCATTGGTATGCAATTTATTGGAAATTGTTTTGAAGAAAATAAGATTATCCGGGCAGCCTACACTTTAGAGCAGACTAGAAGCTACGAAAGACCAGAACTTGCAAAGAAAGGAGGCAGATAAACATGGCAAAGCAATACGAAACTGTCATTGGACTTGAGGTCCATGTAGAATTAGCCACAGCAACAAAGATTTTCTGTGGATGTACCACTGCCTTCGGTGGAGCACCAAATACCCACACTTGCCCGGTTTGTACCGGTATGCCAGGATCTCTTCCAGTTTTAAATAAGCAAGTGGTGGAGTATGCCATGGCCATTGGTCTTGCAACCAACTGTGATATTACAAGAGTATGCAAATTTGACCGTAAGAATTATTTTTATCCTGATAACCCGCAAAACTATCAGATTTCTCAGCTCTACTTACCAATTGCCAGAAATGGCTATGTAGAAATTACAGTAGGAGATACTAAGAAAAAAATCCGCATTCATGAGATGCATATGGAAGAGGATGCAGGAAAGTTAGTACATGATGAGTGGGATGACACTTCTTTGGTAGATTACAACCGAAGTGGAGTCCCTTTGGTAGAGATTGTATCAGAGCCTGATATGAGGTCGGCAGAGGAAGTTATTGCTTATCTTGAGAAACTTCGTACCCTGATTCAGTATTTAGGAGCATCTGACTGTAAGCTTCAGGAAGGATCTATGCGTGCAGACGTGAACCTTTCTGTAAGAGAAGTGGGAACAGAGGCTTTCGGAACCAGAACCGAGATGAAGAACTTAAACTCCTTTAAGGCCATTACCCATGCCATCGAAGGAGAGAGGGCCCGTCAGATCGAGCTTTTAGAGGAAGGCAAGCAGGTAATTCAGGAAACCAGAAGATGGGATGACAATAAAGAATCTTCCCATGCAATGCGTTCTAAGGAAGATGCCCAGGACTACCGTTATTTCCCAGAGCCGGACCTAGTACCCATTGTTATTAGTTCTGAGTGGATTGATGAGATTAAGGCAAAACAGCCGGAATTTAGAGATGAAAAATTAGAGCGTTACAAGAAGGAATTTGATATTCCTCAGTATGATGCGGAGATTCTTACAGGCTCTAAATACATGGCAGATCTTTTTGAGGCAACTACAGCAATCTGTAAGAAGCCTAAGAAGGTTTCTAACTGGCTTATGGTGGAGACCATGCGACTTTTGAAGGAACATGGAGAAGAGCCGGAAGATATCGTATTTTCACCAGAGCATTTAGCAAAACTGATTGAACTGGCAGATGCAGGAACCATTAACAGTTCAGTGGCCAAAGAAGTTTTTGAAAAAATGTATGCAGAGGACATTGATCCAGACAAGTATGTAGAGGAAAATGGCTTAAAGACTGTAAATGATGAGGGAGCCCTTCTGGAAGTTTTACAGGAAGTCATTGCCAAGAACCCACAGGCAGTAGCTGACTACAAGGGCGGAAAAGAAAAGGCTCTTGGAGCCTTGGTAGGCCAGACCATGAAAGCCATGAAGGGAAAGGCAAATCCTGGAATGGTAAATCAGAAATTAAGAGAATTGTTATCCTAGTTTTTTGGGACTAAATCTTTGGTTTTATAAAATATTCAGTGGTTCGTCAGACCTAAATAGTGTATAATAAAGCTCAAGTATGGAGTTTGATGATGAAACTATACGGAACGATGAATGGGAGGAATTTGCCGAATGGAGAAATTTACAGGTAAGTCAGTTTACAAAGGAATTGTACAGGGACCGATCGTTGTCTTTAAGAAGAACGATTACCAGGTAAGACGTACAAAAGTAGAGGATGCAGAGGCTGAAATATTAAGAGTTAAGGATGCAGCCGAAAGAGCCAATGCACAGCTTCAAAAGCTTTATGATAAAGCAGTTGTTGAGGTGGGTGAGGCCAACGCAGCCATTATCGAAGTACAGCAGATGTTTTTGGAAGATGAGGATTACAGAGAAGCCATTAACAATACTATTCGTACAGAGATGGTAAATGCAGAATATGCAGTGGCTATGACCGGAGATAATTTTGGTGAGATGTTTGCTAACATGGATGATGAGTACATGAAGGCAAGATCTGCAGATATCAGAGATATTTCCGGACGTTTGGTTCGTATTCTCAGTGGCAATGAAGAAGTAGATATGGACGATATGGAGCCATCTATTATTGTGGCAGATGACTTAAGTCCCAGTGAGACGGTACAGATGGATAAGAGTAAGATCTTAGCCTTCGCAACGGTTCACGGTTCTACCAACTCCCATACAGCTATTTTGGCAAGAATGATGAATATTCCGGCTATTATTGGGGCTCCTATGGATCTAGATGCCTTGACCAATGGAACAGAGGCCATTGTAGACGGATTTGAAGGATCTGTAATTTTTGATCCTGATGAGGAGCTTCAGGTAGCTACTGCAAAGAGAGTGCAGGAAGAAAAAGAAAAGCTTGCCCTTCTTCAAGAGATGAGAGGAAAAGAGACCGTAACAAAGGATGGTCGTGCCATTAAGCTTTATGCAAATATCGGAAGCGTAGGAGATGTAGGATATGTTTTGGAGAATGATGCCGCTGGTGTTGGTCTTTTCCGTAGCGAGTTCCTATATCTTGGAAGAGAAGATTTCCCGACAGAGGAAGAGCAGTTCCAGGCTTACAAGCAAGTTGCTCAGACTATGGCTGGAAAGAAAGTCATTATCCGTACCTTGGATATTGGAGCCGACAAGCAGGTAGATTATTTTAATCTTGGTAAGGAAGACAATCCGGCTTTGGGTTACCGTGCCATCCGTATCTGCTTAAAGCAGCAGGACATTTTCAAGACTCAGCTTCGTGCCCTTCTTCGTGCGGCAGCTTATGGAAATATTTCCATTATGTATCCAATGATTATTTCTGTAAATGAAGTAGAAAAGATTTACAAGATCGTAGACCAGGTGGAGGCTGAACTTAAGAGCGAAGGAATTCCTTATAAGATTCCAGAGCAGGGAATTATGATTGAGACTCCGGCAGCCGTTATTATGGCAGATGAGTTGGCCCAGAAGGTAGACTTTTTCAGTATAGGAACTAACGATCTGACCCAGTATACCCTGGCTATTGACAGACAGAATGCGAAATTAGATGACTTCTATGATGCTCATCATCCGGCAATCCTTAGAATGATCCAGATGGTAGTGGACAGTGCTCATAAATATGGAAAATGGGCTGGTATCTGTGGAGAACTCGGAGCAGATACAGAGCTTACCGAGCAGTTTGTTCGCATGGGCGTAGATGAGCTTTCAGTGGCACCTTCCATGATTCTGAAACTTAGAAAGATCATCCGGGACATGGAAAGCTCTAAGTAAGAAGAGGAAAGAAGTTTTCTGTTTTTTACAATTGAAATGAGAAGGAACTCTTGCATAGACGCAAGGGTTCCCTTTTTATTACAAAAACCCTATATTGATGGAGGTGGTTGAATGGCGGAATTTGTAACTTTGGAAAATGTAAAAAAAATCTACCATATGGGAGAGGTGACAATTGAAGCTGCGGCAGGCATCGATTTTGAGATAAAAAAAGGAGAATTTGCTGTGGTAGTAGGTCCCAGTGGCGCAGGAAAAACTACAGTGCTAAATATTCTTGGGGGAATGGACACTGCTACTGAAGGAAAGGTTTTGGTAGATGGCAAGGATATTGCCCAATATAACCAACGACAGCTTACAGCCTATCGCAGGGATGATATTGGATTTGTCTTTCAATTTTATAATTTGATCCAAAACCTGACAGCAAAGGAGAATGTAGAGCTGGCTTTGCAGATTTGTAAAAACCCCATGGACGCTGAGGAAGTCCTTGAGGAAGTTGGACTTGGCCACCGTTTAAAAAACTTTCCGGCCCAGTTATCCGGTGGAGAGCAGCAGAGAGTTTCCATTGCCAGAGCTCTGGCTAAGAATCCTAAACTCCTTCTTTGTGATGAGCCTACAGGAGCCTTGGACTACAATACAGGAAAGGCTATTTTACAGCTTTTGCAGGATACCTGTAGAAATAAGGGGATGACTGTGATTTTAATTACCCACAATTTGGCCATTGCCCCTATGGCAGACCGGGTCATTCAGATTAAGAACGGTCGGGTATCAAAAATTACAGTAAATGAAAATCCTTGTCCGATTTCTGAGATTGAGTGGTAGAAAAAATGAAGAAAACAACAAGAAAAGATTTTTTTATGGAAATCAAGAAAAGCCCGGGAAGATTCTTATCTATTTTCTTTATCGTTGCTATGGGAGTGGCCTTTTTTTCAGGGATTCGGTCTTCAGAGCCCGATATGCGAATTACGGGAGATGCTTATTTTGATGGAGCCAACCTTATGGATATTAAGACCGTAGCTACTCTGGGAATTACAGAAGATGACCTTGAGGCTTTTGAGAAAATAAAAGAAATTTCCAAGGTTGTAGGAGGATACAGTGGAGATTTTCTACAGGAAGTTGGGGATGAGAAGAAGGCCCTTCATGTAATGTCCCTTACAGAGAAAATGAATGAGCCTACAGTTACCAGTGGCCGTCTTCCTAAAAAAGCCGGAGAATGTTTGGTGGATGATGAGTCGGATTTTAAGGTGGGTGATAAGATTCACCTATCTTCCGGAACTCAGGATCCAGTGACAGATAGCCTTACTACAGACACCCTGACAGTAGTGGGAACCGGAAATAGCCCCTGCTACATTTCCTTTAGCCGAGGAAGCACCACCATAGGAACCGGCAGTATTTCTGCCTTTGCCCTGGTAACAGAAGATACCTTTGATCTAGATGTTTATACGGAGGCTTATTTCCAGGTAAAGGGGGCAAAAAAGCTTACAGCCTATACCTCCGAATATGAAGATGTTATAGAAGATGCCATGGATCAGGTAGAAAAAGTGGTAAAAGAACGGGGAGAGATCAGACATCAGGAGCTGGTAGACGATGCTACAAAAGAACTTCAAACAGCCAAGGAGCAACTGGCTGAGGCAAAAGACCAACTGGCTGCTGTTAAGAATCAGATGGAGCTTGCAGTCGGCATGGGGCTTTCAACAGATACAGGACTTTCAGCAGATGCAGGGGCTTCCACTAGCTTAGATCTTTCTGAAATGGAAGCTAAGATCCAAGAAGGAGAAAATGAGATCCAAGAAGGGGAGGCTAAGATTCAGGACATTCCGGAGGCGAAATCCTATGTATATGATCGTAGCACCCTGCCGGAATATTCCGGTTATGGGGAAAATGCAGACCGTATGCGGGCAATTGGAAGGGTTTTCCCGGTAATTTTCTTCCTGGTGGCAGCCCTTATTAGCCTGACCAGTATGACCCGTATGGTAGAAGAGCAGCGCATGGCCATTGGAACCATGAAGGCCTTAGGTTATGGGAAAATGACCATTGCAAAAAAATATATTGGATATGCCCTGCTGGCCACAGTTGGAGGCAGTATCTTTGGAGTCCTAGTAGGGGAAAAAATCCTGCCTTATATTATTATTTATGCCTATGAGATTATGTATCTTCACATTCCAAAGATCATAGTGCCGTATAATATGTATTATGCTTTTATGGCATCAGGAATCTCTATTGTGTGTATTACAGCGGCAACCTTCTTTGCCTGCTACAAGGAACTTATGGCCCAGCCGGCAGTTCTTATGCGGCCTCCATCACCTAAGGTAGGAAAGCGAGTCCTTTTAGAGAGGATTGGAATCATTTGGAATCACTTGAATTTCTCCTGGAAATCTTCCGTGCGAAATCTCATGCGTTATAAGAAACGATTCTTTATGACCATTTTTGGTATTAGCGGCTGTATGGCACTTATGTTAGTAGGATTTGGCTTAAAAGACTCTATTTTTGAGATTACCCAATTGCAGTATAAAGAAATCCAGGTCTATGACGGGGTGGCCTATTTAAAGGATGATGTGACAGAGGAAGAAAAAGAGGCCCTGCATGGGGATTTGGAAAAAGATTCAGATATTGCCCAGTATATGGATACCCGTATGAAGACAGTAACCCTAGTAAATGGAAAGAAAGAGCGAGAGACGGTGGAATGTGTCCTAAAGGACCAGAAGAACCTTTCAGACTATGTGCATTTTCGGGACCGAAAGACAGGAGAAACCTACAAATTAGATGATTCAGGAGCAATCATCACAGAAAAAACAGCCCATCTTTTGGACACCCAGGTAGGGGATACCATTGATATTAAAGACGAAGACCAGGGTAATATAAAGGTAAAGATTTCTGCCATCTGCGAAAATTACATGGGTCATTATATCTATATGACACCTGCTTACTACGAGAAGGTCCATGGAGAAGAGCCAGAATACAATAGTGTTTTGTATTCCACTCCCAATGGCTATAGCACCTCGGACATGAAAAAGGTAGGACAAAAGATTATTGATGAAGATGCAGTCCTTAGTATAAGCTACATTTTTGATATTCAGGACCAGTTAGATGATATGCTAAAGAGCTTGAATCTGGTTATTGTGGTGCTGATTATTTCCGCAGGAATGCTGGCCTTTGTGGTTCTTTATAATTTAAATACTATTAATATCACAGAAAGACAGAGGGAACTTGCAACCTTGAAGGTTCTTGGCTTTTATGATCCTGAGGTGGCGGCCTACGTATACAGGGAAAATATGGTGCTGACCTTACTGGGAGCAGTGGCAGGCTGTGTGCTGGGAAAGGTCCTTCACCTATTTATCATAGAGACGGTGGAGGTGGATTCAGTTATGTTTGGCCGGGTCATAAACCTTAGCAGTTTCTTGTATGCCCTTGCCTTTACCATCGCCTTTTCTTTATGTATCAATGGACTTATGTATTTCAAATTAAAGAAAATTGATATGGTAGAATCTTTAAAGTCAGTGGAATAAAAAAGAAACTATAGAAGGACACAATATTTACATAAAATTATGATACGATAACATCCTGACTTGGCTTGAAATAGCTATTAGTCAGGATGTTTTGTGCATTTTAATAGAAAATATTGGAGAAGTTTTTCATGAAAAATGGAGTTGTTTTTAGAAAAATACCGGTCTGTATGATCCTTTGTTTAACTCTTATAAGCAGCAATGTTTATGGAGCCAGTATGGAAGGTTTAGCAGAGGGTTTTTGTTTAGCATCTGTAGTGTCTGGTATCAACGGAGTAAAATTAAAGGTTTCCTCTATCTTTAATGAGGTGCCAGCGGAGGCAGATCTTTCGGTAGACACCATCTGGCAGCTTCCGGAACTGCCGACAGGATGTGAGACCACGGCTCTTACTATGGTCCTTAACTATCACGGATTTTCTGTAGATAAAACTACCATTGCAGATGATTACCTGGTTAGGGCCACGGAAGATTATCCGGTAGGATTTAGTGGAGATCCTTATTCCTATGATGGAGCGGGAATTTGGCCTCCTGGACTTGCAAAGACCGCGAGAAAATATTTGGCAGACCAGAATACTACCCTGTGGGCCCATGATGTGTCAGGCGCTTCCTTAGAAGACCTTTATGGCTATGTGGCAGCAGGCTATCCCGTTCTTTTATGGGTGACTGTGGACTATTCGGATCCAAGCTTTACAGACTATGCTTACGAGTATAAGGGGAAGACCTATGATTGGTTTGGCAATGAACACTGTGTAGTCTTGTCTGGCTATTCCAAGACAAATAATACGGTAACCCTCCAAGACCCTGAACAGGGAGAAATCCAGCAGGATGCAGATCTCATTGCTGGAATTATGGATCAGATTGGGGACCTGGCAGTATGTATTTATTAAATTTTTATATTTTTAAGAAAGTTATTAGCACTCATTTTTAAGGAGTGCTAATTTTTTATTGACTTTTAAAATAAGTGGTATTAAGATACCTTTAGACAAATTAAGAGAAGCTGCTTTTGCAGTGGATTCGTCAACGAGAATTTAAGAAGTTGCGTTAGATTTAGATAGGAGTGAATAAAAGATGGAGTCAAAGAAAGGTAGTTTATCAATTAGTAGTGAGAATATTTTCCCGATTATAAAAAAGTGGGTATATTCCGATCATGATATTTTTGTAAGAGAGCTTGTTTCCAATGGATGTGATGCCATTACAAAGCTGAAGAAGTTGGATGTTATGGGAGAGTACCAGCTTCCTGATGATTATAAGCCAGCTATTAAGGTAGTGGTAAATCCCAAGGAAAAGACCTTGAAATTTATTGATAATGGTCTTGGCATGACTGCTGAGGAAGTGGAAGAGTATATTACACAGATTGCATTTTCCGGTGCTACAGAATTTTTGGAGAAGTACAAGGATAAGACCACAGAAGATGATATGATCGGTCATTTTGGTCTTGGATTCTACTCAGCCTTTATGGTGGCAGATGAAGTTCATATTGATACCTTATCTTACAAGGAAGGTGCTACCCCTGTTCACTGGGTTAGTGACGGAGGTACTGAGTATGAGATGTCTGAAGGAGACAAGACAGACGTTGGTTCTGTTATGACCCTTTTCTTAAATGATGACAGCCTGGAATTTGCCAATAAGTACCGTGTAAGAGAAGTTATTGAAAAATATTGTTCCTTTATGCCAGTACAGATTTTCTTAGAAGATGAGACAGCAGAACAGGAATATGAGACTGTAGATGAGGCAGACCTTCGTGAAGATGATGTGGTTGTTGAGCACATCCATGAAGATGCCAAGATGGAAGAAAAGGAAAATGAACAGGGCGAAAAAGAAATGGTAGAAGTAAGCCCTGCCAAGGATAAAGCTAAGATCAACAAGCGCCCGGTTTCTTTAAGTGATCCTACTCCTCTTTGGACCAAACATCCAAATGAGTGCAGCGATGAGGACTATAAGGAGTTCTATCGCAAGGTATTTTTAGACTACAAGGAGCCCCTGTTCTGGATCCATTTGAACATGGATTATCCATTTAATTTAAAGGGAATTTTATACTTTCCAAGAATCAATACAGAGTATGATTCCGTGGAAGGAACCATTAAGCTTTACAACAACCAGGTGTTTATTGCAGACAACATTAAAGAAGTAATTCCGGAATTCTTGATGGTTCTAAAAGGCGTGATTGACTGCCCGGACCTGCCTTTAAATGTTTCCCGTAGCGCCCTGCAAAATGATGGTTTTGTAAATAAGATTGCAGACTACATTTCTAAGAAAGTAGCTGACAAGCTTGCCGGAATGTGCAAGACAAAACGTGAGGACTATGAAAAATATTGGGATAGCATCAGCCCCTTTGTTAAGTTTGGATGCTTAAAGGATGAAAAGTTCTGCGACAAGATGAAGGACGTTGTACTCTTTAAGAACTTAGACAACAAATACCTTACCCTGAAGGATTGCGTAGAAGAAAATGGCGGTTCCTTAGAAAAACCAGAGGCAAAAGATGCAGCAGAAGATGCAGATGTAGTTGAAAATCTGGAAGAGACAAAGCCGGAAGAGAAGAAGACTGTTATCTACTATGTAACAGATCCGGTACAGCAAAGCCAGTATATTAACCTTTTCCGTGGACAGGGAAAAGATGCAGTAATCTTAGACCACAACATTGATTCTCCATTTATCACACAGTTAGAACAGAGAAATGATACCATTAAATTCCAGAGAATCGATGCGGATATTACTGAGGATGCCAAGGAAGAAGTTTCTGAGGAAGAAAAGGAAAGCTTTGAAAAGACTACTCAAGACTTAGTGGCCTTGTTCCGTAAGGAAATGGGAAATGACCAGCTAGATGTAAAGGTTGAGAAGCTTAAGGATGAAGGGGTTGCCTCTATGATGACTCTTTCTGAGGAAAGTCGTCGTATGGCTGAGATGATGAAGATGTATGGCATGGGAAGCAATGATTTTGGTTTAAATGGAACCGAGACCTTGATTTTAAACGCCAACCATCCATTGGTTCAGTACCTGGCAGAGCATAAGGAGGGAGAAAATGCTTCTGTTATTTGCAAGCAGTTGTATGATTTAGCAGCCCTGTCTCACAAACCATTAAGCCCAGAGGATATGACTGCATTCGTAAAGAGAAGCAATGATATTTTGATGTTACTTACAAAATAAAAAATAGCCAGGAAGTTTTCATGGCATATTGTGATATAGAAAATAAGTCTCACGTTTATTTCAAGGAGTAAACGTGAGACTTTTTACATAGCTTGCTTTTGAATTTTAAGATTCCAGGAATTCGATGCCACTATTTTTTAGAAATTCACTTGCCCAAAGGTCCCATTGCTGTTCCAAACTTTTGTCCAGAGTAAAGACCTTGGTGGAGGTGCCGGTGACACACTGTAGGTTGGTGCCGTCATAGCGAAAATTCAGATAAAGGCCCTGAATTTCCTGGCTATTCATTGTAGTAATCCCTCGTGAAGAGAGAAAACTTTGGAACTTTTCTTCTCCCAGGGATAATATAATCTTAAAATTTAAAGGGGTTCGCTTGCCCTTTATAATACTGAGGCAAAATTCCCGCACATCCTTCCAGTAAGAAAAGCTGCGGTTTGGGGCTTTCCCTTCCGGGTAGAACTCTTTTTGTAAACATCCATCCATATGAAAGCTATTGTAGGTGGTAATGTCAGCATCTATAAAAGAGAAGGAATCAAAGGTTTCCTTAAGTAGAAGATGTGCCATGCAGGACTTTGCCTGAAGGGTCAAAACATTCATAAAGTATGCTCCTTTGTATTGAAAATCAGATATTTCTACTATAACACAGAGGTTTGACTTTTGACAGGCAAGCTTTTAAAATGAAAACTACGAAAATGAAAAGATTGGTGAGGCTTTTATGGCAGTGCGTTTAAATAAATTTCTCAGCGAGGCAGGGATCTGTTCTCGAAGAGAAGCAGACAAATTAATTGATAGTGGCCGGGTTTTTGTAGATGGAAAAGTGGCAGTTCCAGGAATGAAGGTGGAAGCAAACCAGGAGGTTCGAGTTGGAAAAAAGGTCATTGGCGGAAGAGAAAAAAAGGTGGTTCTAGCGGTAAATAAGCCGGGGGGAATCGTGTGTACCGAGGATATGAGGGAGAAAAAGAACATTATCCGTTTTTTAAAATACCCTACCAGAGTTACCTACGCAGGACGCCTGGACAAAGATTCGGAAGGACTTTTGATTATGACCAATGACGGGGACCTGATTAACGGAATGATGCGGGCCAGGTTTGAACATGAGAAGGAATATAAGGTCACAGTGGACCGAGAGATTACGGAAGAATTTATAGAAAAAATGTCTCAGGGAGTTCGAATCGTGGATAAGGAAAAGGCCTTAGATACTATAACAAGGCCTTGTAAGTTGGAAAAAATTGGAAAATATACTTTTTCTATTGTTTTAACGCAGGGGTTAAACCGTCAAATCCGCCGCATGTGCCAGACCTTAGGATATAAGGTGAAGCGACTTGTAAGAGTGCGGATTATGAATATAGAATTGGGAGGCTTAAAAAGTGGAGCCTACAGGGAAATTACAGGGGAAGAACTTAAAAAACTATATCAGGATGTAGGCTTGTAAGAGAGGATTTTTATGGAAGATAAGATGCAGCGGATGCAGGAATTGGTGAAATTATTAAATGAGGCAGGAAAGGCTTACTATCAGCAGGCTAAGGAAATCATGAGCAACTTTGAGTATGATAAGTTGTATGATGAACTTCAAGCCTTAGAGCAGGATACAGGAATTATTTTATCTAACAGTCCTACGGTAAATGTAGGCTATGAGGTGATTAGTGAACTTCCAAAAGAAGAACATCCGGAGCCAATGCTTTCTCTGGATAAGACGAAAGATGTAGAGGAATTGGCAGCTTTTGTGGGAAGGTATAAGTCTATGCTTTCCTGGAAAATGGACGGCCTTACCATTGTTTTGACCTACAGGGAGGGAGAGCTTTTTAAGGCGGTTACCAGAGGAAATGGGGAAGTAGGAGAGGTGATTACCAACAATGCCAGGGTCTTTCAAAATATTCCCTTGAAAATTTCCTACCAGAGAGACCTGATCCTTCGGGGGGAGGCTATTATCGGATATAGGGATTTTGAAAAAATCAATGAAGAAATTGGGGATGTAGATGTCAAATACAAGAATCCAAGAAACTTATGTAGTGGGTCTGTCCGCCAGCTTAATAACGAAATTACAGCCAAGCGAAATGTAAAATTTTACGCTTTCTCCTTAGTGCAGGCAGAGGGTGTAGACTTTAAAAATTCCAGGGCTTGTCAGATGGAATGGCTAAAGAGCCAGGGCTTTGAGACAGTGGAGTATTGTCTGGTGACAGAGGAGAATATTAGACAGGAAGTTCTTAATTTTTCAGAAAGAATTCCTCATAATGATTTTCCGTCGGATGGTCTTGTGGTAACATATGACGATATAGAGTATGGAAGAAGTCTTGGCCGCACTGCCAAGTTCCCCAGAGATTCCTATGCATATAAATGGCAGGATGAGATTAAAGAAACCACCCTTCTTGAGATAGAGTGGTCTCCTTCAAGAACCGGCCTTATTAACCCAGTAGCTATCTTTGAGCCGGTGGAATTAGAGGGAACCACTGTCAGCAGGGCCAGTGTCCACAACCTTAGTATTATGGAAGAATTAGCCTTAGGTGTGGGGGATAAAATCCAGGTCTATAAAGCCAATATGATCATTCCACAGATTGCAGAAAATCTGACCAGAAGTGGAGTAAAAGATATTCCATGCCACTGTCCGGTATGCCAGGGACCTACAGAAATCAGGCAGCTAAGCGATGCTAAGACCTTGTATTGTATTAATCCCCAGTGTCAGGCAAAACATATAAAATCCTTTGCCTTATTTGCCAGCAGAGATGCCATGAATATCGATGGACTTTCAGAATCCACCTTGGAGAAATTTATTTCCAGAGGATTTGTTAAAGATTATGTAGATTTATTTCATTTAGATCGCTATCAGCAGGAAATTCAGGACATGGAAGGCTTTGGCCAAAAGTCCTACAAAAAACTTATAAGCAGCGTGGAGGCGGCTAGGAAAACTACCCTGCCTCGCCTGATTTACAGTTTGGGAATCTCAGGTATCGGCCTTGCCAATGCAAAGGTCCTTTGTAAGGCCTTTCATAACGATGTGGAAGACCTTTTAAAAGCCACAGTTTCTGATGTGATGGCTGTGGATGGTATGGGAGAAGTCTTAGCAAAGGCTTTTGTGGATTATTTTGCTGACAGTGACCATGTAAAGCGTCTAAGAGATTTGCTTAAGGAAGTAAGGATTCCGGAGGAGGAAGGGGAAAAAAGTCCTCAGATCTTTGAAGGAAAGAATTTTGTTATTACAGGCAGTCTAGAGCATTTTGCAAATCGAGGCCAGGTAAAGGAATTAATTGAAAGTTTGGGAGGAAAGGTGACAGGATCCGTAACTTCCAAAACTAATTATCTTATTAATAATGATGTAACTTCTGCTTCATCCAAGAATAAAAAGGCTAATGAACTTCAAGTGCCTATTATTTCGGAGGAGGAATTCCTTTTGATGGTGCAGGAAAGTAAATAAAAGCTATAGGAGCAAAGAAAATGTCAAATATAGATTTTAGAGAAATTATCCCAGAGGATAAAGAAAAAGAAACAGCAACAGAATCAAAGGGGACTGAATCAAAAGAAAACGAATCGAAAGATACAAGTTCAAAAGACACATCTGAAGTTATAGTGGAGGATGTAAAAGAAAAAAAAGATGACGATTATCAAGAGCTTTGCTTTGTGTGCCGCAGACCGGAGAGCATTGCCGGAAAGATGATTCATTTACCTAATAATATATGTGTCTGCAATGACTGTATGCAAAAGAGTTTTGATACCATGGCAAATATGCCAAATATGAATTTTGATTTTAGCCAGCTAAATAATATGCCGGGGGTTCATTTTTTGAATCTATCGGATTTGGACCAATCGATTCCTAAGAAGCAAAAAATAAAAAAGAAAAAGCCTAAGGAAGAAAGAGCCCCTTTGGTGGATCTTAAAAATCTTCCGGCTCCTCACAAGATTAAGGCAAAGCTAGATGAATTTGTGGTGGGGCAGGAGTATGCGAAAAAGGTCATGTCTGTGGCAGTTTACAACCATTACAAACGGGTAGCTACAGATACCATGGATGATATTGAAATCGAAAAATCTAACATGTTAATGATCGGGCCTACAGGTTCTGGAAAGACCTATTTGGTAAAGACCCTGGCAAAGATTTTAGATGTGCCTCTTGCCATTACCGATGCCACCTCTCTTACAGAGGCAGGATACATTGGAGATGATATTGAAAGTGTAGTATCAAAGTTACTGGCAGCAGCTGGCAATGATGTGGACAAGGCAGAGCAGGGCATTATTTTCATTGATGAGATCGATAAGATTGCAAAGAAGAAAAATACCAGCCAGAGAGATGTGAGTGGTGAATCGGTACAACAGGGGATGTTAAAGCTTTTAGAAGGCAGCGAGGTGGAGGTGCCGGTGGGTGCCACCAGTAAAAATGCCATGGTGCCTATGGTAACCGTGAATACCAAAAATATTTTATTTATTTGCGGCGGTGCCTTCCCAGATCTTGAAAACATTATTAAAGAACGCCTTACAAAGCAGGCGGCCATTGGTTTTGGAGCAGACTTAAAGGACAAATATAATAACGACAAAACCATATTGGAGAAGGTAACCACAGAGGATCTTAGAACCTTTGGTATGATTCCAGAGTTTTTAGGAAGACTCCCAATCGTATTTACCCTTCAGGGCCTTTCTGAAGATATGATGGTGGATATTTTAAGAGAGCCTAAAAATGCGATCTTAAAGCAGTATCAAAAACTATTAGCCTTAGATGAGGTGAAGTTAGATTTTGATGAGGGAGCCCTTCGGGCCATTGCTAGAAAAGCCCTGAAAAAAGATACAGGAGCCAGGGCTCTTCGGGCAATTATCGAGGAATTTATGTTGGATATTATGTATGAAATTCCAAAGGATGATAGTATTGGTCAGGTCACTATTACAGAAGGTTATATAGAAGGAACAGCGGGACCTATTATAGAACTAAGAGGACAAGAAGTGCCCCGTTTAAGCAACTAGTTAAAGGAAAGGAGATTAGAACAATGGCAGATTTATTTAACAACTTAAGTCAGAAATTTACAGAGGTAGCATCAGATCTTTCTAAGAAGACAGAGGAGACCATTGAGATTCAAAAAATCAAAAGCGAGGTTCGAAGCTTAAAAAGAGCCAACGACAGAGACTTTAAAGACATGGGACTTACGATTTACGAGAAATTTGTAAAGGGAGAAGAAATTGACGAGATTTTCTTAGATTTCTGTAAGGAGATCGCCGAAAGAGACGAGGCTATTGAGAAGAAGGAAGAGGAAATTGTAAAAATCCAAGGAGAATAAGGATGCTTTTAAAAACAGCAGCGATAGCAGGATTATTTGGATTAGATGAGTATGTAAAGCAGCTAGTAGAGGATAGTTTGGAAGAGGGGGAGAGCAACAAATATTTTCGTGAAAAAATTACTTTGCGAAAAATCTACAATCGTGGATTTATGTTTAGCTCCCTAGAAGATAAGAACTTCCTGGTAAAGTTTTCTACTTTGCTATCCACGGTGGCCCTTCTTGTAATGAATGAGAAGACAGAAGAAAAGGGAAATAGGGCAGAAAAGATGGGAATGACCATTCTTCTTGCAGGTGCCCTTAGCAATAGCTTTGATCGATTGGTTCGGGGAAAGGTGATTGACTACATTCCTATAGGAAAAGATCAAAAGAAGAAGGGGGATAAGCAGGTAACTGCAAACTTAGGGGATTATTACATCGCCCTTGGGGGAAGCCTGTTTTTCCTTGGAAGATTTTTTCATTAATTTATGAATTTAATTAAAAAGCCTCGGGAAAATTCCCGAGGCTAAAAAAGCGCATAACAAAAGCGGGTGATGGGAATCGAACCCACGTATCCAGCTTGGAAGGCTGGTGTTCTACCATTGAACTACACCCGCATCAACGAAATTTATAATATCATCAGAAAAAAGAAAATGCAAGCATTTTTTTGAAAAAAATGAAAAAAGTGAAAAAGGCGACAATTGTATTGTAATAAAAAATTAAGTTGTAACAAAATTGTAACATATGTTATAATACTCGCGTTTGGGAAAAATAGAATTTATATGTTATAGAAAGCTGCACCGTGGAAGTTAGGGGAGGGAAGGGATGCAGCTCACAGATAGATGGAGCTTGCTAATGAGAGATAGAAATAAACAAATTAAGAAAAAACGGCGCATTAGGCAAATTAAAGCTAGACTTACCTTGCTGTTGATTCTAGTTCTTCTGATACTTGTGCTACTAGGAGTTGTTGTATGGAAAGGAATGGTGAAAAAATCCCGTTCTGACGGAAAGAAACAAACAACTTCCACTAGTGAACTAAGCATCTCTACAGGGGATGCTGATTCAGACAGTAACAAGGAGGAGAAGACAGAAACTGCAGAGGAACGTCTGGCCCGTGTGAAAAAAGAGGCGACAGAAAGCCAATATCCGGCAGATATTATTGAACTTCTAGATAAGAATCCAGAGACGGTAGATTTTGTGGAGGATTATCCTAAGAAGAAGGATGATCCTGTGGCAACTACCATTGGGGATGATTATAAGGAGGGACAGGTTCCAAAGCTCTATCAGTGGGATGAACGCTGGGGATATCAACAGTATGGAACCAGTTTTATAGCCGCATCTGGCTGTGGACCAACTTGTCTTTCCATGGTGCTTTCCAGTATTAAGAAAGACCCAAGTATTACCCCTGCTGCTGTGGCAAGTTTAAGCGAGCAGTTGGGAGAGGTGGATTCTGATAACAACACCATGTGGTTACTTTTGTCCGATGCTGCCAGCACCTGGGGGGTATACAGCGAAGAGGGCCTTTTAGGAGAAGAGCAGGTAAGAGATACCCTGAATTCCGGTAAACTGATCATTTGCAGTGTTGGGCCTGGAGACTTTACAAAAATCGGACATTTCATTGTTTTAGTATCTTATAATGATGGACAGGTAGAAGTAAGGGATCCCTTCAATACGGAGCATACAGAGAAAACCTGGACTTATGCAAACATTGCCAGTCAGATTGTGGAAATGTGGACATTTGCAGGACTTTAGAGAGTTCTTTGTGGATAAAGAAGCTAAAATGCAGGTCTTTATTGTAAATATTACCAAGAGGAGATGATAAAAGCCCATCATCTCCTCTTTTTTGCGTATTGGCGAATCAATACATTATATGGTATCATTTTTTAAGTAAGATACGAGATATGGTTTGTTTGAACATAGCTTGGAGTTTTACATAATTTGGAGGAAGTATGATACATAAATGGGAAGTTACCCTTCCGAAACTATCGGGAGAGGAAAAGAGGAGGGCATATATTTATTTGCCTGAGTCCTATGAAAAAGAACCAGATCGCAGATATCCGGTTTTATACATGTTTGATGGACATAATGTTTTTTATGATGAAGATGCCACCTATGGGAAAAGTTGGGGCATGAAGGAGTATATGGATTATACAGAGACTCCCCTGATTATTGCTGCAGTGGAATGTAATCATGGTGTCAACAATGAGAGATTGTCGGAGTATTCCCCCTACAATTTTAATGATCCTCATTTTGGAAAGATTAAAGGAAAAGGGAAGGCTACCATGGATTGGATGGTAGGGGACTTTAAGCCCTTTATCGATGAGAATTTCCGCACATTGCCAGATCGAGAGAATACCTTTATTGCAGGGAGTTCCATGGGAGGTTTAATGAGTCTTTATGCAGTGATGCACTACAATAAATATTTTTCTAGATGTGTAGCCCTGTCACCTTCCATTATTTTTTCCCCAGACCGTTTAGAGAAACTGTTTCGGTCTGCAAGAATCCGAAAGGATACCCATATTTATATGGATTATGGTGCTTTAGAGATGGAAGGAGAACCGGGAGTTAGAGAGCTTTATGCTGATTTTACAGCCCAGCTTATGAAGCGGAAAATCCACGTCAATAGTCGAATTATTCCGGGAGGAACCCACTGCGAGGCTAGCTGGGAGAGGCAGATTCCATTTTTTATGGAAACATTAATGTATTAAGGGCCGTTTGTTTTGAGGCTTTTACTAAGAAATAGGAGAATATGATGGAGACAGCTTATTACAAAGAGTTTAGTAACGCGTTAAATCGGGATATGGAGTGGAAGGTTTACGGCCATGCAGGACAGCCTATCATCTATATTCCGTGTCAGGATGGACGTTTCTATGATTTTGAGAATTTTCATATGACAGATGTTTGGGCACCTTGGATTGATGCCGGTGAGGCAATGATTATTGCCATTGACACCTTGGATCTTGAAACCTGGTCTAACAAAGAGGTTGATCCAAGATGGAGAATTGAGCGTCATGAAGCATGGGTAAAATATATTACAGATGAGATGGTACCCTTTGCTGAAAAGTTGGCAGAAGAAAGAAACGAGAAAAAAGAAGAGGCTCCTCGCGGCAGAAGAAGAAAGAAAAAAGCCAAGCTTAAGGCGGTAGAAGAGAAGAAGGGACCCCAGGTACTCTTGTTTGGAGCAAGTCTTGGAGGAACCCACGCGGCAAATCTGTATCTGCGAAGACCGGACCTTTTCAAGGGAGTCTTGGCTCTTAGTGGAATCTACACTGCAGAGTATGGCTTTGGCGACTACATGGATGAGCTGGTATACCTAAATTCACCCGTACATTACATGGAAAATCTTCCGGAAGATCACCCCTACATTTCTATGTACAATGAAGGAAGAGGAATTATCTGTGTAGGACAGGGTGATTGGGAGCAGCCAGAAACCACCTTTAAGCTTCGGGATATTTTCTGGAAAAAGGGAATCGACATTTGGGTTGATATATGGGGATATGATTGTTGTCATGATTGGAATTGGTGGTACAAGCAGGTGACCTATTTTGCACCATTCCTTTTAGGACAGAGATAGTAAGATTGTTATAGCAAAGAGATTGAGAGTAGAAGGAGATTAATTTTGAAGAATTTTATTTTTATTTCACCAAATTTTCCAACGAATTATTGGCAGTTTTGTAAGGAACTTAAGAACAATGGATTAAATGTATTAGGTATTGGAGACCAGCCTTTTGATGAATTAAGGGGTGAGCTTAAGGAGGCTCTTACAGAGTATTTTAAGGTAGCCAGCCTTGAGAATGAGGATGAGGTTTACCGTGCAGTAGCTTTTTTTGCCTACAAGTATGGCCGCATTGATTGGTTAGAGTCCAACAATGAGTACTGGCTTGAGAAGGATGCCGCACTTCGTACAGATTTCCATATTACCAGTGGCTTCCAGACCGAGGATATGGATCGCATTAAGTATAAATCCAAGATGAAAGACTTCTACAAGAAGGCTGGAATTCCTGTGGCAAAGTATCATATGGTGGATGATAAGGCTGGATGTTTAAGCTTCGTTAAAGAAGTAGGTTACCCTGTAATTGCCAAACCAGATAATGGAGTGGGAGCTTCTGATACTCACAAGATTGCAGATGAGGACAAGCTTGAAAAATTCTTGGAGAATAAGAATCCAGAGGTTACATACATCATGGAAGAGTTTATTGACGCTGAGATTGAGTCTTACGATGCTGTAATCAACTCCCAGGGAGAGCCTTTGTTTGAAACAGGAAATGTAACCCCGTTTTCAGTAATGGACATTGTAAATACAGGAGATAACTGCCGCTATCATATTGTAAAAGAATTGGCAGCAGATGTTCGTGAAGCAGGTCGTAAGACCGTAAAGAGCTTTGGAGTAAAGAGCCGTTTTGTACATTTTGAGTTCTTCCGTCTCTTAAAGGACCACGCTGGTCTTGGAAAGAAGGGGGACGTAGTAGCTTTAGAAGTAAATATGCGTCCTTGCGGTGGATTTAGCCCTGATATGATGAACTACGCCCACAGTACCGACGTGTATAAGATCTGGGCAGATATGATTGCTTTTGATTCTTGCACTTTGGAATCTAAGGAGCATGCTTTCTGTGCCTATGCAGGACGCCGGGATGGTAAAGAATTTGCCCTTTCTGATACAGAGATTATGGATAAATATGCTTCTCAGATGAAGATGAGAGAGCGTATCCCAGAGGCCCTTTCCGGAGCTATGGGAAATCAGATGTATGTGGCAAGATTTGAGACTGCAGAAGAAATGGAAAACTTCTACAAGGATGTGTTTGAAACCGTAGTTAAGGAAGCTCCAGCTGAAGAAGTTGTAGCTGAGGAAGTACCTGTAGAAGTAAAAGAGGCTGTAAAAGAGGAACTTGCAGCTGAAGAGAAAAAGCCGGCGGCAAAGAAAACCACTACAAGAAAGACTACTACAAGAAAAACTGCAGCAAAGACAGCTACAAAGACAAGTGCTAAGAAATCTGCCACAAGCAAGAAAGCGGAAAAAGCTGAAGTGAAGGTAGAAGCGCCACAAGCAGAAGTAAAAGTGGAAGAAACTAAAGTTGAGCCAAAGCCAGCAGAACCTAAAGTAGAAGAAAAAGCAGTAGAAGCTAAGGTAGAGCCAAAGCCAACAGAGCCAAAAGTAGAAGAAAAGAAAGTAGAAGCTAAGGCGGAAGTAAAGGCAGAAGAACCTAAGGAGGCAACGACAACAACTACAGCTACAACTACAGCTGTAACAGCAAAAACAAGTGCCAGAAAAACCAGAAGAGGCAAAAGAAAATAAGCAATAGAATAAAATAGAGTATTTGCGTACAAAAAAAGGTGAGACTTCGGAGGAAGCCTCACCTTTTCTTTATAACAAGAATAACTTACTTATACTTTAATACGGTCAGCCACTTCATTTCCAAGAGCAAACCTGCGATTGCCATAGCCGATGATGATAGAATCCGGAAGCTTATGAAGGACCTGGATAGTATTGCCCTCGGCAATGTGGTAACTGGCTAATTGTTCGCTGATATCAGAAAGACCGATCATCCATTTGATGGTATAGGTGCCATTTTGACTTTGAGATAGTGATTGCATGGATAAGACCTCCTTTTCACCTACTATAATTGTCAGAATATAAGTTAGTCAATGCAAAAATACTTTATTGAGAAAAATATTGTGTACACAAATGAGAATGAAAACCATAAACATTCAATTAATTGATAAGTATAATCAATTGCAAAAATAATTTAAAGTAAAATTTGCTCGATTAAAGAGAAGTTGTATGATGCTATAGCTTCAAAAGGAAAAGTGTCTATCGAATTTAGGCGAAAGACAAAGAAAAAGAAGGAGGTTTTTCATGAAAAGAAAAGTAGTAGCAAAATTTTTAGTCCTTAGTATCACTGCGTCTATGTTGCTTGCCAACACACCGGCATTTGCAGAGGAGATTGCGGCCACAAGCAAGCAGACACAACTTGTCCATGAAGAGGTCGCCCAGGAGGATTTAGCCCAGGCTTCGAATCAGAAGACAAGTGTAAGCTATAGAACCCATGTCCAGACCTATGGCTGGCAGGATTATGTAAGTGATGGTGAAATGTCCGGTACAGAGGGGCAGGCAAAACGATTAGAGGCTATTCAGATTGAACTTACCGGAGAAATGGCAGAGCACTTTGATGTATACTACAGAGTGCATTCCCAGACCTATGGCTGGCTTGGCTGGGCAAAGAATGGGGAGCCAGCAGGAACGGAAGGATATGCTAAGAGACTAGAAGCCATTGAAGTCTTGCTGGTAGAAAAAGGCAATGAAGCACCTGTTAGTGCAGCAGAAGAACTTGCCCAGGCCCAAGCAGTGGTAGACCAGGCCCAGGTAGACTATGACACAGCAAAGGCTGCATCTGAGGAATCAAGTAATAAAATCAGTGCCGGAAGTTATGCCTTCTTTGAAGATATGGGATCTACTGCTGCCCTTGATGCTCTCAATAACTGTCAGTATGCAGAGTATAACAATAAAGGGGATGAAAATGATGCCACTTCCCTGGAAAATATGAAGCTGGCTATTGAGTTTCTTGAAGAATACTTGGAGATTAGAGCCCAGGAAGGATGCACGACAGAGGTTAAGGTTTCAGATAGTATGATGGCAATGGCTCAGGCAGATGTGAATGCTTCTAGTCCTCTTGGCTACAATCATCCGCAGCAGTTTGGCGTAGGTGAAAACCTTGCCTGGGGACCTTTTGATCCATTTGCTCTTTGGTATTCAGAAAAAACTATGTGTGAAAACCAGGGATTGGAGCTAACCTTTGAAAATGCAGGTCATTATTTAAATCTTGTTAGTGAGGACTATAATGTTACAGGATTTGCTGTAAGTGAAAATGCTGGTATGTATGGGTATGCATTTGGACAAGTATTTTCCTTCGATGCAGCAGATGCTGAAAACCTTTATACCGTTTCAGAATATAAAGACCGTTTTATGGATTACTATAACCAGTTAAACAGTGCAGTGGAAGAAACCAATGCAAAGAAGGCAGCGTTAGACGAGGCCCAGGTGGCTCTTGATAATGTAAATAGATGCTTTATAAGTAAATAAAGGTAGTTGCAGAAGCCCCATGATCTTTACGGCCATGGGGCTTTTGAAATAATGGGTAAAAGTTCAGCTATGAAGCTCGAATCCGCCACTGGTGTGACTGAACTGTTATCTATAATAAGACAAAAAATTAGAAATCCCCTTGACAGGAGACATCTTCATGCTATACTTAAAACAAACATATGAATAATTGTTCATATGAACGAAAAATAAGTTTGAGATTACACAATAAGAAGAAAGGAATAGCTATTATGAAGAAAACTTACAAGATTGAAGTGGACTGTGCAAACTGTGCGAACAAGATGGAGGAAGCAGCAAAGAAGACAGAAGGAGTCAAGGACGCTGGCGTTAACTTCATGACCTTGAAAATGAGCGTAGAATTTGAAGAGGGAGCAGATCCTAAGGAAGTTATGCCAAGAGTTTTAGACAATTGTAAGATTGTGGAGGATGATTGTGAGATATTCTTCTAATAGTGAGATCATTACAAGCGGACGTCCCTTTATGGTGGCGTCCCTTTCCATCTAAATTAGAAAATGTCTGAGAAGGGAAGTTGTGAAGATGAACAAAAAGCAAAAGAAAGTATTAAAACGCATTATCATCGCTATCTGTTTAATAGTGATTATAAAATTGTTGCCAGTAGATGGAATGGTCGAATTTATTCTATTTATGATTCCCTATTTGGTAATTGGTTATGACATTTTAAGGAAGGCAGGCAAGGGCATCTTAAACCGTCAGGTCTTTGATGAAAATTTCCTTATGGCAGTGGCAACAGTGGGG
The DNA here is from genome assembly GCA_963597615.1 of Bacteroidaceae bacterium. GTDB lineage: Bacteria > Bacillota > Clostridia > Lachnospirales > Lachnospiraceae > CAKRJP01. The sequence goes on from CAVBQS010000053.1 coordinate 113,212, forward strand.
GCCATTGCCTTGGGAGAGTATACAGAGGGTGTTGCGGTTATGCTCTTCTACCAGATTGGGGAGCTCTTTCAAAGTTATGCAGTGGGAAAGAGCAGACGTAATATCAGCGAGTTAATGGATATTCGCCCAGATTATGCCAATATTGAAACAGAAGATGGGGGATTAGAGCAAGTTGACCCTGATGAGGTAGAGATTGGATCTACCATTCTTGTGCAGCCCGGTGAGAAGGTTCCAATCGATGGAATTATTTTAGAAGGAAACACTAGTTTAAATACCAGTGCCTTGACAGGGGAAAGCGTCCCTAGAGAAGCGAAAGCTGGGGATGAGGTAATCAGTGGATGCATCAATATGTCCGGTCTCTTGAAAATTCAGACCACAAAGGAATTTGGAGAATCTACCGTGTCAAAGATTTTAGAGATGGTGGAGAATGCAAGCTCCAGAAAATCAGAGCCTGAGAATTTTATTTCCAAATTTGCCAGATACTATACTCCGGCCGTTTGCTATGGTGCTGTGGTGCTTGCTATTTTACCACCTCTTGTTCGGATACTTTTAATGGGACTTTCTCCAGAGTGGGGAGATTGGATCGCAAGAGCCCTAACCTTCTTAGTTATCAGTTGTCCATGTGCCCTGGTGATCAGCATTCCACTTAGCTTCTTTGCGGGAATCGGTGGAGCCAGCAATGCAGGAGTTTTAGTAAAGGGATCCAATTATTTGGAAAGCCTGTCTCAAACAAAATGCATTGTATTTGATAAAACAGGAACCATGACCCAGGGTGTCTTTGAGGTGGTAGATATGCATCACACTTCTATGCCGAAGGAGCAGCTTTTAGAATACGCGGCCTATGCAGAAAGCTATTCCAATCATCCTATCAGCAAGAGCTTGAAAAAAGCTTATGGAAGAGACATTGATAATAGCCGGGTTTCTCAGGTGAAGGAACTTAGCGGTAACGGCATAATAGCAATGGTAGATGCTCACCAGGTGGCTGCAGGCAATGACAAGCTAATGAAGCATATGGGAGTAGAATTTAAAGACTGCCATGATGTAGGGACCATTATTCATGTGGCTGTGGATGGGGCTTATGCCGGTCATATAGTAATTGCAGATAAAATGAAACCTCACGCAAAGGAAGCCATTGCTGAGCTTAAGAAAAATGGGGTGAAAAAGACTGTCATGCTGACTGGTGATGTAAAGCGGGTGGCGGACAAGGTGGCAAAAGACCTTGGAATCGACCAGGTTTACAGCGAACTGCTTCCAGGAGACAAGGTGGCAAAGGTAGAGAAACTTTTGGAGACTTATAAGGACAACAAAAAAGAAAAAGTGGCCTTTGTAGGAGACGGAATCAACGACGCACCTGTGCTAAGAAGGGCGGATATTGGTATTGCCATGGGAGCTTTGGGATCTGATGCGGCCATTGAGGCGGCGGACGTTGTTCTTATGGATGATGATCCTTTGAAAATCAGCAAGGCCATAAAAATCTCCAGAAAATGTCTTCGCATTGTTTATGAAAATATCTATTTTGCCATTGGAATAAAAGTAATCTGCTTGATTTTAGGAGCATTAGGAATTGCAAATATGTGGGTGGCGATTTTCGCAGACGTGGGAGTTATGGTGCTGGCAGTGCTAAATGCCATCCGGGCCTTAAACGTGAAGAATCTATAATAAAAGGAGGCTTTGTATGAGGAAAGACAATTATGAAGAAATGGAATGCTGCGAATCTAAGGAGATTCACCAGGATCTTCTAAAAATCGTAGGGGAGAATATGCCTCAGGAAGAAGAGCTTTACGACTTGGCAGAGCTTTTTAAGGTTTTTGGAGATTCCACAAGGATTCGGATTTTATTTGTATTATTTGAGGCAGAGGTGTGTGTGTGTGACTTGGCAGAGACCTTGAATATGACCCAGTCGGCAGTGTCTCATCAGCTTCGTATTCTAAAGCAAAATAAGCTGGTGAAAAGCAGAAGAGAAGGTAAGTCCGTATTTTACTCCTTAGCAGACGACCACGTTGGCAGGATCATTGATCAGGGAAGAGAACACATTGAAGAGGATTAAGCACAAAGGTTTTGCTGGCTAGACCCTATTTTGAAAGAAATGATGGAAAAATATAGTTAATAATGTTATAGTATAGAGAGATGAGCGGTTGCTCATGACTTTAGAAAGTCAACATGAATCAAAAAGAGGATGCTCCTGATTGTCGGCGAAGGCAAGAAGAGGTCCTCTTTTATACATTTTTTGCCAGCAATAAATGGGATATAGGGAGATAATTATGTGTGGAATATGTGGATTTGTAGGTAACAAATACTCAAAAGAAGAAAAAGAAGTGATTTTAAAAAATATGATGACTGCCATGCATCATCGTGGACCGGACTCAGAAGGTGTATTTGCCACAGACGAGGCAGGACTTGGATTTGTAAGACTTAGTATCATTGACTTAGCAGACGGTGCTCAGCCAATGTATAATGAGGACAAGAACCTGGCTCTTGTATTTAATGGGGAGATTTATAACTATAGAAGCTTGAAGAACGATCTTTTGGATAAGGGGCATACCTTTGTTAATAAGTCAGATTCAGAGACCCTGCTTCACGGATACGAAAGCTACGGAAAAGACCTTGTAAACAAACTTCGTGGAATGTTTGGTTTTGCTATTTGGAATCAGGCAGAGAAGTCTCTTTTTGCAGCCAGAGATTTCTTTGGAATCAAGCCATTCTATTACACCATTGTAGACGATAACTTTGTATTTGCATCAGAGATTAAATGCCTCTTAGAGTTTCCTGGATTTAAGCGTGAGGTGAATGAGGCTGCTTTGGAAGAGTACTTGTCCTTCCAGTACTCTGCTTTGGAGGAGACCCTTTTTAAGGGGGTTTATCGCCTGCTTCCAGGACATTATCTTACCTACAAGGATGGGAAGCTTGATATTACAAAGTATTTTGATCCAATGCTTACACCAAAGAATATGGGAGATGATGAGCAGATCGTAGACCGTATTGAGCGGGTTATGAAGGATTCTGTAGAACATCATATGATCGCAGATGTTGAGGTTGGAGCTTTCCTTTCTGGTGGTGTGGATTCTAGCTACATCGCAGCAGAATTTTCAGGAAACAAGGCCTTTACTGTTGGTTTCTTAGATGAAAAGAACCACTACAGCGAGATTAGCTATGCAAAGGATTTGGCTAAGGAGCTGGGATTAGAGCATCATACAAAGATTATTGGCAAGGAAGAATACTGGAATGCTATTCCAAAGATTATGTGGCATTTAGATGAGCCTAGCGGAGATGCTTCAGCCATCGCCCTGTATTTTGTGGCTCAGGAGGCTGCAAAGTATGTAAAGGTAGTTACCTCGGGAGAGGGTTCTGATGAGCTCTTTGGAGGATATACCATTTACCATGAGCCTATGTCATTAAAGTATTATACCTGGCTTCCAAAGGGCCTTCGTAAGGGGATTGGTAAGTTTGCAAAGAAGCTTCCGGATGTTAAGGGAAAGAGCTTCCTGATCCGTGGTTCTAAGGATGTGGAAGAGCGTTTTATCGGAAATGCCAATATCTTTACCAATAAAGAGCGCAAGAAACTTATGAAGCATAGAACCTCTGCACCTTCTACAGAGAAGCTGGTAGAGCCAATCTATCAGAGAGCTGAGAAGTTGGATGATATGAACAAGATGCAGTATATCGATCTTAACTGCTGGCTGCCTGGAGATATTCTCCAGAAGGCTGATCGTATGAGTATGGCACATAGCTTGGAGCTTCGTGTTCCATTCCTAGATAAGGAAGTGTTTAAGCTTGCAAAATGCCTACCTACAGGAGCTAAGATTCGTGGAAACCAGACCAAGTATTTGTTCCGCAAGGCTTCTGAGCGTGTGCTTCCAGAGGTGACTGCAGAGCGTAAGAAACTTGGATTCCCAGTACCGATTCGTGTATGGATTAAGGAAGATCCATGGTATGGGGAAATCAAGGACCTCTTTACAGGAGAGGCAGCAGAGAAATTCTTTAATACAAAGGTACTTGTGGATCTGTTAGAAGAGCACAAGGCAGACAAGAAGGATAACAGCAGAAAGATTTGGACTGTTTTCTCATTCTTGACTTGGTATAAAGTATTTTTTGAAGATGGCTTAAAAGACAAGACATCTGATCAGAAGACTGCATAATAAACAAAATACAAGTAAGTGTTCTATAAGAGCCCTGGGATTTGTAATTTAGGTCTCAAACCTAAATTACAAATCCCAGGGCTCTTATGTTTTTTTATGGGTACATAAACAGAAGCTATGTATATAATCGCATACATGAAAAAAAGAGGGAATATATTGTGTTATTATACAAAAAGAGAAGCTGATATCTGGAAGATGTTTAAAACTTGCACAAAAATTTACACAAAATAAGCGGGTAAAATTTGTGGGAAGTTACTAGAAAGATATCAGCAGTTAGAAACCATTGAGAGTAAGGCTAGGCTATGGGGAGGAATTTTGTATGGGACCGCAGCAAGTATTAGACCAGGCAGAGATTGAAAATAAGTGGAAATTGACACCTTTTCGAGTATTTAAAATGCCGCAATTAACGGAACGAATGTGGAGGACAGCACTGGCCGTGTCTATAACAGTCCTAATCTATAAATTTCTTCTTGGGGACAGGAATCCTTGCTTTGCCCTAATCGGAGCTGTATATGGGGTGGGAAGCCAGTTTGAGGAAGGTTTTCACAACGGGGTGAATCGTTTCATAGGAACCTTTGTGGGAGGCCTTATGGTAATTCCCTTTTATGGCTTATGTAACAGCCAGCCCTTTGGCGTGCCGGATTTTGTTTGGTTGATCTTGGGGCTTTGTATGGTATTATGGCTTAATTTGACCTTGGGAGCTGATTCGGCTATCCAACCGGGAACTGTGGTTTATTTTGTGGTAATGTTTACCATTGGAAAAGAAAACGTAGTATCTTACACCATTTCCAGAATTTTAGATACAGGAGGCGGTGTGCTGGTATCTCTTGCTTTAACAGTTTTACTGCCATCTGAGCACGATAAGAAAAAAGGTCTGACTGTCTTGACTACGGGAAAAGCGGTGATTCATTCCTTTAAGTCTTATATGCATAAAAATAAAACTTTCCGAGAAAATGAAATCAAAAACTTTGGATCAAAGAAATTTGGGAAAAAGAAGTCTAAAGGCCAGCCTTTAGACGGAAAATAAGTTGACAAGTTTTTATTTTTTCTTAGTCCTTAGTCCTGTTGTCTTTTGAAATTTAATTGACTATAATAAAATTATCATCCAACAGGAGAGGAAAAGAAAATATGTTAACAGTAATGAAATTTGGCGGAAGCTCCGTAGCCAATCTTGAACGCATTCGAAATGTGGCCAAACGCTGTATTGAGAAGCAAAAGGCTGGAAGTCAAGTGGTAGTGGTGCTATCTGCCATGGGGAAAACCACAGATTCTCTTATTGCACAGGCAAAAGAAATCTGTGAACAGCCATCCAGACGTGAGATGGACATGCTCTTGTCCACAGGAGAACAGGTGTCGGTATCCTTAATGGCCATGACCATGATTTCTATGGGGGTCAGTGCCATTTCTCTCAATGCCTGGCAAGTTCCTATGTACACCACATCGGAGTATCAGGATGCAAAATTTAAGCGGATTCACAGGGAGCGAATTCAAAAAGAACTGGACGCTAATAAGATTGTCATAGTAACGGGTTTTCAGGGAATCAATAAGTATGACGATATTACCACTTTAGGCCGTGGAGGATCCGATACTACGGCAGTGGCTTTGGCGGCAGAGCTTCGGGCAGATGTCTGTGAGATTTATACAGACGTAGACGGAGTTTATACTGCAGACCCCCGAGTAGTTCCTGATGCAAGAAAGATGGAAGAAGTGACCTATGATGAGATGTTAGAGATGGCATCCTTAGGGGCGAAAGTACTTCATAGCAGATGTGTGGAAATTGCAAAAAAATACGGGGTGGAGCTTTTGGTATGCTCTAGCTTAAACCGCAATACAGGAACATTGGTAAAGGAGAAAACAAAGATGGAGAAAATGTTGATCAGCGGGGTTGCTGCGGATAAAAATGTGGCCAAGATCCGTGTGGCAGGTCTTAATAATGATCCGGATAGTACCTTCAAGTTTTTAAATCTCTTAGATAAGAATCATTTAAATATTGATGTTATGATACAGTCCTTAGGAAAAGACGGGACCAAGTCCTTGTCCTTTACAGTGGCTAAGACAGATCTTTTAAGAACCATAGATCTTTTAAATGAGAATCAGGAGCTGCTGGGAATTAAGAAATTAGACTATGATGAGAAGGTGGCTAAGGTGTCTGTGATCGGTGCCGGAATTCGCTCTCATTCAGGAGTAGCAGCAAAAATGTTTGGGGCTCTGGCCAGTGCAGGAATCAATACAGAGATGGTTACCACCTCGGAGATTCGTATTACAGTTCTTATAAACGAAGCCTATTGCGATCAGGCAATGAAGGCAATTCATGAGACGTTTTTAGAGTAAGAATAGGGAGACAGGGTAAAAGGGTTGGCATTTTGTTGCCAACCCTTTTTTGAGGAAAAGATTTATGTTAAACATTATAAAAAATGGAATTGTTTGGTGAAGCTCAGCAATTATGCCGACCTATGTGTTCTTCAACACAACTGCCGTCTTCTGTATTTGATGTTTATAGTATACGAAGAAAATATGACAAGGATGTGACAGGCAAGAAAAGACTTTATGAAGTATCTTAAGAAAAACGGAAGAATAAATAAAGGGGTAGAAAGAATTATAGAATATGGTTAATTTCAAAGCTTATATATAAATATGCAGATATACAAAAAAGCAACCGACAATGTCGATTGCTTTTTGACGTGGGCGAGAGGATTCGAACCCCCGACCTTTTGGTCCGTAGCCAAACGCTCTATCCAGCTGAGCTACGCCCACATTTTATGTTGTTTATGCTTCACAACAAAAATTATTATAGTGGAATAAAGCTTGTTTGTCAACAGAAAAATATAAATTTTTTACAGTTAAACAATAAAAATGGAATTTCCTCCGGATGCCTGTTTTCTTGACAACAAAAATTTAAATAATTATAATTTGAAAAGACTTAATTTAGATTGCAATGTGAGAAAAATGGAAAGAATTTTAGATTATGAAATTACAGAAGAATATGAGGGCTTAAAGATTAGTCAGTTTCTTACCCGCCAAGGCTTTTCTTTGCAAAATATGACCTTGCTTAAGAAAATGCCAGAGAATACTATGCTGAATGGAAAGTTTGTTCATCTAAAAGAAACCGTGACCAGAGGGGATCATTTGCGGATTCATATTCGGGAGCAGGAAAGTTCGAAAAAAATTCCGCCGGTGAAGCTACCCTTGGATATTATTTACGAGGATCAGGATATTTTGGTGATTAATAAGCCTGCCGGGATGCCAATTCACCCTTCCCAGAATAATTATGAGAATTCTATGGCAAACGCCTTGGCCTGGTATTTTAAAGAGAAGGGGCAGGCTTTTGTATTTCGCTGTGCAAACCGTTTAGACAGGGATACCTCTGGCCTTACCATTGTGTCCAAACATATGCTTAGTGGAAACCGGATTTCTACCATGACGGCAAATAGACAGATTCACCGGGAATATCTGGCTATTTCCAGAGGTAGCATAAATCCAAAAGAAGGTGTGATTGCCGCTCCTTTAGGTCGTAAGGGTACTTCTATCATTGAGCGGGAAGTAAATTTTCAGACAGGAGAGAGGGCCCTTACCCACTATCAGCTGGTGGAGGAAAGAAATGGTCATAGTCTGGTGCGCCTAGTTTTGGAAACTGGGAGAACCCATCAGATTCGGGTGCATTTAAAATATTTGGGCTTTCCATTAGTGGGAGATTATTTGTACAATCCGGATATGGAATACATTAATCGTCAGGCCCTTCATGCTTATAGGTTGACCTTTATTCATCCGGTGACGGGGGAAAATATGGAATTTACCGTGCCTTTGCCGGAGGATATGAGAAGGATTTTGTATCCTTAAAAAGTAAAGTTGAAACATGCATTTGTTTTAGGGAGTTTAAAGGAGTGTCTTGTGAAAAAGACACTCCTTTGTGCATGTTTTACAAGATTTTTTGATTTTTAAAAATAGGCTTGAATTATTGACATAAGATGATTATTATAAGATTCACTTACCAATTCCGGTAAAATCACAGGAATTATATTTCTTTTAAATCCCACGGCTTTTTTAAACCGTGGGGATATAACTTGTTACAGAAGTTTTCGGGGGATTACTTCTTGGCAGAATGTTCAGTTTGTCGATATCCGACTTTTTTTCTAAGTAAACATAAGTAAATATAGAGCAAATCAATAAGTGCATGAATTCTATTGAAAAGAAAGGGGTGCAGTATGGAAAAAAATGAAGGATTTGATGTCTTGCGGTTGATTGAACATGGGAATATTTGCTATGTCAGTTCTGAGTATCTGCCGGGAAAACTCTTGGTTTACTGGCTAAAGGAAGGGAAAACTCTAAAAAAAGAGGATTTATTTTGCTGGGTGCGAGATATGACAAAGGACTTAATGCGAATTTATCGCTGCCAGGGAAGTCATGGGTACGGGTTTGTGAATCCTTATTGCATTTTGATTTCGGAGGATAGCCGCTTGTATTATTTGGATATGGAGGCCAAGTCCAATGAGAAAATTTTAAGGCAGCTTAGCAAAGACCCAGTCATTCGCCATTATTTTCTCCCAGAGGAAGCTATTGATAGCAGACAGAGAAATTTAAAGGAAGAACTCTATGGAATGGGGAAGACTTTGCAGTATATTTTGTCAGTGGCCTATATACGTCCGGAGCTTACAAAAAAGGAAGAGCGGAAGTTAAAAAAATTCATTTCCAGATGTGTCAATGAGACAGGAAAGACGGAGATTCAGGACCCTTCTAAGCTTCTCCAATATCTGCCGGAGCCGGAACATATTAGAGAAGGGGCTGGGGCTAGAAAAAACGTAAAATTGGTTGCTAAAGTGGGGTTTGCTATGGTTTTGCTGGTGATAGCTGTTGGAGTTAAAAATTTGGCCTTTAAAGGAGACGTTTCTTTAGCGGCTAAGGACGAGACTAAACAGGAAAAAAACTTGTCTGAAAAGGAGAGTGATAGTGAAAACAAAGCACAAAACCTTGAGGAAAATTTAGAGGAGCTTTCAAAGACGGAAGATAATTTCGAGGAAAAAGAGGCCTTATTAGAGAAATCAGCTACTACGGTAATGAAACTTGCCCTTAATTATTTTTTGGAGTTAGATGATTCGGGAAAGGCTCTAAATGTCCTGGAAGAAAACTTGGAAGAATTGAATTTGCAAGTAGAATTACAAGAGAATTTAGAAGAAGAGCAAGAAAATATAAAGAATGATTTTGAAGAAATAAAGACAGATCAGGGAGTGACTAAGGAGATGAAAGCCTTAGTTTGTATCATAAAAGCCTGCAGCAATCCAGAAGAAGAACTATCGGATGAGGAAGATTTTAACCTGATGGAAAAGTCGTTAGAAGTAATAAAGGCTGACCAGGGAAGGGTGAAAAATACAGACAAAGCTTGGTGTTTGGTAAGAGGTTATGGCCTTCTGGCAGAAAAAAGAAAGGCCTGGGAAGAGAAGAATCATGAGGCAGAAAAAAAATCAGAGTATGCTGACTTAGTTATTTCTACAGGAGAAAAATATCTCAAAGAAATAGGAATTCCTTTCCCGACAGAAACTATCCCGGGTGTAAATGTGGACCTTTTGGAGGAAGAAGGGGATAACAAAGAGGATGAGCAAATGAATCGTGATAGTAAAGAGAATAAAGACGATGATGCAGATTTAGAAGTTTCAGAAAAGACCGTAAAAGAAATAAAGGAGACTATGGCGACGGCCTATGGGATAAAAGGGAATTTACAGGTGGCAATTGAAGAATGGCAGGCCCTTCTTGATGAGTCTACAGGATGGGGAGAGCGAGAAAAAATCTATCTTAAGATGGAGGAGTTGTATGAAGGGGATGGGCAGACAGATCAAGCCATAAATACCTGCCTGCAAGGCCTTGAGGACTGTTATGAATCTTGGTCTCTTAGAAAGATCCATATTCGTCTATTGTGCAGTGATAAGGGAATGGACCGAGCAATTTGTGCTGAGACTATTAAGAATTATTTAAGCCAATATCCTGACCTTAAAGAGGATGAGGAATTTAAAGAATTGCAAAAACAATATGAAATAAAGATAGAAGGAGAAGGGGTTACTGTAAAATGAGAAATAACAAAAGAATAGACAGCCTGTATAGCATAAAACTTACAGGCTGTCAAAAGGCTTATTTAAAAGAATCTAATTACCCATATAAGATTCGTAAATATCTGCGTCGATATTATTTTTAATACTGTCATATACTCCTTGAGAGGCTTGGCGAATTTCTTCTCGAGTTTCATCGCTAAGGGTGATGATTTCGGTTCCACTGTCTTCGATTACTTTAATCTTGTCGGCAATACGAGCATCAGATTGCTCTCTAGCATATGCAGTGGCAATCTCAGCAGCCTGGGTCATAATTTCCTGGTCTTCCTCTGGAAGATCTTTAAAAAACGCATCGTTTACAATTAAGGAAATCAAGTGAGGTAGATGATTGGTTTCAATCACATAATCTTGCTGTTCGTACAACCTGTTAGAAACAATAACCTCATAAGGATTTTCCTGGGCATCAATGGTATGCTGCTGTAAGCCAATATATACCTCGCTGAAGGTCATTGGTGTAGGATTGGCACCAAGAGCATTCCAAAAAGCGATATGATAGCTATTCTCCATAGTTCGGATTTTTTGGCCCTTAAAGTCGCTTAGAGAATGCACAGCCTTGTTGGTACTCAGTACACGGAATCCCTGATCTGCCATTCCTAAGAGGTGATAACCACCGTCGGTGTAGACCTGACTAATAAGGCTACTGAATTCTGGATCATCTAGTTTTTCACGGCAATCATCCAAAGAATCAAATACACAGGGAAGATCGAATACCGCCAAATCACTCATGAAAGATACCTGAGGAGCTGTATTTTGCACAACAAATGGAATATCTCCATCGGCACAGGTTTCAAGAAGATCTCTATCTCCTCCTAGAGTAGAGTTGGGATAAACTTGAATCTTCATACGGCCATCGCTAAGATCTGATACTTCTTCTGCAAATTTTTCTGCGAAGATCTGAGTAACAGTATCTTCAGGACTAGCAGTTGCTAAAGGCCAGGAATAACGCTGTTCGCCACTTGTTTCAGTGCTACTACAGCTACTTAACACCAAAGAAAAGGATGTAAGCAATAGAGGAATACATGTTTTGATTAATCTTGATTTCTTCATTATGTACCTCCTAGACCAGTGCCAGTGAGATGGCAGGAATAAATGTAATCAATAACAGTGCAATTAGGAAGAGACCAATCATGGCAATGGATTTCTTTGCAATAGCCATAACTGGAACGTCTGTCAGGGAACTTGCCACAAAAAGGTTTACTCCGATCGGAGGAGTAACAAATCCGATGGCAAGGTTTACAACCATGATGACACCAAATTGAATGGAGTCCATACCAATTGCTTCTACAATCGGGAGAAGAATTGGTGTGATAATTAAAATTGCAGGGGTAGTATCCATAACCATACCTACAACCAGTAAGAATAGGTTGATTACTAAGAGGATTGCCACTGGACTATGGAAGTTATTTAAGATAAATTCGCTGACAGTCTGTGGTACCTGCATAAGAGTCAGGACTCTGGAGAATGCTGTGGAAGCTGCAAGGATAAAGAGAATCGGAGTGTAGGTCCGAATGGCTTCAACAAGAATCTCCCAAAGGTCTTTGACCTTAATGGTTCTATAGATAAATAAGCTGACAATCAATGCATAGAACACAGAAATAACTGCTGCCTCAGTAGGAGAGGCGACACCACTATAGATACAACCTAAAATAATAACTGGGCTTAAAAGAGCAAAAAAGCTGTCTTTTAATACGTTCAGTAAGCCTTTTTTGTGAAGGGTATCGATTTCTGTACGGATTTTTTCTTTATCTTCACCGTATTTTACACAGTGATAGATTGCATATAACATTAGCAGAAGTCCGATTAAAATACCTGGGATAATTCCTGCCAGGAACAAATTGCTGACAGAAGCGCCTGAGGCCATTCCGTACATAATAAAAGGAATACTTGGAGGGATAATAACTCCAAGACCACCGGCTACGGCCACAATGGAAGTGGAGAATACCAAGTCATATCCTAAAGAAGTAAGGATTGGAATGGTCATACTTCCTACAGCCGCTACAGTGGCTGGTGCAGATCCGGAAATCGCTCCGTAAAACAAACAGGTGACAATAACTGCACAGGGAATACCGGCAGTAAATCTTCCTAAAAAGTAGGAGAATACATCAAATAATTTTTTTGAAATTCCACCCTTTGCCATAAGAATTCCTGAGAGAACAAACATAGGAACGGCTAAAAGGGGGAAAGAATCTAATCCTCCAAACATGGCGCGGATCAGATATTTTGCGCCCACAGTGAAAGAAGGATCAAACACAGAAGGGAGCACTGCTGTAATTCCAAGGGTAATGGATACAGGTATTGCTATGACAAGCAATACCACAAATATTATAAATAATAGTGCTACTGGCATAATAGTTACTCCTTATTGGCTTCTATAAATGATTCAGGGGTATTGCGCTCCGGATGAGCCGGATCGTAAACATTTTCGCCCCGGGAAATTCGAAATTCGATAATCCATCGCTGGAGGACTCGGAAGGCAACCAAAACAAAGGAAAAGAGGGGGGCTGCCTGAATATAGTACATAGGAATCTGACAAGCAGGAGATAACTGCCCACTTTGAACTGCCGACATCATATAGGAATAAGCAAAGGGAATCATATATAAGAAAAATATAAGCTCGAAGGTATGATTCACTACTTTGAATAAAGCCTTTCCTCTTCTTGGAAAGATGGCGACGAATTGTTCGATTTTAATGGACAGGCACCGTTTGGTACAGTAACTGACACTTAGGAAACCGCTCCAGATAAAGAGGTACCTAGTTATTTCTTCTGACCAGGAAAGAGAAATTCCCAGTACGTAGCGGGAGAGAACTTGTACTCCCATGATTAGGGTCATTGCAATTAGGAAGATGACAAGAAGAAATTCTTCCAGATTGTGATCCAGCCAACTTAATGCTTTTTTCATAATACTCACCTTTCAATAACATTTACTGTAAAATCAGCATTCTTAACAGTTAAAAATATAACATAAACTTTAACACTTTAGCAAGTGAAATGGCGGATATTAGCGGTATATTTACTTGTGAATTTTCGTCAGATGAAAAAACTCCGAGGAGGCAAAGCTCCTCGGAGTTAATGAATTAAAATTATGATTGTTGCGTATGTTTTTTTGATAGGACCCTATAAATGATAAGGGGATTTTAATACATAATCATGGCTACAATGACAGCGACTAAAGAACCAACCATTGGTGCAAATACAGAGGTCATAAATACATACCAGTAGCTTTCCGCTAAAGAAAGATCCATCCAGCGAAGCTGTGCCACCATACCGCCGGCATTTGGCAGAGTATTCATACCAGTTGCGCAGGCAGGAGCCAGTCTGTGAAGGGCGCTGGCACTGGCACCTTTTGCAATAAGTCCATCAGAAAGGTGTTCGAAGAACATTGCGATGGCAGAGGTTCCGCTTCCTAAGATACCTGCCAAAATGTTTAATCCTAAGAACTCTGTCAGGTAAGGGTTCATCTTAAGTCCCATAACAAAGTCGATAATACTTTGGAAACCAGGGCAAGACTGAAGCACACCGGAGAATCCCAAGATGGCAGCAGCCATAACTGTTGCACCGATTCCGTTATTAACTCCTTTTTCCAGGATTTTTGCAACGCTTCCAACTTGTTTGTGACACAGAGCAACAATTACTAGAGAACCGATAAAGAGGCTCATTACAACCACTGCATTGGTTTCCATATCTGTAAGGTTAGAAAGGGCAAGAACAAGAACAACAACCAAGATAAATGGAATCAAGGCTACAAAGAAGGATGGAAGATCATCTCTTGTGGGTTCAATTTTTACTGGTTTGGACTCGTCGATAGCTGTTCCTTCTTTAATGGCAGCTTTTTTTGCTGCATGTACCATGTAGAAGTAACCAACCCCAAAGGATACAAAAAAGGCAACCCATCCAAGTGCAGGGGCACATCCCATGGAAGTTCCAAGGTACTGGGCTGGCATGATATTTGTAATATTAATGGCATAAGGAATCATGGCGGAGCAGGTGGCACCGATAAAAATGATTCCAGGAATCATGCGGTAAGGATATCCGGCCTGCTTCATCATAATTGTAGCAATAGGAGCTAAAACAAAAAGTACAACGAAACCGGAAACTCCTACATAAACGAAAACAGTTGTAATAAGAGCGATGGATAGAATCACTCGCTTGGCTCCCATTTTTTCGGTAACAACATTGGCAATGGATTCAGCACATCCAGAGGCTGCCATAAGTTCGCCGAATACAGCACCGATTACCAGGACAAATACATTGCTTTGGATAAAGCCTACATAACCGGTAGCATAGGAGCTAAGAGATGACCACCAATCCATCCAACTGGTTAGGATAATAATGAAAGACACTAGGATAGTAGATGTAAATACATCCAGTCCTTTCCAAATTGCAATTACAAAGATTACTGCTGCTGCCAGCAATCCAAGAACAGAAATAGCTGTTGCCATAATGACTTATTCCTCACTTTCTCCCACAAGGCGAATGTTACCAAGTGGTTTTCTATATGGATTATTACTATTGTAAAAATGTTTATCTAGAAAATCGATACAACGATTGATATTCTCGTTTGCTTTGATTACCTGTGAGCCATGAGGTTCGTTCTCGAAAAGATCTAATTCGATGCGATCAGAACCGCATACCGCTACAACCTTTTCCTTCATGTAAACGGATTGATGATAATCAATGACTAGATCGTTGGTACCATGTTGCATCAGCATGGGCGGACAATTTTTCTTTACATGAGCGATAGGGCTCACTTTTGCAGTTCTTTCAGGATAGTAAATTGGATTGTAACCTAAAAGGGTAGTAAACATAGAATCGTTGTTCTCGCCATCTCCAGGCATCATACCTTTGCCGGCACCGGTTTTTAGGCGAATCTCATAGATATCAGATCCAAATTGTTCTGCAGAACAAAGCTCGCTAATGGTGTACCAGGCAATAGCTAAGTTGACTTTCGAGGAGGCCTTTTCGCCTACGGATAAATCATCCATATCCTCTTCATCTCCGGTAACTGCTAGTAACTGTGTTACCGTACCGCCGGCAGAATTGCCCCATACAGCGAAACGATTAGGATCTAGGTTCAATTCCTTAGCATGGGCTCTTAGGTAGCGAATAGCGGCCTTTCCATCGATTAGCTGGGCAGGCCATTTAGCCTCCTGCATTAGGCGATATTCTACAGTTGCCACTGCATATCCTTGGGTGACAGGCTGGCACATGGATTTGATATAGTGGGTTCGTTTATGGCCGGCGGCAAATGCTCCCCCGTGAAATACAATTACTAAAGGATAAGGGCCTTGTCCTTCTTCAGGATAAAAGATATCCAGAATCTGATTTTCGGATTCATTTGCATACTGTAAATCCAGTTTTACACTTGCAAACTGGGTTACATCCATTTCTGGTTCCTTGGCTAGAAATGCTTCTCTGTTGTTAATTTTTTCCACTAGATAAACCTCCTAAATGTTTTAAATTATTTAAAATTGTGCATTTTTTAACATATTAAAACAAAAAAACATGCTCATCCATGAACGGCATGCGTAAACACGAATGAGCATGGGTAAAACCATTGTTGTAAGTTATAGAACAATAAAACTCTTAAAGACTTTTGTGTAATAAGCTAAGTACTGTTTCCAGATCATTAACTCCCATCTGACCAGGAGCAGAAGCCTTCTTTGCAGCTCCGAAGGTCATAGAAGAACCAAATACCTCGCCACAGAGACGGCTGATTACGCCGGTTCCTGCCATAGACATGGTAATGATTGGACGATCTGCATAGTTTGTAGTCATCTCTTCTGTAGCGGCAAGTAAAGTAAGTACATCCTTCTTAGATTGTGGCATAACTGCAATCTTTGGAATATCAGCACCCATATCCTGCATTTTGCGGAGACGGTAAACAATGTCAGACTGGGCTGGTGTTTTGTCAAAGTCGTGATTAGATGCAACAACTTTAACGCCTGCAGCATGGGCTCCATCGATGATGGTTCTTACCACATCATCACCTGTGAAGATTTCTACATCAATAAGATCAACAAGACCTGTCTGAGCAGCCTTGATGTTTAACTGTGCATAGTCCTCTGGGGAGATAGCTTTTTCTCCGCCTTCTTTAGAGGTACGGAAGGTCATAAGGATTGGAGTATTTCCAAGAACCTCACGAAGCTCTTTTAAAACATCCTCAACCTTAGCAAAATCGAAAACGCCCTCGAACCAATCTACACGCCACTCAACAACATCAAGTGGAATAGAGTCAAAAGTTTTTGCTTCGGAAATGATATCCTCTTTTGTAACTCCAACGATTGGAACAATGATCTTTGGTACGCCTGTACCGATTTCAATGTCTCTGATTTTAACTGTGTTCATAACAAACTCTCCTTTTCGTAGTTGTGAATTCTCTCCTGAAGTTTACTCTTCAGTATTAGCAAGTTCTACCATTTTAGAATAACGAAGATTTACAAATAATCCAAGTACTACACCTACTGCAGTAAGTACAATGTTCATAACCATTACCTGTGAAGGCTGCATCTTAGATGCTGCTGTCAGGATTGTATAGTTACAAAGAGAAGATGCGATCATAACTAAAGCAGTAACAGTACCTTTGATCTTAGGGAATAACATGTTACATACAGAAGTGGCAATCTGAAGAAGTCCGCCGGCACCAGCCCAACCAATAATGAAAGCACCTGCAATCATAAGAGTCTGGCTCTGTCCCATAAGAACTACTACTAAAGTAACTAAACAGATTACTGGGTAAGCAACGATGAAACGTACATCTTTAATCTTTCTTGTAAGTAAAGCAGTAACAACTAAGGCAATCATGGTACCTGCAGAGTAATAAGTCTGCATAATAGAAGGATCAGCCCAGCCAACGTTCTCTTTTGCAAAGTTCTGTGCACAGTTTAACCATAACTGGAAGGTACCTGTACATGTGAATCCGATTAAGATCATAGCGATGGATTCGAAAGAGAAGTGAGTGTGCTTTAAGCTCTCGATCAGTCCCTCTTTCTTACCGGCTGCCTGCATGTCTGCATCTGGAAGTGGGAAGAAGAAGATCAATACACAAAGGATAATGTAAAGAACTCCGCATCCAATAAATAATGTGTTGTAAGAAGTAAGTCCAGCAGCAGTTGTTGCAACAGTTGCGCCAAGTACGAATGGCAATAACATCTGAGCAATAGCGATAAAGAACTTAATACCCATAGTAGCAACACCTGGAGCTTTTTCGATAATCTCTCCAACTGCAGGATAGATACCTGTATCCAGGAATGAGTTAGCAATACCACCGATGATTGCGCAGATATAAGCGATGGTGTATCCACCGTTTTCACCAGCATTAAATGCCAAAGCAAGACCAATCAGGTAAACTGCGTAGGAAGCACTACCAATGGCAGTAGAAATTCGACGTCCCAACTTATCAGAAAGTGGTCCGGCAAATGGAAGTGCTACAAGACGTCCCAGTCCTAAAGCTGCAGAGATAGCAGTGATGGACATAGCCTCAACACCCCATGAAGCTGCTAAAGCTTCCTTAATTACAGCCTGTCCTAAGATGGAACAGCCAACACCGTGAATGAAATAATTTAAGTACATGATTAATGCACTTGGGAAATATTTCTTGTTCATGTTTTCTCTCCTTCATTCTTTTAGATTGTTTTTTGAAACCTCTGTTTTCCACACGGTTTTGTCACAAACGTTGGAAATGCAGTATGCAGTCTGCGTTAAAAAAATAACGCCCGGCTTGTTATTATCTTATCAATGTTGATAAGAGTCGTCTAATGCCTTTGCTTCGGGAAATTAATACACTAAGGCTATTAATTGTGCTATAATAAATACAATCTTTTTAAATACAGAAAAACGAGGTATCAAAATGACTCTAAACCAAATATTATATTTCCAAAAAGTGGCAAGATATGAGAATTATCATCATGCGGCGGAAGAGTTGTATGTATCCCAGCCGTCCCTAAGCAGGTCTATGGCATCCCTTGAAAGCGAACTGGGGGTAACTCTCTTTGAAAAGGTGGGACGAGGGGTTACTTTGACGAAAGCCGGCAAGTTGTTCTTGGAGTACGTAGATCGTATTGTGGAGGACTGTAATGTAGCAATGGATAAGATGCAGGAATTATCTTCCGATGGTGGAAAAATAGATATTGGATATGTCTTTCCACTGGCAGGCTATTATGTTCCCCAGAAAGTTCGAAGTTTTTTAAATCAGGAAGAAAATTCCAGTGTAGTCTTTAATTTTTGGCAAAATCATACCCCCGCTATTGAGAAGAAGGTAAGATCTGGGGAATTGGACATCGGACTTGGAGGATATTTAAAAAGGGAGGATATGGAATTCTTTCCTCTTTTATATCAAGAATTGGTAATCATTACTCCTGAAGATCATCCCTTAAAGAATGAAGATGCTATTCCCCTAGGTGAGATGGGAAAATATCCTGTAATCGGATATGATCCGGAATCCTGGATGGGAACTTATGCGAGGCGCTTATTTAAAAAGTACCATATAAGTCCAAATCTTATTGCAGAATGTCCCGATGAATATTCTATTATTGCTATGGTACGAGAAAACTTTGGAATTGCCCTTATGCCAAGGACTGATATATTGGCCAGGGCAGATGGAATTACCATTCATAAAATTGAAAACTTAACAATTTATCGGCAGATTTTTATGTTTTGGATGAAGGAACGCTACCATCTTCCGGCGGTGGAACGTTTTATTCGATACATGAAAACCCAAGCAGAACCGGAAATTGATAACTTAGGTGTATCGAAATTTTACTTGAAAGATATTGTTAATTTTTAGTCGTAACGGTTATGATAAAATTGTCACAAACGAAGGATGCTTATCGTTACTAAGGTTAAGGAGACAATTATGAAGAACAAATATTCAAAGATATTTGAACCAATAACAGTTAAACGTACTACAATTAAAAATCGTATCGCTATGACTCCAATGGGGACTAATTATGGAGAGACAAGCGGAGAGATGAGTAACCGTCACATGAATTACTACTCTTTAAGAGCAAAAGGTGGCGTTGGCCTCATTATTTTAGAGAATGCCAATATCGAATATCCGGTAGGATCTAATGGTACCAGTCAGATCCGTATCGATCACGACAGTTTTATGCCACGTTATTATCAGTTGGTTGAGAACCTTCATAAGAATGGAGCAACTGTAGCTATCCAGGTGAATCACGCCGGAGCATCTGCTTCATCAGCAAGAACCGGAATGGAAACAGTTTCGTCTTCCAATGTTCCAACGAAAGCAGGAGGAGAAGTTCCTCGTCCGATGACAAAGGAAGAAATTCTTACAACAGTAAAAAAATATGGAGAGGCTGCAAAGAGAGTACAGGCTATCGGTTTTGATGCCATCGAGATTCACTGCGGACACTCTTACCTTATGAGTCAGTTTATCTCACCATATTACAATAAAAGAACCGATGAATTTGGTGGTTCAGTAGAGAATCGTTTAAGATTCCCACGCATGGTATTAGAAGAGGTTCGTAATGCAGTAGGACCATGGTTCCCAATCATTGTTCGTATTTCTGCAGAAGAGCGTGTGCCAGGTGGTAACACCTTAGAGGATACTTTGGAGTACTTAGAATACTTGGATGAGTACATTGATATGTATGATGTATCCTGTGGATTAAATCCATCTCTTCAGTATCAGATTGATTCTAACTTCCTTCCAGATGGATGGCGTTCTTACATGGCCAGAGCCGTAAAGGATAAATTTGGAAAACCTGTAATCAACGCTGGTAATTATCGTGACCCAGCCGTAGTTGAGAAGGTATTAGAGAGCGGCGATGTAGATATTGTAGGTATGGGTCGTGGACTTATTGCAGAGCCTAATTGGGTGAAGAAAGTTCAAAACGGAGAGGAAGACTATCTTCGTAAATGTATTTCTTGTAACGTAGGATGTGCAGGTAACCGTATCGGTGTTAACAGACCAATCCGTTGTACTGTAAACCCCGCAGTTCCTGAGGGAGATATTTACAAGAAGTTAAAAGTTAATAAAAACTGCAACGTAGTAGTTGTAGGTGGTGGTACAGCAGGACTTGAGGCTGCTTGTACAGCTGCAGAAGTTGGATGTAACGTATTTGTGTTGGAGAAAAAGGATCATCTTGGTGGACTTTCTACCTTTATTTCCGATCTTCCAAGCAAGACTCGTATGAAAGACTTCCCGAAATATTTAGAAGCTCGTGCAGCAAGATTAGACAATTTATATATCTTCCTGAATCACGAAGCTGATATTGCAACCATCAAGCAGTTTAAGCCGGATATTGTTGTAAATGCTACAGGTTCAGTTCCTCTTGTTCCTCCAATCAAGGGATTGAAAGAGAATATTGAAGCTGGAAATGTAAATACTATTTTCGGAATGATCAATAATTTAAATGATGGAAAATATCCAGAAGAAGTTTGCAAAGGCAAGAAAGTTGTTGTTGTAGGTGGAGGATCTGTAGGACTTGATGTAATCGAGTATTTTGCTCCTCTTGGTGCTGAGTGCTCTATCGTAGATATGCTTCCACAGATCGGTATGCTGGCAGACCCAATTACTAAGTGCTCTATGAGAGAGACTCATGACAAGTATGGAGTAAAAGAGTATGTTAATACAGCTCTTCAGGAAGTAAAAGAGAATGCCTTTACAGTAAAGCTTCCAGATGGAGAGATTAAGGATCTGGAATTTGATCTTGGATTTAACTGCTTAGGTATGCGTGCAAATAGCCCATTGTTAGCAGAACTTCAGAAAGAATTTGAAGATACAGATACTTATGTTTACAACATCGGAGACTCTGTACGTGCTCGCCGTATCATGGAAGGAACCATGGAAGGCCGTGCAATCTTAAATGTACTTGAGAGTGAAGGATTTATTGCCTTAGACCCACTTGAGTAATCGTAAAAAGATACATATAATAAAGTTAAGGCCTATTTTAGTCTTAAGAGGCTGGGATAGGCAAAGAAATAATAAGGAGAATAAAACTATGCCAAACGTAACAGGACACACAGAACTCGTAGGATTAATGGCTTATCCAATTCGTCACACACAGTCACCAACCACCCACAATCTTGCATACGACAAGAACGGTGATGATGTAATTCAGTTGGCATTTGAGGTAGACAATGACTCATTAAAGGACGCTGTACAGAGTATCCGTGCATTAAAGATGTTAGGATCTAACATTTCTATGCCAAATAAGACAGTTGTACATCAGTATCTTGATGAGGTTGATGAGGCAGCAAGACTTTGCGGAGCTATTAACACTGTAGTAAATATGCGTGATGAGAACGGAAATGTTACAGGTAAGTTAAAGGGATATAACACTGACGGTATGGGATACTGGCAGGGAATCAAAGAAGAGGGTATCGACTTCAAGGGAATGAAGATGGTATTGATCGGAACCGGTGGAGCTGCTACAGCTATCGCTGTTGTCGGAGCTCTTGACGGAATCGCTGAGCTTGAGATCTTTAACATTAAGGATAAGTTCTACAGCCGTGGAGAAGAGATCGTAGATTTGATTAATAAGAACACCAACTGTAAGGCAACAATGCATGATCTTGCAGACAAGGATCTTTTGAAAGAGAAAATGCATGCTGCAGACATCTTCTGTGATGCAACAGGTGTAGGTATGCATCCATTGGAAGACCTTTCTAACATCCCTGATCCTTCTTTCTTTAAGAAAGACTTAATCGTAACTGATACTGTTTATGCTCCAAGAGAGACAGTTATGATGAAACAGGCTAAGGAAGCTGGATGCGACAGAGTATACAACGGAATGAGTATGATGTTATTCCAGGCTCTAATTGCTATTGAGCTTTACACAGGAAAATCTACACCGGTAGATTACATGAAAGAGAAGTTAGGAATCTAGATAGAACCAGAAGAAATGGCTAAAGTTAGATAATAACTGAGATATAATAGGTTGATGAAAGAAAGCCTCGGGCACCTAAAAGGTGTTATGGGGCTTTTTTGGTATTTTATACTGTACATGGATTGGTGGTTGAATTTGTGAAAAAAGGGCTAGAAAGGGAGGATGCCGGGTGACCTTTGTCAGGTCCCCGGCATGTATTATGAAAAAGTTTATTCTAAATAACTGTTAACGTCTCTTTGATGGTTCTAAGTATATCGGTTAGCTATGAAGAAACAATGTTAAAGTAATGAACAAACTGTTAACAAAGTTTGTTCATTTTGCGAACTAGAAAAAATCATGAAAATCTCAGTGTTTTTAAGAAATTTAGACCTTGAGTTTCACCTAGTTTTTTGTTGGAAAACAAGGGGAAATGGTCTATAATGATTTGGTGAGTCGCGAAAAATTACGGAGTTATTTAGAGTAGAAAGGAAAACAATATGAAATACATATCATTTGCCATCCCTAGTTATAATTCGGAAGCCTACATGGCTAATGCTATAGAGAGTATTCTCCCAGGAGGAGAGGATGTAGAGATCATTGTGGTTAACGATGGATCTAAGGATAAAACCTCTGAGATTGGGCACCAGTATGCTGCAAAGTATCCGGGTATTGTTAAAGTAGTGGATAAGGAAAACGGGGGCCATGGAGATGCTGTGAATTATGGCTTGGAAAATGCCACAGGAAAATATTTTAAGGTAGTAGACAGTGATGACTGGGTGGATAAAGAGTCTCTGCTTAAGATTTTAGATTTGCTTCACAGCATGGAAGACCAGGGAGAAATACTGGACATGATTATTTCCAACTATGTCTATGAGAAGGTGGGAGCAGCCCATAAGAAAGTGATCCATTATAGAAATGTACTGCCTCAGGATCAAATTTTTGGTTGGGGTGATATAGGCCGTTTCCATTTGGATCAATACATTCTTATGCATTCGGTTATTTACCGGACAGACCTATTAAAGCTGATTCAAATGCGCCTTCCAAAGCATACCTTTTATGTGGATAACATTTATGTGTATTATCCTCTTCCTCATGTACATAAGATGTATTATCTGGATGTGGATTTTTACCGCTACTATATTGGAAGAGAAGATCAGTCTGTAAATGAAAAGGTTATGATTTCTAGAGTAGACCAGCAGATATATGTAACCAAAACTATGATTGACATGTATCAGTTAAAAGATATTCCAAATAAAAAGCTTCGCCGTTATATGACCAGCTATTTGGCCATTATGATGACAGTTTCTTCTATTTTGCTGATTCGATCAAAGAAGAGGGAAAATCTGGAGAAAAAAAAAGAACTTTGGGTTTATCTGAGAAATAAAGATCCCAAGAGCTTTATCAAAATCAGGTACGGCATCTTGGGACAGACCATGAACTTGCCTGGTAAACCAGGACGAAAGGTTTCGTCTCTGGCCTACACTGTGGCAAGAAGATTGATTGGATTTAATTAAGACTTATATCTATATCACGGCCCTGTGGGTGATTATTCTTGCTTCATTGCTTCGGCAACGCAGTTTTTTATATAATCGGCTCCCAGGGCTGTATTTATTGTAAGGTCAAAGTTGCTTGCAGCACCCCAGCTGCAGCCGGTGTAATAATGATAATTGTCAGCCCTAAATTTATCTTCTTTTTGCATTTTAGCCTTTGCATCTTTCTCAGAAAGCTCTAGTCTATTCATTACCCGTTTGATACGCTGGTCCATAGGTGCCGTAAAGAAAAGCTTCAGACAGTTGGAATCATTTTTTAGGACATAGTCGGAACAACGACCGATAATTACGCAGTTTCCCTCTCTGGCAAGATCCTTTACAACCTTAGATTCTGCCTCGAAAATCTTATCTTTTGGAGCTTCCACTTCAGAGTTTGAATATACATACATCTGGTTTACCAAGTCATAAAGAAAACTGCTTGTCATCATTTCTTCATTTTTCTTAATAAATTCAGGGGTGTATCCTGTAGTGCCTGCTGTCATGGCAATGATTTCCTGATCGTAGAATTTAAAACCAAAGGCTTCCGCCAACAGTTTTCCAATTTCATGTCCACCACTTCCGAACTGGCGACCAATAACAATGACGTTTTTCTTAAATTCAGGATTTCTTACCTCTGGTTTGGAATTACTGTCAGCTGCAGTTTCGGAGACGTTTTCCTCAGCAACATTTGGAAATAGGATTGGCTTTATAAAGGCCAGGCGCTTTCCAAAAACTCTTGCTACGTATCCAACTAAAAGGGCAGCGATAATGGTACCTTCTCTTACCCCCACAAGCTTTCCGGAAAAAATAAAGGAGAGAATTGCTGCAATGACAGACATAGACACGTCAAAGCAGATCTTTGTGGTTCCAAAATTGGTCTTCCAAGTAAGAACAATGGCTCTTACAAAGGATTCCCCGGGAAGCATGACTACATCTGCTAAAACTTCCATATAAACACCGAATCCCAGGATCAGGCAGCCAATTAGCAGATAAATAATTTTCATGATATAACTTTCTGGATGCACCCAGAAAAACATAAGCATAGTTAAATCAATAAAATATCCAAAAACAATGGATACAGGGATTTGTAAGAGGTGCTCAATTTTAAAATTCTTTCTTAAAATAAGAATTTGAAGAAGAATAAGAAGAATACTAAAGAAAATAGTAAAGTTTCCTAAGGTAAAGGGAAAGTTCAGGCTTAGTACATAGGGAATAGAAGAAATGGGTGAAGTACCAAGGCTGGCTTTCGTAATCAGACTGACTCCCAAGGAGTTGACAAAGAGTCCGATGACAAATACGATGTAAGCTTTTAGTTTGTTCATTAATAAGTTCCTTCTTTCTTTTTTCATCATTAGGCATTATTTTAGGAGACTGTCCCACAGATTTTTATATATCTTTTCATAAGTATTCATGAAAGAAGCAATTTCTTCCTCTGAAATATCCTGAAAGGCCGCATCTTCAATAGCTAGGAAGGTTTCTTCCACGATTTTTTGCCCCTTCTTTCCCTGATCAGTCAAGAAAATGTGAAAGGTCCTGCGGTTCCCGTTTAAGATTTTTCGTTCGATCAGGCCCTTTTCTTCCATACGATTTAAAATAGAAGTAAGAGATCCTGCTTCAATCAGACAACCGGCAGCAATTTCTTTTTGGCTGACACCGTCATGATCTTTTAAAAAATCTAAAACCTTTGGTTGCCCCAGGGTGAGACCGGCATGTTTAACCCGCTCTAAAAGATGCTTTTGAATCAGCATTTGATTTGCCATGGTTAGATAGTGAAAAGATGTATCCATAATGCTTCCTCCTATAAAAGGTTACAATCCTAACTATTGGAATTATAATTATTTTCTATAGGAATGTCAATAAAGTTTCTTGAGGGATCCAAGGGGAAAAAAGAGAAAGCTTTAGGGCAGAAACTCTCCATGAGAGGACCTACCCTAAAGCTGGTAAGAAGGTAATTTATAATAATGAAAAGATACTTGACGATTTACGGGAAGATTCCTTTGATTTCTTCAGCGTAAACTAATTTTCTAAGGGCCACAATATAGGCTGCCATACGGTAGGAGCAGTTGCATTCTTTTTTTGCATTTAAAATGTCTAAGAAGGCCTTGCTCATAAGGTCACCTAACATCTCATTTACTCGGTCCCTGGTCCAGGTAAGTTCTTGGATATTCTGTACCCACTCAAAGTAAGATACAATAACACCACCGCAGTTGGCGAAGATATCTGGAATTACAGGAATTCCGCGAGCCTCAAGAACCTTGTCACCAGCTTCGCTGGTAGGACCGTTGGCAGCTTCTATAACATAGGAGCATTTTACTTTTTCTGCTATTTCAGCGGTAATTTGGTTTTCCAAAGCAGCAGGAATCAGTACATCACATTCGCAGGTAAGAAGTTCCTCGTTGGTAATATGTTCTACGCCTGCAGCGTTGTAGTCTTTTAAGAGATTTCCTTTGGTCTCCAAAAATTCAGAAATTTCGGAAATATCCAGTCCGGTTGCCTTGTATAATCCGCCGGAGACATCGCTGACTGCTACGACTTTAATGTCTCTGTGATAGAAAATTCTTGCAGCATTGCTTCCTACATTACCCATGCCCTGGATAGCAATGCGAGCTTTTTTAATATCCTTTCCCTGCTCGTGTAAAAGGAATTTTGTGCTATAGTAAACACCGCGGCCAGTAGCAGAATTACGGCCTCTAGAACCGCCTAATTCTACAGGCTTTCCGGTAACTACACCTGGACAAGGTTTTCCGGCTAACTGGCTGTAAGTGTCCAAAATCCAAGCCATTGTCTGAGCATTGGTATTTACATCAGGTGCTGGAATGTCAGTGTCTGCTCCAATAATAGGAGCGATGGCAAATGTATAACGTCTAGTAAGTCTACGAAGTTCACCCTTTGATAATTTAGAAGGATCCACTTTAATACCACCCTTAGCGCCGCCGTATGGGATATTGGCTACTGCACATTTTAAGGACATCCATACAGATAAGGCTTTTACCTCGCTTAGGGTGCAATCTTGATGAAAACGGATACCTCCTTTAAATGGTCCACGGATGTTGGAATGCTGGACTCTGTAGCCTTCAAATACTTCTACATGTCCATCGTCCATTTCTACAGGAAGATAAACTTTGGTTTCCCGCTGAGGATTCTTGATGATATCGAACATGTTTGTGTTGATGTGTCCGATTTTTACAGCTTCTTCCATAACGGCAACAACATTTTCATAAGGATCATAAGTGTTCTTGGTTTCTGAATTCATTGGGATGAACTCCTTTCTTTGCTTATATAGTCATGGCATAGGTGGCACTGTAAATTTAAGATGCATCTGCCTGTCCTTTGCACAAGCAGGAATATAAACCTGAAAAAAAGACAAGTCAATAATTTGAGAGGAAGAGTATGGATATTTAAAAAGTTTTGCAAAAAACTTGAAAAGCATAGGAATTTGGAATAAAATACTTAAAAAAATAAAGTGAGAAGGTGAAGGCTTGAGGAATTACGAAATTGACAATATTGACAGACAGATTTTAAACCTTCTAAGTGAAAATGCACGAATGCCTATTAAGGAGTTGGCGGAACATGTTTTTTTATCCTCCCCTGCAGTTTCAGCAAGAATTAGTAACCTGGAAAAAAATGGATATATCACCGGCTATCATGCGGTGCTTAGTCCTATGGCCCTAGGTTATTATATAAAGGCATTTATCTGTTTGGATCTAGAACCCCAGGATAAAGAAGGATTTTATCCTTACATTCGGGAAAAGAAGAATATTACCGAGTGTAACTGTGTCACCGGAGATTACTCAATGTTAATTGAGGGCCTGTTTCACACAACAGATGAGTTAGACCAGTTTGTAAATGATATTCATCAGTTTGGCAAAACCAGGACCCTGGTGGTATTTTCCACCTCTGTGGAACACAGGGAGATAAAAGTGCCGGTGGTTGGTGCAGAGAATGAAAAGAATTAATAGTATAAGTAAAAAGCATAAGATCAAATAGAAGGGAAATTATTATGAAATTATTTCAACAGAAAACAAGGATCGAAACTTATAAAACAGCAGCAGATTTTGTAAAGGAGTATGAGATTGGTCAGGGGGATTTTATTTTAGCTAGCAAAAGTACCTTTGATGCTTATTTTGAACCTCTTCATATAGAAGCAAGAGTGGAATATAAGAGCAAATATGGGGCAGGGGAACCTACAGATGCCATGATTGATGCCCTTCTTAGTGATTATAGAAGCTCAGGCTGTGATCGGATCATTGCTATTGGAGGGGGTGCTGTCATTGATATGGCAAAGGCCTTGGTTTTAAAAGGAAATGCCAGCACAGAGGAAATCTTTACAAGAAAAGTGCCCCTTGAAAAAGCCCATACCTTAATTGCAGTGCCTACTACCTGTGGGGCGGGTTCTGAGGTATCCAACGTTTCCATTACAGAACTTGCCAGCATTCACAGCAAATTAGGATTGGCAGATGATACCATTTATGCAGATAAGGCCGTGCTGATTCCGGAACTTTTGACCAAGCTTCCTTATTCTTTCTTTGCCACCAGTGCCATTGATGCCTTTATTCATGCCATTGAATCCTATGTATCTCCAAAGGCCAATCTTTATACAAGAATGTTTAGCAAGCAGGCCATGGAAATGATCTTAGATGGATTTAAACAGATTATAGAATTTGGGCCAGACAGGCGTCTAGAACTTTTGGAACAATTTCTTGTGGCTAGCAACCTGGCGGGAGTGGCTTTTGGAAATGCCGGCACAGGAGCTGTTCATGCCATGTCCTATCCACTAAGTGGCGTTTATCATGTGACCCACGGGGAGGCAAATTACCAGTTCCTTACAGCGGTTTTTGCAGAATACCAGCGACTTAATCCGGTAGGAGATTTGGTAGACTTAAATGACTATCTGGCAGGACTTCTTTCTTGTAAACCAGAGGAGGTTTATGAAAGCCTAGAAAGCCTGTTAGACAAGATCATTTCCAGAAAAAAGTTAAGAGATTACGGAATGAGGGAAGAGGAAATTCATGAATTTGCAGTTAGCGTGGAAGCAGGTCAGCAGCGACTCTTAAATCAAAGCTATGTAAAATTTACCGTTCCTCAGATGGAAGAAATCTATAGAAAACTATATTAAGAGAGGACAATAAACTTAAAGAAAATCCTCTTTGATGCTCCTAAGATTAATGTTATAATGAGGGTTGGCAAAAATATCCGGATTTGGAGGAACACATATGAAATTAACACAGCTATTGGAACGTTTAGAATATAAGGTCTTGCAGGGAAGTGATGAGATTCAGGTGGGAGAACTCATTAACGATTCCAGAAAGGTCAAGGAAGGCAGTGTATTTGTCTGCATCAGCGGAGCTGTATCTGACGGTCATGTATATGTAGAAGATGTGGCAAAAAAAGGTGCGGCAGCAGTAATCGTTGAAAAAGAAGTGGAGGCACCAAAAGGGCTTACTGTTATTAAGGTAGAGGATACCCGTTATGCACTGGCCTTAATGTCAGCTGCTTATTTTGGCTATCCTGCAGAGAAACTTCATGTCATCGGAATCACAGGAACCAAGGGAAAGACTACCACCACCTACATGGTGAAATCTATTTTAGAGGGAGTAGGCCGCAAGGTGGGATTGATTGGAACCATTGAGGCTATCATTGGGGATCAGAGCATCCCGGCAAATAATACTACCCCGGAATCCTATACCATTCATAAGTATTTTGCGGAAATGGTAAAGGCAGGTTGCGATACCGTTGTTATGGAGGTGTCCTCCCAGGGACTTATGCTCCACCGTGTAGCTGGCATTCAGTTTGAAATTGGAATTTTTACAAATTTAGGGGAAGATCACATTGGTCCTAATGAACATAAAGACTTTGAGGATTACAAAAGATGTAAGGGAATTTTATTTACCCAGTGTAATCTTGGAATTGCAAATGTGGATGACCCTTGGTATGAGGATGTATTTAAAAATGCAACCTGCAAGAGAGAGACCTTCGGTTTTTCAGAGAAGGCAGACCTTCAGGCAACCAATGTTGAACATGTGTCAAGACCAGGCTATTTGGGAATGAAATACCATGTCAGTGGACTTATGGATTTTGATGTGGAAATCGATATTCCAGGAGATTTCAGTGTCTATAATTCCCTGACAGCCATTGCCGTATGCAGACACTTTAATGTGCCGGTAGAGACTATTAAGGCTGCCCTTAAGGTGGCAAAGGTAAAGGGCCGTATTGAGATGATCAAGGTTTCGGATGAATTTGCCTTAATGATTGATTATGCCCATAATGCCATGGCCTTAGAGAGCCTTCTTAACACCTTAAGAGATTATAATCCAAAGCGCCTTGTCACTGTTTTTGGATGTGGCGGAAACCGTGCCAAGAGTCGTCGCTATGAGATGGGAGAGGTTTCAGGCCGCCTGTCTGATTTTACTATTATTACCTCGGACAATCCTAGATTTGAGGAGCCTCAGGCCATTATTGATGATATTGTAACCGGAATCGAAAAGACCGATGGAAAATATATTACCATCTGCGACCGAAAGGAAGCTATTAAATACGCCATTGAAAATGGACAGCCGGGGGATGTTATTATCCTGGCAGGAAAGGGACATGAGACTTATCAGGAAATTGAGGGCGTAAAGCATGACATGGATGAGAGAGTATTGATCCAGGAAGTACTGGAAGAATTAAACGCAAAATAAAATTAAAAGGAAGGGGGATAAAATGTACGCAGATATTATTGTAGATATTACTCATGAAAAGTTAGATCGAGTTTTTCAGTACAAAGTCCCCCAGGATTTGGAAGGGCAGCTTTTAGAGGGCATGGAGGTTGTGATTCCCTTTGGCAAGGGGAACCGTGAGATTAAAGGTTATATCGTAGGTTTTTCGGAAGATACTGACTACGACAAATCTAAGATCAAGGAGATTTTGCGAATTTCAGAAAATGCAGTAAAGATTGAATCTAAGCTGATTGCTTTGGCGGCATGGATGAAGTCCTACTACGGTGGAACCTTGATCCAGGCCCTAAAAACTACCCTTCCTATTAAGAAGAAAGAAAAAGTTCAGGAAAGTAAAACTATCTGCCTTCTCTTATCAAGGCAGGAGGCAAAGGAGCAACTGGACCTTTATTTGCATAAGAATCAAAAGGCAAGAGCCAGACTTTTGGCAGCACTTTTAGACCAGCCTAAACAGGATTATGGAGTATTAAAAAGAACCCTTCATATTACCAAACCTGTGGTGGATGCCTTGGTGGAACAAAAGATTATATCGGTAAGCGCCCAGGTTTCCTTTCGAAATCCTATTCGCTATGAAATAAGGGAGCGGCAGGAGGTGGACTTTTCAGAGGCCCAAAAACAGGCCACAGAAAGCTTTTGGAAGGACTATGAAAGTGGCAAGCGAGAGACTTATCTAATCCACGGGGTCACAGGCAGTGGTAAGACTGAAGTTTATATGGAAATGATCGCCAGGGTTTTGGAAATGGGAGGCCAGGCGATTGTCTTAATTCCTGAGATTTCTTTGACCTATCAGACGGGACTTCGCTTTTATGGTAGGTTTGGCAGCCGGGTGTCGGTACTTAATTCAAAAATGTCTGCAGGAGAAAGATCAGATCAGATGGAGCGGGTGAAGCGAGGAGAGATTGATGTTATGATTGGTCCCAGATCGGCCTTGTTCACCCCTTTTTCAAGGCTTGGTTTAATTGTGATTGACGAGGAACATGAAAATTCCTATAAAAGTGAGCAGATTCCCAGGTATCACGCCAGGGAGGTGGCTATAAAACGGGGGGAATTGGAAAATGCCAGCATAGTCTTAGGGTCTGCAACGCCTTCCTTGGAGTCTTATCATGCCTGCAAGGCAGGGAGATTTCGGCTTCTGGAATTATCAGACAGAATTGGAGAAAGGAAGCTCCCTAAGGTTTATATCCAGGATATGAGGCAGGAGCTTCGCCAGGGAAATCGCTCAATCCTAAGCCAGAAGCTGAAAGACCTTATGAGAGAACGTTTGCAAAAAGGCCAGCAGATCATGCTTTTTCTTAACCGAAGAGGCTATGCTGGGTTCCTATCTTGCAGAGCCTGTGGTTATGTAGTAAAATGTCCCCGCTGTGACGTGTCCTTGGCTCTTCATCGGGGTGGAAAGATGGTTTGCCACTACTGTGGATATACAAGGAGCGCTGTAAGTGGGTGCCCATCCTGTGGCTCCGGTTATATTGGAGAATTTAAGGCTGGCACTCAACAAATTGAAGATATGGTCAAAAGCAGTTTTCCTACTGCCAGGGTCCTTCGGATGGATCTGGATACCACCAGGAAAAAAGATGGATATGAACAGATTTTAGAGAAGTTTGGAAGCGGGGAGGCGGACATCCTTATTGGGACTCAGATGATTGTAAAGGGCCATGATTTTCCTAATGTAACTTTAGTTGGGGTGCTGGCGGCAGACCTGTCCTTGTATACCAGCGATTACAGGGCCGGGGAGCGGACCTTTCAGCTTCTAACCCAGGCGGCAGGAAGAGCAGGCAGAGGAAAAGAAGCCGGAGAAGTGGTGATCCAGACGTATAGTCCGGACCATTACAGCATTGAGCTGGCAGCCAAACAAGATTACAAAGGATTCTATGAAAAAGAGATGGAATACAGGGAACTTTGTGGCTATCCACCGGCAGAGGAGCTTTTAGCCATCCTTATGACAGGACCTAAGGAAGACCAATTAGATCTGGCAGCAGGATATTTAAAAGCATTTGCTTTAAAATATGACAAGGAAAAGAAAATTACTATCATTGGACCTGCAAGTCCCTATGTGGCCAAGGTCAATGATGTTTATCGAAGAGTTCTATATATTAAAAGCAAAGACTATGGAGCCCTAGTGCGCTCCAAGGATTTGCTAGAAAAATACATTGAAGTAAATTCGGGATTTAACACCATGGGAATACAGTTTGATTTTAATCCTATGAATGTGTTTTAACTTCGTGACAATGAGAATTCACAAAGCTTTCACCAAAACAACAAACAAATGATAGGAAGGAAAATGTAAAATGGCACTTAGAAAAATTAGAGAAATCGGAGATGAGGTATTAAGAAAGGAATGCAAGGAAGTTAAGAGCATGACCCTTCGCACCAGAATTCTCATTGAAGATATGTTGGATACCATGTATGAGGCCCAGGGTGTGGGACTTGCAGCTCCTCAGGTGGGAGTTTTGAAGAAAATCGTGGTAATTGATGTAGGAGAGGGCCCAGTGGTTCTTATTAATCCGGAAATTATAGAATCTGACGGGGAGCAGGTTGGAGACGAAGGCTGTCTTAGCGTTCCTGGAAAAGCCGGCCAGGTTACCAGACCAAGTCATGTAATTGTAAAAGCTTTTAATGAGGAAATGGAAGAAATCCGGGTAGAGGGAGAGGAATTATTTGCAAGAGCCCTTTGCCACGAGATTGATCATCTTGGAGGACGCCTTTATGTGGATTTAGTGGAAGGTGAACTTCATGACGTGGATTACGATGAAGAGTAGTTAGAATGGAGATGACTAGATGAAAATAATTTTTATGGGAACCCCAGACTTTGCTGTGGGAACCTTAGAGGCCTTGATTGATGCTGGCCATGACATTGTCTTAGTGGTGACCCAACCAGATAAGCCAAAAGGGCGAGGGGGGAAAATGCAGTATACCCCTGTAAAGGAAGTGGCACTTGCTCATGACATTCCAGTGTATCAGCCTAAGAAAATCAGGGAAGCAGAGTGTGTGGAAAAGCTTAAGAGCTACCAGGCAGATGTTTGTGTGGTTGTGGCTTTTGGACAGATTCTTCCTAAGGAAATTTTGGAAATGACGCCCTATGGATGTATTAATGTTCATGCATCCTTGCTCCCAAAATATAGAGGGGCAGCTCCCATTCAGTGGGCAGTGATTGATGGAGAAGAAGTTTCCGGAGTTACTACCATGCAAATGGATGAGGGCTTGGATACAGGGGATATGCTCCTAAAAACAGAGGTTCCACTAGATGAAAAGGAGACAGGAGGAAGTCTCTTTGACCGCTTATCTGCTGAAGGAGCAAGTCTCTGCGTGAGAACCTTAAAGGCTCTAGAGGATGAGACCGCAACCTGGACTCCTCAGGGGGATACTACAACTTCTTATGCAAAGATGCTTACCAAGGATTTGGGGAATATTGACTGGAGCAAGTCTGCAGTTTCTATTGAGCAATTGATTCGTGGTTTAAATCCATGGCCCAGCGCCTATACCGATTGGCAGGGGAAAACCATGAAAATTTGGGAGGCAGAAGTTTGCACGAAAGATTTTGGTTATGAACCAGGGACAATCGTTGATGTGGAAAAAGATGGATTTTTGGTACAGACAGGAGAAGGGTGTCTTAAAGTCAAGTCCCTACAGATTCCCGGAAAGAAGCGTATGGAGGCGGCTGCATTTCTCCTGGGATATCAGGTAAATGTGGGAGACCTACTTAAGAAACTTTCAAAATAGGAGGTTCATTCTATGTATTATGGATATGGATTAGATCCAACATATATTTTAGTTTTAATTGGAGTAGTAATTTGTCTGATAGCTTCTGCTGTGATGAAATCTACTTTTAATAAATATTCCAGAGTAGGGAATCATTCTGGTATGACCGGAAGGGAAGCTGCAGAGATTATTTTGCAGAATGCAGGGATTTATGATGTTTCTGTGGAACATATTTCCGGAAATCTGACAGACCATTATGATCCAAAAAACAAGGTGGTAAGGCTTTCAGATGCTACCTACAATTTTAGATCCGTGGCAGCTTTGGGAGTAGCAGCCCACGAGTGCGGACATGCCATCCAACATGCCACAGCTTATGCCCCTCTTACCATTCGTGGAGCTTTAGTGCCGGTGGCAAATTTTGGAAGTCAAATTGCATGGCCTCTTATTATTGTTGGATTGCTTTTAAATGGAAATTCATCGGTCTTATTATTAAACCTTGGAATTTTAGCTTTTTCTCTGGCAGTATTATTCCAGATTATAACCTTGCCAGTGGAATTTAATGCCTCTAGACGGGCAATAAAGATTTTAGACACTACTAAGATGTTAGATCCTAGAGAAGTGTCTGCCACAAGAAAAGTACTGACAGCGGCAGCCTTGACCTATGTGGCAGGAGCAGCTTCTGCAGTCTTGCAGCTTCTTAGAATTTTGATCTTGACTCAGAATCGAAGAAGAGATTAAAGATAGGATGTTTTAGCAACCAGGAGGAAAAACATGGCGTCATCGGTAAATGACAGAGAATTGATTTTGGAAATCCTGCTTATGATCACCAGGGACGGAGAGTACAGTCACATTGCTCTAAGGCAGGTCTTAGACCAATATCAATACTTAGATAAAAAAGAGCGTTCTTTCATTACCCGGGTAGTAAATGGAACTTTAGAGCGCATGATAGAGATTGATTATATATTAAATCAATTTTCCAAAGTAAAAGTAAATAAAATGAAGCCGGTGATTCGCACCATTATGAGAAGCAGCGTCTACCAGTTAAAGTACATGGATGCTATTCCTCAGGCTGCAGTCTGCAACGAAGCCGTGAAACTAGCTGGAAAGCGCGGGTTTAGCCAGCTCAAGGGCTTTGTGAACGGAGTCCTTCGAA
This sequence comes from Bacteroidaceae bacterium, assembly GCA_963597615.1. GTDB lineage: Bacteria > Bacillota > Clostridia > Lachnospirales > Lachnospiraceae > CAKRJP01. The sequence goes on from CAVBQS010000053.1 coordinate 148,367, forward strand.
ATATTAGCAGAAACTTAGAAAAGGTAAAATATCCAGAGGATGACCTTCAATATATGTCAGTGAAATATTCTCTTCCAGCATGGATTTTGGAAGAGTGGATTGGTGATTATGGAAAAGAGAAGGCAGAGCTTATGGCAGAAGCTTCCCTTGAGACAGCTCCTCTGGCAGTGCGTTTTAATGAAGATAAAATTACGAAGAAGGAACTGATGGACCTTCTTAAAGCAGAGCATGTTCAGGTGAGAGAAGTCCCAGAGCTTCCCTGTGCCCTTTACTTGTCAGGATACGATCGCTTGACTGCTTTAGATAGCTTTAATAAAGGCTATTACCAAGTGCAGGATGTAAGCTCCATGCAGGTGGCCTACCTGGCAGATCCAAAGGAAGGATCCTACTGTATTGATGTATGCGCAGCTCCCGGAGGAAAGGCCCTTCATGTAGCTGAATTTTTAAAGGGAAGTGGCCATGTGGAGGCAAGAGATTTAACAGATTATAAGGTTGACCTAATCTGGGACAATATAGAAAGAAGTGGCCTTAATAATATTGAGGCAAAGCGACAGGATGCAACTATCTTAAGCCAGGATTCAGTGGAGAAGGCAGATCTTGTAATTGCAGATCTTCCTTGCTCAGGCCTTGGAGTTTTGGCTAGAAAAGTCGATCTTAAATATAAGATAACTTTGGAAAGCCAGAGGGAATTAGAAAACTTGCAACGACAGATTTTATCTACAGTAAAGGCCTATGTAAAACCTGGGGGAACCTTAATTTACAGTACCTGTACCGTAAATAAAAAAGAGAATACCCTCAATGCTCAATGGTTTGAAAAGGAAAATCCGGACTTTCACCTAGAGCTTGAAGAACAGAGGCTTCAGGGAATTCATGAAGGAGATGGCTTTTATATAGCCAGATTCCGGAGGGAAGGTTGATAAACAAAAGTATGAGTAAAACAGACATTAGCTCTTTTAATTATGAAGAATTAATAGAAGAAATGAAAGCCATAGGAGAGAAGGCTTTTCGCGGAAAGCAGATCTACGAGTGGCTCCATGTGAAGTTGGCAGAGGATTTTGATGATATGACCAACCTTCCTAAAAAACTAAGGGAGGATTTGAAAGAATCTTATGAAATTGCTACTGTCCGTATGATTGATCACCAGGTTTCTAAGGTGGATCCTACAGAGAAATTTCTCTTTGAGCTGGAAGATGGCAATATGATAGAGAGTGTTCTCATGAAATATAACTATGGCAACTCCGTTTGCATTTCTTCTCAGGCAGGATGCCGTATGGGCTGTCGTTTTTGTGCCTCCACCATCGGTGGTTTGGAGCGAAGCCTAAGGCCTTCGGAAATGCTAAGGCAGATTTATCAGATTCAGAAAATGACCGGAGAACGGGTGTCAAATGTGGTGGTAATGGGTACCGGAGAGCCCTTGGATAATTACGATAATTTCTTGAAATTTATTCATATGCTTAGTGATGAGCATGGCCTCAACATTAGCCAGAGAAATATTACAGCCTCCACCTGTGGAATTGTTCCTAATATGCGCAGATTGGCAGAGGAGGGCCTTCAGATCACCCTGGCTCTTTCCCTTCATGGGTCCAACCAAAAAAAGCGGGAAAAATTAATGCCAGTGGCATTTAAATATGACCTAAATGATGTGCTTGTTGCCTGTGATTATTATTTCGAAAAAACCGGAAGAAGAATCACTTTTGAATATAGTATGGTGGCAGGAGTCAATGATTCAGAGGAAGATGTGGCGGAACTTACAGCTATTTTAAAACATAGGAACTGCCATTTGAATCTGATTCCAGTGAATCCTATTAAAGAGAGGGACTACCAAAGACCGGATGGCAAAAAAGCCCTTGAATTCAAAAATAAACTTGAAAAAAAAGGAATAAATGTTACTATAAGAAGAGAAAGAGGCTCTGATATTGACGGAGCCTGTGGACAGTTGAGAAGACGTCATGTGACGGCTGAATAAAGGAGAACACTAGATGAAGTTTTACGCAATGACTGACGTTGGTAGAAAAAGAGAGGTCAATCAGGATTATGTATATGTAACTGATGAGTCAGTGGGCCCCTTTAAAAATCTCCTTGTGGTTGCCGATGGAATGGGTGGACACAAGGCAGGAGATTTTGCTTCTAAATATACTGTAGATGTATTGAGAGAAGAAATCGCACATACCACTTATAAGGAGCCGGAGGAAATCCTTCGGCATGCAGTGACTATTGCGAACAATAAATTAATAGATGTGGCGGCTACTGATGTGAAGCTAGAAGGCATGGGAACTACTTTAGTGGCAGCTACCATTGTGGATAAAACCTTATATTTTGCCAATGTAGGGGACAGCAGACTGTATTTGATCAACGATAAGATCAGGCAGATGTCTAAGGATCATTCTCTGGTGGAAGAGATGGTAAGACTTGGTGGAATTAAGGCGGAAGAAGCAAGAAACCACCCGGATAAGAATATTATTACCCGGGCTATTGGCGTGAAAAAAGACGTAGAAGCGGATATTTATGAATATCGTTTAAAGAAAAATGATGTAATACTCATGTGTACAGATGGTCTTAGCAACATGGTTGAGAACGAAGATATTTTTGATATAGTTAAGGGGTCAAGGGATGTCATCGAAGCTGTGCAGATGTTAATCGAGAAAGCGAATAGCAATGGAGGTCGCGATAACATAGGGGTAATCGTAGCGCAGCCGTTGGCAGATGAGGTGAGTGTATGGTAAAAGACGGAATCGTACTGGGGAAGCGGTACAATATTCTGAGTAAAATCGGCACCGGTGGCATGGCAGATGTCTATAAGGGTAAGGATATTATGCTGAACCGGTATGTGGCGGTTAAGGTTTTAAAGAAAGAATATAAGGAGAATGAAGCTTTTGTTAAGAAGTTTCATTCAGAGGCCCAGGCAGCAGCAGGGCTTTTGAATCCTAACATTGTAAATGTGTATGATGTAGGAACTGACAGAGGCCTACATTATATGGTTATGGAGCTGGTGGAAGGCATTACCCTGAAAGAATATATTGAAAAGAAGGGACGCATTGCACCGAGAGAGCTTATTAGCATTGCCATTCAAATGTGCGGTGGAATTAGTGCTGCCCATCAGGCAGGATTAATTCACAGAGATATCAAACCACAAAATATTATGATTTCCAGGGATGGAAAGGTAAAAGTTACAGATTTTGGTATTGCTAAAGCTGTTACGTCTAATACAGTAACTACCAATGCCATGGGATCTGTACATTATTCCTCCCCAGAGCAGGTGCGTGGTGGATTTAGTGATCAGAAGAGTGATATTTATTCTATAGGTATCACTTTATTTGAAATGGCTACCGGAAGAATTCCCTTTGATGGAGATTCCACAGTAGCCATTGCTATGAAGCACTTGAAGGAAGAAATCACTCCTCCTTCCGAATATAATGAAGATATTCCTTATAGCCTAGAGCAGATTATTTTAAAATGTACCCAGAAAAATGCGGAACGTAGGTATAAGAACGTAGACGAATTAATTAAGGATTTGAAACATAGTATGGTGGATCCTGACGGGGACTTTGTAAAGATTCCTCCCCTTAATAATGCGGATACCGTCATTATTACAGATGATGAGTTAGATGATATTCGTCATTCTTATGATGAGGATGATGACTATGATGACGACTATGACGATGACGACTACGATGATGATGACGACTACGATGATGACGACGACTACGATGACGATGACTATGACGACGATGATGATGACGATGATGATGATGACTTTGAGGACTTCAAAAGACGTAGACGCGGTCATGATGAGGAAGTAAATCCTCGTATGGGCAAGCTTACAAAGATTCTTGCCATAGTGGCTGCAGTGATTATTCTTGCTATTGTTGGATTTGCTGTGGCAAAGGCGGCAGGTATCTTTAAGTCAGGTTCTTCCATTAGTTCAAGTGGTAGCAACAAGGAGACTGTGAAGGTTCCAGATGTTACAGGAATGACAGAGGATGAGGCAAAGCAAACCTTAAATGCTCAGAACTTAGGATTTGAGGTTACCTCCAGAGAAGAATCAGACGAGTACGAGGAAGGTTTGGTATGTTCTCAGACACCAGCTTCCGGTAAGAAAGTAAGTAAGAATACCAAGGTAACAGTTGTTGTTAGTTCTGGATTAGTAGGACAGAGTATTACCATTCCGGATGTTACAGGAATGTCAGAAGATGATGCTCTTAAGACTTTAAATGATGCAGGATTTAAGAATGTAAGTTCTTCTTATACTTATAGCGATTCCGTGGCGGAGGGAAATGTTATTTCTACGACTCCGTCTGCTAATACTCAGGGAAGTGAAGATACTAAGATTACCATGACAGTAAGTAAGGGTGCAGAAAAGCAAAGCGTTCCGGATGTTACAGGACAGACAGAATCTGATGCTCAGAATGCCTTGGCTGCAGTTGGCCTAACAGGGTCAGTGACTTATGAGTATAGTAGTTCAGTGGCTCAGGGAAAAGTGATCTCTCAGAGTATAACAGCTGGAAAGAAAGTGGCAGCCGGAACTACTGTGGGTTTGGTAGTAAGCCAGGGTGAGGAACCACCGGAGAAGGTTACTGTACCGCCAATTACAGGTTCTACTTTGGATAATGCAAGACAGTTGATTAAGAGTACCGGACTTACTGTGGGAAGTATTACTTACCAGTATAGCAGTGATGTTTCTTCCGGTTGTGTTATTAGCTGTGATCCGGGAGATGGCTCTAGCGTAGATGATGGTTCTACTGTAAATCTTGTGATCAGTCAGGGACCAGAAACCTATACTGGGGATCCTTCCCAGAATAACAGTGACAGTAGTAGCACAGATACTACGACAACTGATGGATCCACAGATTCAAGCTCCACTACAACACAATAGGTGCTATATGCAAGGAAAAATAATAAAAGGTATTGCCGGATTCTACTACGTTCACGTAGTAGAATTCGGTGTTTATGAGTGTAAAGCAAAAGGTGTATTTCGGAAAAATAAAATCAAACCTCTGGTAGGAGATGATGTTAACATCGAGGTTTTAAACCAGGAAGAAAAGTTGGGAAACATCACGGAGATTCTAGCTAGAAAGAACAGTTTGATTCGGCCGGCGGTGGCAAATATTGACCAGGCTTTGGTGGTATTTGCAGTGGCAAAGCCTGAACCTCATTATAATCTCTTGGACCGATTCCTAGTAATGATGGAGGCAGAAAATCTTCCGGTGGTATTATGCTTTAATAAGTCAGACCTGGTAGATGAGGCTAGGATCAAGGAACTTCAGGAAATTTATGAACCGACTGGCTACAGGCTTTTGTTTGCCAGTGCTAAGGAAGAAGAAAATATTAACAAGATTAAAACTCTTCTTAGAGGGAAAACTACTGCCATTGCAGGCCCCTCAGGAGTTGGAAAATCATCCATTATCAATCTTTTGCAGCCGGAGGCCAAAATGGAAACCGGTGGCATTAGCCGAAAGATTGAGAGGGGAAAACACACCACCAGACATTCGGAGCTATTTCCTGTAGATGAGGACTCCTATATTATGGATACTCCAGGTTTTAGTTCTCTGAATGTTTATAATTTTGAAAAAGAAGATTTAAAGTATTATTTTCCAGAATTTACTCCCTTTGAGGGACAGTGTAAATTTAATGGTTGTGACCACGTCCACGAACCAGGTTGTGCAGTGAAAACAGCTGTATTGAACAAAGAGATTCATGAGATTCGTTACAAAGACTATTTGGAGATTTACGAGGAGCTAAAGAATAGGCGGAGGTATTAGGAATGAACTACATATTGGCACCATCGATTTTATCGGCAGATTTTAAGAATCTGGGCCAGGAGATAAAAAAAACAGAAGAAAATGGAGCAAAATTTTTGCATTTTGATGTTATGGATGGCCTTTTTGTGCCTAGCATTTCCTTTGGAGTGCCGGTACTGAAATCGATCCGGTCTGCTACCAGCCAGGTGATAGATGCCCATCTGATGATTAAAGAGCCTATTCGCTATATAGAGACCTTTAAGGATGCAGGAGCAGATTATGTCACAGTTCACCTGGAAGCTTGTGAGAATGTGGAAAAAACCCTTACAAAGATTCGAGAATGTGGAATGAAGGTAGGACTTTCCATTTGTCCTGAGACAGAAGTTGAAAAGCTCATACCCTATGTGGAAATGCTTGACTTGATTCTTATTATGGGAGTACGTCCGGGATTTGGGGGACAGAAACTGATCCCAGAAACCTTTGATCGTTTAAGACAAGTAAGACAAATTTTAAATGAAAGAAATTTAGAGGTGGATGTGCAGGTAGATGGGGGAGTCCATCTTGGAAATATCAGAGACATTCTAGATGCAGGGGCTAATGTAATTGTTACAGGATCTGCCGTATTTAATGGGGACGTAGAAGCAAATACCAGAAAATTCATGGAGATTTTAAAAGACTATGAGTAAGAGAATGATTATCGTCAGCGGTGGCAAGATTGAAGATGATTTTGCCAGGGCTATCATTGAGGCTGGAGAACAAGATTGTATCATAGCAGTGGACCGAGGGATGGATTTTTTCTACCGTCAGAAATTAGTGCCTAATTACATCGTAGGAGATTTTGATAGTGCAAATGAAGAAGTGGCAGACTATTTTCGTAATGAGGTTCATGTGCCTATACGGGAATACAGTCCGGTAAAGGACTCCACCGATACAGAGATTGCCATCCGGCTTGCTATGACTTTAGGTTGCAAGGAGATGATTGTTCTGGGAGCTACCGGAGGTAGAATTGATCACCTTTGGGCCAATATCCAGTGTTTGAATATACCTTTTAAAGAAGGAATAGATGTGTGTATCCTAGATAGCCAAAATCGAATTCGACTGATAGAATCTGACTTGCATTTACATAAAAGTGAAGCCTATGGGTCATATTTTTCTTTGTTTCCTTTAGGAGGAGATGTTTACGGACTTACCGTTACTGGGGCCAAGTATCCCCTGCATGGCCATACCTTAACATCAAGAGATAGTCTCTGTGTAAGTAATGAATTTGCAGAGGAAGAAGTAGTGATTAGCTTCAATTCCGGAACTGTGATTCTTATGGAGACAAAAGATAGAGAATAAAAAGAGATGTGCCTTGGATTTAACCAAGACACATTTTTTTATCTTTGTACTCGACCACTGCCGTCGCTGTCCATTAAAGCTAAAACTTCTGCTTCCTTAATGTAGTTAATATCACCAGGAATGGTATGTTTTATGGCTGCTGCAGCAATGGCAAATTCTAAGGATTTTTCCATGGACATACCAGAGGCAATTCCGTGTAAAAAGCCAGAGGCAAAGGAATCTCCTCCACCTACCCGGTCTACAATATGAAGCTCATATTGTTTGCCCCGGTAGAGAAAGTTTCCATCAGATACAGCAGCAGACCAGCCATTGTCGGAAGCACTGTTACTGTTTCTTAAGGTAGTTACCAGATATTTTAGGTCAAATGCTTTTACTACGTTTGCCATGTGAGGAGCATCGACACAAATGCTGTAATCACCATTAATAAAATCAATGACTTCCTCCTGGTATCCAAGACATTTGGCTGCATCTCTGGCATTTCCAAAACAGATGTCGGCATACTGGATCATCTGTCTTAGCCTTTCCTGCTTTCCTTCAACATCCTCGGTCCACAATTTTGCGCGATAGTTTAAGTCAAAGGAAATGCAAACATTATGGGCTTTTGCGGCTTTTAAAGCAGCAAATGTTAGTTCCTTTGCTTCCTTGCTTAGGACAGGGGTGATTCCAGATACGTGGAATAAATCAGCATCTGCAAAAATAGTATCAAAATCAAATTCTTTGGGGGAAGCTTTGGTAAGGGCGGAGTCTGCTCGGTCATAAATAACACTAGAGGCACGAACGGAAGCACCGTTTTCAAGGAAATAGATTCCAAGACGGTTGCCACCGCGAACAATGGAAGAACAATCAACTCCAACCCTGGCTAATGTAGCCACCGCAGCATCCCCAATGGAATTGTTAGGGATTTTAGATACAAAGCTTACTTGATGTCCAAGCTGGGCAAGAGATGCAGCTACATTGGCTTCAGCCCCACCGTACTGGACATCGAAGGAAGATGCCTGTAAAAAACGTTCATATCCTGGAGGGGAAAGTCGTAACATAATCTCTCCTAAAGTAACAATCTTAGCCATAACCTACCCCCTGATTTCTTCTACAATATTGGCAGCTTCCCTGGTTAGTTCTTTGATCTTTTCAAAGTTTCCTTCCTCTACAAGGGCTCCTTTTTCCAGACAGTATCTTACAATTACAGGATCAAGACCTGGGCTTACAATGAATTTAGCGCCTGCAGCCACAGCCTCATCCACTTGTTTTGTGGTGAGAATAGTGCCAGCTCCCACTAACATCTCGGGATGTTTCTCGCACATGATCTTGATAGATTCGGTGGCAGCCTCTGTGCGGAAGGTAACTTCCGCACAAGCTAGGCCACCCGCGCAGAGAGCATCTGCAAGAGGGGCGGCATCCTTGCTGTCATTTAAGACAACTACAGGAACGATGCCACATTGACCAAGTTTTTCTAATATTTCATTCATTTTCATGTTCCTCTTATTTCACTAACTTTTTCATAACTTCGTAAGCGCCATTTTCACGGATATCTGCAAGATAAGAAGCAACAGCAGATTCAAACCCTTGGATGGCACTTAAATCTTCTCCCCAGAACTCTACATTGCTACAAACAGCATGTACAAGATCTTCTACAGAATCATCTTTATGAGCCGCGTAGAATTCAAGCACATTTTTATCATCTTTAATGAGATAAGTATTGTTTCCTCTAGTTCCTACAAGACCATCTTCTGTCAGTGTATGGCCGTTGAAAAATGCAATGTAGAAAGCGAAGGATGCGGTAATACATGCCGGAAGTTCTTTCTTAAGTTCTACATAACCTTTTAAAGAAGGCATTACTCTAGCTCGCCATTTGGAAGTGGAATTTAAGCTAATGGACAATAACTGGTGGTCGATAAATGGATTTTTAAAACGCTCTGTAACAGAAGCGGCAAATTCGTCCAGTTCTGCTTTAGGTAAGGTCAGGGTAGGGATGATTTCATCATAAATAGTCTGGTTCATGTAGTTGCAAATTACTTCATCGTGCATACAGTCACGGACAATATCCTGTCCTGCCAGGTAAGCACCAAGAACGAAAGAAGTATGCGCTCCATTTAAGATTCTTACCTTCCGCTGTTTGTAAGGCTTGTGGTTGTCGGTAATCAGGATTGGAAGACCTGCCTTGTCAACTGGGAATTCATCCTTAATAGACTGAGGTCCTTCAATTACCCAGAATCCAAAAATTTCGCCCGTATTAATTAAGTTATCCTCGTAAGCTAATTCTTGGCAAATTGATGCTGCTTCAGATCTTGGATATCCGGTAACAATACGGTCAACCAAGGTGGAGCAGAAGATATTTTCAGTCTCTACCCAGTGAATGAAGTCTTCAGAAAGTTCCCACTGCTTTGCATCATCCGTATCGCACATTCTCAGGCAGAAACGCATCCGGAACATATTGGGCTTTTGAAATTTAAAGAGTATGTGGAAGAAAAACTTGGAGATAAATATGAAGTTCAGATTTTCCCTAATGAACTTTTGGGATCTCAGACAAAAGCTATTGAGCTTACCCAGACAGGTGCCATTGATTTTGTATTAGTAGGAACTCCAAACCTGGAGAATTTTGTAAAGGTATATGAGATTTTTAGTATGCCTTATCTATTTACTTCTGAGGAAGCTTATCATGCTGCAATGAATGATGAAGAGTATATGGAACAAATTTACGAATCCACAGATGAGACAGGATTAAGAGTTGTAACCTGGTATAACGTAGGAACTAGAAACTTCTACGCCAAGAAAGCAATTAACACTCCAGATGATCTGAAGGGATTAAAGATTCGTGTTCAGCAAAGTCCTGCCAGTGTTAACATGGCTAATGCCTTTGGAGCAGCAGCTTCTCCTATGAGTTTTGGTGAGGTTTATACCGCCATTCAGCAGGGAGTTATTGACGGAGCGGAAAATAACGAGCTGGCTCTAACAAGCAATAAACACGGAGAAGTAGCAAAATATTTTTCTTATACCATGCATCAGATGGTACCAGATGTTTTGGTTGGCAATTTGAAATTCTTAAATGGCTTAAGTGATGAGGAATTAGAAATATTTAAGGAGGCTGCAAAACTCTCTACTGAAGTAGAAAGTGAAGAGTGGGATGAGCAGCTAGAAGAGGCTAAGGAATATGCAAAGGACACCATGGGAGTGACCTTTATCGATGTAGATGTGGAAGTATTCCGTGAGAAGGTTCTGGGAGTACAGGAACAAATGTTAGAGGATAATGAATCCATCCGTGAATCCTATGAACATTTCCAGACATTTAATGAAAAATATTCAAAGGAGGATCAATAGATATGAAAATGCTAGCAATGCTCCGCAAAGGCATGGATGGCGCTTTTTTCAGCTGCCTATATCTTTGGAAAAAGAGATCACATGAGAATGGGATTTTTGGCAGATAAGGTAACCGGAACTGCAAAGAAAGTATTGGAGATCGTCATCGAACTATTAATTATTGCATTTGCAGGAAGCGTTATGGCTTACGGTGGTATTACCATTATGGGGCTTACTATGACTCAGACTAGTGCATCCCTTCCTGTTACAGTAGGTGTACTTTACACCGCCCTGCCCCTGTCAGGAATTGTTATTGTAATTTATGGAATCTTAAATATTATCGATTTAATCCAGGGCAAAGGCCTTGATCATGAGGAAAGTGAAAGAGGAGAATAAATATGAGGATTGCAATTGTTTCAGGACTGATTATTTTAGTCTTGTTAGTAATTATGTTAGTTGCGGGAGTACCCATTGCCATTGCACTGGGAATTTCCTCTGTATGTGCCATCCTTCCGGTTATGGATTTAAATGTAGCTGTGCTAACAGGAGCTCAGAGAATCTTCTCAGGAATCTCTGTCTTTAGTTTGCTTGCCATTCCATTTTACATTCTTGCAGGAAATATTATGAATAAGGGTGGAATTGCAGTTCGTCTGATTAATCTTGCTAAGCTGATTACAGGACGTACGCCTGGTGCTTTGGGACATACCAATGTTATTGCAAATATGCTGTTTGGTAGTATTTCAGGATCTGGAACAGCAGCGGCCTCTGCTATGGGCTCTATTATTGGACCCATTGAAAAAGAGGAAGGTTATGATCCAAGTTTCTCCGCAGCAGTTAATGTGGCAACAGCTCCTACAGGACTTTTGATTCCACCAAGTAATGTTATGATTACCTTCTCTTTGGTAAGTGGTGGAACTTCTGTAGCGGCCCTCTTTATGGCAGGTTACATTCCGGGAATCCTATGGGGACTGGCATGTATGGCAGTGGTTTACTTTATTGCTAAAAAACAGGGATATCGTGCTAAAACAACCTTCTCAGCCAAGGATGCCGGTAAAGTGATTTTTCAGGCCCTGCCTTGTCTTTTAATGATTGTTATTGTAATCGGGGGAACTATTGTCGGAGTATTTACAGCTACAGAAGGATCGGTAGTTGCAGTTGTATATAGTTTGGTGTTGTCACTGATCTATAGATCCATCAAATTATCAGATATTCCAAAACTCTTAAAAGATAGTGCAGAAATGACAGGAATTATTATCTTCCTTATTGGAGTATCCAGTATCATGTCATGGGTTATGGCATTTACCAATATTCCAACTTTGGTTTCTTCTGCCTTGTTGTCTATCAGTAATAGTAAATATGTAATCTTCTTCCTGATTAACATTATTTTACTGATTGTAGGAACCTTTATGGACATGACACCAGCCTGCCTGATCTTTACACCAATTTTCCTTCCAATCTGTACCGCCCTAGGAATGGATACTATTCATTTTGGTATTATGATGATCTTTAACTTATGTATCGGAACTATTACACCACCTGTAGGAACCACCTTGTTCGTAGGTGTAAAGGTTGGCGACGTGAGACTAGAAGATGTAATCAAGCAGCTGCTGCCATTCTTTGCAGTAATTATTGCAGTATTAATGCTTGTTACATACATCCCGGCATTGAGCTTATGGCTTCCAAGCCTTATGGGATATGTATAAAGCTTTCGTAGAATTGAGAGAATAAGGAGAAACAATTATGAAACAATTTATGGATAAGGATTTCCTATTAGAAACACAAACAGCACAGAAATTATTTCACCAATATGCAAATCAAATGCCCATTGTAGATTATCACTGTCACATTAATCCCCAGGAGATTGCAGAAGATCGCAAATTTGAAAATATTACCCAGGTATGGCTTGGTGGAGACCATTACAAGTGGAGACAGATGCGGTCTAATGGGGTAGATGAGTTTTATATTACAGGAGCAGCCTCAGACCGGGAAAAATTCCAGAAATGGGCAGAAACCTTGAAGTTAGCAATCTGGAACCCCCTCTATCATTGGAGTCACCTAGAACTTCAAAGATACTTTGGATATGATGGAGTTTTAAACGGAGACACGGCAGAGAAAGTGTGGAACCTGTGCAATGACAAATTAAAAGAAGATGCTATGTCCGTAAGAAATCTAATCCGTCAGTCCAATGTAAAACTAATCTGTACCACAGATGATCCTGTGGATGATCTGAAATGGCATGAAGCCATAGCAGCAGATGATAGCTTTGAAGTTCAGGTTTTACCAGCATGGAGACCGGACAAGGCCATGAATCTTGAAAAGGAGGATTATGCAGATTATATTGCAAAGCTTTCAGGAGTTAGCGGTGTGGCAATTAAAAGCTTTGAGGATTTAAAACTGGCATTAAATGTCCGTCTTTCTTATTTTGAAAAACATGGTTGTAGCGTTTCAGATCATGCTTTAGAGTATGTAATGTACGCTCCTGCAAGTGAGGAAGAGATTGAAGAAATCTTTGCAAAGGCCCTAAAGAAAGAGCCTATTACAAAAGAAGAAGAATTGAAATTTAAGACAGCTTTTATGCAGTTTGTGGCAAAGCAATATCACAAAAGAGACTGGGTAATGCAGATTCATTATGGATGTAGAAGAGATAATAATACCCCGTATTATAATCTTTTAGGACCGGATACAGGATACGACTGTATCGATAATTATGCTCCAAGTGCTCAGACAGCAGCTTTTTTGGATTCTATCAATGCAAGTGAAAAATTGCCAAAAACAATCCTTTATTATTTAAATCCAAATGATAATGAAGCCATTGGTACAATCCTTGGATGTTTCCAGGATTCTTCTGCCGCAGGAAAGATCCAGCAGGGAAGTGCATGATGGTTTAATGACCATAAAACAGGAATGATAAATCAGATGACCTCTCTTGCAAATCTTGGCTTACTTGGAAATTTTGTTGGTATGTTAACAGATTCCAGAAGTTTCTTGTCCTACACAAGACATGAATACTTCCGCCGTATTTTGTGTAATCTTATTGGTGGATGGGTTGAAAATGGAGAATATCCAAATGATGAAAAATCCTTAAAGAAGATTGTTGAAGGCATTTCATATAACAACGTAGTAAGATATTTTAAGTTTAATCTCTAAATAGGACACAAGGAAGAATGCTATAATTTGAGGATTATGGTATTCTTTCTTTTTGCATTCATTAGTTTGTATGATATACTAAAGATTATCAAAGTGAAGCGAGGAAAAGACAATTAACATTTATGATATAGCTAAACTATCAGGAGTATCCATAGCCACGGTCTCTAGGGTCTTAAATGGAAGCCCGAAAGTAAGTGAAAAGACAAAACAAAAGGTCCTGGCAGTTATGGAACAGGAAGATTATACCCCCAATGTGTTTGCCCGTGGCCTTACGAAAGATTCAGCCAAGACTATAGGAATTATCTGCCCGGAAATTGCAGATGCCTATATGGCAAGAGCTGTTTCCTATCTGGAAAAGCAGCTCCATTATTATGGATATGGATGTATTCTTGGATGCAGTGGCACATCATTGGCAGAAAGAGAAAGCTACACAAAGCTGATGCTGTCTAACCGTATTGATACTCTAGTATTTGTGGGTTCCCTCTATGCAGGAGACAGTGACGATCCGGCGGAGGTTGCCTATATAAAAGAAGCTGCCAAGAACACACCAATCTTTATGATCAATGCCCACCTAGAGGGGGATAATATTTATTGTGCTTATGCAGATGATTATCATGCCACCTATGAACTGACCTCTTCTTTAATCCGACGTGGAAAGAAGAAAATTTTATTTATGTACAATTCCAAGTCTTTCAGTGCTAATCAGAAGATGAAGGGTTATGAGGCGGCTTTAATTGATGCAGGATATCCTGTCAGAGGAGAGCTTAAGTTTTATACGAAGAAAGATATGAGATATGCCAGAGACATGCTTCTTATGCACCAGAATTTGGAGTTTGACAGTGTAATAGCCACAGAAGATGAACTGGCTATAGGTGTATTAAAGTATGCCAAGGTAAAAGGCATCAAGATCCCGGAGGACTTGTCCGTATCTGGATATAACAATTCTAATCTTGCCAGGTGCTGTGAGCCGGAACTTACATCTGTGGACAGTAAATTGGCAGTTTTATGTAGCTCAACGGTAACAAATATGATTGCATTATTAGAGCGGGGAGAAGAAATTGATTCTGATTTGAAAGTGCCCTGTGAGATAGCAAAACGGTGTACAACGGATTTTTGAATTGGAAATTTTACTTACTATGTGATAAGATGGTTTGGTGCTTTGAAAAATTGCATTTTTAGGAATATTTTTAGAAATAGGAGATATATAAGATGAAACTAGGAATCGTCGGACTTCCAAATGTAGGAAAGAGTACTTTGTTCAACTCGTTAACTAAGGCAGGTGCCTTATCTGCAAATTATCCTTTTGCAACCATCGACCCCAACGTAGGAATTGTTTCTGTACCGGATGATCGTATCGTAAAGCTTGGAGAGCTGTATCACACTAAGAAAGTGACCCCAGCTACCATTGAATTTGTAGATATTGCAGGTCTGGTAAAGGGAGCCAGCAAAGGCGAGGGACTGGGAAATCAGTTCTTGGCAAATATCCGTGAGGTAGATGCCATCGTTCACGTGGTTCGCTGTTTTGAGGATACCAATATTATTCATGTAGATGGATCCGTAGATCCTGCCCGTGATATTGAAACTATTAATCTAGAGCTTATTTTCTCTGATATTGAAATTTTAGATCGTAGAATTGCAAAGATTTCTAAGCAAGCAAGAATGGATAAAACCTTGGCTAAGGAATTAGAACTTGTGGAGGCTGTAAAGGCACACTTAGAAGATGGAAAGATGGCCAGAACCTTCGAGGTTCCAGAGGATGATGATGTTAAAATCTGGTATAAAGGCTACAACCTTTTAACAGCGAAACCTACTATTTATGCGGCAAATGTGGCTGAGGATGATTTGGCAAGTGATGGCGTGGACAATGCTTATGTGGAAAAGGTGCGTGCTATGGCAGCTGAGGAGGGAGCAGAGGTATTTGTAATCTGTGCCCAGATTGAGCAGGAACTTGCTGACCTTGACGAGGAAGAGAAAAAAGAGTACTTAGAGGATTTAGGAGTAGCTTCCAGTGGTTTGGATAAATTGGTGGCAGCTAGCTATTCTCTTCTTGGATTGATTTCTTTCTTGACAGCAGGAGAAGATGAGTGCCGTGCTTGGACCATTAAGAAGGGAACGAAGGCGCCTCAGGCAGCAGGAAAGATTCATACAGATTTTGAACGAGGATTTATTAAGGCAGAGGTTGTAAATTACCAGGATCTTTTAGACAATGGAAGCCTTTCTGCAGCAAGAGAAAAAGGAATTGTGGGTATGGAAGGCAAGGAATATGTGGTAAAAGATGGAGACGTGATCTTGTTTAGATTTAATGTCTAAAATGCAAGTCTTAAATAGTGGAAAGGAAGTAGCTGTTTATGACAACTAGCATTGAATTTCCCCATTTGGGGATCTATCTTAGCTCCGTTGGAAAGTCCGTGAATCTCGGTGGATTTTCTATAGCATACTATGGAATTGTTATCGGATGCGGTTTGCTGGCAGGACTTTTTATAGCCCTTCGGGAGGCCAAACGCACGGGGCAGAATCAGGATAATTATTATGACATTGCTATATATGGGGCGGTATTTGGGATCTTGGGAGCGAGAATCTACTATGTAATATTTTCCTGGGATATGTATAAAGATAATCCCATAAGTATCTTTAATATCCGTCAGGGAGGACTGGCGATTTACGGCGGGGTCATAGCTGCGGTGATTACTGTTTTGGTTTACGCCAAAATCAAGAAATTGTCTGCCCCTCTTTTAATGGACACTGCCTGCTTGGGGCTAGTAACAGGGCAAATGATTGGCCGCTGGGGCAATTTCTTTAACAGAGAAGCCTTTGGAGAATATACAGATTCTTTCTTTGCCATGAAGCTTCCGGTAGATGCTGTTAGAGAAAGCGATATTACAGACCTTATGACTAAGCATATGATCACAGAAAATGGGATTTCCTACATTCAGGTTCATCCAACTTTTTTGTATGAGTCCTTGTGGTGTCTTATGGTTTTTGTCTTGCTTTTGCTTTATCGAAAGCATAAAAAATTTGATGGGGAAGTTTTTCTTATGTACCTGTGTGGCTACGGGGCCGGCAGATTTTGGATTGAAGGACTTCGCACAGACCAGCTTTTAATTCCGGAAACTACCCTTCCGGTATCCAGGCTATTAGCTGGGACCTTGGTGGTGGTATCTCTTGGTATTATTTTCTGGATGAAAAGTAAAAAGAATGCCTTGACAAAAAATAATGAATCCGTTAGTCTTTAAGGCAGGTGAAGGCCTAGAAGATGAATAAAACAAAAAGCGACGAAGAGAAGAAGTAGTTTGTTTTACACCCCTACAGAAAGTTGCCGGCAGATGAGAGGCGCAGGAAGGCATAGCGAATGAATACATCTTGGAGCTGCACGCTGAAAGCTTGCCGGTGATGGTGAGGGAAGTAGGTCGTGACGGAGTGACATACGTTAACATGTTGAGGGCTGTGAACACGCAGCTTGCTGAGGTTAGTCATGTGAGTGGTTGATAAAATAAGGTGGTAACGCGTAGATACGCCCTTATCCGATGCTTGTCGGATAAGGGCTTTTTTTATTTTATAAAAGTGCCTTTTGTGAAATAAAAAGCCATTTTGCTTAGACTTAAATAACAGCAATAAAAAGTGAATCAAGCATAGAAAGGAAAAGAAAAACATGGGAATTTACGAAGAATTGCAGGCGAGAGGATTGATCGCCCAGGTAACAGATGAGGAACTAATCAGAGATTTAATTAACAACGGAAAGGCAACTTTCTACATTGGATTTGATCCAACTGCAGACAGCCTACATGTAGGACATTTTATGGCACTTTGTCTTATGAAGCGTCTTCAGGAAGCTGGCAATAAGCCAATTGCTTTGATTGGCGGGGGAACTGCTATGATCGGAGATCCTTCTGGAAGAAGTGATATGCGCCAGATGATGACACCGGAGACCATTCAGCATAACTGTGACTGTTTTAAAAAGCAGATGAGCAGATTTATTGATTTCTCTGAGGGCAAGGCTTTAATGGTAAACAATGCAGACTGGTTGCTGGGTCTTAATTATGTAGAGGTTCTTCGAGAAGTAGGAGCACATTTCTCAGTAAATAGAATGTTGACTGCAGAGTGCTACAAGCAGAGAATG
This sequence comes from Bacteroidaceae bacterium, assembly GCA_963597615.1. Lineage (GTDB taxonomy): Bacteria > Bacillota > Clostridia > Lachnospirales > Lachnospiraceae > CAKRJP01. Next base: position 166,001 of record CAVBQS010000053.1, read on the forward strand.
GAAAAAGGTCTTAGCTTTTTAGAGTTTAACTATATGATTATGCAGAGCTATGATTTCTATGCATTGTTCCAGAAATATGGATGTAATCTTCAGTTTGGTGGAGATGATCAGTGGAGTAATATGTTAGGTGGTACAGAGCTTATTCGTAGAAAATTAGGAAAAGATGCTTCTGCTATGACTATTACCTTGCTTCTGAATTCTGAAGGCAAGAAAATGGGTAAGACTCAAAGCGGCGCAGTATGGCTGGATCCAAACAAAACTTCTCCATTTGAATTCTACCAGTACTGGAGAAATGTAGCAGATGCAGATGTTTTAAAATGTATCCGTATGCTGACCTTTCTTCCTTTAGAGGAAATTGACAAGATGGATGCCTGGGAAGGGGCCCAGCTTAATACAGCCAAAGAAATCCTGGCTTTTGAGCTGACAAAATTAGTTCACGGGGAAGAAGAGGCCAATAAGGCCCAGGCTGCAGCCAAGGCTTTATTTAGCACAGGAGCAGCTACTGATATGCCAAAGACTGAGCTTACAGCTGAAGATTTAACAGATGGAAATATCGATATTATGACAATGCTTGTAAAGGCTGGCCTTACTGCTTCTAAGTCAGAAGCACGCCGTGCCGTTTTGCAGGGTGGCGTATCTGTAGACGGTGAGAAGATTACAGACATCAACCACACATTTGCAGGAGAGGACTTGTCAGGAGAGGGAATCGTACTGAAAAAGGGAAAGAAAAATTTCCGCAAGGTATTGATGAAATAAGAGACATAAAAAATGGAGGATGCACCATGGCATTTAAAGAAGTTGCAATTGAAAGCTTAGAGTTTAACCCATTTACAAAAATTTCTAAAGAATGGATGTTAGTAACTGCAGGAGATGAAAATAAGAGCAATACTATGACGGCCAGCTGGGGTGGCCTTGGTATTATGTGGGCTAAAAATGTAGTAACTGCCTATATTAGACCTCAGCGCTATACCAAAGAATTTATGGATGCAAATGATACTTTCACTATTTCGTTTTTGCCGGAAGACCAGAGAAAAGCCCTGCAGATTTGTGGATCTGTTTCGGGAAAAAGTGTAGAGAATAAGTGGAAAGAAGCAGGACTTACTCCCTATTATGTGGATAAAACTACAGCAGTAGAAGAGGCCCAGATGATCTTTGTTTGTAAGAAGTTATATCATCAGACCATGAAGCCAGAGTGTTTTGATGAGAAGGAAAATGATGAAAAATGGTATCCAGACAAGGATTACCATGAAATGTATATTGCAGAGATTACAAGGGTTATTGTAAAAGAGTAATTATTTTAGAATCAATAAAAAAGGATGTACCCAAGATTTGAAAATGGGTACATCCTTTTTTGTTTCTAGATTTCTTTTTTAGATTTCTTTTCCCTTTGTCAGGATCATGTGGATGACAAATGGAACAAACAAGGTAATGAAGGCTGCATAGCCAAGGTAGGCATAGCCTTGTTTTACCACCGCCATTAAACCAAACTGGGCAATGGCGAAGGCCAAAAAGGTAAAAATTGCGGTAAATATTGCATTTCTTGTTAAATGCCCCTTACTCTTTTCTTCCTGGGATTTCTTTCGCTCTATAGCATTTACACAGCGGGTTACAATTCCGGAGATCATATTTACTGCTGTGGAGATGGCTCCTAAAATAATCAGGATTGATATAATTGGAGTTAAAAGCTTTGCCCCTACTCCGTTTTGCACTAGAACTAGCATAGGCACAGAGGCGGTAGCTAAATCTGCCACATAGGCAATGGCCAAAAGTCCCAAGATGGAAAGTTCCATAGCAAAAAAGTTACAAAGGAAAATCCGAATGGCTGCCTGATTAATCTGTTTTTCATCGGTTACATCTTCCATATGCTGATACATAACAGAGACAGATGCCAGTTGGAAGAAGAAATATAAAACAGCAGAGTAGAGGGCCGGCCCAAAGGAATTTGTTCCAGCAGACATTACCGGAAGTTCCCCAGAGGTCATTCGCTGGATAGAGTCCATAATATCTCCCCACTGGGCAATGATATTTGGAACCAATACTAGGATTAATCCGATAATAATTAGGACACTTAAGGTGGAAGCACATTTTCGTACTACATTGGTTCCGTAGAGGGCAATGACGAAAATAAAGGCTCCAATGATTAAGGTGCATAGCCAGTAGGGAATGCCAAACAAAGTCTGGATGGTGGATCCCCCAGTGGCAAAGGCTGCTGCAGAGGCGGTACCAATCATAATCAGGTAACATATTTCATATAAGTTGGACATAATAGGCTTAGTTTTCCCATAGAGACTGTCAGAAAAACTGCGGTAGTCATATGTTTTATGCTTGTAGGCATAACGCATGCCGTACCAGAAAAACAGTGCATATAAGCCCTGGGTTACAATGGGAAGAAGCAGACACCAGATTCCATAGTTAATGAAATACTGATAAATCTGAGCTCCTGAGGCAAAGCCACCTCCAAACTGTGTGGTAAAAGCTACAAAGGCCAGACCTGTAGCCAAAGGCATTTTGCTCTTGTCAACAAGAAGCGAGGTTGAACGACTCATAGTTAAAAATCCCCCGTGTGTTTTTATTTTGTCTTATTAAATTCAATGACTTTACCTGGATTTAGGATTAATTTGTCATCAAAGGCAAGCTTAATGGATTTGTATAGGGCAATCATTCTTGGCCCAACAAATTCTTCTAAAAATTCCAAACGACCATTTCCAATGCCGTGTTCGCCGGAAAGCTGGCCTCCTAATTCTTTGGACAGGGCATAAAGCTCGGTAAGACTGGCCTGGGTGGCTGCCTTCCATTCTTCATCGGACATTTCCGGGCCTCGAAGCATTTCTGTGTGGATATTTCCATCGCCGCAGTGGCCGCAAGGCTCCACCCTTATGCCGTGGGACAGGGCGATTTTTTTGGCGGCTTTTACATATTCTGCAATCTTGGCTCTTGGAACTACTACATCGCATTCTTCCTGAGAAACAGAGTCTGCCTTCATGCCCTCAAGAATGGCTCCTCGTACCTCCCAGACACTGCCGGCTCTTTCAGGCGTGGCAGCAATACAGCAGTCAAGGGCACCGTGGGATAGGGCTGATTCTGAGGCGGCTTCTAAGGCTTTATTAAGTTCCTCTTTGCTGGAAGCGTCGTACATAACAATAAGAACGGCCTCCCCCTGCTTTACCGGAAACATTTTATTTAAGTTTCTTTCTACAATATCAATAAGTTCCCGTTCCAAAAATTCAATGGCTGTTGGCACAAAGGGCAGGGCCAAAACCTCCGGAACCATGTCTGCACATTCCTCTAAGCTCTTGAAAGGCATTACCAAGGTGGCAGAACAGGTTGGGGCAGGCAAAAGTTTTAGGGTTACCTTGGTTAAGATACACAAGGTTCCTTCGGAGCCAATGATTAAATCTTTAACATCGTAGCCTGTAGTGTTTTTAACTACGTTTGAGGAAAATTCCAAAATAGAACCGTCAGGCATTACTGCCTCGATGCAGCGGACAAAATCCCTAGTAAGGCCATAGCGAACCGCTTTCATTCCTCCGGCGTTGGTAATAACATTTCCTCCAATAGAGGCTGTTTTTTCTCCCGGATCCGGAGGATAGAAAAGTCCTTGGGAAGAGGCAGCAGCCTGGATATCAATAAGCAGGGCACCAGGTTCTGCAGTAATGGTCTGGTTTTTATGGTCCACCGGGAAAATGTGATTCATCCGCATAATGGATAGCATAATACCGCCATATTTACAGGTGGCACCTCCTGCAAGACCGGTTCCTGCACCCCGGCATACCACAGGAATATTTTCCTTGTAGGCATAGGCCATAATGGCAGAAATTTCTTCTTTGTTAATAACTTCTACATAAAGTTCAGGGGGAAATACTCCGTACTCCGGCATTTCATCCTTGTAATATTCTTTGGCAATGTCCTCCCCAACCCAGACTCTGTCAGAAGCGGTTGCCTGGCGGATGTAATCAAAATCCTGGGAGGTCATTTTCTTATATGGATAGGCCATGATCTAATCCTCCTTTCGATTTTTGATAAGGGCCGTAAGTTCTGGGACCACTTGATAAAGGTCATCTACGATGCAGTAATCTGCAACTTTAAAAATCTGGGCCTGTGGGTCGGTGTTAATAGCTACAATACACTGGGCTCCCTTCATACAGGCAGTAAACTGAATGGCTCCTGAAACGCCGCAGGTAATAATCAGCTTTGGTCGCACCGTTCGACCGGAAAGACCAATCTGGTGGGCAGTGTCTCCGAATCCATTTTCAATCATGGGACGGGTAAAGGCTAATTGTCCACCTAAGGCTTCTGCCAGCTTTCTGCACATTTCTACATCTTTTTCGTTTTTTACTCCTCGTCCGGCTACTACCAAAATATCCTCTTCCTCAATGGATTTTTCCTTCCTTATTACTTGAGAAGAGAGGATGCGGATTCTGGAGCGAGACATTTTCTCGTTGACTGTGCAAATCTCCACAGTGCCAGTTGGATTAGCAACCTTTTCGGCCTTATCCATTACTTTATAGCGGACGGTGGCAAATTGAGGCCTGGACCTGGTAATGCCAATCTGGGCCATGATATTGCCTCCAAAGGCTGGTCGGATCTGGATCATATCCGTATTAGGGCGAATATCTAAGCTGGTACAGTCGGCAGTAAGGCCCGTATGGAATCTTGTGGAAAGTCTAGGAGCCAAGGAACGACCTAGGGCTGTAGCACCGATTAATACCGAACTTGGCTTTTTTGCTGCGATGCAATCTGCCACTGCATCGGTATAGCAGTCTGCCCGAAATCCCTCAAAACCCTGATCTTCATAGACATAGACGTGGTCGACACCGTAGGCTAAAAGCCTTGTAGCATTTTTCTTAGTGCCCTTTCCCCCTACTATTACACAATTTACCTGGTAGCCAACTTTTTTGGCCATTTTTCTGGCCTCTCCAATTAATTCAAAAGCTACAGGGTGGATTTCTCCCAATTCCTGTTCTACATAGATTAGAAAATGTTTCCATTGGTCTTTATCTACAGATTTTGCCTTTTGTTCAAATCGAATGGCCTTTTTAGGACAGTTTCTTACACAAAGTCCGCACATTCTACAATTTTCATTTACCTGGATGCCGCTTCCTTCAATAGAAAGGGCACCGAAGGGACATTTCTCTACGCATTTGCTGCAGAGACTACATTTATCAGAATCAAATTTTAAAAAATCCATGGTGCTGCCGTCCTCCTATATGATTTTCTTCTTGCTAAGTGCCGAAAATAAGGCCTTGGTCTTTTCAGAAGAATTTCCTTCAAGATAAATCTGTCCCTCGCTTTCCGGTGGGGCAAACATGCGGTCCACTGCGGTGGGGGAACCAACCAGGCCATAGCGACTAAGATCTTGGTCGGGCATGTCGGCAAAGCCTAGGATGCGGATAGGTCGATCTTTGGTGGCCTTCTGTAAAATATAGGAAGGAAGCCTGGGGACGCAGGTGTCCTTGTCTATGGTTAAGAGACAGGGGTAGGGAAGCTCTGAAACTTGAGATACTGTCACTAGATCCTGGCGAACCTGGATATGGGAAGCCGTAACCTCTGTAATCTCTGCTACCCATGCGGCATGGGGCAAGGATAAGTGTTCTGCAATGGAAGGGCCAACCTGGGCAGTATCCCCGTCAGTGGTTTGTCTTCCGCAAATAATTAAATCTACATCCCCGATGACCTGAATCCCCTGAGATAAGGCGTAGGAGGTGGCTAATACATCTGCTCCTGCAAATTTCTTGTCGGAAAGAATTACTGCGTCGTCGGCTCCGCAAGCATAGGCATCCCGGATCATTTCCTCTGCCTGGGGAGGTCCCATAGTAAGGACTGTAACACTTCCTCCAACCTGTTCTTTAATATTAAGAGCCGTTTCTAAGGCAAACAGATCGTAAGGATTGGTTCGGGTATCTCCGGACATACGTTTCATAGCTCCGGTTTCCGGGTCAATATCTACCTTAGAGGAAGCAGGAACCTGTTTCATACAAACTACAATTTTCATTTACATATTTTCCTTTACATTTTAATGCTGCTTTTGCGCTTTAATGTGCTAAAACGCAAAACAGATTATAGCACAGATGAAATAAAAAATCCACGAAATTTGCAAATTGTTTTGTGCAAATTTCATGGATAATCTGCTGATTTAAATAATTAGGATAAGTATTACTTTTCCGTGGTAGCCCGTGGTAAAAGTATAGGCTCAATGGTTTTGTGAATAGGTTCCGTTATTGCTGAAGAATTTTTTGCTTTACGAGCTTTTATTTGAGCTACAAGAAGCTGCATGGCTTCTTTGGCAATCTGTTCAATTTGCTGGCTCACAGTACTAATGGGAATTACAGCCTGTCGTGAAATGGGAGAATTATCGAACCCTACAAGATAGTAGTCTTCTGGTAAATGTCCATATTTACGGATCAGGAGATTCAATAGGATATTGGTATAAATATCATTGGCAATGAAAATTCCTTTCCGGGAACTGGGGTAGAAGTTCTCTATAGATGTAAGAATATCGAAAAGAACATTCTCGTTTTGTTCGTAATGATTCCCCATATCTCGAATGATGACTTCATTGGTTAGATTGTGACTCTTGCAATAATCTTCAAATCCTCGTAGACGGTTATAGGCAGGCATCGTTTTAGGGGTTGGAGAATTGATGTGAATCATAATCTCGCATTGGTGCTTAGATAGTAGCTCCATAGCCTCCCAGGCACCTGCATAGTTGTCGGTATTAACACTTGATACAAACAAGTCTTCACGCTCGATTGAAACGATAGGGATGGGAAGCTCTGACAGTTCTTTGGAAGGAATGGTGTGACTTAAGACAATCAATCCTTCGATTTGGTAAGCCAGTAGCTCTTGGATATAACGTCGTTCTGTTTCTTCTTCCTCATTTCCAATAAAAACAAGAAATTTGTAGCCGTAATTTTCGTAGGTGAGCAAAATCTGATCCAGCATTTCGGAGTAATAATCCAAATATAGATTAGGAATAATAATTCCAATAAACTCGGTTCTTCCATTGGCCAAAATACGAGCTACTTTGTTTTCTTGATAATTTAATTTCACTAAAGCGTCTGAAATAATTTTTTGATTTTCCAAGGTTAGGGAATCGGGATGATTAAAATATCGTGAGATCGTTGTCTTGGAAAAATTTGTATATTTTGCAATATCACTGAAGGTGACCTTTGATTTTTTTTCCATAGTAGTTCCTCTAATATAAAGTATGACTATAGTATAACAGAAGAAATGGCAAGCTACAACATAAAGTAACCGGTTATGCAATTTCTACAAAAAATGCTATGCTAAATCAGCATCAATTAACGAAAATAAAGGAAAATATTGACTTTTTAAGTCTAGGAATGTAGGATAAAAACATAAAGTAACCGGTTACTTTTGCAAGGATATAATAGTGATGAAACAGCTTGGGAGGAATACAGGATGAGAAAGAGAAAGCTGAATAAATTGATGGCGCTGGGACTTGCAGTGGTTTTGATCACGACTTCCCTTACTGGTTGCCGATTTGGATTTGCCAGTGATCCTGATGATGATAGTGGGACAGAGAAGGCAGAACCCATTGACATGTCTGTAGATACGTTTTCCTATGATACGAGTCTAGAAGGAACTACCATTACGCTCTTAAATTCAAAAGCAGAGATTCAAACTGCTTTGGAGGAAATGGGAACTGTATTTGAAGAAAAGTCTGGGGTTCATATTGACGTGATGCCGGTAACAGAGGGAGATTCCCCCTATACCAAGGTGGTTAATATGTATAATTCTGGCAGTGCTCCTACTTTGGCAATTCTTGATACAACGGATGTAGAAGCACTTGCGGAGGAAAAAGCACTGGATTTGTCAAATGAAGAGTGGGTAGAGGAGGCCGGTGAATATACAACCGAAATTAATGGCAAAATCTATAGTCTTCCTCTTTGTGTGGAAGGCAAAGGAATTATTTACAACAAAAAGGTAATCGAAGATACCCTGGGAGGAAGCTTTGATCCTACAGAAATCCGTACACTTAGTGATTTTGAGAATCTTCTTAAAAAACTTGGGGATGCAGGAATGGAAAAACCTATTTCTCTAGCAAAGGAAGACTGGTCTTTAGGAGCTCATCATCTGCAGTATTTATATGAAACCTATGACGGCACATCGGAAGGGGCAGCAGAGGCTGTGGAGAAACTGGAAGATGGCACGTTGAAATTAAAAGACTATAATCGAATGAATCAGTTTTTGGATATGTTTGATGTGTTAAAAAAATATAATGTGGCAAAGGCAGATCCCCTTGGGGCTGATTATGATGAGATGGCAATCGATCTGGTGGATGGCAAAACCGCGTTCTGGTTTAACGGAAACTGGGCATGGCCAAACCTTCAGGAAGCTGGTGCAAAAAATGATGATGAATACGGATTTTTGCCCTATTTTATGAATGGTGATGAGGATGATTTTGTAAATACTAAGATTCAGGCAGCACCGTCTAAACAAATTATGCTTGATGGAAAGCAGTCAACCCAGAATCAGCAGGCGGCTGCCAAAGAATTTCTAAACTGGATTGTATTTTCAGAGATTGGGCAGCAGATGTTAGTAAAGACTTGCAACCTAATTCCGCCATTTAAGAATAACCCAAATGAGCCGCAGGATCCTCTAAGCCGTGATATTTATCACAGAGTGCAAAATGATGGTGCTTATAATGCGGCTGCTATCGTGCCAAACGATCACTGGTCAGTTCTAGGTGCAGCAATGCAGAAATATCTGGCGGGACGGTGTGACAGAGAGGAACTTATAGAAGCTATACAGGATTATTGGGATGAACAGTAAGGGGGACTCGTATGAAATCAAAGAGTAAAGGAAAAGATTTTTGTATATTTGCATTGCCTGGATTATTTTGCTTTCTGGCAGTGGTAATGGTGCCTTTTGTCTATGGGGTCTATCTAACATTTACAGACTGGAACGGAGTAGCGGCTACAAAGAATTTTGTAGGATTTCGTAATTTTGCAAAGATGGCAAAAGATGCTCAATTTTTTAGTTCTTTGGGTTTGACTTTTCGTTATGTGATTGCAGTTGTGCTTTTGGTAAATATTATTGCCTTTTTGCTGGCTTATCTTTTGACTAGAGGGTTTAAGGGACAGAATTTTTTCCGAGCAGGTTTTTTTACTCCCAACTTGATTGGAGGAATCGTGTTAGGTTATATTTGGCAGTTTGTATTTTCTCGTGTGTTTGTAAGCATCGGGGATACCACAGGATGGAAATTATTTGAAGCATCATGGTTGTCAAAACCAGGCACAGCCTTTGCTGCCTTGGTGCTTGTAACTGTATGGCAGTTGTCAGGTTATATGATATTGATTTATGTAGCTGGTTTTGCAGGGCTGGATGAGGAAGTTATGGAGGCTGCAAATCTAGATGGAGCTTCAGGATGGAGACGTATGAAAGATATTATCCTGCCGCTTATGATGCCTTCCATTACCATTTGCCTCTTCCTTACATTATCCCGTGCCTTTATGGTTTATGATGTCAACCTTTCTTTAACAGGTGGGGCACCATATGGAACAACGGAAATGGCTGCTATGCATGTGTACGAAAAGGCATTTACATCTCGCCAGTTTGGCGTGGGCCAGGCGGAGGCAATTGTTCTCTTTTTGATTGTTGCCTGCATTAGCGGAATTCAGGTATATCTTACAAAGAAAAAGGAGGTTGCTGCATAATGAAATCTACATCTATTGGTGGAATAAAGAAAAAAACTACAACATGGTTGGCCATGGCTGGTATGATCTTGGTATTTATTGCCTATATGTTTCCATTTCTCATGGTTATGATCAATGCTTTGAAGCAAAAGAGAGATATTATTAAAAGTCCATTTTCCTGGCTGTATACAGTAAAGGGATTGTCTTTTGATAACTTTGTGGCAGCCTTTAGCCAAATGAATTTCCTTAGTGCTATTAAAAATTCTCTTATTATAACGGTTCTTGCAACGGTAATCGTATCTATATTGGCAGCTATGTTGGCTTACTATATGGTTCGCAATAACAATTGGATTTCGAAATTAACATTTGCTCTTATGGTGGCATCCATGATTATCCCTTTTCAGGCGATTATGATCCCGCTCGTAAGTATCTATGGTGGTACATTAAATCTGTTAAATCACAGATTTACACTCATTTTCATGCATGTAGGATTTTCAATGTCCATGACCGTATTTATGTACCATGGTTTTATCCGAGGCAGTGTGCCAATTGCCCTTGAGGAAGCTGCATATTTGGATGGTTGTAGTCACACACAGACTTTTTTTAAGATTATTTTACCCTTGCTAAAACCTATCATGGCAACAACAATTATTTTAAATGCACTGGCATTTTGGAACGACTTTTTGCTCCCGTCACTGGTATTGACAGATAAAGATTTATTGACCCTGCCCCTGTCAACTTATAGTTTTTACGGAACATATTCTGCAGATTATGGAACAATCATGGCAGGCCTTTTGCTCTGCGTTATTCCAATTTTGATTTTATATGTAGTATTACAGAAACAGATTATAAATGGCGTTGTGACAGGAGCTGTGAAATAAGGAGGCGTAATGCAGATAGATCAATTACATTTAAAAGCTCCGGGAAACTGGATCAATGATCCCAATGGATTTATTTATTATAAAGGAAGATATCATCTCTTTTATCAATATTTTCCCTATGGGCCAGTGTGGGGAACTATGCACTGGGGACATGCAGTAAGTAGAGATTTGGTACATTGGGAACACAAGGGTGTGGCCTTATTTCCTACGAAAAATTACGATCGAAACGGTGTCTTTTCGGGTAGTGCTTTGGAAAAAGATGGAAAACTCTACCTGTATTATTCCGCAGTAAACTATCTAGAACAGGATCCGGAAAATATTCATCAGGCAAAAGATGGAAAATTTGAGACAAGCCAGGCAATGCTGATTTCCGATGATGGAGAGAATTTTGATAACTGGAATAAAAAGAGACAGATTATTCCGGTAATACGAGATGAAAAGGTAGCAGATGCGGTAAATACAAGAGATCCGAAAGTATGGAAAGAAAAGGGCTGGTATTACATGGTTCTTGGAAGTACCTATGGAGGAGAGTATGGAAGAGTCCTTGTGTTTAGAAGTAAAGATGGCTGTCATTGGGACTATGTGTCTCAATGCAAGAGCCCTTATGGTGACATTATGGAATGTCCAGATTTATTTGCTTTGAAAAATCAGTGGATTTTTGTAGGATCCCCTATGGGTATTGAGAAGAATGAAAAAGAATATGCAAACCACTCAGTGTGTGCTTTTGCAGATTTTGACCCGGAGACTGGAAAGTTAAAAATAAATGATTCTTATCAACGGGTGGATTACGGTGGGGATTTGTATGCATCTCAGAGCAATTTGGACGCAGAAGGGCGTCGCGTAATCATTGGCTGGATGCGGATGCCCCATGCAGTTGTGGCAGATGGAAAACAAGCCTGGAATGGTATGATGAGCTTGCCCAGGGTGGTAGAGGTTCGAAAGGGACATATTTGTTTTTTGCCTCATCCTAATGTGGAGGCATCCTTTGTTTCCACAGACAAAATTGAAACAGCTATTAAGAAGGGGCAGCCAGTGCGGTTTTGTGCTGATTTGAAAGAGGGAGATATTCTAAATATCGGAGGATATATCATCCGAATGGAACAAGAGTGCATTTGCACGGACCGCGGCAAGATTTTCCCGGCAGATGGATATGGAATTTGCAGTCATACACCGAAAATCGGTGGAATGGCGAAGTTGGAGATTTTTGTAGAGCCAAATTTGATAGAAGTATATGTAAATGATGGCTATTATGTGATCAGTCAAGTGGTGTATGGGCTTGGCAGTAATATAGAGGGAGTCATCTATGATAAAAAAGTGTTCATACAGGAGGAAGTACAATGAAAAATGAGGTTATGCTGATTACATACGGAGACAGCCTTGGACATAATTTTAAAGAGTTAAATGAAATTCTGGACACATACTATAAAGGAGCCATTGGATCAGTTCATATTCTTCCGTTTTTTCCATCCTCTGCTGACCGCGGGTTTGCACCTATGGAGTATAAAAAGGTGGATGAGAAATTCGGAGATTTTGCGGATTTGCAGAAGATGGGAAAAGACTATGATTTAATGTATGATTTTATGGTTAATCATATTTCAGCACATTCTCCCTACTATTTGGATTTTAAAGAGAAAAAAGAGGATTCCAGTTATCGGGACATGTTTATTCGCTACAAAAAATTTTGGAAAAATGGGGAACCTAGCAAAGAACAAGTTGATAAGATTTATAAGAGAAAACCAAAAGCACCTTGTGTGGAATTGGAATTTGCTGACGGTACGAAAGAAAAAATTTGGTGTACTTTTTCTCCGGAGCAGATCGATCTAGATGTATCCAATCCTGTGACAAGGGATTTTATTGAAGAGACTATTCGATTTATGTGTGAGCATGGGGCGAAGATTATCCGGTTAGATGCCTTTGCTTATGCCATTAAGCAGGAAGATACTAGCTGCTTTTTTGTGGAACCTCAGATGTGGGAGCTGTTAAATTGGATTGAGGCTATCACAAAGGAATATGATGTGGACATTCTGCCAGAAATACATGAACATTATTCTATTCAGGAAAAAATCGCCCAGAAGGGATTTTGGGTGTATGACTTTGCACTTCCTATGCTGGTACTACATGCACTTTATGCACATCGAGGAGATCGGTTAAAACACTGGCTTGATATTTGTCCAAGAAAACAAATGACTACTTTAGATACTCATGATGGTATAGGAGTTGTGGATGTAGTGGATCTTTTGACTCCAGAAGAAATTGAAGAGACGAAAGAAGCCTTGTACGAAAAAGGAGCCAATGTAAAGAAAAAATATAGTAGTGAAGAGTACAACAATCTGGATATCTACCAGATTAATTGTAGCTATTATTCTGCCCTTGGAAATAATGATGCGGCTTATCTACTTGCAAGGGCAATTCAATTCTTTGCCCCTGGAATTCCTCAGGTATATTATGTGGGAATGCTGGCAGGAGAGAATGATCTTGAATTATTAGAAAGGACCAAGGAAGGACGCAATATAAATCGTCATTATTATACGAAAGAAGAAGTAGAAGATAACTTTACAAGACCACTTGTGAAGAAGTTGCGGAATCTTATGCGGTTTCGTAATCAGTGTCAGGCATTTGATGGGGAATGTATTTGTAGCAGTACAGGAGATAGGCTTTGTATTGAACGTGTGGGAGAAGAAGCAAAGGCTGTGCTTACTGCAAATTTAGCATCTTATAACTTTACTATTACAGTGGAAGATATGGTTACAAAGGAAAAAAGATTGATTGAATTATAAGAGTACAGCATAAAATATAGACAATAAAAGGGGCAGTTAAAAATAAACTTTTCACTGCCCCTAAAAAATAAGCTTATCCTTGGTATTTTAAGTAAAGGGTGGTATAGGGCTCCAAAGTAAGAGAGCCTTCTAAATGATATTCGGTTTGGCTGATAAGATCTACAAAATTTCCATTTAGGCTACCTTCCCAAGCGGTATAATTGTTATCAGAAGCGTTAATTGCCACAAGGATGCGCTCGCTTTCTGTAGCTCGTTCCAGCAGTAACTGATGATTTTGAATTACTACATTGTGATAGCTTCCGTGGCAGAGGGCCTGGCTGCTTTGACGAATGTGGATCAATGTCCGGATGTAGTCTGTCAGTTCATTAGGCTTTGGAGCCTCAAAACAAGGGCGAAGGGCGTAGTCATTATCAGGAGCCTTTTCCCCAAGCTCTCCCCATTCGCTTCCATAATAGAGACAAGGAATTCCTGGCATTCCCATAAGAAGGGCGTAAGCCGGCCGGATATGCTCTTTGTTAGTGAGAATGCTGGCAAGCCTGGTGACATCGTGGTTGTCTACAAAAGTCATAAGATGTTTTCCTTTGTAAATACACCAAGAATCGCTGCCAAATTGGCGATGGAGGGAGTGGGCGATCTCAAACATATTCATGGAATTAAAGCTAGAATAAAGCCCCTTGTAACATTCGTAGTTGGTGCAACTGTGCAGCATTTCATCATTTACAATCAGATTATAATCTCCGAAAAGCACTTCCCCGATCAGGGCAAATTCAGGTTTTAACCTTTCCGTGAAAGACCGAAGCCTTCTCATAAAATTGTGGTCTAAGCTGTAAGCCACGTCCAGGCGAAGACCGTCAATATCAAAGTTATCAATCCAGAATTTTACGCAGTCAAGAAGGTAATCTACAACAGCAGGGTTCTGGAGATTAAGTTTTACTAACTCGAAATGACCTTCCCAACCCTCGTACCAGAAACCGTCATCATAGCAGCTGTTGCCTTCGAAACTGATATGAAACCAATCTTTATAAGGGGAGTCCCATTTTTTCTCTTGCACATCCTTGAAGGCCCAAAAACCTCGACCTACATGATTGAAAACCCCGTCTAAAACAATTTTCACATGATGTTCATGGAGAGCCTTGCATACATCGGCAAAATCCTGGTTGCTTCCCAGTCGACAGTCGATCTGTCTAAAATCTCTGGTATCATAACCATGATTATCCGATTCGAAAATAGGATTCAATAAGATAGAATCCACACCTAGATTTTCTAAATATTCCGTCCAGTCTAGAAGCTTTCGAATTCTAGGGACACACTGGCCGTCATTAGCAAGAGGTGCCCCGCAAAATCCAATTGGATAGATTTGATAAAAGATAGCATTATAAGCCCACATAAAATAAAACCTCATTTCTTTAAAACTTAAGCTTCTGTCAGTATATCATAGAAGCCTATTTCTGGAAAGTTGGTTGAGGGTCCTGCCTGTGGTTTCTGGCCTGGCGTGGAGTTACTCCGTAGATCTCTTTAAAAAGTTGGTTAAACATGGTTTGATTGGTAAAGCCACTTGTGCTCATAACCTCAGAAATGGATAGGTCTGTGCTGGTAAGAAGCCAGCCGGCGTGAGAAATCCGTACTTCATTGAGATATTTCATTAAGGTAATGCCCATATGTTTTTTAAAGAAACGGCACAAGTACTCTTTGCTAAATCCTGTCATTTTTGCAATCTCATTAAGAAATATTTTTTCTTTGTAATTTTCATTTACATAGGAAATGATTTCTCTAAGAACATCATTGGAGTGTTCTGTGGAAGTAATAGATCCCGGCGGAGTATAAACCGAAAAATAAAGGATCAGATCAGAAAGTAACAAAAGGGCAGTGCCGTCAGACCGCATAGCACTGGTAAGGTCACTGTCCAAACAGCTATAGGTAAGGTCTTTGGCCAAATCGCATAAATGCTCATAGCGGGGATACTTAGGATCCTCTGAGGAAATAGGATTGCATGCGATATGATAAAGTTCTAGGCTGGGGCAGTAGAAGGAGAGATTCTTTTTATCTACATGAATACATAAAAATATGTATAAGCTAGAATCCGAGTGGATGGAATGAACTTCCCTGGAATCAAAAACAATTAATTGCCCGTGCCTAAGAGTGATATGTTCCTGCTCCTTTTGAATTTGAACAGAGCCGCTTAGACAGAATAAAATCTCCATAGCTTCATGCCAATGGGCGGGAATATGGGGGTTTTTAAGTTCCCCCATGGAAGTTTGAATGCCAAGATTTCCCAGGGGTTTAAGGGCTTCGTGATATGCTTTTGCCATGATCTAATCCTTTCCAGAAATAATTTTTATCAGTATATCATTTGTGGAAAAGTATATACAAGATAAATACAAAATTTATCATAGCTTTCATGAAAAAGTAGTTGACACTGCAGGAAGGGTGACATATAATATTCGGGTATGACAAAAGAAGAAACAGTGTGGAGCCAATGCCCCGGAGACATACTGATTTCGATACAGATAATTTAATGATATTAGTGAATGATGGAGGTACACCAATGAAAACTTATATGGCTAATCCAGATAAGATTGAAAGAAAATGGTATGTAGTTGATGCAGAAGGTTGTACATTAGGACGCCTTGCTTCAGAAGTAGCTAAGGTTTTAAGAGGCAAGAATAAGCCTGAATATACACCACACATTGATACTGGTGATTATGTAATCGTAGTTAACGCTGAGAAGATTAAAGTAACTGGTAAGAAGATGAACCAGAAGGTTTACTATCATCACTCAGACTATGTAGGAGGAATGAAAGAGACTACATTAGCAGAGATGATGGCAAAGAAGCCTGAGAGAGTAATCGAACTCGCTGTAAAGGGTATGCTTCCAAAGGGACCTTTGGGAAGAAGCATGATCAAGAAACTTCACGTATATGCTGGACCGGATCATGAGCAGCAGGCTCAGAAGCCAGTAGAGCTTAAGTTTTAAGGAAAGGTTGAAAGGAGGATACTTACAGTGGCAACAGTAAAATTCTACGGAACAGGAAGAAGAAAAAAATCTATCGCAAGAGTATATTTGGTACCTGGAACAGGTAACATTACTATTAATAAAAGAAGCATCGATGAGTACTTCGGATTAGAGACATTAAAGGTTGTTGTTCGTCAGCCATTAGTTTCTACAGATACAGAAGGAAAGTTCGATGTAATCGTTAACGTAAAGGGTGGCGGTTATACAGGACAGGCTGGTGCAATTCGTCATGGTATTTCAAGAGCTCTGCTTCAGGCAGACGCTGAGTACAGACCGGTTCTTAAGAAAGCTGGATTCTTAACTCGTGATCCACGTATGAAAGAGCGTAAGAAATACGGTCTCAAAGCCGCTCGTCGCGCACCACAGTTCTCAAAGAGATAATATTACTGCAGAGTGCAGTTTGGAGCGAAGTCATGCAAGTTTACTTGCATGGCTTTTTTTGTGTTGGCAAGTAACCACTGTAATAAAGCATTGTCTGGTAAAACCGGCTTTGGTATACTGATTTTATGATTAAAGAAATGGAGAGGTAATAGTATGCAGACAAAAGAGTATAGTAAAGTTCCGATATTTGAAAATGGGGTGTCTCAGCCGGTTTTCCCCTTTACAGATGGAAAGTCTGGTGAACATTATGATGCTCGGACATCGGACATTGTAAGATATGCCGTATATGTGGAATCGGATTATGACATGGATGGGGATGGAAAAAGAGATTTAGTAAAGGCTGTGGTTCAGGTGCCAAGAAGTGCTGCGGAAGGAAATTATAAGGCGGCCACAGTGTTTGAGGCTCGTCCCTACTGTGCGGGGGTTTGGGAGGATGGCTACCAGCATATGAAGGAGGTAGCAGAAAGAGACTACCCTAAATTCGATCTGGCAGATTTAGACCATGTGGTTCCGGCTAGAGTACCTACCGGAGAGATCGGAGCTATGGAGCTTTCATTGAAGACAGACCCTAGCGTTTGGTACTATCCGGATAAGGGAAATCATGACAGTATGGTTTATGAGAATCTGGATAATTTTAATTATTACCTGGTACGTGGCTTTGCGGTGGTAGTAAGTGCAGGCTTTGGGGCTCTTGGCTCCGATGGCTTTAATTATGTAGGATCAGACTATGAAAGAGATGCTTTTAAGTCTGTGGTTGAATGGCTCCATGGAGACCGCA
This sequence comes from Bacteroidaceae bacterium, assembly GCA_963597615.1. Lineage (GTDB taxonomy): Bacteria > Bacillota > Clostridia > Lachnospirales > Lachnospiraceae > CAKRJP01. The sequence goes on from CAVBQS010000053.1 coordinate 183,490, forward strand.
TTGCCTATGCAGACAGGGAAGGAACCCTTCAGACGAAGGCCTGCTGGTCAAATGGAAATGTAGCAATGACCGGAAGGTCCTATGCAGGCACTATGCCCTTTGCAGTAGCCACTACAGGGGTGGAAGGTTTAAAAACCATTGTTCCAGTGGCGGGGATTGCAGACTGGTATAGTCAGCAGAATATGCAAGGGGCGCAGCGATATTGGCCTAAAGAGATGTTGAATAGCTTTCTTGCTTACTATTGCTCTAGTCGTTATAATGACCAGGACTTGTCCGAGAAACAGTTGGATGCTATTGGGGCATTTCATCATGAATTAAGCCTCCGGCAATTAAAGTGCGGCTTTGATTATGATAATGATTTTTGGGGAATGGGAAATTACCGTTTGAAGGCAGAACATATTCGATGTAGCGCTTTAATTGTCCATGGGTTAAATGATGAAAATGTATCTACGAAACAATTTGAAATGATGTACAAATCCTTTCAAGAGGCGGGACAGAATGTGAAATTAATCTTACACCAAGGACCTCATATTACACCTACGATGCCTAACAAAGGATATGGCATCCTTATTGATGGTCAATTCTATGATGATATTATAAATGAATGGATTTCTCATTATCTGTACGGTGTAGAGAATGGTGCAGAAGATAGGCCGGCTCTTCTGGTGCAGACAAACTATGATCAGAATAAGTGGGAAGCAGCGGATTCCTGGGAGACGGCATATGCCATGAATCTATCTTGTAAAGAAGAGGGGGTATCGGTAATTGATACGGACTGGGGCAAGGCTGGCATAAGTGCTGACAATTTTGACCAGGTGATGGGGCAAAAGTCCACCAATATTGGAAGGCGTTATCTGACGGCTCCTCTTAAAGATGCAGTAACTATCCAGGGAACAGTTTGTGTGAATTTTAGAGCAGCATTGAAAGAAGGATGCGAAAGAGAAGACTTTCATCCGGAAAATGCAAACGATGCCGATAGCCTTACAATGAAACTTGGAGACTCTAAAGTTTCTGGGAAAATGGATGATGTTAAGGTTACGCTGCTTCTTTGTGATGTGTGCCAGGAGAAGTTTGACAGTATTCAGACTGTAGATCCAGAGCGAAATATTATTCCGGTAGAGACTGTGAGAGAAGCTGGGATTGTGAATGGGGGAGATTTACCTTCCTTTGACGAAGTACGCTTCCAGACTGTCCATAAGAACTACCGGGTGATTACCAGAGCCTTTGCAGATCTTTGCAATCCTGAGGCAGGATATGAACCGGAGACGGCAGATAAGGCCATTGAACTTATAAAGGGGCAGTGTCATGATTATCATATTTTTATGAATGCAACCAGATATACCGTAAAACCAGGGCACAGTCTTGCGGTGGTGATTGCAACAGAGGATCCGGTAAACTGTCTGATTCATAAGACCTATGCCATTGAAATAGAGAATGCTTCTGTTACAGCGAAGGTTCCTGTTACAGAGGCAAGTGTAGAACAGGGATTATTCCTGCGTTAAACAGATGAATTTATCAAAAACAAATGGTAAGAATGCATAAAAATATTTAGAAACATCTTAAAAAATTAATATCTAATCCAAAAATATTCTATTCTTTCTAAAAAGTATATGCACTATAATCAAAACAGTTGGTGAGATAAACACCAAAAACGAAAAAATGCACAATGGGAGGAAAGAAAATGAAAAAAAGAAAAGTAATGGCAACCTTACTGGCAGCAACCCTTGCTTTAACCTTAGCAGGATGTGGCGGATCAGGCTCAGGATCAAGCTCATCAGATTCTACAGCTAGCAGCGGAAGCTCATCAGAGAATGCTTCCAAACCAGTTTGCTGGTTTAACCGTCAGCCATCTAACAGTTCTACAGGAGAACTTGATATGGATGCATTGACCTTTAATGATGACACCTACTATGTAGGATTTGATGCAAATCAAGGTGCTGAGTTACAGGGCCAAATGGTTATGGATTACATCGAAGAGCATATCGATACCATTGATAGAAATGGGGACGGAATTATCGGATATGTATTAGCAATCGGTGATGTTGGACATAATGATTCCATTGCACGTACAAGAGGTGTTCGTAGTGCTCTTGGAACTGGAGTTGAGAAGGACGGAAATATTGATGCAGAAGCAGCAGGAACCAACAGCGACGGATCTGCAACAGTTGTTCAGGATGCAGAAGTTGAGATTGGTGGAAAGACCTATATCATCCGTGAGTTGGCTTCTCAGGAGATGAAGAACTCTGCAGGTGCTACCTGGGATGCAGCTACAGCAGGTAACGCAATCGGAACATGGTCCGCAGACTTTGGAAAAGATATTGATGTAGTTGTTTCTAACAATGATGGTATGGGAATGTCAATGTTTAATGCTTGGTCAAAAGCGGAGGAAGTTCCTACTTTTGGATATGATGCTAACAGTGATGCGGTTGCAGCTATCGCTGAAGGATATGGCGGAACTATTTCTCAGCATGCAGATGTTCAGGCCTACTTAACACTTAGAGTAATTCGTAATGCATTAGACGGCGTTGATATTGATACAGGTATTGGTACAGCTGACGATGCTGGCAACCAGTTGGTAGAAGGTGAAGATTACAGATATAGTGAAGAAGAGAGATCTTACTATGCATTGAACCTTGCAGTAACAGCTGATAACTATGAGGACTTTACAGATTCTACAGTTACTTACGCAGCAGTTTCTAATCAGTTAGATGAAAGTAGCAATGCAACAAAGAAAGTTTGGCTTGATATTTACAACGCTTCCGATAACTTCTTAAGCTCAACCTATCAGCCGCTTCTTGAGAAATATGATGATCTTCTTAACTTAGATGTTGATTACATTGGTGGTGATGGACAGACAGAGTCTAACATTACAAACCGTCTTGGTAACCCAAGCGAGTACGATGCGTTTGCAATTAACATGGTTAAGACAGATAATGCATCTGCATATACTTCACTTCTTTCTCAATAAGATACCAGTAACCAAAGGTTACAGATATGGAAAGATAGCAATCAGGTAATACAGAGGGGTATCAGCTTTGATACCCTTCTTTCAATAAGAAAAGGAAGATGAAAGCTATGGCAGAGGATAAGAATAAATACATCTTATCGATTAATGGCATGAGCAAATCATTCGGCAGGAACAAGGTCCTAAAGCACATTAGTATGAATGTCAAACCCGGATCTATTATGGGACTCATGGGTGAAAACGGTGCCGGAAAATCGACAATGATGAAATGTCTCTTCGGAACATACCAAAAGGATGAGGGGACGATCATATTAGATGGAAGAGAAGTGAACTTCTCCGGACCAAAGGATGCATTGGAAAATGGAGTTGCAATGGTTCACCAGGAACTTAATCAGTGTCTGGAGCGAAGTGTTGTAGACAATCTTTTCTTAGGTCGCTATCCAAGAAATTCTTTTGGAGTGGTTGACGAAAAAAGAATGAAAAAAGAGACTTCCCAGCTTTTTAGAAAGCTTGGACTTACTGTCAGTTTGACCCAGCCAATGAAGAAAATGTCTGTGTCACAGCGGCAGATGTGTGAGATTGCCAAGGCAATTTCTTATAATTCGAAAGTTATTGTATTGGACGAGCCGACCTCATCTCTTACAGCTCCGGAAGTTGAGAAGCTGTTTAAGATGATGAGACAATTGAAAGCGCAAGGAATCGCCCTGATTTACATTTCTCATAAAATGGACGAGATTTTTGAAATCTGTGATGAGATTTCTGTACTTCGAGATGGAAGTTTGGTTATGACTAAGGATAGAGAGGATACCAATATGAATGAGCTGATTTCCGCCATGGTTGGAAGGTCTCTTGATAACCGTTTCCCGCCGGTGGACAATAAACCGGGAGAAACCATTTTCTCTGTACAGAATCTTTCCACAAAGTATGCACCAAAATTACAAAACATTTCTTTTGATGTAAAAAAAGGTGAGATTTTTGGATTGTATGGTCTGGTGGGAGCCGGCCGTACGGAACTTCTTGAGACGATTTTCGGAATCAGAACCCGGGCAGAAGGTAATACCCTCTATCAGGGAAAACTTATGAATTTTAGCTCTCCAAGGGATGCTATGGATCATGGTTTTGCCTTAATTACAGAGGAGCGAAAAGCTAATGGTCTCTTTATGAAAGGGGACATTACCTTTAATACTACGATTGCAAATATGAAGCATTACAAAAATGGGCCGGTATTATCCCATGATCAGATGGTTCGGGCTACCTCTGAGGAAATTAAGATTATGCATACCAAATGCATGGGACCGGATGATCTCATTACCAGTCTTTCCGGAGGAAACCAGCAGAAAGTAATTTTCGGCAGATGGTTAGAGCGTTCCCCTAGTGTGTTTATGATGGATGATCCTACCAGAGGTATTGACGTAGGTGCGAAATATGAAATTTACGAACTGATTATCAATATGGCAAAACAAGGAAAGACCATTATTGTAGTTTCCTCCGAGATGCCTGAGATTCTTGGAATCACCAATCGAATCGGAGTTATGTCTAATGGACGGTTGGCTGGTATTGTGAATACCAATGATACAAACCAGGAAGAATTATTGAGACTCAGTGCTATGTATCTATAATAGGAAGGAGCGTACAACTATGGCAGAAACAGGCTTTATTATTTCGGCTGAAGAGGAAGAAAAGCTCTTAAAACCGATTGATGATTATGTTGGAAAAATTCAGAGCCAGATTGATGAACTTCGAAAAGATGGTTCTGATAAAGTAGTTAGTTTAAAAAATCGCATTGCCATCACTAAAGAAGATAAGAATTTATCTAAGGCAGAGCAGGAAAAAATTATTGAAGAGTGTAAGAAGGATCTGGCAAAGGCAAAGACCATTGAAGAGTCTAATAAGGCACAGATTTCCAAATTAATTGCAGAGGCTGAAGGATATTTAGATAAGCATTATGATACAGACTACTATAATATTGTAGCAAAAAGCTGTCAGTCAGCAAAAGAGGCTGAGGAAAGTGAATATAAAAAAATCAAGGCTAAGATTGAGGCGGACCAAAGAAGTGCCTTGTCTAAAATCCAGGATGCAGATGAGTTAAAGGCAGAAAAACTTAGCTTTAAGAACAGGTTTTTTGATGCCCAGATGACTCATGAGTCTAAATTGCAGGAAATTAAAGATAAAAAACATGATGCTTACATGCATAGGTATCATTTGATCGACCTTCTTAGAATGTCCAACTTTACTTTTATGCAAAAGCGTAAGCAGGCCTTCGAAAACTACAAGTATACCTTTAATACAGCCCAGTTTTTGTATAAAAATGGACTTTATATTGTTATCTTGTTAATTTTTATCATTCTTTGTGCAGTTACACCGGTGCTTAAGAATACCCAGCTTTTGACAGTGAGAAATATTTTAAATATCTTGCAGCAGGCTTCACCAAGAATGTTCTTGGCTCTTGGTGTTGCAGGACTGATCCTTCTTACAGGTACCGACCTTTCTGTAGGACGTATGGTTGGTATGGGTATGGTAACAGCTACCATTATCATGCATAACGGTGTGAATACCGGTGGTGTGTTTGGTCACATCTTTGATTTTACAGGCATGCCGGTGGTTGCAAGAGCTCTGTTTGCACTGGGAATTTGTGTGATCTTAACGACCCTCTTTGCTTGTATTGCAGGATTTTTCATGGCTAGATTTAAGATGCATCCATTTGTGTCTACCATGGCGAATATGTTGATTATTTTTGGTTTGGTAACTTATGCCACAAAGGGTGTTTCCTTTGGAGCCATTGACCCTTCCATTCCAAATATTTTTATTCCAAATGTAGGAGGTTTCCCAACCATCATCCTTTGGGCTGTGGCAGCGATTATTGTAGTTTGGTTCATCTGGAATAAAACTACCTTTGGTAAGAACCTCTATGCAGTAGGTGGTAATCCAGAGGCTGCAGCAGTTTCTGGTATCTCCGTATTTGCAGTAACCATTGGAGCTTTCGTTTTGGCAGGTATTCTTTATGGATTTGGTGCTTGGCTGGAGTGCAACCGAATGGTAGGATCTGGTAGTGCAGCATATGGACAAGGATGGGATATGGATGCTATCGCTGCTTGTGTAGTAGGCGGTGTATCCTTTACCGGAGGTATCGGAAAAATTTCCGGTGTAGTAACCGGTGTATTAATCTTTACATCTTTAACCTATGCACTAACAATTCTTGGTATTGACACCAATCTTCAGTTTGTATTTGAAGGTATTATTATTCTTGCAGCTGTAACCTTGGACTGCTTGAAATACGTACAAAAGAAATAAATAAGTGGATTAAGAGCCGCCTCTTCATCTTTTAAGATGAAAGACGGCTTTTAAAACATTATTTTGCAGTGAAGGGCTACGATTTTTGGTATAATAAACCTAGCAATTTGGTGTAGAGGATTATGGTGAAAATGAGGAAGAGAGTTATGGAAGAATATAAGGTGCTTTTGGTGGATGATGAACCCCAGGCCATTGACGCTATGGAACAAAAGATCCACTGGAAGGAATTAAATTTTCAACTGGTAGGCAGTGCCACCAACGGAGTGAAAGCCCTGGAATTGGTGGAAAAACTACAGCCAGATGTGGTGCTTACGGATATACGGATGCCTTACATGGACGGGTTGGAGCTTACCAGAAAGCTAAACCAGGAATATTCCAATATCCGTATTATGCTTTGTACTGGTTTTGATGAATTTGAATATGCAAAAGAAGCAGTACACTTGGATGTAGAGGAATATATGCTAAAGCCTGTGAATGCATCAGAACTTTCTGAGAGTTTGCTGCGGCTTAAAGAGACCCTCGATCGTGAGCGGGAAGAAAAGTTAAATGTGAAAAAATTAGAAAATTATTTTAAAGAGTCTCTTCCGGCTCTTCGGTCTAATTTTTTTGTGTCTTTAATTGAGGGTCGGGTGGACTTAGAGAATTATGAAAGATTTTTAACTTCTTTTGAAATTACTATGAAAGGCCCCTTGTTTTGCTGTCTGGTATTTCATACCTCCTCTCACCATGTGCCAGAGGGTATGGATCCTATGCTATTAACCCTGTCTGTGGAGCGGGAAATAAAAAGGAGAATTGAGGAAGCAAAAACCAATTGTCAGGAATTTATATATCTTGGAAATACAGTGGTGATTGTAGAACTGGATTCAGAGGAAAAGCTAGCTCAGGCTACAGATGCCTGTGACCGTTTCTGCAGATGGGCTTACCGTGTCATGGGGGCTGTGGTTACTGCTGGTGTGGGCCGGCCTTGTGAAAGCCTCTTTGAGATTCACACTTCTTACGAGGGAGCCAGAGAGGCAGTATCCTACCGTGTCTTATATGGAACTAAACGCGCTATTAACATTGGGGAGGTTGTTCCAAAGGAAAGTAAGTTGTCTTCTTCCTCAGAGGAAACCAGAATGAAAGATCTATATCGAAGTATCCAGGTAGGGGATGAGGAAAAAATTAAAAAGGAAGTCCGAAGAGAAATAGAAAGAATGCAAAAAAATGCAGGCTCTGTTAACCGGTACAATATGTCAGCCTTAGAAATTGTAAATGGTTTTTACCGATTTTGTGAGAATAATTCGATAGATTTTAATGAGATAACCGGTGATTCAAAGAATATTTACAGTAAGGTGCCGGAGATGGATGAAAGCGCCCTTACAGAATGGATCACTTCTGTTTCTTTAGCAATCGGTGTGAAGCTTAAGAATGCCAGGAACTCTTCATCTAAGAGGTTGGTTGCAGACGCAAAAAACCTTGTGAAGGACCATTATATGGAAAGTGATATTTCTTTGGATACAGTTTGTTCCAAATTAGGGGTTTCCAATTCCTATTTCTCATCGGTTTTTAAGAAGGAAACAGGACAGGCCTTTATTTCTTATCTTACGGATTATCGTATGGAGATAGCGGAAAAACTTCTCTTTTATACCCAGGAGAAGAGCTATGCCATTGCGGAAAAAGTAGGCTATCAGGATGCCAATTACTTTGGCTATGTATTTAAGAAAAAATATGGTGTTTCTCCTGCAAAATATCGGGCAGAAAAAATGGAATCTTAAAAGGATTAGGGAGATTTATAGGATTTGAAATTCATAAAAAAAGATATTCGCGATTTTATGAAAATAAATATTCGGACCATGCTGATGACGGTGCTTATGCTGGTAACCTTGGTGGTTATTACAGTCATGGGCTTCCTTTTGTACCAGCGCTTTAAGATTACCTTAGATGAGACTACGGTGTCAAACACCCAGGCTACAGTGGAGACTACAGTGGATCGGTTGAATTCTGATTTTTCTGATATTCGGCAGGTAGTGAATGCGGCTAACTATAACATTATCCAGGAAAATGACATTTCCAGTCAGGAATTTACCAATCAGATGAGTCTTCTTTATGAGGTGTATTCCAATCAGATTCAGAGTTTGGCTCTTTATAGAACGGATGGAAGCCTAATTGCGTCAGAACCTGTGGCCCAGGAGAAGGATAATACTGAAGTTTCAGAGCAGAGTTGGTTTTTGGGGGCAAGAAAGGATATTGAAAATATTCAGATTTCAACGCCCCACATTCAAAATTTATTTTTTGATGGAAGCTATCGCTACCAACGGGTGATTTCCTTTAGTACTGCTGTGGATATAAATGATGGGAATCAGCCGGGGACAGGGGTCTTGCTGGTGGACTTTAAGTATTCTGCTATTCAGGATGTCTTGGATAGTATTAATGATTCCTCCGAAGGAATCTACTATTATCTGTGTAACCGGGATGGGGAGATTATTTATCATCCCAGGGAGACGGAAATGAACTGGGGACTTTTTAAAGAGGAAAGTACCAAATGTTCTGCTTCTGAAGATGGAGTTTATGAGGAAAGTCTAGGGGGAGGTAAGGCGCATGTAGTGATTGGAAGCGTCTCCTATACTGGATGGAAACTAGTGGGAGTTATTCCTTGGAGTGTCAGAAATGCCAGTATCAATAGCTTTCGCTCATACATTTTTGCAACGGTTTTAGTCCTTCTTATGATGCTGATCCATGCTAACCGGTTGATTTCAGGAAAGATTTCAGAACCTATTCAGCAACTGGATCAATCGGTTAAAACCTATGAAGCCGGAGGAAAACCTAATATTTATATTGGAGGATCCTCAGAAATCAGGCATTTAGGTCTTTCGGTGCAGCGCTCTTATGAACGCATCGAGACCCTCATGGATGAAATTATAGAGCAGCAGACCAAGAGGAGAAAAAGTGAGCTTGCGGCCCTTCAAAGTCAGATTAATCCCCATTTTCTCTATAACACCCTAGAGTCTATTACCTGGATGGTAGAGGCTAAGAAAAATGACGAGGCGGTTATGATGATTTCGGAACTTGGTAAACTTCTTAGGGTTAGTCTTTCAAAGGGTAAAACCATTATTCCTATTTCTGATGAATTTCAGCACAGCAAAAGCTATATGAGCATTCAGAAGGTGCGCTACAAAAATCGATTTGCAGTGGAATTCCTCATGGAGGATGAGATTAAGGATTACTGCATTGTGAAGCTGGTAATTCAGCCTCTCTTGGAAAATGCCATTTATTATGGGGTTGGAACTATGGATGAGGATGAGGGAGGAAAAATCATAATTCGAGGAGAAAAAAAAGGCCGGGATATTTATATTTCTGTGGAGGATAATGGCATGGGAATGCGCAGGGAGGTCCTTGAAAATATTCTTACCAACAATGAAAGAGTACCAAAACATGGGTCTGGGGTAGGTGTCATTAATGTTCATTCTAGAATCCAATTGATCTATGGAAAGGAATATGGACTGGAAGTGTACAGCGAGCCTGATGAGGGAACCCAGGTGGTGATTCATATTTCTGCCATCCCTTATACAGAGGAAAATGTGGAAAAGCTGGAGATGCAAAAGTACGGACGGGGGATAATAGAGCATGAAGAAAATTAGATGGCCCTTCCTTTTGACAGAATTAATTTTACTGGTTTTATTAGTATTTTGCGTTACCAGGATCTTTAATCAGAATACGCCCCAGAAAAGAGTGGCAGTGATCTTGCCGGATTCCGGTAATGAAGGCTGGGATCTTTTGATTGCAGGAATGAAGCAGGCAGCAGAACAAGAGAATATTCATTTGATCATATGTAATACGGATGAACTTGAAAGTGCCGATGCTCAGGCAGAAACCATTAAGGAGCAGTTAAATAATGACATTGATGGTGTGATTCTAAGGCCGGCCCCGGGAAAGGACACAGAAGAAATGTTACAGGCGAATCTTGGCTTGTTTCCTTTGATATTAGTGACCGAAGACCTTTATGGTGGGGAAGATACAAATCCCTCTGTTTATCCTGTCATAGGTCCTGATGACTATGAAATGGGATATGAACTGGCTAGCCAGATTCAAATCAAGAATCCAAGGGTAGGGGTGGTGGCCGGATGGCAGCAGGATGCGTCTACAGTTTCAGCCATAGAAGGCATTAAAGATGTCATAGAAAATAAGAATGGAAAAATTTCCTGGTATTCCTATCAAAAAAAAGGAGCAGATGTACTAGAGCAAATTGGCAGTAAGTCAGCTGTGGATGTCTTGCTTGTTTTGGATCCTAAATCCTTAGAAGAAATCGGACAACAATCGGTAGAAGGCTGCTATAAAGACGCCTTGGTTTATGGCATTGGAACTGGAGAAAAGGCCATTGCTTTTTTGGACAGCGGAAATATTCAGGGATTGGTTCTTTATGATGGCTACGAAATTGGCTATAAGAGCGTAGAGGAGATGAGTAAGAAATTAAAGACTTCCTCCTACGAAATGAAGAGTTACGAGACGGCAATAAAGCTTGTAGACAGGGAGAGGATATTTTCAGATGAAAAAATGGAAAAGTATTTGTATTTCAGCCAGTAAATGGAAGAAAATCCTGGGAGCCTCCCTGATAGTTATTCTTTTGTTGACTGGGGGCTGTGGAAAGAAAGAGGAAATGGATGCCGGGATCCTGCGAGTGGGAATTGTGACTTACAGTCAGGACGATCCTAATATCAATGCCCTTACAGATAATTTGAAAGAAGACTTAAAGAAAAAAGAAACAAAAGATATGAATGTAATTGTCTCTGTGAAATCCGGTGGAGATAATCAGGAAGACCAAGATCAGGTGGTGGAGGAGATGATTGACGCAGGTTGTGATATTTTGTGCGTAAATTTAGTGGACCGAACTGCTCCATCAAAAATTATTAAGATGGCTAAAGAAAATGACATTCCTGTGCTTTTCTTTAACAGAGAACCTGTAAGGGAAGACTTGTTTCAGTGGGAAAACTTATATTATATTGGCTGTGAGGCAGAGCAGTCTGGTGTTATACAGGGAAAAACGGCTGCTGACTACATAAAGGAACATCCGGAGTTAGACCGCAATCAGGATGGGAAAATTCAGTATGTAATGTTAGTGGGAGAGGCTGGACACCAGGATTCCATTAGCCGAACAGAGGTGTCTGTAAAAACCCTTATGGAGGAGGGAGTTTGCTTAGAGAAGATCAGCAATCAATTTGCAGATTGGAACAGGGGCCAGGCAGAAAATCGCATGAGCCGCATTATTAGTCAATATGGGGATGGGGTAGAACTAATTCTATCCAACAATGACGAAATGGCTTTGGGAGCAGTTGAAGCATATGAAAAGGCTGGGATTGAAGAGTCTAAATGGCCTGCAATTTTTGGAATCGATGGACTTACAGATGCACTGACTGCTATTAAAGAAGGAAAGATTCAGGGAACTGTCTATCAGGACCGGGAGGATCTTGCCAGGCAGATGGCAAGGATGACCCTTTTGCTTTACAAGGATCAGTCGCTGGAAGAGATGAGTCTTGAGGATAAAAAATACTATACAGCTCAGTATCGAAGAGTAGATGGGGACAACGTGGATAGTTTCGTTGGAAGATAATAAAGAAATATTAGATAGGAGATTAGCTAGAATGAAAGAATCCTGGTTGGAAGAATTTTACCAAGAGACAGATGCAAATAAACGATTAGAATTATTGAAAGAACATGGGGCAGAAGGCAGTCGCTCTGACAATGAATTTCGCAAGAAAATTTGGATTGCACGCTATGGAAAAAGAAAGCCGTCAAAAGATGCCTTTGTGGGATCTTTAATGGAGCTAAAGTATTTGGCAGAAGGCAGTCCTCTAGACCTGGGAGGAAAGAAAAAACGTCAGGGGGCAAAGATATTAGTTGAGCTAGGATTAGCTAATGTGGATGAACTAAGTTGGGAAGAAAGAAGGATTTTAGAAGCAGAGTTAATCAATGTGTTTTTCTGCTTTATAGAAGTGAGCCGAAAAGGGCGAGGTTTTACCTCCATGGTATTTGGCATGGGCCAGCTGTCAGATGAAGGAACTGCAAAGAAAATTGCAGAGCAAATTAGCGTCATAGCCTTTGAGGCCCCTCATATATTACATATGGACAGGGAGTATGCATTACTAAAGGAAGCAGCCCTACAAGCATACCGAAAAGAATATCCAAATAGGGAACATTTTTTGAGAAAAATATGATATGATACCAAAGGAATATTTTTCGGAGAAAAAAGAGGGGTTTTGGACTTTGAGCTGAAGGAAGATATTAACAGATTACTTAACAGTAATTTGTAAAGATATAAGAAAAAACGGAGGAAAACAAAACATGAAAAAATGGAATGAGCTGTATCAGATGGTGGAAAATCAGGAATTGAAACAAGCATTTTTAAAGGCTGGTTATCAGGATATGGAGGAAGCCACTGCCCGTGTAAAGCATGTGATGGAGGCATTTAAGGAAACCTTTGACCTTTCAGAGGACAAGGAAGTGGCCCTGTGCTCAGCGCCTGGACGTACGGAAATCGGTGGAAATCACACAGACCATCAGCATGGTAATGTGCTGGCAGCTTCTGTAAACTTAGATTTTCTTTCTTGTGTGGCACTAAATGGAACAAACCTTGTAAGATTTCAGTCTGAAGGATGGCCTATGACTACCATCGATATTACTGATGTGGAGCCAAAGGAAGAGGAAAAAGAAACTACAGAATCTTTAGTGCGAGGTGTATTTGCAGAGCTTAAAAAAGCAGGATATCCAGTGGCAGGCTGTGACATTTATGCAGTATCCAGTGTACTTCCGGGATCTGGTCTTTCTTCTTCCGCAGCCTGCGAGATTCTCCTAGGAGTTGTAGGAAATCACCTCTTCTGCAAGGATGAATTGGATGCGGTAACTCTTGCAAAGATTGGACAGAAGGCAGAGAATATTTACTTTGGAAAACCTAGTGGATTGATGGATCAAACTGCTTCCTCCGTAGGAGAGGCTGTTGCCATTGACTTTAAGGATCCGGAAGCTCCAGTGGTTCGTCCGGTGGCAGCAGATCTTAGGGCTATGGGACTGGCACTTTGTATCGTAGATAGTGGTGCGGACCATGCCGCCCTTACAGGAGAATATGCAGCGATTCCAAGAGATATGTGTAAGGTAGCAGAATATTTTGGGAAGAAAGTGCTTAGAGATGTAAATGAAGAAGACTTCTTAAATACATTGCCGGAGGTTCGAAAAGCTGTGGGAGACCAGGCAGTACTTCGGGCTATGCACTTCTTTGCAGATAACAAATTTGCTGTTTTGGAAGCAGATGCCTTAAACAAGGGAGATAAGGAGGAATTCCTTAGAATTATCAGGGAATCCGGCCGTTCTTCCTGGGAACTTTTGCAGAATATCACCCCAAGTGGTGCTGTAGAACATCAGGATATGGCAGTAGCTTTAGCGGCAGCTGAGATTGCCTTAAAAGGAAAAGGAGCTTGTCGTGTTCACGGTGGCGGATTTGCAGGAACCTTACAGGCTTTCGTGCCTCTTGAGGATGTAGAAAGCTTTAAAGCAGATATGGAGAAGATGCTGAAGAAGGGTTGCTGTCACGTTCTGAATATTCGACCTGCAGGTGGAATCGTTCTTTCTGCTTAGGATGCTCTCAGTAAGCGAAAATGACGAAGACAGGCGCACGAATATTAGATTAAGGAATGGAGGTTAAGGCGAAATGAGCAGGAATGCATGGATTACAAGCCTTGTGAAATATGGATTGGAAAAGGGCCTGATAGAGCCAGAGGAGAAGGCTTGGGCAGCCAATAGTCTTTTAAATGTTTTGGAATTAGACTCCTTTGAGTGGGAAGAGACAGAAGAGGGGGAGGGCTTAGAATTGTGTGAGATTCTTTCATGGCTTATGGATGATGCCTATGAAAGAGGTGTCTTAAAGGAGAGTTCCATTGCCTACCGTGATCTTTTTGATACAAAGATTATGGGAAGCATCACTCCAAGACCTTCCCAGGTAAGAAAGAAATTCAAAGACTTGGTGGCAGAGTCTTCAAAGAAAGCTACAGACTGGTATTATGAATTTAGTCAGGATACCAACTACATAAGAAGAGATAGGATTGTAAAGGATATGCGCTGGAAATCTCAGACTGAGTATGGCCAGATGGATATTTCCATTAACCTGTCAAAGCCGGAGAAGGATCCCAAGGCTATTGCAGCAGCAAGAAACCAGGTTGCTTCTAATTATCCTAAGTGTATGCTTTGTGAGGAAAATGAAGGGTATCCCGGACGTTTGAATTTCCCGGCAAGACAAAATCATAGAATTGTACCTATTTGTATTAATGGAGCTCCTTGGTATTTGCAGTATTCTCCTTATGTATATTACAATGAGCATTGCATTTGCTTTAATAAAATTCATACACCAATGAAAATTGACAGAGCTTGCTTTGGAAAACTTTTAGATTTCGTTGGACAGTTCCCGCATTATTTTGTAGGATCTAATGCAGATCTTCCAATCGTGGGAGGTTCTATTTTAGCCCACGACCACTTCCAGGGTGGTCATTACACCTTCGCCATGGAGAAGGCTCCTGTGGAGACTGAGATTTTCTTTAAAGGATTTGAGGATGTGGAGGCTGGAATTGTAAAGTGGCCTATGTCAGTTATTCGTTTGAAGGCAAAGGAACCAGAGCGATTAGTGGAACTGGCAGATAAGATCCTTGGAAGCTGGAGAGGATATACCGATGCTTCTGTAACTATATTTGCAGAGACCGATGGGGAGCCTCACAATACCATTACTCCTATTGCCAGAAGAAGAGGGGAAGATTATGAGCTGGATTTGGTACTCCGCAATAATCTTACCACTGAGGAACATCCTCTGGGAGTTTATCATCCTCATGCAGAACTTCATCATATTAAGAAAGAAAATATCGGCCTTATTGAGGTTATGGGTCTTGCAATTTTGCCAGGACGTTTAAAGACAGAGCTTGCAGCGGTAGCTGAAAAATTAGCGGCAGGAGAAGACCTAAGAGAAGACCCACTTACTGCGTCCCATGCAGATTGGGGCCAGGAGATTCTTTCAAGACATACGGTAACTAAGGAAAATGCTTGGGAGATTATTCAGGAAGAAGTTGGTCTAGTATTTGCAAAAGTATTGGAGCATGCAGGAGTTTATGCCAGAACAGAAGAGGGAAAGGAAGCTTTCCTACGATTTGTAGACCAGGTATAGACTGGCTGGATTTTGGAAAATTCATAAAAAGATATATAAAGAAAAGTAGGGTTGTGATATCTCATCACAGCCCTTTTTTAACCGTTTATGCGAAAATACTGTCCATTTGTGCGAAATCACTTTAGCTTTCTTTTGGTGTGCTACTATAGCATCAGATGATATTTGAGGGAAAATAGAAAGAGAGGAAAAGATTCATGAGTCTGAAATATGAAGCCATCATTAAGAAAATGACCTTGGAAGAGAAAGCACGGATGATGTCCGGTAAAAGCACCTGGGAAACCCAGGATTATGAAAAATATGGGATTCCGTCTATGTTTATGTCAGATGGTCCCCACGGCCTTCGCAAGCAGGCAGGAGCAGGAGATCATTTGGGAATCAATGGCAGTTTGCCGGCTACTTGTTTTCCTACTGCGGCTTCCGTAGCCAACAGCTGGGATGAGTCCTTAGGAGAAGAAATTGGACAGGCCTTAGGGGAAGAGGCAGCAACTCTTGGGGTAAATGTAGTTTTAGGACCCGGCCTTAATATAAAAAGAAGTCCCCTGTGCGGACGAAACTTTGAGTATTTTTCAGAGGATCCCTATCACGCAGGAAAAATGGCAGCAGCTTATATCCGGGGAATCCAAAGTAAGGGAGTGGCAGCCTGCCCAAAACACTTTGCAGCCAACAGCCAAGAACTTCGCCGTATGGCTAACGATTCTGTAGTGGATGAGCGTACCTTTAGAGAAATTTATACCACAGGATTCGAGATTGCTGTAAAGGAAGGCCATGCAAAATCTATTATGTCCTCCTACAATGAGATTAATGGGGTGTATGCCAATGAAAATTCCCACCTTTTACAGGAAATTTTGGTGGATGAGTGGGGCTTTGATGGCTATGTTGTTTCTGACTGGGGCGGAAGTAACGACCATGCCTTAGGAGTAAAGAACGGAAGTCATTTGGAAATGCCAGGAACCGGAGACAGCGGTGTTCATGACATTGTAAAAGCTATTAAAGAAGGAAGCCTTTCTGAGGATACCTTAGACCAGAGATTAGATGAACTTCTAGCAGTTATTTTTGACACTCATGATGCTACAGAAAATGCCAAGGGAAAGTCCTTTGATATTGAGGCTCACCATGCTCTTGCTAGAAAAGCTGCAGAGGAAAGCATTGTGCTTCTAAAAAATGAAGACCAGATCCTTCCTTTAAAGGCGGGAACTAAGGTTGCTGTTATTGGAGATTTTGCAAAGGTTCCCCGCTACCAGGGAGCAGGTTCTTCTCTGGTAAATCCTACCAAGGAAGCAGAGAGCATCTTAAATGTCATTAAAGATTACGATGTAGAGATGGTGTCCTACAGCCAGGGTTATGTTCGCAACAAAAAGCCAGATCATAATTTGATTAAAGAAGCAAAGGAAGCAGCAAAAAATGCAGAGGTGGTTTTAATCTTTGCAGGATTAGATGAGATTAGTGAGTCAGAGGGACTTGACCGTACCCACATGGAAATGCCGGAAGGACAGAGGGCCTTGATCGATGAAATTTCCACAGTAAATGACAAGGTGGTTGTGGTGCTTTCTGCAGGATCTGCCGTTGAGATGCCATGGCATTCTTATGTAAAGGGAATTCTTCATGGATATTTAGGAGGACAGGCAGGAGCCTCTGCCATGATGAATGCCATTACCGGTAAGGTAAATCCATCTGGTAGATTAAATGAAACTTATCCTATGGCATACAAGGATACCCCGGCCTATGCCTATTATCCAGGAAAAGAAAGAAGCAGTGAGTTTAGAGAGGGGCTTTATGTTGGATATCGCTATTATTCTACCCTTCAGAAAAAAGTTCGCTTCCCATTTGGCTATGGTTTGAGTTATACTACATTTACATATAGTGATTTAAAGGTTACAGATCAGGGTGTTACCTTTAAAATCAAAAATACAGGTAAGCTTGTAGGATGTGAGATTCCACAGCTCTATGTAGGAAAGAAATCTGACACAATTTTCCGCCCGGTTTATGAATTAAAGGGATTTGCAAGAGTAGATCTTGCACCGGGAGAAGAAAAGGAGGTTGCCATTTCCTTTGATGATAAGACCTTCCGCTTCTATGATGTAAGAACCGATAGCTGGGAAATTGAAAGTGGATGCTATGAAATCTATGTAGGATCCGATGCGGCAACTATGAAGCTGGAGGGAAACCTTGAAGTGAAGGGCACCGTAACAGAGGGAGGATATAAGAAAGAAAGCCTTCCGAGTTATTTCTCCGGTAAGGTGACCGATATTAAAGATCCTGAATTTAGAGAACTTTACGGAAGAGAGATTCCGGATGGCAGCTGGAGTGGTGAGATTCGCATGAACGATGCCGTATGTCAGCTCTATTACGGAAAAGGTATTCTTGGAAAGATTTTCTGTGGAGTCCTTAAGCAGATGATCAAGCATTGCGAGAAGACTGGTAAGCCAAACCTGAATGTATTATTTAACTATAATATGCCAATCCGTGGTTATGCAAAGATGACCGGCGGTTTTGTCACAATGGACATGGCCAGGGCCCTGACAGAAATGGCCAATGGACATCGAATTACAGGAACAGCTCATTTAATCAAGGCAGCGATTAAGAGAAACTAAAGACAATTAAGGACAATTAAGGACAATTAAGGACAAGCCAATGATTAAGATTGCAATAGTAGAAGATGAAGCAATGTATGGGGAACAACTTCGGACCTATCTTGAGCAATATGAAAAGGAGGAGGGTGAGACTTTTGATATCACCCTCTATACCGATGGAGACCAGATCGTCCATAAATACAAATCAGATTTCGACATTATTTTAATGGATGTGGAAATGAAATTTATGGACGGTATGTCTGCAGCGGAGGAGATTCGAAAGATTGACTCGGAAGTTGTTATAATTTTTATTACAAATATGGCTCAGTATGCCATAAGAGGATACGCGGTAGATGCACTGGATTATGTGCTAAAACCCGTATCCTATTTTGCGTTTTCCCAAAGACTCAAAAGAGCCATCGACAGAATGCATAAGCGAGAGTCTAAATGCATTATGGTGAACATTAAGGGAGGGACGGTCCGGGTAAATATCGCCAATATTTTTTATGTGGACAGTCAGGGCCATACCCTGATCCTTCACACCATCCTTGGAAATTATGCCACTACCGGCACCATGAAGGAAATGGAAGAAAAACTTGCTGGAATGAATTTTTGCCGAGGCAATAAGGGCTATCTTATTAACCTTCAGCATGTGGATGGAATTCAAGATGGATGTGCCATTGTCCGGGGAGAAAAACTGGTATTAAGCCGGGCCAGAAAGAAAGAATTTATGGAGGCTCTTACGGAATACTGGGGAGAGGTGGTGAAGTAGTATGCCAGATACGGTGGGACAGATTGTGCCAGACATTCCCAGATTTTATACTGCCCTTGCAGAGTGGATTGCCTGTATCCTATTTTTGCTGCCTATGAAAAAGAAATATAGCACAAAGAAGACGGCGGTGATAGCAGGAATCTTTTTGTTGATTCAAAGTGTCTTCCTTATAGGGACAGACAATGTGCCCATTTATTTGTGGATTCCTTGTATGGTAATGGCTGTGGCCATGATGATGGGATTTCTTTATATGACCTGCCAAATTGAACTTTCAGATGTGGCCTATTTTGCAATGATTGCCTTTGCCCTGGCAGAGTTTATGGCAGCCACCGAGTGGCAGTTGATCTGCTTTGCATGGAAGGGAAATCTTCCGGGAGTCTTCCTTCGGGGAGTCTTGTTGGTCCTTGTATATGGAGGCATCGCTTTTGGTTTTTATCACCTGGTTCATGTACACCTCCCTTCCGATGGAAGGCTGGCGGTGACAAAGAAGGAATTCTTCTCAGGAGTTATTATTGCCGTTGCAGTATTTGCGGTAAGTAATATTGGCTTTATCAGTGACACAGAAGTAGAGGTGGGATTTTTTTCTTATCCCCTAGGCTTTATCCGAATGCTGGTGGATGCCGGAGGTCTTGCAGTCTTGTATGCTCATTTAATGCAGTGCTCAGAGTTTCGGGTTCGGTCGGAACTGGAGGCAGTCCAAAGTGTGCTGCAAAATCAATATGTGCAGTACAAGCAGTCTAGGGAGAGTATCGACCTGATTAATTACAAATACCATGACCTAAAACATCAGATTGCCTATCTACGAAGTGAAAGGGATTCTGCAAAAAGAGAAGCCTATCTAGACCGCATGGAGGAAGAAATTAAGCAGTATGAAGCCCAGAACAAAACAGGAAATGCAGTCTTAGATACCGTCCTTACTTCTAAGAGCCTTTACTGTGCCAAGCATGAAATTACCTTCACCTGCGTGGCAGATGGAACCCTTTTAGAGTTTATGGATGTAATGGATATCTGCAATATTTTCGGAAATGCCCTGGATAATGCCATTGAGTGTGAACTAAAAATCCCGGATAAGGAAAAACGCCTGATCCATGTTACGGTATCCAAACAGAAAAACTTCTTAATCCTTAGGTTTGAGAATTATTTTGAAGGAGACTTAAAGACAAAAGATGGAGATATCCTTACCACCAAGGATGAGAAGGAACACCATGGTTATGGAATAAAGAGCATTCGCTATATTATCAATAAGTATGACGGGGCTCTTACGGTGGAAACAAAAGAAAATTGGTTTGAGATGAAGGCTCTGATTCCAATTAAAGAATAAGATCAGGATTTAATTAGAAAAAGCAGGAGAAAAGCTGTGAGAAGTGCACAAGTTTTCTCCTGTTTTTTTGTTAGAAATAACGAGATGAAAACCGTTTGTGCAGAAAAAGTGCAGATTATGCATATTTTAAATAAAATGTGAAAATTGTGTTAAATTAAGTACATAAACATTCCAAAAGGAATGAAAAAGTCTAAAGGGAGGACAAAAAAATGTTAAGTATTAACATGGATGACGTTGTAAACGTCCTGAATTCGTGCAAACCTTACATTATTGCCCTGGTAGTGGTACTGGTACTGGCAATTGTTGTAACAGTGGCTTGCATGAAGCTGAAGAAACCGCTGAAACAGCTGGTTCGCAAAGAAGCTTGGTTGGCATTTTTACTGGCATTAGTAATTATTGTTAACATGATCTGCTTCATTCCTATGTCAAGTATGATTTCACTGGCTATGGGAAATGGTACCATTTCTGATGAAACCTCAGAGGAGGCTAAGGACTTGGTACAGGATATTGCCGAGGAAGGTATCGTTCTTTTAAAGAATGAGGAAAACACACTTCCCCTGGCAAGTGACAGTAACTTAAATGTATTTGGTTGGGCTTCTACCAATCCATGCTACGGTGGTACAGGATCGGGATCCTTATCCGATGCATATCCTACCGTTTCTTTATTACAGGGATTAGAGGATGCTGGCTTTAACTTAAATACAGAATTATCTGATTTCTACACAGACTACCGTGCAGATAGACCGGAAGTAGGAATGTGGGCACAGGATTGGACTCTTCCAGAGCCAACTGCTGATTCTTATTCTGATGATCTGATTGCAAATGCAAAAGATTTCTCTGATACAGCAATGGTAGTTATTACCCGTGTTGGTGGTGAGGGAGCTGACCTTCCAACAGATGTAAGTCAGGTTACTTACGAAGATAACTCAAAGGATTACAAGGACTTCGAGGATGGGGAGCACTACTTACAGTTAAGCCAGACAGAGAAGGATATGTTAGACCTTGTATGCGCAAACTTTGACAAGGTTGTAGTTGTATACAACGGAGCAAATGCGATGGAGCTTGGATTTGTAAATGAGTACAGCCAGATTAAGAGTGCCATCTGGTGTCCGGGAACCGGTCAGTCTGGTTTTGAAGCTCTTGGAGAAATCGTAGCAGGTACAATTAATCCATCTGGTAAGACTGCTGACACTTTCGTAGCTGATCTTACAGCAACTCCTACATGGAACAACTTTGGAGACTTTGATTATGACAATGTAGACGAGTTTGAGTACACCCAGACAGGATTTACAGGAGAGACAGAGACAACTGCTCCTACCTTTGTAAATTATGTAGAAGGTATCTACGTTGGCTATAAGTTCTATGAGACAGCAGCTGATGAAGGCTTAATCAACTACGGTGAGACAGTTTTATTCCCATTTGGACATGGACTTTCTTATACAACATTTACTCAGGAAATGAGTGATATTACAGAAGAGGATGGAAACATTACTTTCGACGTAACAGTAACAAATACCGGTGACGTAGCTGGTAAAGACGTAGTAGAAACCTATTACAACCCACCATACACCAATGGTGGTATTGAGAAGTCTTCTGCAAACCTGATTGCTTATGAGAAGACCGATCTCTTAGAGCCAGGCCAGTCTCAGACAATTACAATTTCATTTGCAGCTGAAGACATGGCTTCTTATGACTATCAGAATGCAAAGGCTTATGTATTAGAAGCCGGAGATTATGTAATTTCTATCAATGCTGATTCTCATACAGAATACGCTTCTAAGACCTATACGGTAGATGAGACCATTACTTATGATGGAGACAATGGAAGAAGTACAGATGAGACTACTGCAACCAATCAGTTTGATTATGCAGAGGGAGATGTAACTTATCTTTCAAGAGCAAATGGATTTGCAAACTACGCAGAGGCAACTGCAGCACCTACCAACTTCACTATGAGTGATGAGGTAAAGGCTCAGTTCCACAATAACAGCAACTATGATCCGGAAGACTACAATGATGATTCTGACGAAATGCCTACGACAGGTGCAAAGAACGGACTTAGCTTGGCAGACTTCCGTGGATTAGACTATGATGATGAAAAATGGGATGACCTTCTTGATCAGTTGACTATTTCTGATATGGATACCATGATCGCTATCGGTGGATACCAGACCTCCGCAGCATCAAGTGTTGGTAAGGTAATGACTGTTGACTGTGACGGACCTGCTTCTATTAACAACAACTTTACCGGAGTTGGATCTGTAGGATTCCCATCTGCAGTTATGATTGCAAGTACGTGGAACAAGGATTTGGCAGAGCAGTTTGGTGAGAGCATCGGTAAGATGGCAGATGAGATGGATGTGTCCGGATGGTATGCACCGGCTATGAACACCCACCGGTCTGCATTTGCAGGACGTAACTTTGAGTATTATTCAGAAGATGGTGTTCTTGCAGGACACATGGCAGCAAATGCTATTATCGGAGCTGAGAAATACGGCGTATATGCTTACATCAAGCATTATGCATTAAATGATCAGGAGACCAACCGTTGTGGAATGCTTTGTACATGGTCGAATGAGCAGGCAATTCGTGAAATCTACTTGAAGCCATTTGAAATTTCTGTAAAAGAAGGAAAGGCAAAGGCAGTTATGTCATCCTTCAACTACATTGGAGCAAACTGGGCCGGTGCTAGTACTGCTCTTTGCAACACCGTACTTCGTGACGAGTGGGGATTCCGTGGATTTGTAGAAACTGACTACTTCGGAGTATACGGTTACATGGATTCCGATCAGGCAATCCGTGGTGGTACAGATCTTATGCTGGTAGCATACGATACAGAGACCAACCATGTAACAGATACTGAGAGTGCAACCAGTGTAAAGGCAATGCGTCAGGCTTGCAAGAATATTATGTACACAGTAGTAAACAGCCGTGCTTATGATGCAAATAACTTAAGTACAGGACTTCAGAATTGGCAGAAGATGGCCATTGTGATTGACGTAATCTTAGCAGCACTGATTATCTTCTTAGAAGTACTTGTAATTAAAAGCTACAAGAAAGCAAAGAAGGTAATGCCGGTTGCAGAAGCTAAAGCTGTAACAGAAAAATCTGAAGAATAAGAGGTAAGATCTTATGGGAGCAATTAAGAATTTTTGGGAAAGCTTTGCAAATAAGCACCCGGAAGCAGCAAAATGGGTTCGTGAAGGAGGATTATTCGTAATCGTCAGTAACGTAATCACCGTATTTAAGTATTTAATGCTTTTGATTCTTCCTCTTGCATTTGCAGGACTTCCGAATGTCGATTTTGGATTCCCGGGAATTGACCTTACCATGTTTGGAGAAACCTTTAAGTGGAATATTATAGGCTATGATGCCGCACATGGTGGACTACCTTACTTTTGTGCTTACATGGTAGCAATGGTGATTGGGGAGTGTATTAATTTCCCAATCCAGAGAAACTTTGTATTCAGAAGCAAAGGAAATATTGCTTACCAAGCCCTGTGGTATTTCATCGCTTTCTGTATTGTTACCTGTGTAGTAAATTCCATTAACTGCATTTGGGTAGCAGTGGCAGGACTCTTTGTTCCTGGATGGTTATACAACATTGGAACAACCGTATTAAACGGTGGTGTTTCCATGGTGGTATTCTTCTTTGTAAATAAGATTATTTTCCCTGAGGGAGAACAAAAATAAAACTTTTAAGAAAACTTCCGAGGTATGTTTAAAAAGACATACCTCGGTTTTTGTTTAGATAATTTAACTTTTAAATTTGGGGGAAATATGCTAAGGTGGTAAAGACGATGTTAATTATAAGGAGGTTATATGTTAAAGAATGGATTTCATGGTTTCTGCATGGCCTTGGCAGACAGTGTGCCAGGAGTATCTGGAGGAACCGTAGCATTTATTATGGGCTTCTATGATCAGTTTATTGGATCCATCAATGACCTGGTTTTTGGAAGTATGAAGGAAAAAAAGACAGCCTTGGCTTATTTGATCAAGCTGGGAATTGGCTGGATTATCGGTATGGTTATGGCGGTCTTGGTATTGACCGCTATGTTTGAGAGCCATATTTACGGAGTAAGTTCTCTTTTTATTGGATTTATTGCAGGGGCAATTCCTTTGATCATTATGGAAGAAAAGGAAGCTTTGTGCCATGTGGCAAGAGGAATTCTATTTGGAGTACTGGGCGCAGCTTTGGTAATTGTAATCACCCTCTTTAACAATGGTTCTGCAGGGGCATCTATGGACCTGGGCCATTTTACTATTGGTTTAGGAGTTCGTTTGTTCTTTACCGGAATGATTGCAATTTCCGCCATGTTTTTGCCTGGAATTTCAGGATCAACCTTACTTTTGATTTTTGGAGCTTATATTCCGGTAATGACAGCTATTAAGGGATTTTTATCCTTGAAGTTCCAGTATTTTCCGGCCTTAGTTTTCTTTGGTTTGGGAATCTTAACCGGTGCTGCTACAGTGGTTCGATTTATTCGAATTTGTCTGGAAAAATACCGGACCCAGGCAGTGTACGGGATCCTTGGTATGATGGTTGGATCTTTCTATGCCATTGTTATGGGACCTACCACCTTGGAAGAACCAAGGGATCCATTAAGTCTTGGAACCTTTAGTATTCTTGCTTGTATCGTAGGCCTTGCTTTGGTACTTGGAATGCAATTTGTAAAGAGCAAAGAGGAAAAAAAGGAACAAAAGTAAGATGCAGTTAGAGAATAGTCTTATTGATCTATTAAAAGAGGAGCAGGCAAAGCTTGGCTATATGGCCGGTGAAGTGAGATTGTATTATCCCTTGTCATCTCTTAATCATTTCTTCCAAAAGGAGTATTCGAGGGAGGAGATGGCAGAGTGTTTAAGAAAGTTGCCAGCTTCCTTGACGGATAAACTTGGAGAAGTTCGGGTAAGCCATAAAGGAGACCGCTTTTGCTTTTATATTCCCCCTAAGGGCAGTGAATATGTCCATGAGCACATGAATCCCAATGAATTTATTAAGGAATTGGTAGACTTGTTGGCAGTCCATGGCACCACTATGGAGGAAATATTTTCCCTCTTTGAAAAACGTGGAAGTAAGATTATAAGACAGCCTATGGAGGGAGAAGAGTTTGATTGGCTGATTCGCTTTGCAGACTCCGATCAGGATCCCTATTACTATTGCTTTAAGGATGAAGGATGCCATATTATTTATCACCGGTTCTTACCGGAGGATTATAAGGATTTTGGATTTTAAAAAAGGCCAGCACCGGTAATCGCCGGTGCTGGCCTTTCCAATGCTAATACCGGGAAGAATAAGAGCCCCTGCACCAATTAAAATAGAATGCAATACAATTGTATTGCAAGCGTAATATAAATGTGATACACTACCAAACAAGGGAGCTTTCATACGGGTGAGGGAGACATAATCGTATGAAAACTGTTTGCACTCTATGGTGCGAATGGCAATATAGTTGGAGTATGAATAAGGGGATGGTATAAATGGCGAAGGAAGCTGTTTTACAGGTCAGAATGGACGCTGAGTTAAAGTCAGAAGCAGAGAGCCTTTATAAGGAGATGGGAACATCTCTTGCTGAGGCTGTGCGGATTTTTGCTAAGCAGAGCGTCCGGCAGAGGGGGATGCCCTTCATGATTTCTGCGGACCCGGGGCATGTATATGGGGAAGCAGGGAATCACTAATATCGCTAGGGAGTATTGAAAAATACAATAGGAAAAGGCTTCCACTCTATACAGAGTGGAAGCCTTTTCCTATAATCTCACTGGTATTTGTAATTAGAATAAAAGCTCTAGGATCCTGAGCTTTGATATAATTTCTAAGTCGAATGGCCTGCATACGATTCAGTGCCGTTAAAATAATATATTTTTGCTGGCCGGAAAAAGCACCTTTGGCTTCCACCACTGTGGCACCCCTGTGAAGGTCCTTTTTGATGAATTCACAGATAGGTTCCGGATCGGAGCAGATAACATTAAAGAATTTTGAAAGGTTAAAACTTTCAATAAATCCATCAATCATGTAGGAACGAATCACCAGTCCAAGCATAGAGAAAAGTCCTGTTTTGATATCGAAGACTACGCAACCTGCAAGGGTGAAGAGGACATCGCTTAGCATGAGTCCTTTCCCGATGTCGATGCTGGTATATTTCTTCATAATAAGAGCAATAACATCGGTGCCGCCGCTGGAGGAGCCGATATTAAATAAAATGGCGGAACCAATGGCCGGAAGAACCACGGCAAAAACCAGCTCCAGCATGGGCTCATCGGTTAAGGGGTGACTCATGGGACAAAAGCGCTCAAGCAGTGTTAAAGTAATAGATAACAAAGCGGTGGAATAGGCTGTTTTAATAGTAAATTCCTTGCCTAAAACAATCATGCCCAATACAAGAAGCGACATGTTGGCAATAAAGGTAAAATCACTGGCAGAAATCACTCCGGTTTTGGCGATGAGTACGGAGAAACCAGTAATACCTCCGAAGGTAAAGTTGTTGGTAAATTTGAAAAAATAAACCCCCACAGCCATAATCAAAGTACCAGCGGTCATCTGCCAAAATCTTATTAATTTTTCGTTCATAATATCCCCCATAGGATGCCTTTTTAGATTGCATCCTTTATATATATCCCGATTGTAACGCGGCTACTTTGTGAAGTCAACCGCTAGTAAAGGGATGATGTCATCACATAATATCATAGGAAAAAGTCTTGTTTTTCTTTGGCGGATATGGTACCATAACTTTGGTTTATACGCAGGAGGTGTGAAACTTGGATATTTTAAAGATTGTTTTAATGATTATATTTGCAATAGACTGTATCGCATTGACAGTGTTAGTACTGATGCAGGAAGGCAAGTCTGCAGGACTTGGAACCATCGGTGGTATGGCAGATACCTACTGGGGACAGAACAAGGGCCGCTCTATGGAAGGGGCTATGGTAAAAGTCACAAGAGTGCTTGCGGTATTGTTTATTGTACTGGCAGCAGTGTTGAATTTAAGTGTATTCGCATAAGCTGAATGTAGCTGGAAAATGTTAGGACACTCCTGTAGAGGGAGTGTCTTTTTTGCGTAACAAAAGATTCTATTTAGAGGAGATTATGAATAAAACAGACAAAAGCTTTGAAAAAAGAAAGAAAATTATATATGAACTCATCTGTGACGAGATTTACATCCCTATGAAGTTTAAGGAGCTTTGCATTCTTTTAAATGTAGCCAAGGAGGACAGAGATGACCTTCGAAGAGTTCTGGAAGCGTTAGAGCAGGAAGGAAAGATTTTTCTTTCAAAAAAAGGCAAATATTGTAAGGGAGAGGCAAAAAGACTTCAGGGGACCTATAGAGCCAGCGGCAGAGGATTTGGCTTTGTGACTGTAGAAGGGGAGATGGAAGATATCTACATTCCGGAAGAGGAAGTGCATGATGCCTTTGATCAGGATCTTGTGGAGCTTGTGATTACGAAAGCAGCAGGAGATTCTGGAAAACGACAGGAAGGTAAGATTGTCAGGATTGTAGAACGAGGTCATGCAAAGATCGTAGGTCTCTATCAGGTAAAGCCCGGAAAGAATTACGGTTTTGTAATTCCAGATAATAGTAAGATTGACTGGGATGTCTTTGTGCCGGTGGAACGGGCAAAGGGGGCCGTAGATGGCCAGAAGGTTGTAGTGGAATTTACTTCCTACGGAGAGGATGGAAGAAAGCCGGAAGGAAAGATTGTGGAGATTATCGGCCACATTACAGATCCGGGAACGGATATTTTGTCCATAGTAAAGGCTTATGATCTTCCGGTGGAATTTCCGGACAAGGTAAGCAATCAGGCGGTGCGAGTTGCCAAGCCTGTAAGCCAGGCAGATATGGTAGGTCGGAAAGATTTAAGAAGTCTGCAAATGGTCACCATTGATGGGGAGGATGCCAAAGACTTAGATGATGCAGTTTCTCTTACAAAAGAGGGAGAAAATTACATCTTAGGAGTTCACATTGCTGATGTTACCAATTACGTCCAGGAAAATAGTGCTTTAGACCATGAAGCTCTGAAGCGAGGAACCAGTGTCTATTTGGTAGACCGGGTAATCCCAATGCTTCCAAGAGTCCTATCAAACGGCATGTGTTCTCTGAATGCCGGGGAAGACAGACTGGCTCTTAGCTGTATTATGACAGTGAATCCTAAGGGAGAAGTAATTGCTAATGAAATTGCTGAAACTGTGATCCATGTAGATGAACGCATGACCTACACCAGTGTGAAAAAGATTTTGGAAGATGAGGATAAGGAAGAAATCAAACGCTATGAGAGTCTTGTGCCTATGTTTAAAGACATGTTAGAATTATCAAAGATTCTAAGACTGCGAAGAAAAAAACGAGGGGCTATTGACTTTGATTTTCCTGAGACCAAGGTAATTTTAGATGAGAATGGACGTCCACTGGAAATGAAGCCTTATGAGCGAAATGTGGCTACCAAGCTAATCGAAGATTTTATGCTGTTAGCAAATGAAACTGTGGCAGAAGAGTGCTTTTGGCAGGAGCTTCCCTTTGTATACCGGACCCATGAGGCCCCTGATGAAGAGAAGATTAAGAGACTTTCAACCTTCATTAATAACTTAGGATATAGCATGCATGTGGGAAATAAGGAGCTACATCCAAAGGAAGTCCAGAAGCTTTTGGTAAAAGTAGAAGGAAAACCGGAGGAAGCCATGGTTAGCCGTTTGACTTTAAGATCCATGAAACAGGCAAAATACACACCGGAAAACACGGGGCATTTTGGATTGGCTGCCAAGTATTATACCCACTTCACATCACCTATTCGAAGGTATCCGGACTTGCAGATTCATAGAATTATTAAAGATAATCTTCGTGGAAGGATGAATTCTTCCAAAACCCAGCATTATGAAAAAATTCTGCCGGAAGTATGCAAGCAGGCCAGCGAATTGGAACGAAGGGCAGACGAAGCAGAAAGAGAAACCATTAAGCTGAAAAAAGTGGAATACATGAAGGAACGTATTGGCGAAACCTATGAGGGCGTGATTTCAGGTCTTACCAAGTGGGGAATGTATGTGGAGCTTCCAAATACCATTGAGGGCTTAGTACATGTAACCAATATGCAGGATGATCACTATGATTACGACGAGCTGCGCTATGAGATGGTAGGAGAACATATAGGCAGATGCTTTAAGTTGGGACAGACCGTTACCATAAAGGTCTTGTCTGTGGACCTCTTGCTTCGGACCATAGATTTTGCATTGGCTTAATTCAAAAAAGGAGAAGAAAATTACATGGCAAAAGCAAAAAGCGATGGCAAGCTGATTGCCAATAATAAAAAAGCATACCATGACTATTTTATTTTAGATAAATTTGAGGCAGGCATTAGCCTTCATGGTACAGAGGTAAAGTCTCTTCGTATGGGAAAGTGTAGTATTAAGGAAGCCTTTGTCAGGGTGGAAAATGGTGAAGTTTACGTTTATGGGATGCATATTAGTCCTTATGAAAAGGGAAATATATTTAACAAGGATCCTATGCGGGTGCGAAAGCTCTTGCTTCACAAGTCTGAGATTAACAAGTTAGTGGGCCAGACTAAGGAAAAAGGAATTACCATTATGCCTCTTAGGGTTTATTTTAAAGGGAGCCTTGTAAAGGTGGAAATTGGCATTGCTAAGGGTAAAAAACTCTATGACAAGCGCCAGGATATTGCTAAAAAGGACCAGCAGCGAGAGGCTCAGAGAGATTTTAAAATTCGAAATTTTGGATAAGGATTGGGAAATGGGTGAGCTTAAGCTGATACTTATGCATTTAGGTTATGTCGGAGGAACATAAGAAATGGATAGTTTTGTATTTGTAATGGATGTAGTGGGGACTGTAGCCTTTGCAATATCAGGAGCTATGGTGGCTATTCGGAAGAAAATGGATATTTTTGGGGTATGTATTCTGGCTTTAACTACAGCAACTGGAGGGGGATTGATTAGAGATTTGATCATTGGAAAAAATCCACCGCAAATGTTTCGAGATCCTTTTTATGTATTGATTTCTGTAGTGACAGCAATCTTAGTCTTTTGTTTCTTTTTCTTTGAAAAGAAAGATCCGGGGATGAAAAGTAAATATGCTGTTTTTAATGAAAAAATACTTTTCTTATGCGATAGTTTAGGTTTAGCTGCTTTTACGGTAGACGGTGTCAATGCGGGTATGGTTTCAGCAGGTTACAAGAGTTTATTTTTGGTGGTATTTTTAGGAACCCTCACAGGAGTTGGAGGAGGTCTTCTTCGGGATGTATTTGCCCAGGAAATGCCTATGATTTTTGTAAAACAAGTCTATGCTTGTGCCTGTATTTTGGGAGGACTTGCTACGGGATTTCTTTGGAACCGAATAGGAGCGAACGAAGCCATGTTGGTAGGATTTGTTATCACCTTGGCGGTACGCTTCCTAGCGGCCTATTTTCACTGGGATTTGCCAAAGATTTCTGACATAGAAGAGAATAAAAATTAAGAGATGAATTATGAACATGGCTAGAAGCAATAAATACTTATTATGTGAACAAAATTGGGTGTTTTATACGCTGATGATGGTAGCTGGATTTTGGGGATCCTTTACTTATTTGCTTAGGGGAAATGTTTTCTGTAATGCTCAAACAGGAAATGTGGTACTTCTTGGTATGGCTATTGGATCTGGAGAAGTGAATCAGGTGATTTACTATTTGATTCCAATTTCAGCTTATTTAGCAGGAGCAATTATATCCGAAATTTCACCTAATCCTGTAAAAAACAATTTAAAGATCCGTTGGGATACGCTGTTAATCGGAATAGAAGCATTGGTGGTAATAGCTCTAGGATTTGTACCAGAATCAGCTCCGGTGCAGATCTCTCAGATAGCAATTAACTTTATTGCTTCTATGCAGTTTACTACCTTTAGGCAGGCTCAGGGGACTCCTATGGCAACCACATTTGCAACCAATCACATTCGCCAGATTGGTATTGCAATAGCAAAAGAAATAAGGCATCGAAATCAGGAGGATAAAAGTCATAGAATTAAATTAAAAAAGCATGTATTGATGCTTCTTTGTTTTCTGACAGGTGCTGTTGTAGGTACAGTGTTCTGCAGGTACATGGAAGGTCGGGCTATATGGATCACTGCAATTCCTCTTAGTGTTCTCTTTGTAATGATGATTTGTGATGATAAAGCCAATGGAAGTGAGGGGTTAAAGAAAAAACCTTTAGGACATTAGGGTTGACACCTTTATGAATTACATTTAGAATAAGAAATGAAAACGTCTGTACTAACCAGGGCTTGTACTGGTTTCGACGGGGGTTTGGAAGTTGGAGAAGCCATCCGTAGTGGGACACTACGATAAAAGTTCCATTTTAAATTTAAACGCAGACGAAAATTTAGCGTACGCTGCCTAATTTCGGCAGCAGTCGTCCTTAGGTCATCCGCTGCTTAAGATAACGGCTTCAAACTTGCGGAGCACTTCATTTCCAAAGCTTTGAGGAGATGGAAGATTTTATGAAGCTACTAAAGTCAGTAACCTGTCATTAGGTGATTGATGGAGGGAATGTTAATATAATGACTGTGATGGGAGATGCTCTGATGGATGAGCTTTCGGACGCGGGTTCGATTCCCGCCAGGTCCACTTCATAGGCCGTATTCAAGGATTTTCTTGGATACGGCTTTTTTTCACACATTTACCATAAAAATCATGTATGATAGAACCATAAGAGCCTAAATTGATACAGGAGGTTACCATGGATAAGATTAAAATATTAGTAGTAGATGATGAGAGTAGAATGAGAAAACTGGTTCGCGATTTCCTGGACCGGGAAGGATATGAAGTATTAGAGGCAGCAAATGGCATGGAAGCCATGGAAATCTTCTATCAGGAGAAGGAGATTGCCTTGGTGATTTTGGATGTCATGATGCCTAAGATGGATGGATGGCAGACTTGCAGAGAGATTAGACAGTCTTCCCAAGTGCCAATTATTATGTTGACAGCAAGGTCTGAGGAGAGAGATGAACTGCAGGGCTTTGACCTTGGAGTGGATGAATATATTTCCAAGCCCTTTAGTCCCAAAATCTTGGTTGCAAGGGTGGGAGCAATTCTTAGACGTTCTAACAGTCTGTCAGTTTCTGATGCTGTAGAGGTTGGAGGCATTACCTTGGATAAGGCAGCCCACCAGGTGAAGCTAGAAGGGGAGGAACTAGACCTAAGCTTTAAGGAGTTTGAACTATTGGCTTATTTTATAGACAATCAGGGAATTGCTTTGTCAAGAGAAAAGATTCTTAATAACGTATGGAACTATGATTATTTTGGGGATGCAAGAACTATAGATACCCATGTAAAGAAGCTTCGAAGCAAGCTGAAGGACAAAGGAAACTATATTAAGACCATCTGGGGTATGGGTTATAAATTTGAGGTAGATAAAGAGTGATTCGAGGAAGATTTAAAGTTAAAACCCAATTAATGATTGTTTTTTCCGGGCTTTTATGTATGCTCATTGTTGGTTTTCTTCTTTTGAATATTAATTTCTTAAAAAGCTATTACCTGCGAGATAAGGAAAAACAATTCCAGGAAATGTATGAAGCTTTAAACGAGGCAACAGCAGACGGAGATCTGGCAGATGAGGACACCTATATGGAGCTTGTGCATTTGGCGGAGAAATATAATCTGTCATTTCTTATAACAGATGCAAGTTCCGGGATTTTCTATACCAATGTTCATGACAAGGATTCCCTGTCCAATCAGATGCTTCGCTACTATATAGAGCAGGATTTTCTTCAGGAACAGGAAGAAATTTCTAAGGACAACAGCACAGAAGGAGAGACTGAAGGCCAAAGTGCTGCTGGGAAGACGGAAGAAAATCAGAGTGAGAAAGGTCCTGAGAATAAGGAGGGGAATTCAAAAAAGGTTATATCCAGTGAAGACAACTACAGTGTGATACAGACCAAGGATCCGGTAAATAACACAGATTATCTAGAAATGTATGGAAAATGTGAGGATGAAAGTTCGTTTATTGTCCGCAGTCCCTTAGAGAGTATTGAGGAGAGTGTGGCTATTTCTAACCAATTTTTCATTGCTATTGGCTGTACCCTCATGGTAATCATCCTATTTTTCGCATGGCTCTTTGCGAAACGTCTAACGGCTCCGATTAAGGAATTGGCGGATCTTTCTGATCGCATGGCAGATCTTGATTTTGAGGCTAAATATACCAGCGGAGGTAAGGATGAGATTGGAGAACTGGGAGATAATTTCAACCGGATGTCGGAGAAACTAGAAAGCACGATTTCCGAGCTAAAGAAAGCAAATAATAGCCTAAAGAAAGACATTCAACAAAAAGAACAGATGGAAGAAATGCGAAATGAATTTCTGGGGAATGTGTCTCATGAGTTAAAGACTCCCATCGCTTTGATCCAGGGATATGCAGAGGGCTTGAAAGAAGGAATCAGCGACAATCCTGAGGACCAGGCTTATTATTGTGATGTTATTATGGATGAGGCAGATAAGATGAACCAGATGGTGAAGAATCTTCTGACTTTAAATCAGCTGGAATTTGGAGAGGATGACCTGGTCTTTGAAAAATTTGACATTACAGAGATTATAAGAAGTGTCCTTTCTAATATGCAGATTATGGCTCATCAGGATGAGGCAAAGGTGATTTTTAGACAGGAAAAACCAGTCTATGTTTGGGCAGATGCCTTTAAGGTGGAACAGGTAATAAGAAATTATGTAAGCAATGCCTTCCATCATTTAGATGGAGACAAGGTTATTGAAGTTAAAATCAAGTTAGAAGACTCCAAGGCCAGAATCAGTGTATTTAATACAGGAACACCGATTCCGGAAGGAGATCTTGAACATATTTGGGATAAATTTTATAAAGTAGATAAGGCCCATACCAGAGAATATGGTGGAAACGGTATCGGTCTTTCTATTGTAAAAGCCATTATGCGATCTCTTCACCAGGACTATGGCGTGAAAAATTATGACAATGGTGTTGAATTTTGGTTTGAGCTAGGGGTAGAATAGGGTTAGTATGTCATGAACCCTAGGTTCAGTCCCTAGGGAAGAGGAATAAGTAGGAAAGAGAGAAGATTCATGATTGCAATAATTGATTATGATGCTGGAAATATTAAAAGTGTAGAAAAAGCCATGGAATATTTGGGCCAGGAAGTCTGTGTCACAAGAGATTCTAAGGAAATTTTATCAGCAGATAAGGTGATTCTTCCCGGAGTGGGAGCTTTTGGAGATGCCATGGGAAAACTAAGACAGTATGGTTTGGATCAGGTAATCCATGAAGTTGTTAAAAAGCAGATTCCTCTTCTTGGAATTTGCCTAGGGCTTCAGTTGCTATTTGAGAAAAGTGATGAGACCCCAGGAGTAGCAGGTCTTGGAGTTTTAAAGGGAGAGATCCTTCGCATTCCTGACAAGGAAGGGTTGAAGATTCCTCATATGGGATGGAATTCCTTGAACTATCCAAACGAGGGAAGACTCTTTAAGGGAATTCCAGAGGACTCCTATGTTTATTTTGTCCATTCTTATTATTTGAAAGCAAAAGATGATGGTATTGTTACAGCTACCACAGAATATAGTACCCTGATACACGCTTCGGTTGAGCAGGGGAATGTATTTGCCTGCCAGTTTCATCCGGAGAAAAGTAGCCATGTGGGAATGCAGATATTGAAGAACTTTGTAAATCTTTAAAATATTATAGAAAGTAAAAGCTTTACAGAAATTGTGATTCTAAAGGATAGTAGATAGGAGAACTTAGATTATGCATACAAAAAGAATTATCCCATGTCTGGATGTAAATAACGGACGGGTGGTAAAGGGCGTTAACTTTGTGGAATT
Source organism: Bacteroidaceae bacterium (assembly GCA_963597615.1). Classification (GTDB taxonomy): domain Bacteria; phylum Bacillota; class Clostridia; order Lachnospirales; family Lachnospiraceae; genus CAKRJP01. Next base: position 218,380 of record CAVBQS010000053.1, read on the forward strand.
GAAAGACGCAGGAGATCCGGTAGAGATTGGTATGGCCTATGATAAGGCAGGAGCAGATGAACTTACCTTCTTAGATATCACTGCTTCTTCCGATGCCAGAAATACAGTGGTGGACATGGTAAGAAAAGTGGCCGAGAATATTTTTATCCCTTTTACGGTAGGCGGAGGGATTCGAACCGTGGAAGATTTTAAGGTCCTTCTCAGAGAGGGTGCTGATAAGATTTCCATTAATTCTTCAGCAATCAATACGCCTAGACTGATTTCCGATGCTGCAGATAAATTCGGTAGTCAGTGCGTAGTGGTAGCTATCGATGCTAAGAGACGGCCAGATGGTAGCGGTTGGAATATTTATAAAAATGGCGGCCGAATCGATGTGGGTATTGATGCCTTGGAGTGGGCTATGAAAGTAGCAAAACTTGGAGCAGGGGAAATCCTTCTTACCAGTATGGACTGTGACGGTACCAAGGCAGGCTATGATTTGGAACTTACCAGACAGATTGCAGATGCAGTGCCGATTCCTGTTATTGCCTCTGGAGGTGCCGGAATGCTTGAGCATTTTTATGATGCTTTGACAGAAGGTGGAGCAGATGCGGCTCTTGCAGCCTCCCTATTTCATTACAAGGAATTAGAAATAAGAGAAGTAAAAGAATATTTGCAAGATAAAGGAGTATCTGTCAGATTGTAATCATCAGGCAGTTTGCCCAAGTCTAGAGGATGGAAATTATGACGGCAATTAACAATGATTGGTTGGAAGCTTTACAGGGAGAATTTAAGAAACCCTACTATAAAGATTTGTTTGAAAAAGTAAAAAGTGAATATAGCACTAGACAAATTTTCCCGCCGGCAGATGATATTTTTAATGCCTTTCATTTGACCCCCTTAAGTCAGGTCAAGGTGGTAATTTTAGGCCAGGATCCTTATCATAATGTTGGTCAGGCTCATGGCCTGTGTTTTTCTGTCCGGAAAGGGGTAGAGGTGCCTCCTTCTTTAGTAAATATTTATAAAGAGCTTCACGATGACCTGGGCTGTGAAATTCCAAAACATGGCTGCCTTACCAAGTGGGCTAAGCAGGGAGTTCTTATGTTAAATACTGTGCTTACAGTGCGAGCTCATGAGCCTAACTCCCATAGAGGAATCGGCTGGGAAGAATTTACGGATGCTGCCATCGCCGCTTTAAATAGTCAGGATCGACCTATTGTATTTATTTTGTGGGGAAGTCCTGCCCAGAAAAAAGCCAGGATGCTAAATAATCCCAATCATTTGATTTTAAAAGCTCCACATCCAAGTCCCCTGTCGGCTTATCGGGGCTTTTTTGGGAGTAAGCCCTTTAGCCAAACCAATGAATTTTTAAAAGATCATGGGGTGGAGCCTATCGATTGGCAGATTGAATAAGGGGGACTTGTGTTTGGAATTTAATCATAGGAGAGGAAATGTATAATGAAGAGGATTTGTAAAGTGTTGGCCTTGTCGGTGGTATCTGTAGGCCTTCTTACAGGTTGCGGATCTAATCCTTCGGAAGCTGGACTAGAGTATCTGCAGAATAAAGATTATGATAATGCCATTGCTTCTTTTGAAAAAGCCATTGAAAAAGATATTAATGTAGCAGATGCCTATCGGGGAATTGGCATGGTTAAGTGGGAACAAGAAGACTATGCAGGTTCTATAGAAGCCTTTAATAGTGCCTTAAATGCTGGAGCCTCTCGGGATGGAACCCTCTATAATCTAATGGGTTGCAGCGCCCTAAATCTTCAAAAATATGAGGATGCCATTACTTATTTTGAGAAGGCTCTGGAGGATTCTGAAAATAGTGAGGATCTTACAAAAGAAGCTTCTTATAATCTGATTTTGGCTTATGAAGGGGCTGGAGATGTGGATTCTGTAAAGACAAAACTTTCGGAATATATAAAAAAATATCCTGATGATGAGGAGGCACAGGAGGCCAATGCTTTTTGGAGCACAAGATAAGCTCCCCAAAAAGCAGAAATACCATGAGGGCGGAAAATTAGATGATTGAATTAAAAAAAGAGACAGAGCGAGTGATCTTGGTAGGGGTAAGCTTAAATGACAATGATCACGTGGAAGAATCTTTGGATGAGTTAAATGAACTGGTGAAAACTGCAGGAGCTGTTTGCGTAGGAAGGCTGATACAAAAGCGAGAGCAGATCCACCCAGGGACCTACATTGGCAAAGGAAAGATAGAGGATCTTATAGACCTAATCTGGGAGACTGAGGCCACAGGTATTGTGTGCGATGATGAGCTTTCTCCGGCACAAATGAAGAATATGCAGGATGTGCTGGATGCAAAGGTAATGGATCGAACCCTTATCATTTTGGATATTTTTGCAGCAAGGGCTTCCACCAGTGAAGGAAAGATTCAGGTGGAATTAGCTCAGTTAAAATATAGGGCTACTAGATTAACAGGTTTTGGAACTGCCATGTCAAGGTTAGGTGGTGGAATTGGAACCAGAGGTCCGGGAGAGAAAAAACTAGAGATTGACCGAAGGCTGATTAAAAACCGCATTTCTCAGTTGAATAGAGAATTAAAAGAGGTCAAAAGACACAGAGAAGTTACCAGAGACCACAGAAATCAAAGTCATGTCCCGGTGGCGGCTATTGTAGGCTATACCAACGCAGGGAAATCTACTCTTTTAAATAGCCTGACAGGAGCCGGGATTTTGGCAGAGGATAAGTTGTTTGCAACTTTGGATCCAACTACCAGAGCTTGTAAGCTTCCCAGTGGACAGGAAGTTTTGCTTACAGATACCGTTGGGTTTATTCGAAAGCTTCCTCATCATTTGATTGAAGCCTTTCGAAGTACTTTGGAGGAAGCAAAATATGCAGACATGATTCTTCATGTGGTAGATATATCCAACCCCCAGATGGATGAGCAGATGTATACGGTGTATGAAACACTGGGAAATCTCGGAGTGACAGACAAACCGATTATTACGGTTTTTAATAAGCAGGATCAGGTGGGAGAAGATATGATCCTAAGAGATTTTAAGGCGGAATCTACAGTGAGGATTTCTGCGAAAACTGGCCAGGGTCTGGCAGAACTTCTGGAAGCTATAGAAACACTTCTTAGGGAACAGAAGGTGGAGATTAAGAAAACTTACAGTTACCAGGAGGCAGGAAAAATTCAACTGATTCGAAAATATGGAGAGCTTTTAAAAGAAGTTTATGAGGAAGATGGTATTTATGTCCATGCCTACCTTCCAAAGGAACTTTGTGGGAAAGTATTATAAGAAACTAACAAAAACCCGTGGGATCCCCACGGGTTTTTGTGGACATTTTGACAATGGAGTGTTACCATAAAGGCATGAAAAGCAAGACCTAGGGAGTAATGGGGATGCTCCCAGTAAGTAAATGGAGGAGTAGAATATGAAGATTGAACTAGAAAGATATCATGGTTTGGGGAATGATTATGTGGTATATGACCCCAATAAGAACGAACTTAAATTAACGCCTGGGAATGTAAAGTTGATCTGTGACCGCAACGAAGGCCTTGGGGCAGATGGTATTTTGGAAGGCCCCATTTTGCAGGAGGATGGCCTTCATGTAGTTATCTGGAATCCAGATGGAAGTCAGTCAGAAACCAGTGGAAATGGTGTCCGAATCTTTGCAAGATATTTAAAAGATGCAGGATATGTACAGAAGAAAAGCTTTAAGATTTATATGGCCAAGGGTCCGGTGGAGGCTACTTTCTTAAGCGAAGAAGGAAGCCGGATTCGTATTAATATGGGGAAACTATCCTTTAATAGTCAAGACGTGCCAGTGACAGGAGAGCCAAGAGAAGTGATTAACGAGGATATGGTAATAGGCAGAACCTTGTATCCGGTTACCTGCGTTTCGGTAGGCAACCCCCACTGCGTAATTCCTATGCGGGAGATTTCAAGAGACTTAGTTTGCAAGATCGGTGACTATGCAGAGGTGGCAAAGTATTTTCCGAATCGTATTAATACCCAGATTATGCAGGTGGTAGATAAGGGACAGATTAATATCGAGATTTATGAAAGAGGGGCAGGTTATACCCTGGCTTCCGGAACAGGAGCCTGTGCTGCAGCAGGAGTAGCTCATAAACTTGGGTTGACAGACAACAAGGTGGTAGTACATATGCCGGGAGGAGACCTTATGGTGGAGATTGATGATGACTGGAATGTCAGTATGACCGGCAATGTTTGTTATATTGCTAAGATGATTCTAAGTAGTGATTTTACAGAGATGCTTCGGGCAATCTAAGTGGCAAATTTCCCACATCAAATTTAATTCATGGTATACTAAGGCATAGGAGGAAAAACTATGCCTTTACAATTTATATTTGGACCATCTGGTTCAGGAAAATCACATCATTTATATCAACATATTATCAAAGAATCTTTGGAGCACCCCCAGGAAAATTATATGGTTTTGGTGCCGGACCAGTTTACTATGCAGACCCAAAAGGACCTGGTATCTATGCATCCCAATCACGGAATTATGAATATTGATGTCCTGAGTTTTGGGCGATTGGCCTACCGCATTTTTCAGGAAACAGGAGGAGAGAGTCTGCCGGTATTAGATGACGAAGGAAAGAATTTGATACTTCGTAAAATTGCCGGAACATATGAAAATGACCTTACCATCCTTCGAGGAAATATGCGAAAGCTAGGTTACATCAGTGAGGTAAAGTCTGCCATTTCAGAGTTTACCCAGTATGCTGTGGGAGAAGAAGATCTTGGGAAAGTTATGGAATCTATGGATCCAAACTCCAGACTTTATTTTAAATTAAAGGATATAAGAACCTTGTATAGGGGCTTTCAGGAATATTTGGCAGAGAAATATATTACCAAAGAAGAACTTTTGGAAGTCTTAAAAAAAGAGGTACCTAAGTCAGACCTGCTAAAGAAAACCACTGTGGTATTGGATGGGTTTACAGGATTTACACCGGTGCAGGACCGTTTGATTCTTGAACTTTTAAAACATTGTAGGAAGGTGATGGTAACAGTCACTATGGATGACAGGGAGAATCCATACGCTTACACCCATCCCTACCAACTTTTTGGCCTTAGTAAAAAAATGGTAGCCTCCCTCTTAGATTTGGCAAGGGAGACAGCCTCCCCTGTGGAGGATCCCGTTTCCTTATATCAGAGACCTCTATACCGTTTTAAGGATGCGCCGGCTCTGGAATTCTTAGAGAGGGAGCTTTTTCGCTATGAAAAGAAGGTTTATTCTGGGGAAGTAGAAGGAATATCCCTTCATGTGGCAAGAAATCCGGAGACAGAGGCCAAGGCAGTGGCGGAAGATATCAGGCACCTGGTTCGGACCACTGGCTGCAGGTACCGGGAAATTGGAGTTATCGTAAGTGATATGGAAAGTTACGGGGATTACTTAGAAAGGCAGTTCTTGCGTTATGAAATTCCCTTCTTTATGGATCATAAGCGCAGCATTTTGCTAAATTCCTTTGTAGAGCATTTGCGAAGCCTTTTAAATCTAATGGAAGAAGGCTTTACCTATGAGAGTGTTTTTCGTTATCTTCGCACCAATATGTCTGGATTTGCCTTAGATGAGGTGGATCAGATGGAAAATTATGTCCTTGCTACAGGAATTAAGGGCTTTAAAAACTGGCAGAAACCCTGGGAGAGGACCCTGAAGAATACTACAGAGGAAGCCTTAGAAGAACTAAATCATTTCCGTGTGCAGTTTGTTGAAAAAATACAGGACTTGCATTTTGTGATGAGGCAGCGTAAGAAGACGGTAAAGGATATTACTCTGGGAATCTATGATTATATGGTAAGGGAAGATTTGCAGCTGGTCCTAAAAAAACAGGAGGATGCTTTTACAGAGGCAGGAGAACTGAGCCTAGCCAAGGAATATGCCCAGGTCTACCGGGTGGTTATTGAGCTTTTTGAAAAATTTGTGGACCTTCTTGGCGAGGAAGAGGTATCTTTAAAAGAATATAGTGAACTCTTGGATGCAGGACTTGAGGAGGCTAGAATTGGAGTTATTCCTCCTAGCGTAGACCAAGTGGTGGCAGGAGATTTAACCAGAACCAGATTAAAAGATATAAAAACTCTGTATTTTTTGGGAGCAAACGATACAAAGCTACCTGGAAATTTAAATAGAAATGGAATTCTTTCGGAAAGGGATAGAGAACACCTGAAAGAAAAATCCCTAAATTTAGCTCCAGGAGGCAAAGAGCAGGCTTATGTACAAAAGTTTTATTTATATAGCAATCTTACAAAACCCTCCAGAGAGCTTAAAGTCTATTACAGTAGAGTATCCTCTGATGGGAAAAGCATTCGGCCGGCTTATTTGATTCAGGAACTGCGGCGACTTTTTCCGGATATTTCTATTGTGGATGAGGAGAATAAAAGTCTGGAGGAAAGAGAGCTTACCAAAGAAGTGGCCTTGGAGGAAGTGATCAAGGGCATTCGAAGTCACAAAACAAGGGACTTAAGAAAAGATACCCAGTGGGGAGAACTATTCAAATGGTATCAAAAAAGTCCTCAGTGGAAAGATAAAATCCAAAGGCTTTTAGAGGCAGGTTATAAGAAAAATGAGATTGATGGCCTAAAGGATCAGGTGGCAAAAAAACTCTATGGAGAAGATTTTAATGTTAGCATTACAAGGATTGAAACTTATTCGGCCTGTGCCTATGCTCATTTTCTTAAATATGGTTTGAGACTTTCAAATAGAGAAGAATATGGCTTTGAACCTATGGATTTAGGAAATGTCTGCCACAGAGTCCTGGAAGATTATGGGAAAAAAGTAAAGAGTCTCGGAAAAAAATGGAGTGAGCTTAGCAAAGAGGAAAGTGAAAAGCTTTTGATATCCTCTATGAAGAAAGTAATTTCAGACTATGGAAACTCTGTACTTTACAGTAGCGGTAAAAATGAGTTTATGATCACTGCCATGGGAGAACTTTTAAAAAGAACAATCTGGGCTCTTACAAAGCAGTTGACAGTTGGGGATTTTGAGCCAGAAGCTTTTGAAGTTTCTATTGGAGGCAGTGGAAAGATTGACCGAGTAGATACCTGTACAGATGATCAAGCTCTTTACGTAAAAGTTGTAGATTACAAGACTGGAATGAAAGAGTTTGACATTCAATCCTTATATTACGGTTTGCAGTTGCAGCTAATGTTTTACATGGACAGTGCTGTGAAAATTCAGCAGAAAAAACACCCCGATAAAAAGGTGGTTCCTGCAGGAGTATTTTACTATCGGATTCAGGATCCTTATGTAGACCGGAAAATAAAAGAAGAAAAAGAAGATATCGAGAAAGATATTCTAAAAGCCCTAAAACCGGATGGAATCATCAACCTTCAAGATGAGGTGCTAAATCACTTGGATCATAAGATGTCAGGAGAATCCGAGGCTATTCCTGTAAAGTTTAACAAAGGTGGCGAATTGGCAAAGAATTCTAAGGTAGTGGCGGAGGAGCATTTTAGGACTATGATGGACTATGCCACCAAAAAGATTTTGGCTTCAAAAGAGGAAATTAAAGAAGGAAATATAAAAGCAGAACCCTATCGTCAGGGAAATGCTAGTGGTTGTGATTACTGTGACTATCGACATATTTGCAAATTTGATACAAAAATCGAAGGTTATCATTATCGGGATTTTAGGAAACTTACCAAGGAAGAAGCCATCAGTAAGATGCAATGTTTTGAAAATGGAGAAACTTTAGATGAAGGTAAATTGGACAGCTGACCAGCAAAAGGTCATAGATTTAAGAAATCGGAATATACTAGTGTCGGCAGCGGCAGGCTCTGGTAAGACGGCGGTTTTGGTGGAGCGTATTATTGCCATGCTGACAGATGAAAAGTATCCTATGGATGTGGACAGGCTGCTGGTAGTGACTTTTACAGAGGCAGCTGCAGGGGAGATGAAGGAACGTATTGCAGATGCTATCGAAAAGAAATTATTTAATGAACCTGACAATCAACATCTTTCTAGGCAGGCGACTTTGATTCACAATGCACAGATTACTACCATTCACAGTTTCTGTCTGTCGGTAATACGGGATCATTTTCATGCCATTAATATAGATCCGGCCTTTCGGGTGGGGGAAGAAGGGGAATTGACCCTTTTACGTCATGATGTATTAGAGGAAGTTTTGGAGGAAAAGTATCAGGAAAAAAATCCCAGGTTCCTGGATTTTATCTCTGCCTATAGTGGAGGAAAATCAGATAAAAAAATTCAAGAATATATTTTAAAGATCTACGATTATTCCAGGAGTTACCCACAACCGGAAAAGTGGCTTAAGTCCTGTATTGCCCCTTATGAAGTAGAAACTGTAGAAATTCTTGAGAAGGCCCCCTATGTAAGTCTTATACGGGAGAGAGTGGAGGCATACCTGCAGGATGCAGAAAATATATTGCAAAGGGGAATGGGTCTATGTTTAGAGGAGGATGGCCCCTTGGCCTATGAGACCACCCTTAGCAAAGATCTTCAAATCCTTCAGTCTTTAAAAGAAGCAGATACTTATGAGAAGCAGCTGATCGCTTTTTCAAAAGTGTCCTGGCCCCGCCTTGCTAGCAACAAAGACAAAACTGTATCAGACCTAAAAATTCAAGAGGTGAAGGATCTTAGAGATGAGGTAAAGAAACTGATTAAAACCATTGGAGCTCAATATTTTTATGCTCCGGTGGAGGATATTTTGTCAGATCTGAAACTTTGTAAGGGGTCAGTGGAAGAATTGGTGGACTTGGTTCTTGTATTTGCTAAGGCCTTTGAAGAGAAAAAACGGGCTAGGAACCTTATTGATTTTTCTGATATGGAGCAGTATGCCCTTAAAATTCTTACAGAAGAAAAAGAGGGGCTCTTAGCACCCTCCCAGGTGGCGAGGGAGTATCAGGACTACTTTAAGGAAATTATGATTGACGAGTATCAGGATAGTAACTTGATACAGGAGACTATCCTTAGTAGCGTTTCTACTGTATCCCAGGGAAGATACAATATTTTCATGGTAGGAGATGTAAAACAGAGTATTTATCGCTTTCGCCTATCTAGACCGGAACTCTTTATGGAGAAATATAATACTTACCATTTAAAGGATAGTCTTACCCAGAGAATTGATTTGGGCAAAAATTTTCGTAGCAGATCTCAGGTTCTTGACAGTGTAAATGCAATTTTTAGACAGATTATGGCTAAAGATTTAGGTGGCATTGTCTATGATGATGATGCGGCCCTTTATGTGGGAGTATCCTATAAGGAGGATCCTTTTGTTGATAACAGAACCGAAATGCTCCTTTATGAAAACCAAGGTGAAGATGGGGCGAATTCTAATGTCTCAGACAAAGAGTTAGAGGCCAGGGGGGTAGCCCTTAAAATTAAGAACCTAATGGAAGGTCACAAGGTCATAGATAAAAAGACAGGGGACTTTCGCCCTCTTCATTACTCGGATATTGTAATTTTAATGCGCAGCACCTCTAGTATGGCAGATGTTTTCAGTGAGATTCTCACTAGAGAGGGGATTCCTAATTATACAGGAACAAAGGAAGGCTATTTTGCTACTCAGGAAATAGGCATTCTTCTGGATTATCTTCGAGTCTTAGATAACAAGGCCCAGGACCTGCCCTTGGCGGCTGTTCTTGCTTCCTCCATAGGAGGGGCGAAAGAAGAAGATTTGGCTAGGGTGAAGTCTGCTTATCCGGATCAGCCTTTTTGCCAGGCAGTATTTTCCTATGTAGAGGATTTAAAGAAGGAAGAGAATCAGGACCAGGCTAAGGAAAATGATCCAATTTTTAGATGTATGGAACAAATTGATAAGTTTCGAAAGATGCTTTCCTATATCTCAATTCATGAACTTTTGTGGAAAATCATGGATGAAACTGGCTATGAGGATTATGTTTCTGCAATGCCTGGAGGAGAAATAAGAAAGGCAAATTTGCAAGTTTTAATTCAAAAAGCCAGGGATTTTGAAAGTACCAGCTATAAGGGCCTTTTTCATTTTATCCGCTATATAGAGAAGCTTCAAAGATACAACGTAGATTATGGTGAGGCCTCTGTGGAGGATGAACAGTCTGACAGCGTCCGTATTATGACTATCCATAAAAGTAAGGGATTGGAATTTCCGGTGGTCTTTCTATGTGGTGTTGGTAAACGAATAAATTTCCAGGATGCTTCTGGAGCAGTGCTTTTACATTCAAAACTAGGAATTGGCCTGGATGCTATGGACCTTAAACTTCATACAAAAAGCCCAAGCCTTATAAAGAAAGTGATCCAAAGGGAAGAATATATGGACACTTGGGCAGAAGAATTAAGAATACTATATGTAGCCCTAACAAGAGCCAAGGAAAAATTAATTATCACCGGAGCCTCTTCTGATTTTGAAAAAAAACTAACTTCTTATGAATATGGAGAGAACTTGCCTAAAAAGGAGAAAAACCTAGAAGCCCTTCCCTATCATGTTCGGGTAGGGGTTTCTACTTATATGGATTGGCTTATACCAGCTGTATGCACCCTTTCTGCCCCTGACCTTATTTCCCTTAAAGTGATGGATGGAACAGAAATTGTAACAGGAGAAATAAAGAAAATTTTAGGGGAAGACATTCATCGCTGGACCTTAGAAAGTTGGAATACAGAAACCACATATAATAAGGAAATGGAAGAATCACTTAATCAGCAATTTTCCTTTCAATATCCCTATGGCAACAGCAGAAACCAGAAGATGAAATACACGGTTTCTGAATTGAAGAAACGAATCCGTTTACAAGAAATGGCGGAGGAATCCTTGGAAGAATCTATGTATGACGAACCGGAAGTTACTCCCCTGATACCTAAGTTTTTACAGGAGGAGACTAGTCTTTCTGGGGCTCTTAGGGGCACTGCCTATCACAGAGCTATGGAGCTTATAGCCTATGAAGATATCCATGAAAATTTTTCCTTGGGGGATTTAAAAACAGTGCTTTTTAAATTTGTGGAAGAAGGGAAAATGGATCAAAAAGAGGCGGAATGTATTGGATTAAAGTCAATGCTAAAATTTATAAAAAGCCCTTTGGGAAACCGAATAATCCAAGCGGCAAAAAATAAAGTGCTATTTAAAGAGCAACCCTTTGTTCTTGGAGTATCTGAAGTGGAGGTAAAAAAAGAGGGAGACCCAGAGGAACTGCTTCTGGTTCAGGGAGTTGTCGATGTATATTTTCAGGAAGCAGATGAATTAGTGCTTTTAGATTACAAAACGGACCGGGTCACTGATGCTAGTGAGCTTATAAATCGTTACCATGGTCAGATGGATTATTATGAAAAGGCCCTTGAGCAGATTACTGGGAAAAAGGTCAAAGAAAGAATTATTTATTCTTTCTGTCTGCAAAAAGAAATATACTTGTAAAATATTAATTACTATGAACACTTTGTAACATTTCTTGAAATACTGATAATGCATTGTTATAATCAATGGAATCGAGTAGAAACCATAGGATTATGTTGAGAAATGGACGAAAGCATGAAAAATGTTCTAGGAATACAACTGAATAATTGTACTGCCAAAGAAGCCATGCAAACCTTTATGGGATTTATGGAAGAGGAACAACTTCAGGTAGTGGAGCTGGCTACGGTGGATGGCCTTATGTCTATTATGGAACAGGAAGCTTACAGTGACGCCATTGAGAATTTTGATCTTGTTTTGGCTGGGGATACTACTGTTCTGGAAACTGCAGGCATAGAGGAGAAGCGACTCCTTAAAGAGACCAAGGAACAGACTTTTTTAAAACTATTTTTGCAATTCCTCCATAAGAATCATAAACGAATTTACTTTCTTGGTGAGACGGAGGAAGAATGCACTGGATATTATGAATATTTCATGCAGCGTTACCCGGGTTGCCAGATTGTAGGGGTGGCAAAGCTTTCGGCCAAGGATCCTGCGGACGACATGGTGGTGAATGCAATCAATGGAAGTGAGAGCGACTGCATTTTATCCAAGTTGCCTTCCCCACTTCAGGAAGAATTTATTATAAGAAATCAGAAACTTTTAAATGCCAGAGTTTGGTTGGGAGTGGGGAAAAATCCTCTACCTGGTGAGAAGAATCGGTCCCTTATGGTGCGGATTGGAGATTTTATTCTTCGTAGCTTATTTAAGAAAGAAATTTCCAAAAGAAAGAAGAATATTGCAAAAGAGAATCAAAAGTAACGAGGAAATTGACAAAAAAAGTTGATTTCCTCTTTCTTTTTTTGTGAATTTATATTAATATAGAGCATAATGGTATGCAAAATTACTATTTTAAGGATAGGTTTGTTGTGGAAAATGCATATTGAAAAGGGTGGAGGAGATAAAATATGATATCTAATCAAATACTTCAAAATACGATTGAAGGATTGAAAGGCATTACACGTATTGATTTTTGTGTCTTGGATACAGACGGTAAGTCTCTTGCAAGCACATTCCCGGATCAGGGAAGATATGAAGAAGAAGTAGAACATTTTGTGGAATCCTCAGCTGACAGTCAGGTGGTGCAAGGATATCAGTTTTTTAAGATTTTCGACGAGCATCAGTTGGAATACATTCTGGTTGTGAACGGGGATGGGGATGATGCTTACATGATTGGTAAGGTCGCAACCTTCCAAATCCAGAATCTTCTGGTAGCTTACAAGGAGCGGTTTGATAAGGATAATTTTATTAAGAATCTGATTTTGGATAACCTGCTTTTGGTGGATATTTACAATCGTGCTAAAAAATTACACATTGACACAGATGTGAGACGTGTTATCCTTATTGTTGAGACGAAACACGAAAAAGACAGTGGAACTCTCGATACCGTAAGGAATATTTTAGGCAACAGAACTAGGGACTTTGTGACGGCAGTAGATGAAAAGAATATCATTATCGTAAAGGAATTAGATCCTAACGATGGCCATGAAGAACTGGAGAAGGTTGCCCAGAACCTCCACGCATCCTTGAGGGACGAAGGTGAGGAGACTTTGATTGCTTACGGGACTGTTGTAAGTGATATTAAGGAAGTAAGTAAGTCATACAAGGAAGCAAAGCTTGCCTTGGATGTGGGAAAGATTTTCTTTGAAGAAAGAAAGGTTATTGCCTACAGCACCTTAGGAATTGGTCGATTAATCTACCAGCTTCCTATTCCTTTGTGTAAGATGTTTATTCGAGAGATTTTTGAGGGGAAATCTCCGGATGATTTCGACGAAGAAACTTTGATTACTATCAATAAATTCTTCGAGAATAATCTGAATGTATCTGAAACATCCAGACAGTTATACATTCATCGTAATACGCTGGTATACAGACTGGATAAGCTTCAGAAAAGTACGGGCCTTGACCTGCGCGTATTTGAAGATGCCATTACCTTTAAGATTGCCCTTATGGTGGTAAAATATATGAAGTATATGGAGTCTATGGAGTATTAAATAATTAGGAGGAACTCAATGATTGAATTAAAAGAAGTAACGAAAGAGTACTCGAAAGGGGTTGCTGCTCTCAATGGTATCAATCTTAAGATTGAGCAGGGAGAGTTTGTGTTCATTGTAGGTGACAGTGGTTCCGGTAAGTCAACACTGATTAAGTTGATCTTAAAGGAGTTAGAGCCTACATCAGGTACTATAACAGTTAACGGATATTCATTAAATAGGATGAAACATCGTAAGATCCCTACTTATCGGAGAAATGTAGGTGTAGTATTCCAGGATTTCCGTTTGTTACAGGATCGAAACATTTATGAAAATATCGCCTTTGCCCTTAGAGTGACAGAGAGACCTACCCGTATTATTAAGAAGAAGGTGCCAGCAGCACTCTCACTGGTAGGTTTAGCGCAAAAGTATAAGTCATTCCCGAAAGAGTTATCTGGTGGAGAACAGCAGAGAGTTGCCATTGCCAGAGCTATTGTTAATGAGCCTGCAATCCTCTTGGCAGATGAGCCTACAGGTAACTTGGATCCAACAAACTCATGGGAGATTATGAAGCTGTTGGAGGAAGCTAATGAACGTGGAACGACAGTACTGGTTGTAACACACAATCAAGAAATCGTTAATGAAATGAAAAAACGAGTTGTTACAATGAAAAAAGGTGTAATTGTCAGCGACGAGAAAAAAGGTGGGTATAGTAATGAGAATTAGTACAGTTGGATATTCCATAAAACAGGGTGCTAAGAACATTCGAAGAAACAAGATGTTTTCTATTGCTTCTATTGCAACTATGGCAGCATGTATTTTCTTGTTTGGGTTGTTTTACTCCATTGTTCTTAACTTTAATCATATAGTTGCAAAAGCGGAGGAAGGGGTAGCCATTACCGTTTTCTTTGACGAGGATGCAACACAAGCTCAGAAAAATAAGATTGGCAAAGCATTAGAGTCTGCGGATGGTGTGTTGGAAGTAAACTATGTAAGTGCAGATGAAGCATGGGAGAAGTTTAAGACAGACTACTTTGGTGATTCTGCAGAGCTAGCAGAGGGATTCAAATCCGATAATCCTTTGGCCAATTCAGACAACTATGAAGTATATATGGAGGATGTTTCCAAACAAAAAAGTGTGGTTTCTTATGCAGAAAGTTTGGATGGTGTTCGTAAGGTCAATAAATCAGATGTGGTAGCTAAGACTCTTACCAGTATGAATAAGTTGGTGGGAATTATTTCTGCAGGAATTATTGGAATTTTGCTTGCAGTATCCATCTTCCTTATTAGCAATACTGTTACCATGGGTATCACAGTAAGAAGCGAGGAGATAGCCATCATGAAATACATAGGTGCAAAGGATGGTTTTGTTCGAGCGCCTTTTGTAATTGAAGGTCTTCTCATAGGAGTCATCGGTGCATTGATTCCTCTTGTTATTTTATATTTTGCCTATGACAAAGCAGTGGCTTACATTATGGCGAAATTTAGCCTGCTTAATAATATCGTAGAATTCCTTCCGGTAGTAGATGTATATCGTACCCTCTTGCCAGTGGGAATTGCCCTTGGAGTTGGTATTGGTTTTGTAGGAAGTTTCTTCACAATTCGCAAGCACTTAAGAGTATAGTTTTTTAATCATTCTTCCCCTATGCTGCTGCATAGGTGGAAGAATGTTGTAGTTATAAGGGGTAATATGTATGATAAGAAATAAGATGATGAAGGGCCTATTGGCTCTTGCACTCTGCTTTAGTTTGGCAGTTCCTGTAAAAGCTACAGAGGTGGATGATGCCAAGAAGAAAGCAGACACCTTACAAAATCAGAAAAATTCTGCTGAAAAAGAGAAAAATAGCCTGGTCACACAACTGGAAAATAAAGTAAAAGAGATGGAAGAGGTGCAAGAGAAGATTTCCAATAAAGAGACGGAAATCAAAGAAAAAGAAGACGAACTGGTTACAGCTAAAGTCAATGAAAATACCCAATATACCAGTATGAAAAAGCGTATTAAATTTATGTATGAGAATGGCAACACCCAGCTAGTGGAAATTCTCATCAATGCAGAGTCTATTGGAGATTTCCTCAATAAGGCAGAATATATCAGTACCATTTCCACATATGACAGAGATATGCTTGTGAAATACCAGGAAGTTGTTCAGGAAGTAGAAGATCAGGAAACGGAACTTCAATCAGAGTATGAAGAACTCGATCAGATGCAGGATGATATTGTGGCAAAACAGGAAGAACTTACCACTTTGGTAAATGATAAATCCAAGGAAATTGCTTCTCTAGATAGCGAGCTTACTACTACCAATGCCAAAATCAAGGAACTAGAAGAGGCGGCAGCAGAGGCCCAAAGAAAACAGCAGGAGGCAGCGGCGGCAGCAGCGGCAGCGGCTAAGGCAGCCCAAAGTTCCAGCTCTTCAGGCAGCACCTCTTATGTGGCTTCTGATAGTGTAGTGGTTAGTGGAAGTGGACAGTTTGCCAACCCTTGTCCATCAGGAACAGTCAGTAGTACCTTCGGATACCGTGACTTTGATAGTTCCTTCCATAAAGGTCTAGACTTGGCTGCCTCAGAAGGTTCGCCAACCTATGCAGCAGATGCAGGGACAGTTATTATTGCAGGCTGGAGTGATAGCGCAGGTAACTGGGTAGTAATCGACCATGGAAACGGAATAGTTACCAAGTACATGCATCACAGTGCTTTGGCAGTGTCGGCTGGAGAGACTGTTGTGAAGGGACAGCAGATTGGATATGTGGGAAATACCGGAGATTCCTTCGGTGCCCATTTGCATTTTCAGGTAGAAGTAGACGGAACGCCTGTAGATCCACAAGGATATCTATAAGACTAGGGGAGAATAAAAAATATGGATAGTAATGATACAGTAGAAGAAAAAGGGGAGCTTCAAGAAAGCGGCAGCTTAGAAAAGGCTCCTTCTGAAAAAAAGCCGTCAGGATTCCTTAAAGGAGTAGTGGTAGGAGCCCTTGCAGCCTTGATTGTGGTAGGGACTGCCGCGGGAGCTTTTAAGATCTTTGGAGGAAGTTCCAGCGATGTGGTAAGCGATGCTACCTTAAAAAAGTTATCCAAGATAGAAAAGATTGTTCAGGAAAAGTTCCTCTATGAGGAAGATAAAGATAAGATTCAGGATGGTATCTTAAAGGGCTATGTGGATGGCTTAGATGATGTTTACTCTGTTTATTATAACGAGGAAGAAACCAAAGCCTTGCAGGAGTCTACTTCCGGAGAATATTATGGAGTAGGGGCAGTGCTGACAGAAGATGCCACAACAGGAGTTGTAACTATAGTGGAAGTGTATGAGGACTCCCCGGCAGAAAAGGCAGGCTTGAAAGCGGACGACATCCTCTATAAGGTGGATGATACAGAGGTAACCGGTATGGACCTTACCAAGGTGGTTAGCTACATTAAGGGGGACGAGGGAACAGATGTTGCCCTTAATGTGATCCGAGGAGACCAAAGTGATGAGCTAGAACTTACTGCCACTAGGGCCAAGATTGAGGCTCATACCGTTTCCTACAAAATGTTGGAAGATAACATAGGATATATAAAGGTTACGGAATTTGATACAGTTACCACACAGCAGTACACAGATGCCTTAGATGATTTGGAAAGTCAGGGGATGGAACGTCTTATCGTAGACCTTCGTAATAATCCGGGAGGAAATGTCAGTACCGTTTGCGATATGCTGGATCGCATGTTGCCGGAAGGTCTGATCGTATACACCCAGGATAAAGATGGCAATAAAAATGAGGCAACCTCCGATGAAGAAAATCAATTTACCAAACCTTTGGTGGTCCTTATGAATGGAAATAGTGCCAGTGCTTCAGAGATTTACGCAGGTGCCATTCAGGATTATGGACTTGGGAAAATTGTAGGAACTCAGTCCTATGGAAAGGGAGTGGTTCAGCAGATTTTTAATCTGGGAGATGATACCAGCTTAAAGATCACCATTGCAGATTACTACACACCAAATGGAAGAAATATTAATGGCCAGGGAATTAGCCCGGATGTGGAAGTTGAATACGAAAAAGATGAGAATAATTCAGGGGCAGATAATCAGTTGGATAAGGCTATTGAAGTTGTAAAGTCAGAATAAATAAGATTCTAAAGAAGAGGATGAAGGATGCATCCTCTTCTTTTTTTGTTATATACAACCAGACCTTTTTTAGTTCATAAACACAAGGAGTCTTGTTCCTAGAGGCTTGATATGTTATGATAAAAAACGATAGAAAAATCTGTCATTCTATGAAATTAATCACAAGCAGGAGGATGAATCATGATCAACAAACTTATTGAAAATATAAAGAAAACAGGGGCCCCCATCGTAGTTGGATTAGATCCAAAGCTTGATTTTGTTCCAAAACAGGTTCAGGAGAAAGCCTATGGAGAATTTGGGGAGACCTTAGAGGGAGCTGCTGAGGCTATTTGGCAGTTCAATAAAGAGATTGTTGATCATACCTATGACCTGATCCCAGCAGTAAAACCTCAGATTGCCATGTATGAGCAGTTTGGAATTCCGGGACTTGAAGCTTTTAAGAAGACGGTAGACTACTGCAAGGAAAAAGGCCTGGTAGTAATCGGAGATATAAAACGTGGAGATATTGGCTCTACATCTGCAGCCTACGCAGTGGGCCATATTGGAAAGGTTCAGGTAGGAAGCAAAACCTATCCCCCCTTTGATGAGGACTTTGTTACCGTAAATCCTTATCTTGGATCTGACGGAGTAAATCCATTCATTGACATCTGTAAAGAAGAGAAGAAGGGCTTATTTATCTTAGTAAAAACATCCAATCCTTCCAGCGGAGAGTTCCAAGACCAGTTGGTAGATGGCAAGCCTTTATATGAGTTGGTAGGAGAGAAAGTAGCCCAGTGGGGAGAAACCTGCATGGGTGATGAATATAGCTATATTGGAGCTGTTGTAGGGGCAACCTATCCAGAGATGGGTAAGGTCTTAAGAAAAGTAATGCCAAAATCTTATATCTTGGTTCCGGGATATGGGGCCCAGGGGGGACAGGGAAAAGATTTAGTACATTTCTTTAATGAGGATGGCTTGGGAGCCATTGTAAATTCTTCCCGTGGAATTATTGCAGCCTACAAGCAGGACCAGTATGCTAAGTTTGGAGCAGACCATTACGGAGAGGCATCCAGAGCAGCAGTGGAGGCTATGGTAGCTGACATCCAGGGAGCTTTGAATAATCGATAAGTTAGATTACAAGTTAGAGCACCGGCTTGCATTTTGCAGGCGGGTGCTCCTTAGGAGATAGACAGATGAAAAAACAAAAAGAAGAGGCCAAGGTTATATCCCAGCAGGAATTAGCTCCGGGGATTTTTAGCTTGATTATAGAGACAGAAGCTGCTAAGACTGCAAGACCAGGTCAGTTTGTTTCTGTATATACAAAAAATGCCAGTAAGTTATTGCCAAGACCTATTAGTATCTGCGAGATCAATAAGGAAGATATGACCCTTAGACTGGTATACCGGGTAACTGGTGATCGTACTGGAACCAAAGAATTTTCTGCTTTGAAGGCTGGAGATACTGTGCCGGTAATTGGACCCTTAGGAAATGGTTTCCCCTATGAAGAAGCAAAAGGAAAGAAAGTTTTTCTTATGGGTGGTGGCATTGGAGTGCCTCCAATTTTAGAACTTGCAAAGGAAATTGAATGCGAAAAAAAGCAGATTGTGGTTGGGTACCGTGATGCCAATAATTTCTTGAAAGAAGAATTTAAGGCTGTCGGTGAGTTCTATATTTCCACAGAAGATGGCAGTGTGGGGACAAAGGGAAACGTAATGAATGCTATTGAAGAAGAGAGCCTTGAGGCAGATATGATTTTTGCCTGTGGTCCTACCCCTATGCTTCGGGCAATTAAGGCTTATGCTGAAGAAAAGGGCATTACTTGCTACATTTCCTTAGAGGAGAGAATGGCCTGCGGAATCGGAGCCTGTCTAGCCTGTGTTTGCAAGACAAAAGAGGTAGATGCCCATAGCAATGTCCATAACAAACGTATTTGTAAAGATGGCCCTGTATTCTTAGCTACGGAGGTGGAAATCTAATGGATTTGTCAGTGAATATAGCAGGAGTAGAGTGGAAAAATCCTGTGACAGTAGCCTCAGGTACCTTTGGCTCTGGAGAAGAATTTTCAGAATATGTAGATCTTAATACTTTGGGAGCAGTTACCACAAAAGGTGTGGCTAATGTGCCATGGCCAGGAAATCCAACGCCCAGAGTTGCAGAAGTCTATGGAGGAATGATGAATGCCATAGGTCTTCAAAATCCTGGTATTGAACTTTTTTGCAAAAGAGATATTCCTTATCTGAAGCAGTTTGATACAAAAATCATTGTCAATGTATGCGGCCATGCGCCGGAAGAATATTTGGCAGTGGTGGAACGTCTTCAAGATGAACCCATAGACATGATGGAGATTAATATTTCCTGCCCCAATGTAAATGCTGGTTTTTTAGCTTTTGGGCAGGATGCAAAGCATGTGGAGGAGCTTACAGGCCAGATTAAAAAGATCGCAAAGCAGCCTATTATTATGAAGCTTACTCCAAATGTAACAGACATTACAGAGATCGCCAAGGCGGCAGAAGCTGGTGGAGCAGATGCTGTGTCTCTTATTAATACCTTGACTGGTATGAAGATTGACATTCGAAGACAAAGCTTTGCAGTGGCAAACAAAACCGGAGGAGTTTCAGGTCCAATTGTAAAACCTATTGCAGTTCGCATGGTTTATCAGGTGGCCCAGGCAGTGCAGATTCCAATTATCGGTATGGGTGGAATTGCTTGTGCGGAGGATGCAATTGAATTTTTACTGGCAGGAGCATCAGCAGTATCTGTGGGAACTGCGAATTTCCATAATCCGGCAGTGACAGCAGAGGTGATCCAGGGAATTGAAGACTATATGAAGGAGTATGGTTTTGCTTCTGTAAAGGACATGGTAGGAATCGTTAAATAATATAGGAGTATATGGAGGACAAATAAATGGAAAGCTACAAGCAGGAATTTATAGATTTTATGGTAGAAAGTGATGTTTTGAAATTTGGAGAATTTACCTTAAAAAGCGGACGTAAATCCCCATTTTTTATGAACGCCGGAGCTTATGTAACAGGTTCTCAGCTGAAAAAATTAGGAGAATATTATGCAAAGGCAATTCATAGTACCTATGGAGATGATTTTGATGTGCTTTTTGGGCCTGCCTATAAGGGAATCCCTCTTAGCGTAGTGACAGCCATTGCCTACAGTGAACTTTATGGAAAAGAAGTGCGCTATTGCTCAGATCGTAAAGAAGAAAAAGATCACGGTGCAGACAAGGGAAAATTCCTTGGAAGCAGCCTAAAAGATGGAGACCGTGTGATTATGATCGAGGATGTAACCACTTCTGGAAAGTCTATGGAAGAGACGGTTCCTAAGGTGAGAAATGCTGCAGATGTTACCATTGTAGGTCTTATGGTATCCTTAAACCGCATGGAAGTGGGAAAAGGAAAAGAAAAGTGTGCCTTAGATGAGATTAAAGATCTTTATGGTTTTGATACGGCAGCCATTGTTACCATGGAGGATGTGGTAGAATGCCTTTACAACAAAGAAAAAAATGGGAAAGTCATTATTGATGACAATATAAAGACTGCTATTGATGCATACTATGAGCAGTATGGTGCAAAATAATCCCAGGGAGGTTGAATCATTATGAATGAAAAAGCATATAAGTCTATGACTTTTGCAGGGGGAGCGGCCATTACAGTGGGAATTATTACATTGGTGGTTGGAACAGTTACAGGTATTATATCGATTGTTAGCGGTGCTCGTCTGTTGAAGGATAAAAAAGGCTTGATTTTTTAATCCGATACAAAGAGGTGCTTATACTTGAACAAAAAAAATAAAAAGAAAATCCGGGTCATGGGGAAAATTCTCTTTGTACTTTATGTAATATTTATCATTTATTTTTTGATATTTTCAGACTGGTACGGAAGAACGGGAGCTATGGACACCTACCATTATAATTTGGTGCCCTTTCAGGAGATTAAGCGTTTTTGGAATTACAGAGCAGATGTGGGTTTGTTTGCTGTGTTTACAAATTTATTCGGAAATGTTGTGATTTTTGTCCCCTTTGGAATTTTTTTGCCTATGGCTAGTAAATATAGAAATGTCTTTGCTACATTGTTTAGTAGTTTCGGTATTAGTTTCTGTGTGGAGATATTTCAATTAATCACCAGAGTGGGATGTTTTGATGTGGATGATCTTATGTTGAACACCCTGGGAGGATTAATAGGACATGCATTATATACCATATTTGTAATCTTAAGGAGAAAGCATGTTAATAGGTAGAAAACAAAGTAGAGAAGATAAAGAAAGGCAGCGAATGAAGGCTGCTAGGAAGAAGCAGGACAAACGCAGAAAAGGCTTGATACGCACGAGGTTTGGGCAAAAACCCTTACGTCATGCAAAGCGGGGCGTCTATTCCTGCTTTTCTGCAGCTGTGGTAGGAATGCTTCTTGCTCTTATGGTCCTTTCCTCTATTGTGAATAAGGGAGAAGTAAGTATTGCTATAGGATGGCTAGGCTTCTTTTCTTTATTTATGGCAATTTATGGGGTAAGTCAGGGTATCAAGGGACTAAAAGAGCGTGACAAAACCTATATCACCTGTAAAATAGGCATTGTAATTAATGGACTGATTATTTTGTTTTTTGTGGTAGTATATATCCGAGGAATTATTTCTGCCTAGAAAATTATAAGACGATTAAAGGAATCATTGCAATGAATAAAAAAGAAACAAATTTAGATCTTATCAAACTTCGTTATGACTTGGCGATAGACCGGTGCAGAGAAATAGCGAAGGATGAGACGGTAGAAGAAAACTATAGGGATTATTTTAGAAAATGTGCAGATTTTATTTTGCTCATTGATGAAGTGAAAGTTTCCATGGAAAATGGAAGTTATTACCGCAAAAATGCGGAGGAAATGGCAGAGGTCAATCATAGACTTTACCAGGATATCCTGCCGGAAAATTATGAAACTAGTTATGCAAATCCAGACTATGCAACAGCCAAGACCGGAGAAAAATTAGGCCAGGTTCTTTCGGCCATTTATACGGAACTTCGTGGTGCCATACCCTATGTGTTTGAAGGAAAAACCGAATATTTAGATATTTTATTTGAACTGTTCTTGGAAGTTTATGGAAAATTTGAAGAATGCTCTAAGCCAGCCTTTAAAGAGGTTCGGGATATTTTCTATTGGTATGCCAGTGATTACTGCGATGTTTTCTTGGCAGACCGCATTAAGGAACAACTTTATCCGGAGAAGGATTTTGCCTCCGGAATCATTATGAGTTGTAACCTAAATGATGACAGATACCTCTACCTTTTTGGAGAGTACATTAGTGAAAATGAGCTTGAGACAGCGGCTTATTTAAGAACTTTGGATGAAGACGTAATCCAGAAGATGGCAGATGTCTATACAGAAGGCTACCGGGTGGGGTTTGTAAATACAGGAAAAGACCTTTCTAAAAAATCCATTGTAAATATTCGCTATAGCTTAGGTTTTGAGAGAGTCATAAGAAAGGCCATGGAAAATTTTGAGGCCATGGGATTAAAACCGGTGATCTATCGAAGTGGCGTCAGCCTTCTTACTAGAAAGGGTCAGTTAAAGATTGGTTACTGCGGAGGGAATCCCAATAAACAGTATGACTATGATCACAAAGAAGATACGGCCCTTATCTTAGACCGTAAATTTGCAGAGCGTAAGCTGGAAGTATCTGAAACTAGCTATGAGCATTTAAAAGACCGTGCAAGAGTCTTTGCCGGCCCTGCTTGCATGGAAGTCTTTGGTGAAAAGCCTTTTTCTCCGGTTCAAAAAGATAGCGCCCTAAAGTTAAGCCAGGCTCAGACAGAGATTTCTTTAGAGTATAGCAATAAAACCAGTGAACTTGTGAACCGTTATATCCCGGGGGATGAGCGAAGCTTTACCATTATTGCTTATCCACTACCGGAAATTGGTGACAAGTATCCGGAGATTTTCAGTGAGATTATTAAGATCAATACCTTAGATGCTAAAGTTTATGAGAAGGTCCAACAGACCATAATTGATGCCTTAGACCAGGGAGAAAGTGTTCATATTCAGGGAGCAGGGGAAAATCGCACGGATTTGACGGTGAAGCTGCATGCCCTGAAAAATCCGGAAAAAGAAACTATTTTTGAAAACTGCGTTGCCGATGTGAATATTCCGGTGGGAGAAGTATTTACCTCCCCTGTATTGGAAGGAACCAACGGAATTTTGCATGTTAGCAAAGTGTATCTAAATGAATTGCAATATCTGAACCTAGAAGTAACCTTTGCTAATGGAATGATCGCCGATTACAATTGCAGTAATTTTGAACATGAGTTGGAAAATAAATCCTATGTAAAAGACAATGTCCTTTACAAGCACCCAACCCTTCCTTTGGGAGAATTCGCTATTGGAACCAATACTACTGCCTATGTAGCTGCAAAAAAATATGGCATAGAAGATAAGATGCCGATTTTAATTGCTGAGAAAATGGGTCCCCATTTTGCAGTGGGAGATACCTGCTATAGCTGGGCAGAAGATATTAGGGTCTACAATCCAAATGGAAAGGAAATAGTTGCTAAAGACAATTCTGTATCTCTTTTAAGAAAAGAAGATGTGTCTAAAGCTTACTTCCATTGCCATACAGATATTACCATTCCCTATGAGGAGCTGGCTCAT
Source organism: Bacteroidaceae bacterium (assembly GCA_963597615.1). Taxonomy (GTDB): domain Bacteria; phylum Bacillota; class Clostridia; order Lachnospirales; family Lachnospiraceae; genus CAKRJP01. The sequence continues at coordinate 242,424 of CAVBQS010000053.1, forward strand.
ATTGTGGTAAATTGCAAAGATGGTTCTGAGATTATGATTATAGAAAATGGAAGATTCGTGCTTCCGGGGACTGAGATTTTGAATGAACCATTGAAAAAAACTTATAAATAAGCTATTATTTATTTACAAAGCTTATAAGAAAGGATGACGACTATGCCAAAAGTAGGAATTATTATGGGCAGTGACTCTGACCTTAAGGTCATGAGCAAGGCTGCAGCTATGTTGGAAGAATTAGGAATTGATTATGAGATGACTATTATTTCTGCTCACAGAGAGCCAGATGAGCTGATTGAGTGGACCAGAGGTGCAGAAGGTCGTGGAGTTAAGGTTATGATTGCCGGAGCGGGAATGGCAGCAGCCCTTCCAGGTATGTGCGCAGCCTTATTTGCCTTGCCAGTAATTGGGGTTCCCCTCTCTAGTAAGAACCTAGATGGAATGGATGCTGTATTTTCAATTATGCAGATGCCCCCAGGAGTTCCTGTGGCAACCGTAGCCATAGATGGAGCCAAGAATGCAGCCCTTCTTGCGGCAAAGATTCTTGCGGCTTCCGATGATGAGTTATTAAAGAAGTTAAAAGACTTTATTGCAGATCAAAAAGAAGCAGTGAAAGCAAAAGCAGCCAAGCTTGATGAAGTAGGATATGAGGCATATCTTGCTGCAAAATAAAGACTAGAGGAATCATACATAAGGAGACGATTATGGATTACAAGAAAGCAGGCGTTGATATTGAAGCAGGTTACAAGTCAGTAGAGCTTATGAAAGAGCATGTAAAGAAAACCATGCGTCCGGAGGTTCTTGGTGGATTAGGGGGATTTTCAGGAGCATTCTCCCTGGATAAGATTAAAGATATGGAAGAACCTGTATTGTTATCCGGTACTGATGGATGTGGAACTAAGGTAAAGTTAGCATTTGTTATGGACAAGCATGATACCATTGGTATTGATGCTGTTGCTATGTGCGTAAATGATATTGCATGTGCAGGTGGAGAACCCCTGTTCTTCTTGGATTATATTGCATGTGGAAAGAACTACCCAGAAAAGATTGCAACCATTGTCAGTGGTGTAGCAGAAGGATGTCTTCAATCAGATGCAGCCCTCATCGGTGGTGAGACTGCAGAACATCCTGGGCTTATGCCAGAGGATGAGTATGATCTGGCTGGATTTGCAGTTGGTGTGGTAGATAAAAAAGACCTAATTACTGGAGAAAATTTAAAAGACGGAGACGTACTGATTGGAATGGCGTCTTCTGGTGTTCACAGCAACGGATTCTCGCTGGTTCGAAGCGTTTTTGATATGACAAAAGAGTCTTTGGATACTTATTATGATGAATTAGGAAAGACTTTGGGAGAGGCTTTGATCGCTCCTACAAGAATTTATGTTCAGGCCCTTAAGAGTATTAAAAAAGCAGGGGTTACCGTAAAGGCATGCAGCCATATTACCGGAGGCGGCTTCTACGAAAACGTTCCACGTATGCTGGTAGAGGGAACCCACGCAGTTATCGAAAAAGACAGCTATGATATCCCTCCAATCTTTAAGCTTTTGGCAAAGAAGGGGGACATTGCAGAGCGGATGATGTACAACACCTTCAACATGGGACTTGGAATGATAGTTGCAGTGGATCCTGCTGATGTGGATGCTACTATGAAGGCTATTGAGAAAGCTGGAGACAAACCATATATCGTTGGACATATAGAAGCTGGAGAAAAGGGAGTTACATTATGCTAAATGTAGTGGTACTGGTCTCTGGAGGAGGAACCAACCTTCAGGCTATTATTGATGCAGTGGAAAGTGGAGCCATTACAAATACGAAACTAGTAGGAGTTATAAGCAATAATAAAGGGGCTTATGCCTTAGAGCGAGCAGCAAAACATAAGATTCCCGGAACTTGTATTTCTCCTAAGGATTTTGAAAGTAGATATGACTTTAATCAGGCGTTTTTGGACAAGTTGGACCAATTAAATCCGGATCTGATTGTGTTGGCAGGATTTTTGGTGGTGATTCCACCGGCTATGATTCAAAAATATGAGAATCGTATTATTAATATTCATCCATCCCTGATTCCCTCTTTTTGTGGAACTGGCTATTATGGACTGAAGGTTCATGAAGCTGCCTTGGCAAGAGGTGTAAAGGTGGTGGGAGCTACCGTGCATTTTGTAGATGAGGGAACAGATACAGGCCCCATTATTTTGCAGAAGGCTGTGGAAGTAAAGCCAGGGGATAGCCCAAAAGATTTACAACTTCGAGTAATGGAAGAGGCGGAGTGGAAGATCCTTCCAAAGGCTATCGACCTAATCGCAAATAACAAGGTGAAGGTGGAAGATGGAAAAGCCATCATCTTAGAGTAATTACGAATCTGTTTGAATTTCATAGGAGGAGAACATGAAGGTATTAATTGTTGGAAGCGGTGGACGTGAGCATGCCATTGCCATGAGCGTAGCAAAAAGTGATAAGGTAGAGAAAATTTATTGTGCACCAGGAAACGCAGGAATTGCTGAATATGCAGAATGCGTTGCTATAGGTGCTATGGAATTTGATGAATTAGTTGACTTTGCGAAAGAAAAATCCGTAGATCTGGTCATCGTTGGAATGGATGATCCTTTGGTAGGCGGTTTGGTAGACCAGCTGGAAGATGCTGGAATCCGCACCTTTGGACCTAGAAAGAATGCGGCAATTTTAGAGGGATCTAAGGCATTCTCTAAGGATTTAATGAAAAAATATAACATTCCTACAGCAGCTTACGAGAATTTTACAGATCCAGATGCAGCTCTTAAGTATTTGGAAACTGCAAAGATGCCAATTGTATTAAAGGCAGATGGTTTGGCCCTTGGAAAGGGTGTCTTAATCTGTAATACCTTAGAGGAAGCTAAGGCTGGTGTAAAAGAGATCATGCTGGATAAGAAATTTGGCTCTGCAGGAAATGAGATGGTTGTGGAAGAATTCATGACAGGCCGTGAGGTATCGGTTCTCTCCTTTGTAGATGGAAAGACTATCAAAACCATGACATCTGCTCAAGATCATAAGAGGGCCGGAGACGGTGATACTGGTTTAAATACCGGCGGAATGGGAACTTTCTCTCCAAGTCCTTTCTATACAGAGGAAGTAGATGCCTTCTGTAAGAAATATATTTATCAGGCCACAGTAGATGCTATGAGAGCAGAGGGAAGAGAATTTAAGGGAATCATTTTCTTTGGCTTAATGCTTACGGAAGATGGACCAAAGGTATTAGAGTATAATGCCAGATTTGGAGATCCGGAAGCTCAGGTGGTTCTTCCTCGTATGAAGAATGATCTTGTAGAAGTGGCAGAGGCTTGTATTGATGGAAACCTAGATCAGATTGATCTGCAGTTTGAAGACAATGCAGCAGTATGTGTGGTATTAGCTAGCCAAGGATACCCTGTAAAATATGACAAGGGACTTGAAATTACCGGCTTGGAAGAGTTTAAGAACCATGAAGGTTATTATTGTTTTCATGCAGGTACCAAGTTTGATGGAGATAAGATTGTCACAAACGGAGGTCGTGTGCTGGGAGTAACTGCCAAGGGGGCGGATTTAAAAGAGGCAAGAGCCAATGCCTATGCTGCCACCGAGTGGGTACAGTTTGCAAACAAGTATATGCGTCATGATATTGGAAAAGCTATCGATGAGGCGTAAAAGAAATAAAAAAATATACATAAAAACAAAAAGATGCTGCTTGTGAAAAGGTGGCATCTTTTTGCTTTTTTCAAAGCTTTTCTGGGGGTCTGCTTCTTGCATCTAGGAAGTCCCTATGCTACAATGTGTAGAACACATGTCATGAGATAAGGTTGGTGACCAAATGATAATAGAAATAGATTTTCAAAGTGATGAAGCTTTTTATGTGCAGATTCAAAATCAGATTATAATGGGGATTGCCACAGATGTACTTAGAGAGGGGGATGTACTTCCTTCTGTAAGGCAGATGGCAGACATGGTAGGCATCAATATGCATACGGTAAATAAGGCTTATTCCATGCTTCGACAGGAAGGCTTTATTCAGCTTGACAGGAGAAAAGGAGCTGTGATTTGTCTGGATATGGACAAGGCAAAAGATCTCTTGAAATTAAAAGATACTTTAGAACTTTTGCTGGCAAGAAGCAGCTGCAAGAATATCACCAGAGAAGAGGTGCATTTGCTGGTGGATGAAATTTATGATGGCTATGGAAAGGACAGAGGATAAATGAAGTATACGAAACAGGCGAAAGAAGCATTAGATTTCGCTGGAAAGATTGCGGCAAAATTAAGACATCCTTACATAGGGACAGAACACCTGCTTTTGGGACTTTGCCGTAATTATACAAGTGTGGCAGGACAGATTTTGTCCAGCAATAAGGTGGAGGAAGACAAGGTTTTAAAAGTGGTGGAGGAACTTTTATCACCTCAAAAAGAGACCTTAGGAAAGAAGAGAATCCGTCCACAAAAAAGTCCGAGACTTGCCTGCATTTTGGAGGAGAGTAAGGATGAAGCTACTCGTTCGGGTTCTAAAGAGATTGGAACAGAGCATATGCTCTTAGCCCTTCTTCGGGATGTAGACTGTGTAGCAGCCAGAACCTTAATGACTTTGAATGTTGATATTCAGGAGATTTTTTCCGAGATTTTGGAAGTTTTGGGATTGGATCCTAGAACCTATCACGAAGAAGCTCAGTTAGGAGCCGCAAGAGGCGGCATTATGGAACAGTATGGTACAGATCTTACTGCTAAGGCAGAGGAAGGAAAGTTAGACCCTGTTATTGGAAGAGAAAAGGAAATTCACCGTCTCATGCAGGTTTTAAGTCGAAGAACCAAGAATAATCCATGTATGATTGGAGAGCCGGGTGTTGGAAAGACTGCCGTAATAGAAGGCTTGGCGGCTCAGATTGCAGAGGGCCTAGTTCCGGAACATATGAAGAATAAGCGGATTTATACCCTGGATTTGGCAGCCCTAGTGGCAGGTTCCAAGTACCGGGGAGAATTCGAAGAGCGAATGAAGCGTATGCTAAGAGAAGTGAAGGCTTCAGGCAATATTATACTATTTTTAGATGAGATTCATACTATTATTGGAGCTGGCGGGGCAGAGGGCGCTATGGATGCAGCCAATATTTTGAAGCCCTCTTTGGCTAGAGGAGAGATTCAACTCATAGGAGCCACCACCATAGAGGAATATCGAAAGTATATTGAAAAGGATGCGGCTTTAGAGCGTAGATTCCAGCCTATAACAGTAGAAGAACCTTCCAAGGAACTTTGCCTTGAGATTTTAAAAGGCTTAAAGGAAAAATATGAGGTTCACCACGAAGTGACCATTGAGGAGACTGCTCTTGAGATGGCAGTGACCCTTACTGCCCGTTTTGTTAACGACAGGTATTTGCCGGATAAGGCCATTGATGTGTTGGATGAAGCTTGTGCTAGAGCCGGACTGCAAGGCTTTAAGGTTCCAGAGATCATGCATGCCTATGAAAAAGAACTAGAAACCTTAAAAGCAGAATTTGAAAAGTTTCTAAAGGATGGAGAGTTTACATCCGCTTCTAACATAAAAAAGCAAATAGAAGAGATCCAGAAAAAATTGGATCAGACAAAAAAACGTTTTCAAAAGAAATGTGCCAATGCTGAGATTTCAGTGGGAGAGGAAGATATTGCAACGGTTATTTCCCAGTGGACAGGTATTCCCGTTCAGAAGATTTCTCAGTCCGACACAGAGCGATTGAAGAATTTGGAGAGAGAGCTTCATAAACGAGTGGTAGGACAGGATGAGGCTGTAACAGCAGTGGCAAAGGCAGTAAAAAGAGGCCGTATTGGCTTGAAGGATCCAAAACGCCCCATTGGATCTTTCCTATTCTTAGGTCCTACCGGTGTGGGAAAGACGGAACTTTCTAAGGCTTTGTCAGAGGCTTTGTTTGGAACAGAGGAATCCATGATCCGGGTAGATATGTCGGAATATATGGAAAAACACAGCGTTTCCAAGATGATTGGTTCCCCTCCGGGATATGTAGGCCACGATGATGGAGGTCAGTTAAGTGAGCAGGTGCGAAGACACCCTTACTCTGTGGTACTTTTTGATGAAATTGAAAAGGCGCATCCAGATGTGTTTAATATTCTATTACAGGTCTTAGACGATGGACATATTACAGATTCCCATGGACGCAAAGTGGATTTTAGCAATACCGTTATTGTTATGACTTCCAATGCAGGAGCCCAGGCAATTATAGACCCTAAAAAATTAGGATTTCATGCCCAGGCAGACCCTCAGGGAGATTATAAGCGCATGAAAGATAATGTGATGCGGGAAGTGAAGCTGATTTTCCGGCCAGAATTTTTGAATCGTATTGATGAAGTGTTGGTTTTTAAACCACTGACAGAGGAACAGATGAAGAAAATTGTTTCTCTTCTTTGTGGGGATCTTATAAAGAGAGCAAAAGACCAGATTGATATAAGTCTTACTATTAGAGATTCTGTGAAAAAACATATTGTGGAAACTGGTACTGATCAAAAATACGGGGCAAGACCTTTGAGGCGGGCAGTGCAAAGTCAGTTAGAAGATTTGCTGGCAGAAGAGATTTTGAATGGCAATATCACAAGGGGCACCCAGGTGGTAGCTGGACTTCATAAAAAAGAAATTAAATTTGAAACAAAGGCTACAAATTAGAAATAATTTAGGGTAAAATAAGACCAGAAAAAATACCCTAGGAGGAGAATACAATGGCAGTTGTAAAGGAACTATTAAGAGCAGAGGCGGATGGAACTCTAAGCTTTGGAGATTACACATTAGCAAGTAAGACAAAGTTAGAGGACTTCGAATTCCAGGGAGATCTGTATAAAGTAAAGACATTTTCAGGCATTACCAAGTTAGAGAAGAATGGAATGTTTGTTTACGAATCTGTACCAGGTACTACGGTAGAGAATTTTAAGGCTACTGAGAATGAAGTAAGCTTTAAGGTATCAGGACCTTCTGATGCACAATTTACAGTAGGCGTTGAAGATGATAGTGAGTATGTAGTATTTATGGATGGTGTCAACATTGGAGATATGATGACAAATCTTACAGGTAAGATCAGTGTCAGTGCAGAGCTTGATAATGATAAGTCTGTAGAGATTAAAATTCAGAAAAGATAGTTTTGAATTATTTGAATATACTTGCAAAAAAATAAGATTTGGAGATAAGAGCTGCAGATATTGCGGCTCTTATCTGTTTAAAGGACCTGGTAGGAATAGAGAGGAGATTTATGGCAAAGGCAAATAAAACTGTATATTTTTGTCAAAATTGTGGACATGAGGAGAGAAAGTGGCTGGGACAGTGCCCTATGTGTAAGGAATGGAATACCTTTGTAGAGGAAAAAGTATCCCAGGCGTCCACTTTAGCAGCTAGCCGCAGAAAAGACCAGGCTACCCTTGTGACATTAAAAAGCGTAGAAATCAATCAGGATGAAAGGATGAAGACGGGAATCGGAGAATTAGACCGGGTCTTAGGAGGAGGCATTGTTCCAGGCTCGTTGGTACTGGTGGGTGGAGATCCGGGAATCGGAAAATCAACCCTCCTTCTTCAGGTATGCAGGAAGTTGGCTGATCAAAATCAGAAGGTTCTCTACATTTCCGGAGAGGAGTCTCTTAGACAGATTAAACTTCGGGCAAATCGCATGGGAGAATTCGCGGATTCTCTATATCTTCTATGTGAAACCAATCTGGGAATCATTCGGGAAACCATAGAGTCCTTTAAACCGGATGTGGTGATTATTGACTCAATACAGACAATGTATAATGAAGAAGTATCTTCAGCCCCTGGAAGTGTATCCCAGGTTAGGGAGTCTACCAATATATTTATGCAGCTGGCAAAAGGATTGAATGTTTCTATTTTTATTGTGGGACATGTGACAAAAGAAGGAACAGTTGCCGGGCCTAGAGTCTTAGAACATATGGTGGACACCGTATTATATTTTGAAGGAGACCGTCATGCTTCTTATAGAATCCTAAGAGGTGTAAAAAATCGTTTTGGTTCTACCAATGAAATAGGAGTCTTTGAAATGCAAAAAACAGGCCTGATGGAAGTAGAGAACCCCTCTGAGTTTATGCTTAGCGGAAGACCGGAAAATGCATCAGGATCTGTGGTGGCCTGTGCTATGGAGGGAACCAGACCTATGCTTATGGAAATTCAGGCCTTGGTATGTAAGACAAATTTCGGATTTCCTAGACGTACAGCAGCAGGAGTAGACTTTAATCGCATTAATCTGTTAATGGCTGTTTTAGAAAAGAGAATTGGCTTAGCTCTGTCAGATTATGATGCCTATATTAATATAGCTGGAGGCATCCGAATGAATGAGCCGGCAGCGGATCTTGGAATTGTAATGGCAATTATCTCCAGTTATAAAAATCAGGCCATTTCTGAACATCTGATTGCCTTTGGAGAAGTAGGATTAAGCGGAGAAGTTCGAGGTGTAACTATGCCGGAGCAAAGAGTAGCGGAAGCAAAGAAGCTTGGCTTTACCACCTGTATTCTGCCTGAGGTATCCTTAAAGGCTTTAAGTTCCGTGGATGGTATGGAGATTATAGGGGTGAAGAATGTTAGAGAGGTTATGGAATACATATAAGAAAATATGAAAAATTGTCTTTGAATTGTTTAAAATGTTTAAATTGAATAAAAAATAAAAACATTGTTGACAATTCAAGACTATGATGGTAATCTATAGAAGCTGTCGCGTGAGACAAGTCTGGAAAGCACTGTGGCTTACGAGATTGCAAAAAAAGAAGGTAACTTCCAGAAGTAAGTGCAAATAGAATAAAGGTTTGTGTGATAGATTCCTATCACGCAGACCTTTATTTTTTTGCAAAAAAATAGAGAAACCACGTAAACAAGGCATTTTGAAGGAAAGGAGGCATTTTGAAGGAAAGGAGGAATGTGTAATGGGAACAGTTGGCTATAAACATATTGATTTTAGTGATCGTAAAATGATCGAGAAAATGTACAAAGATTATTCTGACAACAAGATTGCCGAAAGAATCAAAAAGTCTCAACAATCAGTGAGTTTAGAACTAAAGAGACTTAATCGTGAAGATTATACGGCTAAGAAGGCTCAGAAAGATCTTTGGAGGCAATACCAAGCTCGTTCTTTATCTCTCCCAAGAATGGGTGTAGATAGACGTTGCAGAGATTGTGTAAACAAATGCTTAAGAAGCAATCCGAACATGGAACCGGATGATATAGCAGAACTGTTTGACTTGGATATTGAGGATGTGAAAAAAGTTTTTAAAAACAGACAAAAAAGATTGAATCGAAAAAAATAAGGAGGAAACCGATGAAAAAGAAACATTCTTTTTTTAGAAGAGGTATTTCTCTAGGCTTAGCGATGCTTTTAACCTTGTCCTCTGGGATTTCTGCCATAACCGTTAATGCGGAAGAGACGGAAAGCCAGACAGTGAAAGTAGCAGCGGAAAGCGTAGAGCATGCCACAATTAAATTGAATGATTCTGAGAACCAGGAAATTAATGTTTCTCCTGGAACAGAAGTAAAGATTGATGTCGAAGCGGAAGATGGATATCAGATTGATGAAGTCCAGGCAGAAGATTCCGAAGGATATAAATCCAAAGTGACTCAGAATGATTCTAGCTATTATGTAACAGCGGATACGGATTTAACCATTAAGGTTACTGTTAGTGATCTGCAAGTCGTAAAACCAGGTAGTGATGATCTGGATGGTGAAACAAGTGATGTAGATGCTGATCCAGTAGAAAGTGGAACAGGAAGGGAAGCTCCCTATGATGCAAAAGAGTTTAGCAATCTTTTAGCAAGCATCTGTAATTTTGGAAATGTATCAGATATTATGCCAATGGCTAATGCGGGAGAAGCAATTACTACCGCTCCATCTATTCATGAAGGAGAATCATGGCAGATCAATACAATGATTGTACAGTATAATGCCGATGGTTCTTATGAAGTGAAATGGCAAGCAAATGAAGGAAGATTTACTACAACAGAAGGAGAAGAAGTATTTTGTGCTTATCCAGATTTTAATTCCACCATTTATGTTGTAGGAGAATATGCAAGTTATGACGCAACACGTCGGTTTAGTGATGAAACCATTAAAACAATAGGTATGATGCTTTATTATTTTGATAACTACGTAGATTGTAGTGGTCTTTCTACAATGGATCGTTATCAAATAAAGCAGGATATCATTTGGAGTGTAGTTAAGGAACATTGGGGATTATGGCCTGGATGCACTATTGAGTATGGCAATAATAAACAAGATTCCTCTGGACATGATATTTCCAGTCATACGGCAACAGCTTTAACATATGGAGCACAGTTTGCTGCAGATGAAGCAAATAGAGCTGAATTTAATTGTTGGGGAGTAGTATTTGAGGATGGAAATACATTAGAAAATGGAACGGGTAGAACACAGCTTTTATCTCAGTTCTTCTATGAACGCAATGAAACTCCAGAAGAAGGAGAAGTTGCTTTACAAAAAGTCTCCTCCAATCCATACCTTACTGATGGAAATCCGAACTACAGCCTGGCAGGAGCGGTATACGAAGTAGAGAACTCTGATGGTGAGGTGGTTGGTACCCTTACTACAGATGAAGAGGGTAACACCGAAGCCTTAACAGTAACGGAAGGAACCTATTATGTACAGGAGACTTCGCCTTCTCCTGGTTATGGTTGCGATAAGACAGAGTACACCGTAGAAGTCACCAGTGGTGAAACCGTTACCGTGACCAGTACAGAGCCACCTTTATCCGATCCTTTGGGTATCTCCCTTACAAAGATTGACCAGGATTCTAATGGTACCGCCAATGTAAAGGGCCTTGAGGGTGCACAGTTTGAAGTAAAATACTATGCCGTTAATCCGGATGATTACAACAGTGCAGCTGATCTGGATGGGATAGAGGCCACTAGGACTTGGGTGATTGAGACAAAAGAAGAATACGGAAAGTATCAAGCAAGATTGGATGATAAATATAAAATCTCCGGTGATGATTTCTACTATGACGATGATGAAGCAAAATGCCTCCCAATCGGAGTAATCACCGTAGAGGAAGTAGTTGCTCCAGAAGGTTATACCACTAGTGGTGCAGTCTTTAGTTCTGATTCCATGAGTGGTCCGGTTGAGGGAAAATATTTCTCCAAAATCATTGGTGATGGAAATGACGCAAGACTAGACGGAGGTAATGAATATACCGTATCCGATAAAGGGATTCGTGGCGGCATCAAGGTTGCCAAGTGGGATAATGAAACAAATTCTCAGACTCCACAGGGTGATGCTACAATCGGTGGTGCTACTATCGAGATCGTTAACAAGAATGAGTATGATGTAGTAGTAGACGGACAGGTTTACGGAAAAGACCAGACCGTAATGACCCTTACAACGGATGGAGAGGGTAATGCTCAGACAGCAAGTGATGCTTTGCCTTATGGCCTTTATGAGGTAAAAGAGTCCGGTGCTCCTGATGGATACTTAAATGAAGGAACTACCATTTCCCAGGAAGTATTTATTTCAGAAGATGGGGTGATCGTAGACCTAAACAATGATACCAATGCCATTAAGAATAATGTCATCCGTGGTGGAGTAAAAGTTGCCAAATGGGATAATGGATTCAATTCCCAGACAGCCCAGGGTGGTGCAAGCTTAGAGGGTGCTGAGTTTGCCATTATCAGTCAGAACAGCCACAACGTAATTGTAAATGGAATTAGTTATGGCAATGGAGAGACGGTAGCAACTCTTAGAACTGATGCAAATGGTAATGCTCAGACTTCTAATACTTTATTACCATATGGTACTTATATCTTAAAAGAGACAAAAGCTCCTACCGGTTATCTGAATCAGGGAGCAAATATTACCCAGACCTTTACCATCCGTGAGAATGGAAAGATTGTTGACCTTAACAATGATGCAACAGCAATCAAAAACCAGGTAATCCGTGGTGGTGTACAGCTTGGTAAATGGGATAACGAGTTGAATACTCAGAACCCACAGGGTGAAGCTACATTGGAAGGTACTGAGTTTGCAATCGTAAATGAAAGTTCTTATAGCGTAATTGTAAACGGAAAGACTTATAAAAAAGGTGAAGTAGTAGCAACTCTTGTAGCAGATAAGAATGGAATCGTTAAATCAGCAAAGGATCTTCTTCCATATGGTAAGTATAGCTATAAGGAAACTAAGACACCTACTGGAT
>CAVBQS010000054.1:0-41748 GCA_963597615.1 Bacteroidaceae bacterium
ACAAGCCCTTATAGGGCTAGAGCAAACCACCCGTTGGACGGGTGGTTATGATTTTAAGGGCAAACAAAAGACAGAACAAATGTTCACCTTATGTGTACATTTTCGAATTTCCGTGATATAATACTTCTACCTTTGGAGAAGATAGGAAAAATCAGGAGGTATTTTCGTGGAAGGATCCCAACAGATATTTAACTTACATTCTGAATATGAACCCACAGGAGACCAGCCTCAGGCGATTGCAGATCTGGTGGCAGGATTTCAGGAGGGAAATCAATGCCAGACTTTGCTGGGAGTTACCGGGTCTGGTAAGACTTTTACCATGGCCAATGTGATCCAGCAGTTGAACAAGCCTACCCTGGTGATTGCCCACAACAAGACTTTGGCAGCCCAGTTGTATGGGGAGTTTAAGGAATTTTTCCCGGAGAATGCAGTGGAATACTTTGTTTCCTACTATGACTACTATCAGCCGGAAGCTTATGTGCCCTCCTCAGATACCTACATAGCCAAGGATTCGGCCATTAATGATGAGATTGATAAGCTGCGGCACTCGGCTACAGCAGCCCTCTCAGAACGGAGGGATGTGATTATTGTTGCCAGTGTCTCTTGTATTTATGGATTAGGTTCTCCTGTGGATTATCAAAATATGGTTCTGTCTTTAAGGCCTGGCATGGAGAAGGATCGGGAGGAAGTCATCAGGAAGCTCATTGATATTCAGTATGATAGAAATGAGATGGACTTTAAGAGAAGCACCTTCAGAGTTCGGGGGGATGTGGTGGAGATCTTCCCAGCAGGGTCGGAAGAGTACGCTATCCGAGTGGAGTTTTTTGGGGATGAGATTGACAGAATCACTGAAGTAGACGTTCTTACCGGAGAAGTTAAGAATGAGCTGAATCATATTGCCATTTTTCCGGCTTCCCACTATGTAGTTTCCAAGGAGAATATGGAGAGAGCTATTAAAGATATTGAGGAAGAGCTAGAAGAACAGATTCAATATTTTAAGGGGCAAGGAAAACTCTTAGAGGCCCAGAGAATCTCGGAGCGGACCAATTTTGATATTGAGATGATGCGGGAGACAGGATTTTGCTCCGGTATCGAGAATTATTCCAGGCATTTATCGGGCTTAAAACCAGGCCAGCCTCCTCATACTTTGATCGATTATTTTCCGGACGACTTTATTATGATGATCGATGAGTCCCATATGACAATTCCCCAGATTGGCGGAATGTACCACGGAGACCAGGCTAGAAAGAGGACCTTAGTTAATTATGGATTTCGATTGCCATCAGCTCTTGATAATAGACCTTTAAGCTTTGAGGAGTTTGAGAGTAAGATTGACCAGATTCTTTTTGTATCTGCCACACCTGGAAAATACGAGGGGGCCCATGAACTTCTTCGCACAGAGCAGGTTATCCGGCCTACAGGACTTTTGGATCCGGAGATTTCTGTCAGACCTGTAGAAGGGCAGATCGATGATCTGCTAGCAGAGGTAAAGAAGGAGATTGCAGATAAGAATAAGATTCTTATTACTACCTTGACCAAGCGGATGGCAGAGGATTTGACGGATTATATGAGAGAGCTGGGGATTCGAGTAAAATATCTCCATTCAGATATTGATACTCTGGAGCGAACAGAGATTATCCGAGATATGCGTCTAGACGTCTTTGATGTGCTGGTGGGAATTAACTTGTTAAGAGAGGGTATGGATATTCCGGAGATTACTCTAGTGGCAATCTTAGATGCAGATAAAGAAGGTTTCCTGCGGTCGGAAACTTCTTTGATTCAGACCATTGGACGGGCAGCCAGAAATTCCAAGGGCCATGTGATTATGTATGCAGATTCCATTACAGATTCCATGAAGCGAGCCATAGAGGAAACTGGTCGTCGCCGGGAGATCCAGATGCAATATAATAAAGAACATGGCATCACTCCTAAGACCATTGAGAAGAGTGTAAGAGACCTTATTAGCATTTCTAAGAAGGTTGCAGCTTCCGAGATGCAGATGGATAAGGATCCGGAATCTATGAGTGCGAAAGAATTAGAAAAGTTGGTAAAGGATGTGGAGAAACACATGAAGAAGGCAGCAGCAGAATTAAACTTTGAGGCGGCAGCTGAGCTTCGGGATAAGCTTATTGAACTTCGCACCCTGCTTCATGATGAGAAATAAAGCGATAGGATTAGAAATAAAATGGAAGAATTAATTAACTGGGAAGAACAAAAAAGCATTCGTATTAGAGGGGCCAATGAGCATAATTTGAAGAATGTGGATTTAGACATTCCAAGAAATAAATTAGTAGTTTTAACAGGACTTAGCGGTTCGGGAAAGTCCTCCCTGGCTTTTGATACCATTTATGCAGAGGGTCAGCGTCGCTATATGGAGTCTCTGTCTTCCTATGCAAGACAGTTTTTGGGACAGATGGAAAAACCAGAGGTGGAGAGTATTGAAGGCTTGTCCCCTGCAATTTCCATTGACCAAAAGTCTACCAACAGGAACCCTAGATCTACCGTGGGAACGGTAACGGAGATTTATGATTATTTTCGCCTCCTTTATGCCAGGGTGGGAATCCCTCACTGCCCCAAGTGTGGAAGAGAGATTTCCAAACAAACCGTAGATCAGATGGTAGACCAGATCATGGCAATGCCGGAACGAACCAAGATCCAGCTCTTAGCCCCGGTGGTGAGAGGAAGAAAAGGAACCCATGCCAAGCTTTTAGAGCGGGCCAAGAAGAATGGTTACGTACGAGTCCGCATTGATGGGAACCTTTATGAGCTTTCTGAGGAGATAAATTTAGAAAAAAATATTAAACACAATATCGAGATTATTGTAGACCGTCTAGTAGTAAAGGAAGGTATTGAAAAAAGACTTACAGATTCTATAGAAACAGTACTAAACTTAGCGGAGGGACTTATGATGGTGGATGTCATCGGCGGCGAGACCTTAAACTTTAGCCAAAGTTTTTCCTGCCCGGATTGTGAGATTAGTATTGAAGAGATTGAACCAAGAAGCTTTTCCTTTAATAACCCTTTCGGTGCTTGCCCAGATTGTTTGGGATTGGGATATAAGATGGAATTTGATGAAGACCTTATGATTCCGGACAAGAAGCTTAGCATTATGGATGGGGCCATTGTAGTAAAGGGCTGGCAGTCCTGTAATGATAAGAAAAGCTTTACCTATGCAGTCTTAGATGCTTTAACAAAGAAATATCAGTTTTCTTTGGAAACTCCCTTTGGAGAATATCCCAAAGAAATCCATGACCTCTTACTTTATGGTACTGGAGGCCATGAGGTACAAGTCCATTATAAGGGACAAAGGGGCCAGGGAGTCTATGGTATTGCCTTTGAGGGATTAATTAAGAATGTGGAGCGAAGATACAGAGAGACTGCTTCTGAAACTGGCAAGGCAGAGTATGAGGAATTTATGCGGGTGACCCCTTGTCGCTCTTGTAAGGGACAGCGTCTAAAGCCTTCAGCTCTGGCTGTGACAGTTGGAGAAAAGAATATCCATGATGTAACCACCTTGTCTATAGAAAATCTCCAAAAGTTTTTAAAAGATTTGTCCCTTTCTAGTCAGCAAGAATTAATTGGAGGACAGATTTTAAAGGAGATCAATGCCAGAATCCAGTTTTTAATGGATGTGGGCTTAGATTACCTGACCCTGGCAAGGGCTACGGGAAGTTTGTCGGGAGGGGAAGCCCAGAGAATCCGCCTAGCTACCCAGATTGGTTCCGGCCTAGTGGGGGTAGCCTATATCTTGGATGAACCTAGCATTGGCCTGCATCAAAGAGACAATGATAAGCTCCTTGCTACCTTGAAGCATTTGCGTGATTTAGGAAATTCTGTTATCGTAGTGGAGCATGATGAAGATACCATGTTAGAGGCAGACTATATTGTGGATATTGGTCCTGGAGCCGGAGAACATGGTGGACAAGTGGTGGCCACAGGGACTGCTAAAGAGATTATGGAAAATGAAAGATCCATAACAGGAGCTTATCTTAGTGGAAGAATCAAAATTCCTATCCCGGAAGAGAGGAAAAGTCCTTCTGGATGGATCAAGGTTGTAGGGGCTGCTCAGAATAATTTAAAGAATATTGATGTGGAATTTCCTCTTGGAGTCCTAACCTGTGTGACGGGAGTGTCTGGTTCTGGAAAAAGCTCCCTGGTCAATGAGATTTTGTATAAACGTCTGGCAAGAGACTTGAATCGTGCCAGAACCATTCCGGGAGGTCATAAGAAGGTGGAAGGCCTGGATCAGCTAGATAAGGTAATTGACATTGATCAGTCCCCTATTGGACGGACCCCCAGATCCAATCCGGCAACTTATACAGGCGTCTTTGACTTAATTAGAGATCTTTTTGCAGCTACTCCAGATGCCAAGGCCAAAGGTTACAAGAAAGGTCGCTTTAGTTTCAATGTAAAAGGGGGCCGCTGTGAGGCCTGCAGTGGAGACGGAATCTTAAAGATAGAGATGCATTTTCTTCCGGATGTCTATGTTCCCTGTGAGGTTTGTAAAGGAAAGCGTTACAACCGGGAGACTTTGGAAGTAAAGTATAAGGGGAAAAGTATTTACGATGTGTTAGATATGACCGTGGAGGAAGCAGTAGGCTTTTTTGAGAATGTTCCTTCTATTCGTAGAAAGATGGAGACTTTGAGGGATGTAGGCCTTTCTTATCTAAGGCTTGGACAGCCATCCACCACCCTTTCCGGAGGAGAGGCTCAGAGAATTAAACTGGCTACGGAGCTTAGCAAGCGAAGCACAGGAAAGACCATCTATATTTTAGATGAACCTACTACGGGATTGCATTTTGCCGATGTCCATAAGCTTACAGAGATTCTTAGAAGGCTTTCGGAAGATGGAAATACGGTGATTGTGATTGAACATAATCTGGACGTAATCAAGACAGCGGATTATATTATAGATATGGGTCCGAAAGGTGGCGACAAGGGAGGGACTGTAATTGCAAAGGGAACTCCGGAGGAAGTGGCAAAAAATCCTGGATCTTATACTGGATACTATATAAAAAAGATGCTAGAAAAATAAATGAGGGTAAGTATATATGGCAGTTGATATAGGAATTGATTTAGGGACCGCCAGCGTATTGGTTTATATGAGAGGAAAAGGAGTCATCCTAAAGGAACCTTCTTTGGTGGCCTTTGACAGAGATTTAAATGAAGTGAAGGCAGTAGGAGAGGAAGCCAGACTTATGTTAGGCCGGGGTCTAGGCAATGTTATTGCTGTAAAGCCCCTTCGCCATGGAGTGGTTTCCGACTACTCGGTTACAGAAAAGATGGTGAAATATTTCGTCCAGAAGGCCTTGGGAAAACGCTCTTTTCGCAAACCAAGCGTTAGCATTTGTATTCCCAGTGTGGTTACAGAAGTAGAGAAAAAGGCCGTGACAGAGGCTGCTTATGCAGCCGGTGCTAGAGAGGTATATTTGGTGGAGGAGCCGGTGGCGGCTGCTATTGGTGCGGGAATCGATATTACGAAGGCTTGTGGAAATATGGTGGTGGATATTGGAGGGGGAACCTCTGATATTGCCGTGATTTCTCTGGGTGATACAGTGGTAAGCACTTCTTTAAAGGTGGCAGGAGATGATTTTGACAATGCCATTATTGATTATATTAGAAAAAAACATAACCTTTTGATCGGAGAGCGCACAGCCGAGGATGTAAAGATTAAGATTGGAAATGCCTATCCTCTTATTGATGAGGAGAGGGCGGAAGTAAAGGGAAGGAATCTTGTGACAGGGCTTCCAAAGACTGTGACCCTTACATCTTTAGAGACAGAAGAAGCTCTTCGAGATATTAGTAATCAGATTGTGGATGCTATCGTGAAAGTTTTAGGGGAGACACCACCGGAGCTTTCTGCAGACATTCTGGAGAGAGGTATTGTTCTTACAGGAGGAGGATCCATGCTTCGGGGCTTGGAGGAACTGATTGAGGAGCGCACCGGTATTAGTACAATGACTGCAGAGGACCCCACCAAGGTAGTGGCCATTGGAACGGGACAGTATCTGGAGATTATGAAAGGATAGAAGAAATCAGTAGCAGCCTATGGAAGAAATTAAGGGATACGTAGAACATATTGTTTTCCGCAATGAGGAGAATGGATATACGGTATTTACGATTAATAATGAAGAGGGAGAATTAACCTGTGTTGGAAGCTTTAGCTTTATTGAGGAGGGAGAGCTTTTAAAACTTCAGGGAGAATATACCACCCACAAGATGTATGGCCTTCAATTTGCGGTATCCTATGCAGAGGCCTGTGAACCGGAAGACCTTTTATCCATTGAAAAGTATTTGGGCTCCGGTGCCATTAAGGGGATCCGAGAGGCCATGGCAGGGAAAATCGTTAAGAAATTTAAGGAAGATACCTTTCGAATCATTGAGGAAGAACCGGAAAGACTGGCGGAAATTAAGGGAATCAGCCTAAAAAAAGCCAGAGAAATCAGTGCCCAGGTCGAAGAAAAGAAGAGTATGCGACAGGCTATGATGTTCCTGCAAAAATATGGAGTAACCATGGCATTAGCAGCAAAAATCTACAAACACTATGGGGCAGATGTCTACCATGTGCTAGAGGAGAATCCCTATCAGATTATAGATGCCATACCGGGAGTGGGATTTAAGACAGCGGATGAGATTGCAGGAAAAATAGGAATCAAGGTGGATTCGGACTTCCGTATCCAGAGTGGTCTCTACTATGTGCTTTTAGATGCAGTGAACGAAGGACACATTTATCAAATGGAGAAGAACCTGGTGGCAAGGACAGCTAGGTTGCTTCGTGTTGACATTGAAGATTCAGGGTCTTATCTTATGAATCTGGCTATGGATAAGAAAGTGATCATAAAGGACACCCCTGAGGGTAATCGGATCTATCCTAGTCGTTATTACTATATGGAATTAAATGTAGCCAAGATGCTTTTGGACCTTAATGTAAATTGTATGGTAAAGGCTGCGATACCGGATGAACAGCTTCTTGGAAAAATCAGGAAGATTGAGGAGGCAGAAGAGATTTCTTTAGATGAGAAGCAGCGGCAGGCTGTGGTAATGGCCGCAAGAAAAGGCCTCTTTGTTATGACCGGTGGACCAGGTACCGGTAAGACCACTACAATTAATGTTATGATTCGTTTCTTTGAAAGTTTGGGTTTGGATATTCTTCTGGCGGCACCAACAGGAAGAGCGGCAAAGAGAATGGAGGAGGCTACTGGATATAAGGCCCAGACCATTCACCGATTACTGGAAGTATCTGGAAATCCGGAGGAAGAGGGAAGTACTGGATTCCAAAGAAATTCTGATAATCCTTTGGAGACAGATGTAATTATAATTGATGAGATGTCCATGGTGGACCTGCCTCTTATGCAGGCATTGCTTCGGGCCATTGTTCCAGGAACAAGATTGGTACTGGTGGGGGACGGAAATCAGCTTCCCAGCGTTGGTCCTGGAAGTGTTCTTAAAGATATTCTGGCAGCGGAAGCCTTTTTTGTGGTGAAACTTACCAAGATCTTTCGACAGGCTGGGGAAAGCGATATTGTGGTAAATGCCCATAAGATTAATAAAGGAGAGGAAGTAGCTTTGGATAATAAGAGCATGGATTTCTTCTTCTTGAGGCGACAAGATCCTACGGAGATTATCGGGATTTTAATCATGCTTATTCAAAAGAAGCTGCCTAAATTTGTCAATGCCTCTCCCTATGATATTCAAGTGCTGACTCCTATGCGCAAGGGGGTGCTGGGAGTGGAGCGGCTGAATCAGATCATGCAGCAATACTTAAATCCACAAGAGCCTGGAAAACAAGAAAAACAGGTGGGAGACCGACTCTTCCGAGTGGGGGATAAGGTGATGCAGATAAAAAATAACTACCAGATGGAGTGGAAGGTTCAAGATAAATACGGGGTGACTGTAGATGAGGGAATCGGAGTCTTCAACGGAGATATGGGAGTTGTTAAAGAAATTGATGACTATAACCAAGCCATAAAGGTGCTTTTTGACGAGCAAAAGCTGGTGGAGTATCCTTATGATACATTGGAGGAGCTGGAATTATCTTATGCCATTACCATTCACAAGGCCCAAGGAAGTGAATATCCGGCAGTTTTGATTCCCTTGCTTCAGGGACCAAGACAGCTCTATCATAGGAACCTTTTGTATACTGCAGTTACAAGAGCAAAAAAATGTGTCACTATTGTGGGGAGTGACACAGTATTTCAAGATATGATTGCCAATGTAAATGAGCAAAAAAGAAATACGAGCTTAGCTGAACGAATCCGGGAAATGCTGGATGAATAAAATAAAAACCATATGGAAAAAGATAAAGGGACAGATCCAGGCGCTATTATGGCCTGAGGTCTGTCCTTTTTGTGAAAAAGTTTACCGAAAAGGGATTTGTCCTCAGTGCAAGGAAAAATTGAAAAAAATAGAGATTAAAGGTTTCTTATGTATGAAATGTGGAAAGCCCATACAGTATAAGGAACAGGAATTTTGCTTTGACTGTGGAAGAAAAGAACATA
The DNA here is from genome assembly GCA_963597615.1 of Bacteroidaceae bacterium. Taxonomy (GTDB): domain Bacteria; phylum Bacillota; class Clostridia; order Lachnospirales; family Lachnospiraceae; genus CAKRJP01. The sequence goes on from CAVBQS010000054.1 coordinate 8,499, forward strand.
GCTATGATAGAGGGTATAGTGTCTGGCTTCACAAGAGACCAGCCAGTCAGGCGATTTATAGATTTAAGTATGGAAATCAAAGGCGGTATGGATATTATTTTGGACAGGAAATGGGAAGAATTTTTCAGCAAAAGCTTAGAGAAAAAGAGATTGATGTAATTATTCCTATTCCTCTTCATAGAAAACGTAGAAAGAAAAGAGGCTATAATCAGGCTCAGATTCTGGCAGAGGAATTAGGAAAGTGTGTAGGGCTGCCGGTGGAGAATAACTGGTTATGCCGCAAGGTATATACAAATCCCCAGAAGGAACTGGGAAGAAAAGAACGTGGGAAAAATCTAAATCATGTATTTCAAATATCGGAAGACTTTCGACCGGTGAAATGTGTGCTTTTGGTGGATGATATTTATACCACAGGAAGTACCGTAGATTCGGCGGCAGAAGTCCTTAAAAACCGTGGAGTTTTCAGGGTCTATTTTTTGACCATTACTATTGGACAAGGTTACTGATGTTTGTTATACTATGAATGATGTTTTGATGAAAAAAAGTCTGTTTTAGGAGAAAAATTCTTACAGCTAAGCAATAAGATTTGAGGTGTACTATGTTAGATGAGAGAAAGGTGAAGACCATGACCCGCCTTGCTCTTTATGAGCAGAATCAAGGAGAAGAAGACTTTTATATCAGCGAGTACTACCGGAAAGATTATGTGGGAATTCATTTATGGTTCACATTTTTCTGGGTTACATTAGGATATGCAATTGTGGTTGGAATCGGCGTATACATGGCTATGGATGTTTTGACAAAGATTATGTCTGGGGCCTTTTTACTTTTCTTTGCCGGTGGAATTCTCATAGGATACATCTGTATTCTTGGAATTTATATGGTGGCCACCAGTTATATTTACGGAGAAAAACATAAGGAAGCAAGAAAACGGGTGCGTGTATACAACCATAATCTTGTGAAACTATTGAAACTATACGAAAAGGAGAATAAAAAGAATGGATAATATCTACGCAATCCGCGGTAAGCTGGGGCAGTTTTACGCAGAATATTCAAAGTTTATAGACAAGGGAATTCAGTTTGTACTGGCAATGATCACATTTTTGGTTATTAACAGCAATGTAGGATTTATGAAATTGGCAGCAAGGCCCCTGGTATCAGTAGCATTAGCTATTGTTGCTATGTTTTTGCCTTTGAATTTTACAATTTTAATTGCTGCGATTTTGCTTCTTGCCCATACGTATGCATTGTCTCTTGGAGCAGTTATTACTACTGCAGTTATTTTTGCGATTCTGTATATTTTCTTTTTTCGTCTAACTCCGGACTATGCAATATTGGTAGTTCTTACTCCAGTGGCATTCGCTCTTAAGATTCCATATATCATTCCTGTGGTTTGTGGTTTGGTGGCAGCTCCTGTAAGTCTTTTTTCAGTAGGAAGTGGTGTAGTGGTTTATTACATGATGTCCTATGTGAAAAAGTCTTCCACAAGCTTGGAAGCTTCAGGAATTAAGGCTGTGTTGGGAGTGGCAACCAAGTATATCCAACATGTTTTAACTAACAAAGAAATGTGGATTATGATCTGTGCCTTTATTATTGCTTTTTTTGTAACTTATACACTGCGCAGAACATCTATGGATCATGCATGGAAGGTGGCCATTATAGCGGGAACAGTTGTAAATGTGGTAGTAGTGGCAGCAGGAAATATTGCTATGAGTGTCAGCACATCCTATGGAAGCTTGGTAATTGGAAGTGTAGGAAGTATTCTGATAGGTCTTGTCTTGGAAGTGTTCCTTTTTGCAGTGGATTATACTAGATGTGAGAACATTCAATACGAAGATGATGAGTATTTTTATTATGTAAAAGCAGTTCCTAAGGTAGCCATTGCTGCTACAGAGAAAACTGTGAAGCATATTAATGAACACGAATCTACAGAAATTATGGATACAGAACAGATTCGGGAGAGTGCTTCTGAAAAAAGAGGTCTTGCTTCAAGAAATGCAAGGGGTTCAAGAAGAAGTGGCCAGGATGTGGATCGCCAGCTTTTGGAGGAAAGTTTAAAGAAAGATTTAGGCTTTGGACAGGAAAATAACTAAGAGAAAATAGGAAAGGGAGATGACAGAATGCAACAGCTTATCAGCAAGTTTGTAGATCAATATGCAACTGGTCTATATTTTCCGAATATTACAATTACAGATGTTCTGGAAGTGCTGATTCTGACATACCTTATTTATCAGATTATGGTATGGATTAAAAACACAAAGGCATGGATGCTACTTAGGGGGATTGCAGTGATGCTGATTTTTATTCTTTTAGCGGCCTTGTTTCAGATGCATACGATTCTGTTTATTGCAAAAAATCTAGTGACAGTTTTAGCAACAGCCTTAATTGTTGTATTTCAGCCAGAACTTCGAAGAGCTTTGGAACGTTTGGGAGAACGGCAGTTTTGGTCTGTCATGGTACCAAGCTTTGACAAGGGGAAAGAATGGGCCCGTTTTACAGAAGAAACCAGAGAAGCAATTATTGCAGCAGCTTTTGCCATGGGAAAGGTGAAGACAGGAGCTTTAATTGTAGTGGAGGAAGCTATTCGATTAAATGAATATGAGATTACAGGAATCCAGCTGGATTGTATGGTGTCCAGACAGGTCTTGATCAACATTTTCGAGCATAATACCCCTCTTCATGATGGGGCAGTGATTATCAGGGGAGATCGTATTGTGTCTGCCACCTGTTATCTGCCTTTATCAGACAATATGGAGATTAGCAAAGATCTTGGAACCAGACATCGTGCGGCTTTGGGAATGAGTGAGGTCAGTGATGCCTTGATTATTGTGGTTTCTGAGGAGACCGGTACTGTATCTATGGCAAAGTCCGGCAGGCTTTATCGCAATGTTGGGGAGAAGGAGCTTAGAGAAAAGTTGGAAGAGCTTCAGGACCGTAGAGTGGAGGTACATCCGGTAGTAGCCGCAGTGAAAGGATGGCGAGGACATGAAAAAAAGACTGACAAATAATCTGGGCCTCAAACTTTTGGCATTTCTTTTGGCGGGATTCATGTGGTTTCTGGTGGTAAATATTGATGATCCTATCACAGAGAAAACTTATACTGGGATTAAGGTGAAGGTAACTAATGAAGATGTGGTGACTTCCAGCAACCGAACCTATCAGATTGTAGATAATACACAGACGGTAAGTGTGGTGGTATCTGCAAAGCGTTCCGTCTTGACAAAATTAAAGGCGGATGACATAGAAGCTACAGCCAATATGAAAGAGCTTTCTATGGAGACTCAGGTGCCTATAGAAATCAGTATAGAAAAGTATTCCGGTAGATATGAAAGTGCTTATTCTACTCCTAGAAATCTTCAGGTAAAGATTGAGGAGGAGTCAAGAAACAGTTATCCGATTACCCCTACCAGCACAGGCACTGTAAGAGGCGGATATGTTGTTGGAACCATGACAGCGGATCCTCAAAAGATTACTTTTAGAGGTCCAAAGACCATTATTGATTCCATCAGTAAGGTAGTGGCAGATGTGGATGTTTCCGGATTGTCGGAGGATTCTAGACTAGAAGCTAATCTGGTACTTTATGACGCTAACGATAACGTGATTGATCAGACCCTTCTTAGTAATAATCTTGGTAAAGAGGGCATTTATGTAGATGTAACCTTATACAAGATTAAGAGTATTCCAGTAAAGATTGATGACTCCAATATAAAAGCGAAAAGCGGTTATACCATAGAAAGTATCACTACAGAACCGCAGCAGATTGATGTGGCGGGTGAACAGACTGCCTTGGAGTCTGCAGATGAAATTGAAATTCCGGCAGAGGCTCTTGTAGCCACAGATTTGACAGAGAGAACAGAACTTACTGTGGATGTCACGCCTTATCTGCCTGAGGATGTGAGCTTGGCAGACAGCAATGCAGGTAATGTAGTAGTGACTATTGCAGTAACGCAACCGGGAACTCAAATTTATGAAATTTCTACCAGTGCTATAACCGTCAGCAATTTGGCTAGCGATTTAGAAGTGGTTTATGACAATGCAGTAGATTTGTCGGTGGAGATTAGAGGACCCGAGGAGACCTTGAAAAATTATAAAATTGCTAAAAAGGTATCTATAGATTTAAAAGATTATAAAGAGGCAGGAACCTATACCGTTCCGGTGAAGGTAAATCTTCCGGAGGGCTGTGCTTTAGAGAATAATCTTGAGGTTAAGGTTACTTTGGAGAAAAAAGAATAAGATAGTAACATTTAGGAGGAAGTATGGTCACAAAGAAGATCAGAATTACCAACCCTACGGGGCTTCATATGAGACCGGCTGGAATCTTTTGTAATATGGCAAGTAGATTTGCGTGTAAAGTTACATTTAATTATGGTGAAGATGGGACGAATGCCAATGCAAAAAGTGTATTGAATGTACTTGGAGCCTGCGTGAAAAGCGGAGATGAAATTGAACTTGTCTGTGAAGGAGAAGATGAACAGGAGGCACTGGCTGCTATGGTGCAGATCATAGAAGATGGGCTTGGAGAATAAGAAAAAAAGCATCGGTGATTGTATGCCGATGCTTTTTTAATGGAGAGTTATTTGAAGAAATTTGACAAAGACCCTTGATATAGTATAGAATACTATAGTGATTTTGTTAATGGAGACTGGAAGTTATATTTGTAATGAATTATAAGGAGTCGTCTATGATAATAAAAAAATACGCCAAAGTCTTGGCGGCGGTACTTGGTATCTCTTTATGTTTGAGTCAGGGAGTATCGGCGGTTGAGCTTGGCGATCGTGTTGAAACACAGACTAATGTTACGGAAGGAGTGGATACTACCAGTAACCTAGATGGAACTGGTACAGCAGAAGATTTCCAGGCGGTAGAGGACAAGCAAGATACCTCTACAAATACGTCGGAAACTAGCGCTGGTGAAGAAGGATCAGCAAAGACTACAGAGTCTACTACCGCTGAAAGTAAAAAAACAGACGGTGAATCGGAAGAAGAGAAGACCGAAGCAAGTGATAGTCAGACTACAGAGGAAGATAGTCAGGAGAACCAGCTGGCTCAGGCCGGACAAAGTCTTGCTTCATCTTACAAGCTTCAGTGCCGTGTCCATCGACAGACCTACGGTTGGTCTGACTGGATTGATTCGGATTCTATAGCAGGAACCGTGGGAGAAGGCAAGAGATTGGAAGCTATTCAGATCCGTATTGTAGATAAGAATGGAAATGCTACTAGCCAGTACCATGTGTCCTACAAGGTTCACCGCCAAACCTACGGCTGGACCGATTGGGTTTCAGACGGCGCAGAGGCAGGAACCACAGGAGAGGGAAAGCGCTTGGAAGCTATTTGTATTAAGGTTACAGATAATTCAGGCAATACCTACCAGGTGAGTTATCGTGTCCATGCACAGACTTATGGTTGGATGGATACAGTAACTGGTGGTGCAGAGGCAGGGACTGTAGGACAGGGAAAACGTTTGGAAGCAATGGTCCTATCCTTAAATAGTACCATCCCAACACCTAGCAGCAACTCAACTGCTCCAGATGCTCAAACTACTAAGGCAAGCATTACTTATTCTGGACATGTACAGACCTTTGGGGATGTGGCGGCGGTAGAAAATGGAGCTCAGTTAGGAACTACCGGCCTTGGAAAGCGAATTGAGGGAATGACCATTAACTTGATTCAGCCTACCAGTGGTGCAATCAGCGGCAATATTGTCTATCAAGCTCATGTACAAACCTATGGTTGGCTTGATAGTGTTACCAATGGAAACTACTGTGGAACCACAGGTCAGGGTAAGCGTATGGAGGCCATTAAGATTAGTTTGACGGGACAGTTGGCTAATCAGTACGATATTTATTATCGTGTCCATAGCCAGACTTACGGTTGGTTAGGATGGGCCATGAACGGAGATGCAGCTGGTACAGAAGGATATGCAAAACGTTTGGAAGCCATCGAGATTCGTTTAGTGAAGAAGGGAGAGAGTGCTCCTACTATTTCCGGAGACGCTTTCTTAAAGAAGACTTCAGAAAGTTCTACGGACACTTCTAAGGTAGCCACTATTAAACAATATCTGGGCACTAAGTATGTTTGGGGAGGGAATACTCCTACTACTGGATGGGATTGTTCCGGTTGTGCTATTTGGATTTTGAAAAACCTGTACGGCGTTAGCTTTAGTGGTCGAGCTACCTATCAGATTGTTTACGAGGGTAGTGCCGTTAGCTTGAAAGATCGTAACCAATGGCAGGTTGGAGATTTAATCTTCTTTGGAGATTCCGTAGCCAATAATAGTCATGTGGCTATCTACATTGGAAACGGGGAAATCTTCCATGCGGCAGATGAGAATTCAGGCACCATTGTTACAAAGTTAGCTAACTGGACTTGGGGGAATTCCCATATAGTGGCGGTTCGCAGATATATATAAAGTGACAGTTTCACAGCTTGTAAGGCTATTAAAATAACTTACAAGCTGTGTTTTTGAAAAATAAACAATATAGTTGAAAGGAAGGTATCATGAAAAAATCAATAGCACTCTTGTTAGCTGGTGTCCTTACATTTTCGGGGGCATTTGGAACTTCGATTGTAAGTTATGCAGAAGAAACAACAGAATCTACAGAGCAAAGCACAGAGCTTAGTCAGGAGGCTACAGGGACACAAGAAGAAAATTCTGAAGATACAGAGGCTCAAAGTGATGAGGCTAGCAGCACTGAAAGAGATAGTTCTTATCAGCCGGACAATGCCAATAGCTGGAGATATCAGAATGGTGAGAAGATTGAAACAGAGTCAGAGGAAACTTTGGCAAGAGCCGGAAGCACAGCATGGAGCAAGGTGAATGGTACTTGGGTGAATAACTATGGGGATGCGATTCCTGGGGCTACTGCTAAGGGAATGGATGTATCCCAGTGGCAGGGTAATATTGACTGGGATACAGTAAAAAGCCAGTCAGATATCGATTTTGTTATTATTCGTTGTGGTTGGGGTTCTAATGATAGTAAGCAGGATGATAGCAAGTGGCTGGCTAATGTGGCTGCTTGTGAGAGACTAGGAATTCCTTACGGAGTTTATATTTATTCCTATGCGCAGAGTGTAGAAGAAGCTAGCAGTGAGGCAGACCATGTGATTCGTTTGCTGCAGGGCCACACACCGCAGCTTCCTGTATACTTCGATATGGAGGAGAATTCCCAGGCGGCTTTAGGAAGTCAGATGCTGGCATGGATGGCTAGTACATGGTGTGAGAAAGTTCAGGCTGCTGGATATAGGCCGGGAATTTATGCTAATACCAATTGGTTTACCCATTATCTTACAGACCCGGTTTTTACTAACAGTGGATGGTCTATTTGGTGGGCAAATTACAAATATGAATGCGAAGCAAATTGTGCTTATGATATATGGCAGTGCACAAGTTCCGGACGAGTTCCAGGTGTTACTGAAAATACAGTAGATCTTAACTTCTGGTGTAACAGCAGTTTGCCTGGTTTAAGTACTAGTTCCTCCTTAAAGTCTTTTTCTATAGATGATATGGAGCAGGCTTCCGCTAGCGATGAAAGTTTGATTTCTACGGTTGCCCACTTGCAGAGCTATGGATGGACTAATGAAAGTAATAAGATTGGTTTTACAAGTCCTAATGGATACCAGTGTGGTGCTACAGGAGTTGGAAAACGCTTAGAGGCATTTAAAATTGACAGCACAAGCGTAAGCCTAAAATACCGTGCCCATGTGCAAAGTTATGGCTGGATGGATTGGGTAACTACAGGACACATGGTGGGAACCACGGGGGAGGGAAAATCAGTACAGGCTATTGCTGTAGAACTTACTGGAGACAGCGCCAATAATTATGATGTTTATTACCGTGTCCATTGTCAGACCTTTGGCTGGACTGGTTGGGCCAAGAATGGAGAAGTGGCAGGATCTACCGGATATGGTAAGAGAGCAGAAGCCATTCAAGTGGCAGTAGTACCGAAGGGATCTTCTGCACCGGGAAGTTTAGATGGTGCATTTTTAAAGGGTGAGAATGTATCTTATCAGATGCACCAGCAGACCTATGGCTGGCTTTCAACAGTGTTAGACGGAGCAGAAGCCGGAATTACTGGACTTGGCAAACGTGGAGAGGCTGTTAGAATTTCTTTAAAGAGCCCTGAGTACAGCGGAGGAATTACTTATCGTGTTCATCAGCAGACTTATGGCTGGCTGGATTGGGTAAGCGATGGAGAGGAAGCTGGAGTTACTGGGCTTAGTAAACGTGCCGAGGCAATTCAGATTGAACTTACAGGAGAAATGGCGGAACAGTATGATGTTTACTACCGTGTACACAGCCAGACCTTTGGTTGGTTAGACTGGGCCAAGAATGGAGAGGTGGCAGGAACTACTGGCTATGCAAAACGTATGGAAGCCTTGGAGGTAGTTCTTGTGAAAAAAGGTGGTAATGCCCCGGGGGCCACAGAAAATCACTGTGTAGAGCAATAAGAAGTAATTTCACGTTAAAAAGTGAGAAAAAATGAAGAAAGAAGGATACTATTCATCTGGTCAATTTGCCCGCATGGCCCATGTGACCTTGCGGACAATTCGCTATTATGACAAACATGATATATTAAAGCCCTCCTTTGTAACAGAGGCAGGAGCTAGATTTTATACCGATGAAGATTTTGCCAGACTTCAGCAGATTTTACTTTTAAAATATCTGGGATTTTCTTTGGAGGATATTAAGGAGATGACCATTGGGGATTCGGACTATCATTTCTTGAAGGATTCCTTAAATCTTCAGAGAAAACTGGTACAGGACCGCATTGAGCAACTACAGCTGGTGGAGCAGGCCATTAAGGACACCTCCCAGGCTATCGAGGAAAACCATACCTTGGATTGGAGCCAGATGTTGAATCTGATTCATTTAACAGGAATGGAAAAAAGTTTGAAGAACCAGTACCAGAATGCTTCCAATATTTCTTCCAGAATTCAACTTCACAATCTTTATTCGGTGAATCAACAGGGGTGGTTTCCCTGGATTTTGGAACAATTAAAAATAAGTGAATCAGATGAATGCAAAGAATTTCGCATCTTGGAGCTGGGGTGTGGGGATGGTACCCTGTGGAAGGAAAAATTGAAAGATTTTTCTGAAAATATGGAGCTTGTGCTATCCGATGTTTCAAGAGGTATGCTAAGAGATGCCAGGAGAAATTTAAGCAAGAAAAAAACAAAGTGTAAGATTTCTTATGAAAATTTTGATTGTCATAAGATTCCTCATAAAGAGAAAAGTTTTGACCTGGTCATTGCAAACCATGTTCTATTTTATTGTGAAGATATTCCAACAGTCTGTAAGGAGGTAAGTCGGGTTTTAAAGCCTGATGGCCGCTTTGTTTGCAGTACTTATGGGAATGGTCATATGAAGGAAGTAAGTGATCTTATGACGGAATTTGATCCTCGCATCGTACTGGCAGCAGATAAGCTTTACGAGAGGTTTGGAAAAGAAAACGGCGGAAAGATACTGGGGGATTTTTTTGAGGACGTGGGATGGGTAGAATATGAAGATGCTTTATTGGTGAAAGAACCGGAGCCCTTAATGTCCTATGTCTTATCCTGCCATGGCAATCAGGGCCAGTATATTTCTGATCATTATAAGGAGTTTCGTGCTTTTGTGAAAAGAAAAGTGGAAGGGGGCTTCCATATTACAAAGGAAGCAGGAATCTTCATAGGCCGAAAACAATGATCTTATGTGGTTACTTTATGTGGAAGTGTGACGAAATCTTAAAAAGCTACAAAAATGTTAAAAAAGTACTTGAAGGTGACCTAAGGTCACCTTTTATACTGTAAGAAAATAAGAGAACTATTTGACACATATAAACAAATCAAAATCATGTAAAGGAGGTCCCTATGAAAGGAATTATTCTTGCCGGAGGATCCGGAACCCGTTTGTATCCACTGACCATGGTAACATCCAAACAGTTGCTGCCTATTTATGACAAGCCTATGATTTACTATCCAATGTCTGTGCTTATGAATGCGGGAATCCGAGAAATCCTTATTATCTCAACTCCTCAGGATACCCCGAGATTTCGGGAACTATTAGGAGATGGTCATCAGTTTGGTGTACAGTTATCCTATGCAGTACAGCCAAGCCCAGATGGATTAGCGCAGGCTTTTGTTATTGGAGAAGAATTTATTGGTCATGACACAGTGGCTATGGTATTGGGAGACAATATTTTTGCAGGACACGGATTAAATAAGCGCTTGAAGGCTGCTGTTTCTAATGCAGAGAGCGGTGCGGGAGCTACCGTATTTGGATATTACGTTGACGACCCGGAGCGTTTTGGTATCGTTGAGTTTGATAAAGAGGGAAAGGCAATCTCTATTGAGGAAAAGCCGGAACATCCAAAGAGCAATTACTGTGTTACAGGATTATATTTCTATGACAATGATGTAGTAAAATTTGCAAAGGAATTGAAGCCTTCTGCAAGAGGAGAACTTGAGATTACTGACCTAAACCGTGTATACCTTGAAAAAGGCAAGCTGAATGTAGAGCTTTTAGGACAGGGATTTACCTGGTTGGATACAGGAACCCACGAGAGTCTTGTGGATGCTACCAACTTTGTAAAAACAGTAGAGACCCATCAGCATCGTAAGATTGCATGTTTGGAGGAAATTGGTTACCTAAACGGATGGATTTCTAAGGACGATGTAATGGAAGTTTATGAAGTCTTAAAGAAGAACCAGTATGGCCAGTATTTAAAAGACGTTTTAGATGGAAAGTATCAGGAAAACCTTTATTAAAAATATATAGAGTCAAAAGATAGGAGAAAATATAGCATGAATATTATTGTAACCGGCGGAGCTGGATTTATTGGAAGCAACTTTGTATTTCATATGTTAAATAAATATCCGGACTATAGAATTATTTGTCTGGACTGCTTGACCTACGCAGGAAATTTATCTACCTTAGAGCCTGTTATGGACAATCCAAACTTCCGTTTTGTTAAGGAAAGTATTACAGACAGAGAGGCTGTTTACAAACTTTTTGAAGAGGAGAAGCCAGATGTAGTGGTAAACTTTGCTGCAGAAAGTCACGTAGACCGTTCCATCGAAAATCCAGAAGTATTCCTGGATACCAACATTAAAGGAACTGCAGTTCTTATGGATGCTTGCCGCAAGTATGGAATCAAAAGATATCATCAGGTATCTACTGATGAAGTATATGGAGATTTGCCACTAGACCGTCCGGACTTGTTCTTTACAGAGGAAACACCAATCCACACCAGCAGCCCTTACAGCTCATCTAAGGCAGGGGCAGACCTTTTGGTTCTAGCTTACCACAGAACCTATGGACTTCCTGTAACCATCAGCAGATGCTCTAATAACTATGGACCTTATCATTTCCCTGAGAAGTTGATTCCTCTTATGATTGCAAATGCATTAAATGATAAGCCCCTTCCGGTATATGGAGAGGGACTTAATGTCCGTGACTGGCTCTATGTGGAAGATCATTGTAAAGCTATTGATCTTATTATCCACAAGGGAAAAGTTGGAGAAGTATACAACGTAGGTGGACACAACGAAAAAACTAACATTGAGATCGTTAAGATCATTTGTAAGGAACTTGGAAAGCCAGAGAGTTTGATTACTCACGTGGCAGACCGTAAGGGACATGACATGCGTTATGCTATTGACCCAACCAAGATCCACAATGAGCTGGGATGGCTTCCGGAGACAAAGTTCGAGGATGGAATCAAGAAGACTATTAAATGGTATTTGGAGAATAAGGAGTGGTGGGAGACCATTATTTCCGGTGAGTACCAGAACTATTATGAGAAAATGTATAGCAATCGTTAACTAGGGAGGTTTGTACATGAAAGTATTAGTAACAGGTGTAGCCGGACAGCTGGGACATGATGTTATGAATGAACTGGCAAAAAGAGGCTATGAAGGAGTAGGAACAGACCTGGCTGAAACCTACAGCGGAGTAGCTGATGGTACAGCAGTAACAACCATGCCCTATGTTTCTATGGATATAACAGATGCAGAGGCAGTAGAGAAGAATATTAAAGACCTGGCTCCAGATGTTGTGGTTCACTGCGCAGCATGGACTGCAGTGGATTTGGCAGAGGATGAGGATAAGCAGGCAAAGGTTCGCGCCATTAATGTGGGAGGAACTGATAATATTGCAAAAGCCTGCAAAAAAATAGATGCCAAGATGGTTTACATCAGTACAGATTACGTATTTGATGGCCAGGGAGAGACTCCTTGGGATCCGGACTGCAAGGACTACAAGCCCTTAAACGTCTATGGACAGACCAAATTAGACGGAGAATTGGCAGTATCTAATACATTAGATAAATATTTTATCGTACGTATTGCATGGGTATTTGGTAAAAATGGAAATAATTTTATTAAGACCATGCTGAAAGTGGGAGAAAACCATGACAAACTTACTGTAGTAAATGACCAAATTGGAACTCCTACCTATACCTTTGATCTTGCTCGTCTTTTGGTAGACATGATTGAGACAGAAAAATATGGCTACTATCATGCTACAAATGAGGGAGGTTATATTAGCTGGTATGATTTTGCTGTAGAAATCTTCCGTCAGGCAGCAGCCCTTGGTCATGAAGCCTATGATGAAAATCACTTAACCGTAGCTCCGGTAACTACTGCGGAATATGGAGTATCAAAGGCTGCAAGACCTTTTAACAGCCGCCTGGACAAGAGTAAACTTACAGTCAATGGCTTTGAACTTCTTCCGACTTGGCAAGATGCTCTGAGGCGTTATTTAGAAGAACTTGAAGTATAAGATAAGGGAGAAAAGAAATGGGACAGATTAAAGTAGAAAAAAATGCAGGTGGCATTAAGGGACTCTGTGTTATTGAACCAACTGTTCATGGAGATGCCAGAGGTTATTTTATGGAAACCTACAACCAGAGGGATATGGAGGCAGAAGGACTGGATATGGTATTTGTTCAGGATAACCAGTCTAGTTCCAGCAAGGGAGTTCTTAGAGGATTGCATTTTCAAAAAGAATTTCCTCAGGGAAAATTAGTTCGTGTGGTAAAAGGTTCTGTTTTTGATGTGGCGGTTGACCTTCGAAGCGACAGCGAGACCTATGGAAAGTGGTTTGGTGTGGAATTGACAGAGGAGAATAAAAAGCAGTTCTATATTCCAGAAGGCTTTGCTCACGGATTTTTAGTCCTTAGCGATCTGGCAGAATTCTGCTACAAGTGTACAGATTTCTATCATCCGGGAGATGAAGGAGGATTGGCATGGAATGATCCAGAGATTGGTATTGAATGGCCTACACTTACGGGAGAATATCCAGGAAGTGCTTCTGGAGAAGGATATGCCCTGGCTGATGGAACGCCTTTGAACCTTAGCGACAAGGATCAGTTGTGGGTGGGGCTTAAAGATACTTTCCATTTCTAAGATTAGAGATTAAAGATACATATATATAAAAGCTCAGCTGCAGATATCTAAGTTTCTGTAGCTGAGCTTTTTTGTAACTTATTCTTTAGATAAATAAGTTTTTGCATAAGTGAAAATATTTTGGATTAATTCCCATTGGATTTGAATGTAATTTGGTAAATGACAAAGCTTAAAAGGAACTTTCTTTTGCTGGTTCATGGTTTTTAGACCCTCGCTAATTCCGGCGTGATAGTCTTTAACAAGTCCTTGTTGGAGAAAGAATACATATTTAATAAGGACTCCCAAAGTGATGGGAATGGCATTAAGAAGAAGCTGCAACAGGGGCATGTTCTTATAACAAAGATAAAGGTTGTTTCTGGAGGAAAGTTTTACCTTAAAGGCATTATATTTGGAGCCGCTGGTGCCGCTTCCTACATGATATACCAAAGCGGTAGGGCAGTAGGTGTTCTTGTAGCCGTAAATCCTAGCTCGGTATCCTACGTCAATATCTTCAAGATAAGCAAAGTGATTCTCATCAAAATAGCCGATGCGGGAGAAGGCAGATCTTCGATAAATAGCAGCTCCGGCGCAGGCAGTAAAGATTTCTTCGGGCTCGGTAAAATTAGATATCAAAGAGCCGTTGCCCCTGCACACACCCCAGCCTAGGATAGTATAAAGGTCTCCGGCACTGTCAATAAGATCTGGGTGGTACATTTGAATCATCTTACTGCTGACAGAAAAAATCTTGGGAGATTTTTCGATGGCTTTTACCATCTCTTTCACGTAGTCTGGGTCTACGGTGGTGTCGTTGTTAAGAAGGATAACGTATGGGGTTCTGGATTTTTTGATTCCTACGTTGACTGCCTTGCTGAATCCGTAATTTTCTTTTAAAGAGATCACCTCGATGTGGGGATAATTCTCTTTCATGTAATCTAAACTTCCATCTGTAGAAGCATTGTCCACTACTAATATCTTAAAGTCCTTAAAAGTTTGTTGTTTTAAGGATTCCAGGCAAGGCCCCATAAAGTGCTTTCCGTTATAGTTGGGAATTACAATTGTAACTTTCATATAAATTTATACTCCAATATAATTTGTTTTAACTATCTAACGGATTTATTATAACAAAAGATAGAAAGCTGTGCCATAAAATATAAGAAATGTTGCGGAAATGTTACTGAAATGTTAAGAAAACCAGCAGAATATCTTGCCTTGCAAAATCGGATGTAGTACAATGAAAATGTTTGATTGCCTGAATTTTCTGGGAATTTAAGCTGGTGGCAGGCAACATAAGAAGAAAAAAGATAGTAGAAAATAACTGATTGGAGGCTTCCAGTGGCTAAAAAGAAAAGACATAGATACAATAGAAGAAAAAGAAAAATCAGAAAGCTAATTATTCTTGTAGAGGTTCTGGTTTTGATTATTTTATCCATAACAGCCTATGGGGTTCATAAATATACCTTGATGGATACCACTACCTTGGATGATTCAAAGTTAGAAATCTATCAAAGTACAGGAGATTATACCAATATTGCCCTCTTTGGCCTGGATTCTAGAGAAGGTGAGTTGGACGGCGGTGTACAGAGCGATTGTATTATGATTGCCAGCATTAATAATAAAACTTCAGAGGTAAATCTTGTTTCTGTTTACCGAGATACCCTTATGAGGCAGGATGATGGAAGCTACGAGAAGGCTAACTATGCTTACAATGTCAGTGGTGCCCAGGAAGCCATTGCCATGCTGAATCGTAATCTAGACTTAGATATTGAAAAATATGTCAGTGTCAACTTCAATGCCCTGGCAGATGTAATTGATGCCTTGGGTGGAGTAGAAATCGATCTGACAGAGGAAGAAGTATACTGGACCAATGGATATTGTACGGAGACATCTCAGGTAGTAGGTCGAGAGACTACAACTTTAGAGGGAGCAGGAGTACATAATCTGGATGGTATTCAGGCAACTTCTTATTGCAGAATCCGTTATACTACTGGAGATGATTTTAAGAGAACTGAGCGCCAGAGAACTGTTTTGGAGCAGGTGTTTAAGAAGGCAAAGAAGGCAGATATTGCAACCTTAAATAAGATTGTAAATCAGGTATTTCCACAGGTTTCTACCAACCTGACTTTACAGAATATTTTGGGAATGGCCACCAATGCAACAAATTATACCATTGGCGAGACAACAGGATTTCCTTTTGATGTGGAAGGCTGCGAGAATGTTTACGGACATGAGGGCTCCTATGTTGTACCAGTGGGAATGGAAGATCAAGTAAAACAGTTACACAAATTTTTATTTGCAAAGAAAGATTACGAACCGTCAGATACGGTAAAAGGCATTAATAATGATATTATTAATCTGACTTTTATTGGTACAGACCAATATGATGACACTGCACCAGAGGATTCCACTACGGTGACGGAATATTATTCCTCAGACAGTACAAGTACTGATAGCAGCTATGACAGCAGTAACTATGGTTATGATAGTAGCTATGACAATAGTAGTTATGGTTATGATAACAGTGGAAGTAGTTACGATAGCAGCGGCTATGGTTATGATTCCGGTGCCAGTGGTTACAGCTATGATAATAGTGGCTATAATACATCAGGAACTTACTATTAGAGGATAACTTTTTTATGACTGTAGATATTATTATTCCGGTATATAAACCGGATGAAAAATTGGTATATCTTGTGGATCGTCTGCAGCAGCAAGATTACGAGATTAAGACCATTCGACTGATCAATACCAAATCAAAGGTTTCGTTGCCAGTTGTCACCATGGAACCTTATCCTGTAGAGATTACAGAGATTGAGGCGGCGGATTTTGATCATGGGGCAACGAGAAACATGGGAGCAAGGTCATCCGATGCGGATTTGCTGATCTTTATGACGCAAGATGCAGTTCCGGCAGAGCGCGATCTTATTTCTTCCTTTGTCCGGGTTTTTGAAAGTCATCAGGATTTAAATATTGCTTATGGAAGACAGCTTCCCAACAAAGATTGCAAGTTGGTGGAGCGATTCACCAGACAGTTTAACTATCCGGAGGAGGGTAAGATTAAATCCATACAAGATTTAGAAAGCATGGGAATCAAAACCTTTTTCTTCTCAGATGTCTGCGGTGCATACCGAAGAAGACCTTTCTTACAAAGAGGGGGCTTTGAAAGTCCTATAATCTTTGGAGAGGACTTGGTACATACTGCTAAATGTGTCCTGGATGGAGAGCGGGTAGCCTATGTGGCTGAGGCCAAGGTTTATCACTCCCATAATTATAATTGTCTGCAACAGTTTCATCGTAATTTTGACGGTGGCGTCGTTCAGGCTGTGTATTCAGAAATTTTCAAAGATATTCCTTCTGAGGGAGAAGGGATCAAGCTTGTAAAACAGACGGCGGCATATTTGTTTCGGATTGGAAAACCCCTACTTTTAGTAGAATTATTTTTTCAATCGGCCTTTAAGTATGCTGGCTTTTTTCTAGGTAAACGATATAAGAAGCTTCCGGGGTTTATGGTACACTGGTGCACATCAAATCCAGGCTATTTTGTTTCCAAAGTGTGAAATCGTAAGGAGATCAGCAGGTATTTGTTGTTTTTTAATGTAAAATAAGATAATATAACGGGTGGTTTGAAAATATTTAGGAAAGGACGTACCTATGGCTAGAAAGAGAAGAACTGTACACAGAGGACGCAGACCTAAGAAGGGATTTCGCTATTGGTCTTTAGGAAAAAAGATAGGAGCGATTTTTGGAGGAACCTTAATTACGGTTCTGCTACTTAGTATTGTGGTCGGGGCTGTGTATATCAGTGGAAAGATGGAACGCTTAGATACGCAGAAATTAGATACCAGTGCTCTTGAGATTAATAGTGATGTGGCAAGAAAGGAAGGCTATTTAAATGTAGCCTTGTTTGGAGTAGATAGCCGTGATGGAAATCTAAGCTCAGGAGATTCCCGAAGCGATACCATTATGGTGGCTAGCTTAAATCAGGCTACCGGAGAGGTGAAATTAGTATCCGTCTACCGTGATACTTTGCTTCAGCAAGATGATGGTACTTATAATAAAGCCAATGCTGCCTACTCTTTCGGCGGCCCAGAAGAGGCCATTGCCATGTTAAATAAGAACCTGGATCTGGATATTACCCATTATATTACAGTGGATTTTAATGCCCTTGTAGATGTAATTGATGATCTTGGTGGAGTGGAATTAGATCTTACAGAGGAAGAAGTATACTGGACCAATGGATATTGTAACGAGACGTCTAAGGTAACAGGTCACGAGATGAATCTTTTGGAGAACCCAGGTAAACAGGTGCTAAATGGTGTGCAGGCTACTTCTTATTGTAGAATTCGATATACCACAGGAGATGACTACAAGAGAACAGAGCGTCAGAGAACTGTATTGGAACAGATTGCCACAAAGGCTCAGAAGGCAGATCTTGCTACTATTAACAAGATTATCAATGATGTGTTTGACGAGATCAGTACCAACTTTACTTTGGCAGAAATCTTAAGCTATGCCAAAGGATTTACCACATACAGTATGGGAGAAACCTCAGGATTCCCATTTGATGTTACCTCAGATACCTTAGGGGATATCGGAAGTTGTGTAATCCCTGTAGATTTGGCAGATAATGTAAAACAGTTACATACATTTTTATATGGATCTGATTCAGAATATTCTGTTTCTTCAACAGTGCAGACCATTAGCGATGATATTAAAAATCAGACCAGTCTGACTTACGGTGAGAGCTCAGGGGAGTATTCCGATGGAAGCTCTACATCTACAGATACCAGCAATGATACTTCTGGTTCTTACAATACTTATTACGATAGCTCTTCAAGCTATAATTCTACCGGAACCTATGATAGCACAGGGGCTGGAGAAACTAGCTATGATGCAACAGGTACTTATGATACTACCGGCGGAACTAGTGGAACCGGAACCTATGATTCTACCGGAAACTATGATACCACGGGAGGAACTACTGGAACCTATGACACTACCGGAACTTATGATAGCACCGGAGGAGTAACAGGAGGAGATACCTCCTCTGCGGGAACCACAGCATATTAAGAGAGGAATAAAAAATGAAAGGTTTAAAAAAAGCATTTGCAGGTGTTGTATGTGGCTTAACCTTACTGGCTGCACTTCCTGTACAAGTTTTTGCGGCGGATGGAACTATTGCATTTTCCGATCCGGAAACAGCAGTAGGGGATAATTTTGATGTAAAAGTGGCAGTGGACACTACTTCAGAGAATATTGGAGATGTGGAACTTACCATCAATTATGATAGTAATTATTTAAGATATGATTCCGGAGACAGTGGAGTTACAAAGGAATCTGACGGTACCTTGAAGTATGTAGGAACCGGAAGCAGTACAGAACTAAAATTTGTAGTTACCTTCCAAGCTTTGCAGCAGGGAAGTTCCCAGATTACCTTGGCTTCTTATAACGTAACTGGAAGTACTTCCGGTGCAGCCCTTTCTTTGGAAGAGGGAAGCGGAGCTGTTACCATTGCAGAGGGAGATGCTTCAAAAATCACTACAGAGTCTTCTTCTAGTGCCAGCAAGGCTACAGATGGAGACGGCGTTGAGATTACTATTGACGGAGAAAAGTATACTCTTTCCAGTGAATTTGCAGACAATGATATACCAACCGGTTTCTCAGTGACAAATGTTCAATATGAAGGGGCACAGCGCACCATGATTACAAATGAAGGTGCCACTGTTTATTTGGCATATTTGTTTAATTCTGATGGAGTTGGAGATTTCTATTACTATAATAGCGAGGATGCAACATTCTCAAAATGTGCACAGATTGCTATTTCCAGTGATACTACTATTACAGTGTATAACGCAAACGATGTTACAGTTCCAGATAATTATAAGTCCACAACCTTGACTATTGATGGAAAGGAATTTTCTATCTGGCAGGATCCCAATGCCTCCGATTATTACCTTCTCTATGCAGTAGGAAAAGATGGAACCAAGGGATTCTACCGTTATGATTCTACACAGGGAACCTATCAGCGTTTTGACCCTACAGATACAGCAAACGCCAGCTCTTCAAACAGTAAGTCTTCTGGAAAAGCTTCTGGAGTCCTTGGAAAGATAAAGAATGTTGTAAATGGTTATTTCACAGCTATTTTTGTAATCGTTACTGTACTTTTTGTTCTTCTTTTGATTCGCCTTATTGTAGTTAGAGTAAAACTTCGCAATAGAGATATTGAGCTTGACGATATCTATGACAAGTATGGAATCGATGAGGATGAAGAGGAAGCTCCAGCGCCAAAAAAGAAAGAAAAGAAAGAGAAGAAAGCAAAAAAAGGCAAAAAAGCAAGAATTGATGATACTTCTGAGGGACCAGCAGTGAGAAAACCTCAAAAGACAGCCCAGTTTGAATTTACCGAAGATTTCGGAGAATTGGACTATGAGGATGATTTTGAAGAAGATGACTACGAAGAAGATGACTATGATGACGATGTAGACTACTATGAGGAAGAGGAAGGCTACGACGATTACGAGGATGATGAGGAAGAAGGTATCATCGATGACTTAGATGATCTTTTGGAGGAATCACCCAAAAAGAAACGTGGTCATATTGAAGATGATGACACATTCAAAATTAATTTTGTAGATTTATAAGAAGATAAGATAAGGGAGAATGCGAAGAATGCATTCTCCTGTTCTTTATTTAAAGAATAACCCTTATGAAATAATGAAAAAAGTTGCCAGTGTTTCTTGCCTGGGGTATAATGATTTTTGGCTTAAGTGAATTTTATAAAAGGGGTTAATTCCCTCTTGATTTAGATGATTTGTAAATAAAGATTTAAGGAGACTTGCATATGAAGTGGAATCAATTTCGATTAAAAACAACGACGGAAGCAGAGGATATTGTCAGCAGTATGTTGGCAGATCTCGGGATTGAGGGAGTGCAGATTGAGGATAAAGTCCCCCTTACTCAGTCGGACAAGGAGCAGATGTTTGTAGATATTTTACCTGATATTCCAAAGGATGACGGAGTGGCTTATCTGACCTTTTATTTAGACCCTGAGGTAGATGCAGGGGCTATGCTTCTTCAGGTAAGAAATGAGTTGGAAGAAATGAGATCTTACGTAGATGTAGGAGAATGTACCATTGAGGAGTCTGAAACTGAGGACCTTGATTGGGTAAACAACTGGAAGAAGTATTTCCATCAGTTTTACATTGACGACATTTTGGTGATTCCATCCTGGGAGCAGGTAGAGCCAAAGGATAGTGACAAGATGGTGATTCACATTGATCCAGGAACTGCCTTTGGAACAGGAATGCATGAGACTACCCAGCTTTGTATCCGCCAGTTAAAGAAATATGTAAAGCCTGGAATGGAAATTCTGGATGTGGGATGCGGAAGCGGAATTCTTGGAATGCTAGCTTTGAAGTTTGGAGCAGGACATTCGGTAGGAACAGATTTAGATCCCTGTGCCATTGACGCTACCCATGAGAATATGGAAGTGAATGGAATTGCAAAAGACCAGTATGAGGTTATGATTGGAAATATTATAGACGATAAAGCTGTTCAGGATCAGGTAGGCTATGAGAAATATGATGTTGTGGCGGCCAACATTCTGGCTGATGTTCTAGTGTCTCTTACACCAGTGGTATTAAACCATATGAAAACAGGAGCAATCTATATTACCAGTGGAATCATTGAAGAGAAAGAAGAAACTGTAGTGGAAGCTGTGAAGGCTGCAGGGTTAGAAGTCTTGGAAGTTCACCATCAGGGAGAATGGGTTTCTGTAACAGCCAGAAAGAATTAGGAGCAAAGAATGCAGCATTTTTTTGTAACGCCAGATCAGGTTCAGGAAGATAGAATCTGCATAACAGGTTCAGATGTGAACCATATGAAAAATGTTCTTAGGATGCATATTGGGGAGCAGGTTACCATTAACGATGGCAACAACATTAGCTATCTGTGTACAGTAGAAAGCTATCAGGAGGACTTGGCCATTCTGCATATAGAAGAACAGCAAATGACAGATACAGAGCTTTCCTCTCGCATTTATCTTTTCCAGGGTCTGCCAAAGCAGGATAAAATGGAGCTAATCGTTCAAAAGGCAGTAGAGCTTGGAGTTTATGAAGTGGTCCCAGTGGCTACTAAGCGGGCAGTGGTAAAGCTAGATGAAAAGAAAGCTTTAAAGAAAGTTGCCAGATGGCAGCAAATAGCAGAGAGCGCAGCAAAGCAGGCGGCAAGAGGATATATTCCAAGGGTTCGCGAGGTGATGACTTACAAGGATGCCCTTGCCTATGCAAAAGATTTAGATGTGGTATTGATTCCCTATGAGTTGGCAGAAGAAATGAAAGAAACCAAAGAAATTATAGAGAGTATTCTCCCTGGGCAGTCCATAGGTATTTTTATTGGTCCAGAAGGAGGCTTTGAGGTGGAGGAAGTGGAAACTGCCATTTCTATGGGTGCAAAGTCTATTACCTTAGGAAAACGAATCCTTCGTACAGAGACTGCAGGCCTTACCACTTTGTCTGTGTTAATGTTCCATCTGGAGCAATGAGTTTTCGAGTCGCTGTCATGTTAGAAAGAATAATAATGTAGATGTGGAGTTGAATCATGAAGGAAATCTATTTAGATAATTCTGCCACAACCAAAGCTTATGAAGAAGTAGGGGACCTGGTTAAAAAGGTTATGTGTCAAGATTACGGCAATCCATCTTCTTTGCATATGAAGGGTGTGGAGGGAGAAAAATATATTAAAGATGCAAAGGCAATATTTGCTAAGATTCTAAAGGCCCAGGAAAAGGAGATTTATTTCACTTCTGGAGGAACAGAAAGCGATAATCTGGCTCTGATTGGAGCGGCTAGAGCTAACAAAAGAGCCGGAAAACATTTGATTACGTCTTCGATTGAACATCCGGCTATTTTAAATACCATGGCCTACCTTGAACAGGAAGAGGGATATAGAGTGACCTATCTTCCGGTAGATGAGACGGGACGAATTTCTTTGGAGGCTTTAAAAGAGGCTCTCTGTGAAGATACCATCTTAGTATCTGTCATGTATGTGAATAACGAGATTGGTTCGGTGCAGCCTATTGAGGAAGCTGTCTCTATAGTGAAAGAATATAATCCGCAGATTCTCTTTCACGTAGATGCAGTCCAGGGCTTTGGTAAATATAAGATTCATCCTAAGAAGCTGGGAGTGGATTTAATGTCCATCAGCGGCCATAAGATCCACGGTCCTAAGGGAACTGGGGTTTTATATATTGGAGAAAAAGTAAAAATAAAGCCTATCATCTTCGGAGGGGAACAGCAAAGAAATATCCGGTCTGGAACTGAAAATGTGCCGGGAATTGCAGGAATCGGTTTGGCTGCAGAATTGATCTATAAAGATTTTGATACAAAGATTCATAATATGAGGGAGCTCAAGGATTATTTCTTGGAAGGCCTTGAAAAAATCCCTGAGACGAAAATACATGGACTTAAGGATGAATCTTCGGCCCCTCACATTATCAGTGTGGGATTTGCAGGAGTTCGAAGTGAGGTCTTACTGCATGCTCTGGAAGATAAGGACATCTATGTGTCTTCTGGTTCGGCCTGTGCTTCCAACCATCCAGGAATCAGCGGGGTCTTAAAGGGAATCGGAACTGGCCAGGAATATTTGGATTCTACCCTGAGATTTAGCATATCAGAATTCACCACCCGGGAAGAGATTGACGAGACTTTAGACATTCTATATAATATAGTACCGATGCTTCGGAAATATACGAGACATTAGGTGAAGGAGAATTTTAAATGAGATTTCATACATTTTTATTAAAATACGGAGAGATCGGTATCAAGGGAAAGAACCGATATCTTTTTGAAGATGCCCTGGTGCGTCAGGTTCGCTATGCCTTAAAGGATGTGGAGGGAGAGTTTGACGTCCACAAGTCCCAAGCAAGGATCTATGTTGATTGCCAGGGGGACTACGATTATGAAGATACAGTAGAACATCTTACCAGAGTCTTTGGTTTGGTAGGAATCTGCCCTGTTGTCCGTATGGAGGATAAGGGATTTGACCAGCTAAAGAAAGATGTAGTGGCTTATATGGATGAGATGTATCCAGACAAGAATCTTACCTTTAAGGTGGAGTCCCGCCGGGCAAGAAAATCTTATCCAAAGAATTCTATGGAGATTAACTGCGATTTAGGAGAGGCTATTTTAGAGGCGTTTCCAGAGACTAAGGTGGATGTGCACCATCCCCAGGTAATGTTAAACGTAGAAGTTCGTAATGAGATTTATGTATACTCTCAGATTATCCCAGGAGCAGGTGGTATGCCTGTGGGAACCAATGGAAGTGCCATGCTTTTATTGTCTGGAGGAATCGACAGCCCAGTGGCAGGTTATATGATTTCTAAGAGAGGTGTGGCTTTGGAAGCTACTTATTTCCATGCGCCGCCTTATACCAGTGAAAGAGCAAAGCAAAAGGTTATTGACCTGGCAAAGATTGTGGCAAGATATTCTGGACCTATCAAGCTTCATGTCGTGAATTTTACAGACATTCAGCTATATATCTATGAGAAATGTCCTCATGATGAATTGACCATTATTATGAGACGCTATATGATGCGGATTGCAGAGCATTTTGCAAAGAAGGATGGATGTCTGGGACTGATTACAGGAGAGAGTATCGGCCAGGTAGCCAGCCAGACCATGCAAAGTCTTGCAGCCACCAACGATGTGTGTACCATGCCAGTCTATCGTCCGGTGATTGGATTTGATAAACAGGAAATTGTGGATATTTCTGAAAAGATTGATACTTATGAGACATCCATTCAGCCTTATGAGGATTGCTGTACCATTTTCGTGGCAAAGCACCCGGTAACAAAGCCTAACATTGAGGTGATTCGCCGTTCTGAGGAAAATCTTTCAGAGGATATTGACCGCCTGATGCAGGAGGCCTTGGACACAGTTGAGATTATAGAAGTGAAATAGAGAGACAAAAGAGAAATAATGAAAATAATAAAAGGTCAGATGAAAACATCTGACCTTTTAAAAAACTAGTAAAAATAATTAAGCTTCAGAATCTTCTGACTCAACAATATATGGCTGAAGTTTCTCTAAAAGAGCATCTAACTCGCCATTCTCCTCGTGGATAATAGCTGTGATAGGTTCTAACAGATTCAAACTGAAGATACCCATAATAGACTTTCCATCAACAGTATATCTTCCCTGAACAAGGTCGATATCAGAATCGAATGGAAGCAGGTCGCGGTTGAAAGAATTAACCTTTGCGATGGTATTTACTAAAATTTTGATTTTTTTCATTGAATAAACCTCCTGTATAGATTTTGTTTCATCTAAATAACATCTTAAAAGTATGGCTACTAAAAGTCAAGATTTTATTAAGATGATAGCATTAAGAATTCCTTGGGAAGACATATAAAAGTTCAGGAGATTCATATATAAAAGAGAGGACCAAAGAAATGAAGAAGGTAGCATTACATAACCTAGGTTGTAAGGTAAATGCTTACGAAACGGAAGCTATGCAGGAAATGCTGGCAAATAACGGATATGAGATTGTTCCCTTTAAAGAGGGAGCAGATATTTATATTATTAATACCTGTACTGTAACCAATATTGCAGACCGCAAGTCCAGGCAGATGCTGCACCGGGCTAAGAAGATGAATGAGAAGGCCCTAGTTGTGGCCTGTGGCTGCTACGTTCAGGCTATGAAGGACCAGGTAGACCCTTGTATTGATATTGTAGTGGGAAACAATAAAAAGAAGGATATTGTGGAAATCCTTGCTGAGTATGAGGCTTCGAAGGAACAAGACCAGGTCCAGAATCAAGAAAGCACTTCCATGATTGACATTAATCAAACGAAAGAGTATGAGGAACTTACCCTGTCCCAGACAGGGGACCACACCAGAGCTTATATTAAGGTACAGGATGGCTGTAATCAGTTTTGCTCTTATTGCATTATTCCTTATGCAAGAGGTCGCGTGCGAAGCAGGGCCAGAGCCAGTGTGGTGGAGGAAGTAAAGCAGCTGGCAAAAAATGGATACCGGGAAGTAGTGCTTACTGGAATCCATCTTAGTTCCTATGGAGTGGATATAGATGACCATCTTTTAAATCTTATTGAGGCTATACATGAGGTGGAGGGGATTGATCGTATTCGTTTGGGATCCTTAGAGCCGAGAATTATTACAGAGGACTTTGCAAAAAGGCTTTCTGAAATGTATAAGATCTGCCCACATTTTCATCTTTCTCTCCAGAGTGGCTGCAATGCAACACTAAAGCGGATGAACCGTCGTTACAGTGCAGAAGAATACTATGAAAAATGCTGTCTTCTTCGGAAATATTTTAAAAATCCGGCCCTTACAACGGATGTAATCGTAGGTTTCCCGGGAGAAACAGAGAAAGAATTTGAAGAGTCAAAAGCCTTTGTGGACAAGGTGAATTTCTATGAGACCCACATTTTCAAGTATTCCAGAAGAGCAGGCACTGTGGCAGACCGAATGCCAGATCAGATACCGGATCAGATTAAGGCGAAAAGAAGTGCCGAATTGATTGAACTTGGAAAAAGAAAAAAGCAGGCCTATGAGGAGGCCCTTATTGACACCAGCCAGGAAGTCCTGATTGAGGAGGAAATTCTTCGAGACGGAGAGCTAATTCAGGTGGGGCATACCAAGGAGTATGTTAAAATTGGCAGTAAATTTACTGAAAATGTCGTAAATAAGATCGTAAATGTACAAATTGAAAAACACAATCAAATAATCGATTGAATTTTCATTTATGATGGAGTAGAATAAATAAGAAATAAACTAGGAGGATGTAAAGATGAAGGATTTAGGTAGTACCCAATTTTTTCAAGTGGAAAGCGGCCCTCAGATTTCGGCAAAGGACATCCTTGAGATCGTATACAAAGCGTTAAGTGAGAAGGGATACAATCCGGTGAGTCAGATCGTTGGTTACATTATGTCCGGAGACCCGACTTATATCACCAGCCATAATGGTGCAAGAAGCCTTATCAGCAAGATGGAACGAGATGAACTTGTAGAAGAGATGCTAAAGACCTATATTGAGCACAACGATTGGGCATAGACACATGAGAATTATGGGATTGGATTATGGATCTAAGACAGTAGGCGTTGCTATCTCGGATCCATTGGAAATTACAGCGCAGGCAATTGAAACCATTTGCAGGAAGGATGAGAACAAGCTTCGGAAAACCTGTGCCCGCATCGAAGAGCTGATTGCGGAGTATGAGGTAGGCAAGATTGTTCTCGGTCTTCCAAAGCATATGAATAACGACATAGGGGATCGAGCAGAGAAGTCTATAGAATTTGGAGAGATGTTAAGGCGTAGAACCGGCTTGGAAGTGGTTATGTGGGATGAACGCCTCACCACAGTGGAAGCAGAACGGACATTGATCGAGAATAAAGTAAGACGTGAAGACCGCAAGAAGTATATTGACAAGATTGCGGCTGTTTTTATATTGCAAGGATATTTAGACTCTTTGGATTCCCATTTGTAGAATACGACAAAGAGGAGCAAGGGGCATGCAGAAAATCAGTTTTCAAGGAGAAACTCCGCAGGAGAGTGCGGATCTTTATATTCTGGAACAGACCAGGATTAATGGCGTGAACTATATTTTAGTTACTGACTCGGAGGACGAGGATGGAGAATGTATGATCATGAAAGATACTGCATCGGATTCGTCTCCGGAAAGCCTCTACGAATTTGTGGAGGATGACATGGAACTTACAGCCATATCTAAGGTTTTTGAAGAGTTACTTGAGGATATCGATATTGAAAGGTAGTTCGGATATGACAGTTAGTAAGGAACAGTTTAAAGAAATGCTAAAACAAAAAGGTCTCAAGGTAACAAACCAGAGACTTTTGGTATTGGAAGTTCTGGCAGACCATCGTGATAGTCACATGACTGCTGAGGATATATATGAACTTGTAAAGGAAGACTACCCGGATATCGGGTTGGCTACCATTTATCGGACTGTGCAATTGTTGCTAGATATGCAGTTGGTGGATTGTATTAATTTGGACAATGGAAGTCTTCGCTATGAGATCAGCGAGTCTATAGGTGGAGACAATGGACGACATCACCATCATCATTTAATATGTGAGACATGTGGAAAAGTATTGTCTTTTAAGGCAGATTTTTTGGACGAATTAGAAGACCATATTGAGGAAGAGACCGGCTTCCACGTGCGCAATCATGAACTGAAATTCTACGGACAATGCAAGGAGTGCCGAGAGAGTGAGAAAGGAAGTTGTAAAGGCACGGAGGTGTAGAATTGAAAAAAGAAAAGACAGGAAAATTGCGGATTATTCCCTTGGGCGGCTTGGAAAAGATTGGAATGAATATTACCGCCTTTGAGTACGAAGACAGTATCATCGTTGTGGACTGCGGTTTGGCATTTCCAGAGGATGATATGCTTGGAATTGATTTAGTAATTCCGGACATTACGTATTTGAAAGATAATTTTGACAAAGTAAAAGGATTTGTTATTACCCATGGACATGAGGACCATATCGGAGCTCTTTCCTATGTGTTAAGAGAACTGAATCTTCCTATTTACGCAACTAAGCTTACCATGGGTATTATTGAGCGTAAGCTTACAGAACACAACATGATGAAGACCACCAGAAGAAAGGTGGTTAAGTATGGCCAGTCTATTAACTTGGGCCAGTTTCGAATTGAATTTATTAAAACCAACCACAGCATTCAGGATGCTGCAGCTCTTGCCATTTACTCACCGGCAGGTATTGTAGTACATACTGGAGACTTTAAGGTGGATTACACACCGGTATATGGAGACGCCATTGATCTTCAGCGTTTTGGAGAGATTGGTAAGAAGGGGGTTTTGGCCCTCATGTCAGATAGTACTAACGCAGAAAGGCCTGGCTTTACCCAGTCAGAGCGGACGGTTGGTATTACTTTTGATCATTTGTTTGCAGAGCACCAGGACAGCAGAATTATTATTGCAACTTTTGCATCCAATGTTGACCGTGTGCAGCAGATTATCAATTCCGCCTGTAAGTACGACCGTAAGGTTGTAGTGGAAGGCAGAAGTATGGTTAGCATTATCCAGGTTGCCCAGGAGCTTGGTTATTTGCAGGTTCCGGACAATACCTTAGTGGATATTGATCATATTAAGAATTATCCACCGGAGAAGACAGTCTTAATTACTACCGGAAGTCAGGGAGAATCTATGGCAGCCCTTTCCCGTATGGCAGCAGATATCCATAAGAAGGTTACAATTATGCCGGGAGATACTGTAATCTTTAGTTCCAATCCAATTCCAGGTAATGAAAAATCTGTATCCCGTGTTATTAACGAGCTTTCTATGAAGGGAGCCAAGGTAGTATTTCAGGATGCCCATGTATCTGGACACGCCTGCCAGGAGGAATTAAAGCTTATTTATTCCCTGGTAAAGCCAAAGTATGCAATCCCGGTTCATGGGGAGTTTCGTCACAGAAAAGCCAACGGAAGAATCGCCAAATCCCTTGGAATTCCAAAAGAGAATGTGTTTATGTTGAATTCCGGAGATGTGCTGGAGCTTTGTGATGCCAGTGCTAAGGTTGTAGGAAAAGTTCAAACAGGAGAAATCCTTGTAGACGGACTTGGAGTTGGAGATGTAGGAAATATTGTCTTAAGAGACCGTCAGCATTTGGCTCAGGATGGTATTATGATCGTGGTACTTACCTTGGAAAAGGGAAGTAATCAGCTTCTTGCAGGCCCGGATATTGTATCTAGAGGATTTGTCTATGTGAGAGAATCTGAGGCCATGATGGATGAGGCAAAACACCTTCTTACAGAAGCTGTAGAACATACCCTTTCCAGTCAGAGAAATGCGGACTGGAGCAAGATTAAGATGGTAATCAGAGATACCTTAAATGAATATATTTGGAAGAAAACCAAGAGAAGACCAATGATTTTACCAATCATTATGGATGTGTAGAGGAAATCTTCCAAGAGAATATGGAATAAGCTTGGGGCGTAGTAATACTTTACTGCGCCTTGCTTTTAAGTTGTCCAAGTTCCTTGGTGTTATGGAGAAAAACAATGATTGTAGATGAAAGAATGACTACCTATATCCACTCTTTGGAAAGTCCGGAGAGTGAGATTATAGAGATCATAGAGCGAGAAGCCTTAGAAACCTATGTACCCATAATTCGAAAAGAAACTCAGAGTCTTTTGAAAGTTTTACTTCTTTTGAAAAAACCTGTAAAAATCTTAGAGGTGGGAACTGCTATAGGATTTTCTTCTATTTTAATGAGTGAATATATGCCAGAAAATGGCCATATTACCACCATAGAGAAATATGAAAAACGGATTCCCATTGCCAGAGAAAATTTTAAGCGGGCAGGGAGGGAAGGTAAAATTACCTTATTAGAAGGAGATGCATTAGAAATCATGCAATCTCTAGAGGATTCCTATGATATGATATTTATGGATGCGGCTAAGGGGCAGTATATTCGGTATTTACCGGAAGCTTTAAGGCTTTTGTCACCTGAGGGGCTTTTGGTTTCCGATAATGTACTCCAGGATGGGGACCTTATAGAGTCTCGATTTGCGGTGGAGCGAAGAAATCGCACTATTCATAGTCGTATGAGAGAATATTTATACGAATTAAAGCACAATGAAAGTCTGCAGACCACCATTTTGCCTTTGGGAGATGGTGTGGCCCTTAGTGTGAAAAAGTAGATAAAATGAAGATGAGATAATGCGGATAAGGCGAGGAGTTAGATTATGAGAAATAGACATCCGGAACTCTTGATACCTGCAAGTAGTCTTGAGGTATTAAAGACGGCAGTAATATTTGGTGCAGATGCAGTATATATTGGGGGAGAAGTTTTCGGGCTTCGGGCAAAGGCTAAGAATTTTTCCAAAGAAGACATGGGAGAAGGTATTAAATTTGCCCATGACCATGGGGCAAGGGTTCATGTGACCGTGAATATTTTGGCCCATAACCAGGACCTTCCGGGAGTTCGGGAATACTTAGAAGAATTAAAAGAATTGGGGCCAGATGCCCTGATTATTGCAGATCCAGCTATTTTTATGTTGGCAAAAGAAATTTGCCCTGAAATTGAGAGACATATCAGTACCCAGGCTAACAATACCAATTATGGAACCTATAAGTTTTGGTGGGATTTGGGGGCAAAGCGTGTGGTTTCTGCCAGAGAACTTTCCCTGGAAGAAATTAAAGAGATCCGTCAGGAAATTCCAGAAGAGATGGAGATTGAAAGCTTCATTCACGGAGCTATGTGCATTTCCTATTCAGGACGATGCCTCCTTAGCAATTATTTTACAGGTCGGGATGCCAACCAGGGAGCCTGCACCCATCCTTGCCGCTGGAAATATGCAGTGGTGGAGGAAACAAGACCTGGAGAGTATATGCCGGTATATGAAAATGAGAGGGGAACCTATATCTTCAATTCCAAGGATTTGTGCATGATTGAGCACATTCCTGAGATGATTGAGGCAGGTATCGACAGCTTCAAAATCGAGGGTCGTATGAAGACGGCTCTCTATGTGGCAACAGTGGCCAGAACTTACCGCAAGGCTATTGACGATTATTTGGAAGATCCAAAGCTTTATGAGAAAAATATGCCTTGGTATTTGGACCAGATTTCCAACTGTACTTACAGACAGTTTACTACAGGTTTCTATTTTGGAAAACCAGGAAGTGAAAGTCAGATCTATGACAGTAATACCTACATGAGAGAGTATACCTATCTTGGTATTGTGGGAGAAGTAAAGGATGGACTTCTAAAAATAGAGCAGAGAAATAAATTTTCCGTGGGAGAAACCATTGAGATTATGAAACCAAATGGGGATAATCCAAGGGTGGTAGTAAAAAGAATCCTGGACCAGGAAGGCAAAGAAATGGAAAGCGCTCCCCATCCAAAACAGGTACTTTACGTAGAGCTAGAAGGATCCCAGGCTCAGGTATATGATATTCTTCGAAGAGCAGAAGAAGACTAGATAAAAAAGGAATGTGCAATGCACATTCTTTTTTTATTGACAAACAAAAGAAAGAAGCATAGAATAACATCACATTGAGGGGGATCTATTCCTCAAAACTAGCTGAATTCTCAGCGTTAACAAACAATCATGCCGACTCGGCAAAGAATCACGAGAAAACTTTTAAACGAAACCAATTAAAAAAGGAGTGAATGTATGGCGTATAGCACAGTATTGTCAGCAACTTTTGCAGGTCTTGATGTAATCCCTGTGGGAGTAGAGGCTGATGTAAGTAATGGCCTGCCCTTGTTACACATGGTAGGATATTTATCTTCTGAGGTAAAGGAGGCGGCAGAGAGGGTTCGAACAGCCATTCGCAATTCCCATATGGACTTGCCAGCCAAGAAGATTGTAGTGAATTTATCCCCCGCAACGGTAAGAAAGCGAGGGGCATCCTTTGATCTTCCCATTGCCCTGTCAATTCTTGCTTCCTTAGAAGAGATACCAGGGGAGGCTTTGGAGGAGACCATGGTCCTGGGGGAAATGAGTTTGGATGGAAATATTCGAAAGGTTTCCGGAATTTTGCCAGCAGTACTAAAAGCCAGAGATTGTGGCTTGAAGGTCTGTATTGTTCCTAAGGAAAATGAGCCGGAAGCAGCTTTAGTGGAGGGCATACGAATTTATGGGGCCAAGAGTCTGGTAGGGGTTTGCGATTATCTAAAAGAACCGGAAAGAGTAAGAAAAAGCTTGGAGCTATCCGGAGAAGGAAGGTTGACTTATGGGGAGTCCCAGGAAAATGAAAGGCCCTTGGACTATGGAGATATTTGTGGACAAAAAGCCTTAAAACGGGCAGTGGAAATTGCAGTGGCAGGGGGGCACAATATATTGTTTGTAGGACCGCCTGGCAGCAGTAAATCTATGATTGTCAGCAGAATCCCGTCTATTTTACCACCCTTGACCTTGGAGGAAAGTTTGGAAATCACAAAGATTTACAGCATTCTAGGAATGGTAGATGAAGACCATCCCTTGATTACAAGCCGACCTTTTCGAAGTGTGCACCATACCATTACCAAGGCGGCCTTGATCGGAGGGGGAGCCTATCCTATGCCTGGGGAAATTAGTAAGGCTCATGGCGGTGTCTGACGTTCTTGTGGATATTTCTGCAATTGCCAAGAAACCGCCAATTTACGGGCTTTCTTGGCACTATAGGTTTAATTCGATTTTTAAAAATCACTGAAAACCAAAATACATTCTACATTCGTAATGAAATATTGACACCCCTTGGAATTTTGAAATGAATACGTGTGGATTTTAGTTTTGCATCATTAGGCGAAAAGGAACTAAGGTGCAAGAGCGAGGAGACCAACTATGGATACTAAGAAAAGTAGAGAAATGAAGGTTTACGGAACAAGCGGCTATAAGTATAAAATAACGCCAACGATTATCCTTAAAGGAGAGTGGCTAAAAGAAACAGGCTTTGAAGTTGGACAAGAAATAGAGGTTAAATGTGAAAAGGATAAATTGACCATTAGAAGAAAGACTAAAGAATAATTTTAAGGATATTTTGACTGACCTGTAGAAGTAAATTACAGGTCTTCTTTTGATTGATTTTCAGCGCTAATACGAATATAATATTCAATAGGTGAGAATATGTGATTTCATAGGAGAAAATGAATGGGATATTTAACTGTAAAAGAAATTGCCGAAAAATGGGGAATATCAGAAAGACGCCTTCAAACGATGTGTAAAGAAGGAATGGTTGCAGGAAGTAAAAGATTTGGTAGATCATGGGCAATTCCAGAAGACGCTGTAAAGCCTGTTGATCGTAGGATAAAGTCTGGAAAATATATAAAAGATAAGAAGTAAAAAAGCAGTGGAGGTAAATATAAATGGCGAAAAACACAGCCGATATAGGATTTGAAAAGCAGATATGGGA
>CAVBQS010000055.1:0-35314 GCA_963597615.1 Bacteroidaceae bacterium
AAGCCCTTATAGGGCTAGAGCAAACCACCCGTTGGACGGGTGGTTATGATTTTTTTATAAATCTTTTTTAGGATAGCACAAATGTTAATATTTGAAAAGTATCAAAAAAAGGAACAATTTAGTAATACACTAAACTGTTCCTTAAGCATTAACGGAATAATAACATATATGCAATCACTGCAATCACAATGATAATGGCTATTAAAAGAAGAATAATCGGCAACTTAGATCCAGCACTATCCTCCTCATCTACATGATCCAGTGCATAATCATCATAAGAATCACTTACAAGTTCTTCCTCCACCTTAGGTTCCGGTTTTCTCTTCTTCTTTTTCTTCTTAGTATCATCTTCTACAGACAGCATCTCATCGTAAGCTTTACGCATCTCAGTCTCACGCTTTTCCCGAACTTTCTTTGCCGGGATGTTGGAATACTTCTTCTCTTCTTCCTGTTCCTTACTCGGCTCCTGCTTCTTAGCTTCTTCCTCTACTACCTTGGTCTGGGTGCTTGTCTTCTTAGCCGGTGCTTTGTACTTTTTCTTGCAATCAAAACATAATAAATAATTTGGGTCTTTCTTGCTCTGCTTTAACTCCTGGCCACATGCTGGACACTTCATAATTAAATGTTCCCCTCCTAAATATTTATTCTATCTTTTGTGAAACAGATTCATCCTTCGAATCTATTATAAACATAAGAATTCTACCAACGTAGTATACTACATTTCCCTTGGAATATCAAAGCTTTCTTACTGAACCAATGGATATTTCTTTGTAAGTTCCTCTACCATAGCCTTTACTTTCGATACATTGTCTTCACTTTGAAGTACTAAAGAAATGCACTCAGCAATGACATCCATATCGTCTTCCTTCATTCCACGGGTAGTTACCGCCGGTGTTCCAAGTCTCACACCACTGGTAACAAATGGAGATCTTGGATCATTTGGAATAGTATTCTTATTGCAGGTAATGTGAGCTGCATCCAGTCGCTTCTCTAATTCCTTACCGGTTACTTCCTCGCTACTAAGATCTACTAACATTAAGTGGTTATCAGTTCCACCGGATACAATCTTAACTCCTCTGTCCATCAGTCCCTTGGCCAAAGCCTGGGCATTCTTAATAATCTGAGTCTGATATTCCTTAAATTCTGGAGTCAATGCCTCCTTAAAGCATACAGCCTTAGCCGCAACAACATGCTCTAATGGTCCTCCCTGGATTCCCGGGAATACAGCCTTGTTAAAGTTAAATTTATCTGCTGCTTCCTGATTGCAGAGGATCAAACCTCCTCTTGGACCTCTTAAGGTCTTGTGAGTTGTGGTGGTAACTACATCTGCGTATGGAATCGGACTTGGATGTAATCCTGCTGCCACAAGTCCTGCAATGTGAGCCAT
The DNA here is from genome assembly GCA_963597615.1 of Bacteroidaceae bacterium. Lineage (GTDB taxonomy): Bacteria > Bacillota > Clostridia > Lachnospirales > Lachnospiraceae > CAKRJP01. The sequence continues at coordinate 1,388 of CAVBQS010000055.1, forward strand.
ATCCACCATAAGGTAGGCTCCTACTTCATCTGCAATCTCTCTGAATTTCTTAAAATCTATAGTTCTTGCATAGGCACTGGCACCTGCCACAATTAGTTTTGGCTTGTGCTCTACGGCCTTGTTTCGAACATCTTCATAATCGATGTATCCATTTTCATCAACGCCATAAGCTACGATATTAAAATACTTTCCGGAAATATTAACCGGTGATCCATGAGTCAAATGTCCGCCGGCATCCAGATTCATACCCATAACGGTATCTCCCGGCTGTACCATAGCAAAGAATACTGCCAGATTTGCCTGGGCTCCTGAATGAGGCTGTACATTGGCATAATCGCAACCAAATAATTCCTTTGCACGATCTCTTGCCAAATCTTCCACTACATCTACACACTGACATCCGCCGTAATATCTCTTACCCGGATATCCTTCTGCATATTTGTTAGTCAAAGGGCTTCCCATAGCAGCCATAACAGCTTTGCTAACCCAGTTCTCGGAAGCAATCAACTCAATATGGGAATCTTGTCTTGCCATCTCACTTTTAATGGCTTCTGCTATTTCCGGATCTACTTTTGTAATCTCTTCAAATGAATACATCTTTTAACTCCTCCTGATCTTTTAGCAGTTTTACGCTTTATCAGGACATAGTATAACATCTTTAAGACTTACTTCCAAGTGTAACTTCTATTTCTTTTTCCTGATAATCTCCGGAATTACTTGGCACCTGTACTGTTAAGGTTACAGTTTCTCCTGCCTTATAATACTGCAATTGTTCTTGTAATGTGGACATACTGTCTACGGTAGTTCCATCGATTCCGGTAATAACCATACCCTTAGAAAGGCCTGCCTTTTCTGCTCCTCCGCCTTTTACTACAGAAGAAACATAAACACCAGTAGGAATATTGTACATCTGAGCACTGTCCTCAGTAACGTCTACACCCTGGATTCCAATCTGTCCCTGCTCATTCTCAGCAACCTTGGTTTTAGTCTCCTGGTTCATAAGGTCAGTCAAGGTATCGCTGACATCAGAAATTGGAATTGCATAGCCTATACCCTCTACAGAGCTTTCTGCAATCTTGGCACTGTTAATACCAATAACCTCTCCCTTACTATTAAGAAGTGCTCCACCACTGTTTCCTGGGTTAATAGCTGCATCTGTCTGAATCAGATTGCTGTTATATCCATCTAACTGTCTGTTGGTTGCAGAGATAACTCCTGTCGTAACAGACTGGCCATATCCCAAGGCATTACCAATGGCTACTGCCGGCTCTCCTACCTGAAGAGAATCACTGTCGCCTAAGGTTGCCACTTTGATCTGTTCCTTGGTGCTGTCTTTGATATCATCCAAGTTTACAGCAATTACTGCCAAATCCTTAGAAGAGTCAGAACCCTTTAAGTTTGCCTCTACACTTTCCTCATCAATAAAGGTAACGGTCAAGGTATCGCTTCCTTCTACTACGTGATAGTTGGTAGCAATAAGAAGTTCTGTATCATTTTCTCCGATAATAATACCGGATCCTGCACTTTCACTTTCCTGCTCTTGGGTTCCTCCAAAAAAGCTTTGTACTTGTTGTACACTCATGTTGGTAATAGAAACTACCGATGGCATACAGCTGTCTACAATCTCTGTTACATCTGTTGTAACCACTGAACTGTCACTGGAGGTGGTAAGTTTTGTACTGTTTACTGATTTGGATTCCTGGCTGGTGGTATCATTTCCTAAAAATTTATTTACCATATAGCCAGTACCCTGGAAAGTACATCCTGCCACTAGGCCGAAGACTACGGCAATTCCTGTAGCCTTTGCCCACTTTGGCAGGCCCTTCTTTGGTTTCTTTGGAGGCATTCCTCCCTGCATATTCTGATGCATTCCTTGATTCATTTCGGGATTGGTATTTTGAGAACCAGTCTCCGGACCGGTGTAATAATTATATTGATTATCCATAACAACATGCTCCTTTCATTTGTTTCCTATAGTGTAAAATTCTTTTGTGTTGAAAATGTGACCAATAGTTGACAAATCTGTTATGAATATAAATTCCCTTTTACAGGTCAAATAAGGACAACTGATTGGACTGGGGCAGGTCCCCTAATAGGCCTAAAGTTCCCATATAATCAATCACTGTCTTACTTGCTTTGGTCCGCTCTCTAAAGTCATCTTTTGACAAATACTTTCCACCTTTTTGTGATTCTTCCATCTGATCTGCCGCCTTCTCACCCATGCCATCTAGACTAGTAAATGGGGGAAGAAGTTTTCCATCTACAATCTGAAACTTGGAAGCCTTGGATCTGTAGATGTCGATAGGAAGAAATTCATAGCCTCTGGCGTACATTTCCTGGACAATCCGCATATCTCTTAAGGTATCCTGTTCCTTCTTTGAAAGGCTTCCGGACCGCTTCTTATAATCTGCCAAATGGTACTCCAATTTGTCTCTTCCCTGACACATAATTTCATAAGAAAAGGCATCGGCGCGGATTCCAAAAAAAGCTCCATAGTAGGCCAAAGGATAGTTTACCTTACAATAGGCAATTCGATAGGCCATCATAACATAAGCTGCCGCATGGGCTTTTGGAAACATGTATTTAATTTTCTCGCAGGAACCTATGTACCACTCCGGCACATCATGTTCCATCATATCTTTTTTAAATTCCGGCCACTCCTTGCATTTCCCCTTGGCTACCTGTCCCTTACGAACTCGCTCCATAATGGTAAAGGATTCCTCACTGTCCAATCCCTTATTAATTAAGTAGGTCATAATATCATCTCGGGTACAGATGGCTGTAGAAATGGTTGCCACCCCACTGCGAATCAGGTCCTGGGCATTATTTAACCATACGTCCGTACCGTGGGAAAGTCCTGCAATTCGAATCAAATCGGAAAATTTCGTAGGAGCCGCCTCCACAACCATTTGCATAGAAAAGTCTGTTCCAAACTCCGGAATACCAAGACATCCAAGCTTGCAGCCTCCAATGTCGTCTGGCTTTATTCCAAGGGCTGATGTGTCATGAAATAAGGACATAACCACCGGATCGTCCAGGGGAATCTTTGTAGCATCAAAGGGATGGTCGGTCTCATTATATTCATTATCCATTGCCGGGGAGCTTATAAACTCTTCTAGCGTCTTAATCATGGTAGGATCATCATGCCCCAAAATATCCAACTTTAATAAGTTGTGGTCAATGGAGTGGTAATCGAAATGGGTAGTAACTATATCTGTAGTCATATCATTGGCAGGATGCTGCACTGGGGTAAAGGAGTTAATCTCCTCTCCTAAGGGCAGTACAATGATTCCCCCAGGATGCTGCCCTGTACTTCTTCGAATTCCGGTACAACCTCCTACAATCCGGTCAATCTCACAGTTACGTTTCCCCTCTCCCCGCTCTTCATAATAGTTTTTCACATAACCAAAGGCTGTTTTTTCCGCCAAGGTTCCAATGGTTCCCGCCCGGTAGGTCTGACCTGCCCCGAAAATAACCTCTGTATATTTGTGGGCATTACTCTGGTAATCACCGGAGAAGTTCAGGTCGATATCCGGCTCCTTGTTTCCCTTAAATCCCAAGAAAGTCTCAAAAGGAATGTCAAAGCCGTCTTTTTCTAAGGGCTCTCCACATACTGGGCAAACCTTATCCGGCATATCCATACCGCAGCCTCCTGCGTAACTTTTTACCTCTGGAGAATCAAAATCTGTATAGAAGCACTTTTTGCAGCGATAGTGGGGGCTTAGGGGATTTACCTCTGTAATCCCAGCCATAGTTGCTACAAAGGAGGACCCTACCGAACCACGGGATCCTACCAAATATCCATCCTCCACAGACTTCCAAACCAACTTCTGGGCAATGATGTACATTACGGCAAATCCATTGGAAATAATAGAATTCAACTCTCTCTCCAACCGTTCTACTACAATTTCCGGAAGATTTTCCCCGTAAAGCTCATGAGCTCTTCGGTAACAGATTTCTCGAAGCTGCTTGTCGGAATCCGGAATCACCGGAGGACATTTATCCGGGCGCACCGGGGTGATCTTCTCCACCATATCTGCAATGGCATTGGGATTTTTAACAACAATTTCCCTGGCCTTCTCAGATCCTAAATACTCAAACTCTTCCAACATTTCTTCTGTGGTATGCAAATACAAAGGGGGCTGCTTGTCTGCATCGGCAAAACCCTTTCCTGCCATAATAATGCGTCGGTAAACCTCATCTTCCGGATCCATAAAATGTACGTCACAGGTGGCAACCACTGGCTTTTTAAACTCTTCTCCCAATTTTACGATTTTGCGGTTAATATTTCTGATATCTTCTTCATTGTTAATATTGCTATGCTTACTGCTTTCGATCATAAACTGGTTATTTCCAACCGGCTGAATTTCCAGATAGTCATAAAAATTTACGATCTTTGCAATACGCTGTTCGGATTTTTCATCTAAGAGAGCTCGGTAAAGTTCTCCGGCCTCGCAGGCACTTCCCACCAAAAGCCCCTCTCTATATTTTGAAAGCTCACTTTTGGGAATTCTAGGTCTTCTGGCAAAATACTCTAAATGGGATTTAGAAATCAGACGATAAAGGTTAACTCTTCCCACCTCATTGGTTGCTAAGATTATTACATGGTAAGTGGGGAGCTTTTTTACTGCATTCTTATTATTGGCTCCAAAATGGTTTAATTTTGTAAGGTCTGTAATGCTCTGATCCTTTAGCATTTCCACAAATTTTACAAATATTTCAGCTGTGCAACCTGCATCATCCACAGCCCTATGGTGATTTTCCAGGGAAACATGAAGGGCATTGGCTACTATATTTAACTTGTATTTTGATAGGGTAGGCAAAAGAATTCTAGCCAGAGCCACAGTATCTACAGAAGTAAAATCCGGCTTTATGTTCTGATACCTGCAATTTTGCTCAATAAAGCTCATATCAAAGGAAGCATTGTGGGCCACCAACACTGCATCCCCTACAAACTCCAAAAACTGTGGCAATATTTCCTCGATGGTTCCAGCATCCACCACCATCTGGTCGGTGATACTAGTAAGCTGGGTAATGTTGAAAGGAATAGGAATCTTTGGATTGACAAAGCTACTAAACTTCTCTGTAATCTTTCCCTTTTCAACCTTCACTGCCCCAATCTCAATAATCTTATCTTTAATGGGACTAAATCCTGTAGTTTCTAAGTCAAAAACTACAAAAGTGCCATTTAAGGACTGGCCTTTTTCATTTACCGACACATCCATAAGGTCGTCTACCAAGTATCCCTCCACTCCATAGATTACTTTAAAAGGATCATCTGCGGGAAGACCTTGCATATAGTGATGGGCATCGGTAAATCCCTGAACCACTCCATGGTCTGTAATAGCAATGGCCTTGTGGCCCCAGTCGTGGGCCCGTTTTACCAAATCTGTAACTGCAGTTACCGCATCCATATCGCTCATCTTGGTATGGCAGTGAAGCTCCACCCGTTTTTCCGGAGCAGTATCTTTTCTGCTGACGGTAAAATCTGAAATCTTTCTCACTCCATTTACAGAGTTAATGCTAAGCTCCCGGTCAAATTTATCAATAGTGGCAACCCCCTTTACCTTTAAAAAGGCTCCAGGCTTAATCTCTGACAGGATGTCAGGCAACTGTTCATTGCGGATAAACATCTTCACCATAATAGTATCTGTAAAGTCTGTAAGAGCATAGAAAATAATGGTCCGTTCATTTCGAATGGCCCTGGTATCAAAACTAATGACTTTTCCTCGCACCGTAACTTCTCCCATTTCCGTAATGAGGTCCTTGATTTCCATGGCTTCATCATCAAAATTACGGCCGTATATAAGATTTGGATCATCAGAATCTTTCGATCCGTAAGAAAATCCTCCTTTTTTGAAGGAAGACTTTCCCCCATAGCTGCTCTTAAAGCCTGAAGCTGCTCCTGCAGGCTTTTTATCCAAGGTACGCACATCCTTTGGCTTATCCGCCCTAGGAGCAGACGCTTTCTGGTCTTTTTGACCTTTTCCTTCTCCTGCTGTCTTTCGTGCGTCTCCCACTTCTCCTGCTGCAAGATAAGGATCCTCTGTATTTTCTGTGGGCTTTTGATGTCTTGGAGAATTCTTTAAAATCTCCTCCACTTCCTGTTTTATTTTTACGTCATTGTATTTTAATTTGCTATCTTTCATAGGAACATAGGAAACCTGTATTTCAATAGTCCTATGGAATCGATTTTCAAAGGTTTCCTTTAAATAGTCCACCAGCTGGGCTTCTTTTCCCCGATAGACAATACTATCCTCCACCTGAAGGTGAAGGATAGTTTCATTTTCGAAATGATAATTGGCACCCCGCAGCATATTTTTTTCTACAACGCTTTCCTTCTCCAAATCAAACAGGAAACTGTCTATGTAGAGATTCATAAGGTTCTCCGGTGTATACTGCCCGGAAAGTTCATAGGATTCCAAAATAATAATTTGAATCCGGGCCTTTGCAAACAGCTGATTTTTGATAGCCTGCTCTAAAAAAACAATGTCTTTTCTCGTCAGCAAATGGCTGCTTTTTAAATATATTTTCAGCCGATCCTTCTTGGAATTTACTGTAATATTGGTAACTTCCACTTCCTGAAGCTGGGCCTTTATGCTGCTATTTAATTTTAAAGTTGGAAAAGTCTCTGCAAATGGTTTAATCATTCCAGTGTTCTAACTCCCATCTAAGTGTCTCTAAAAGTTCTTCTTCTTTTACTTTTTTTACCACCTGGCCGTGTCGGATTAAGAGTCCTTCTCCTACTCCCCCGGCAATTCCTATATCTGCTTCCTTTGCCTCGCCTGGTCCATTTACCACACAGCCCATGACTGCAACTTTAATATCTAATGGCATATCTGCTACCATCTCTTCTACCTGAGTTGCAAGGCCAATGAGGTCAATCTGAGTTCTTCCACAGGTAGGACAGGATACCACCTCAATGCCTCCCTTTCGAAGGCCAAGGGTGCGAAGCACAAGTTTTGCAGTCTTAATTTCCTCCACTGGATTGCCAGTTAGGGAAACCCGGATGGTATCTCCAATGCCCTGACCTAAAATCACACCAAGTCCTATAGAGGATTTAATATTACCGGCCCATACTGTTCCAGATTCTGTGATGCCTACGTGTAAAGGATAGATACACTCCTTAGCAATGAGCTCATGGGCTTTTACGCACATCATAACATCGGAAGATTTAATACTGACTACCAGATTGTCATAACCCATATTTTCAATTAAATGTACCTTGTCCATGGCGCTCTCCACAAGGCCTTCTGCAGTGACACCACCGTATTTTTCCACAAGATTTTTCTCCAGGGAACCACTGTTTACCCCTACTCGGATTGGAATGCCATATTCTTTGGCCTTATCTACCACAGCCTGAACTCGTCTCTCATCCCCAATATTTCCAGGATTAATACGGATCTTATCTGCTCCTGCCTCAATCGCTGCAATGGCCAGGCGGTAATCAAAATGAATATCTGCCACCAAGGGGATATGGATTTCCTTCTTAATATCTGCAAGGGCCTTGGCCGCCTCCATGGTAGGAACTGCACAGCGAATAATCTCACAGCCTGCCTTCTCTAAGGCAAGAATCTGATTCACTGTAGCCTGAACATCCTCAGTCTTTGTGTTGGTCATAGACTGAATGGCAATGGCATTGCCGCCCCCAATATAACGGTTCCCTATTTTGATTTGTTTTGTCTTATCTCTGTACATCTGTTCTTCCCTCTCCCTTTTTCTGTAAAGAACCCCTCTATCCAGACACTCATGCCCGATAGAGGGGTTTATATTTTCTAAATTTCCCGAGGATCTTACTTTCTGGTCAGGGTAATCTGATCCCCATATTCCCGCTCCGTAAGAGTCATTTCATTTCCATCAATACTGTAGGTAAAGGAAGTCATATAGGACCCTATAGCCGCCTCTAAGGCTTCCTCTGTAAAGGCTCCATCGGACTCATCGGCCACCTTCTTAAGAGCATCTGTATCTTCCTTAATGGTAAAGATCTTATCTTCTTTATCCAGAGAATAACCCAACTGGACACTAACCTGCGATTCCTCTGCAAATTCCGAAACCTTCAAGGTAACGGTAGATGCATTCTTAATCACCAGCTCCACATTGGAATCTTCGTCCAGCCAGGTTCCCTGAATGGGATTTCCTGCCAAGGCTTTCACAAAGAAATAAATGACAATTAATATAATCAAGATAGAGGATACCCCGGTAACAATCCTCCATATCTGACTTCTCTTTTCTTCGTTGTCTTTTGCAATAATCATAAATACCCTCACCCTCTATTCTTTTCCCTAATACTTAGGGGAAACGCCTCCCTGCGTTATGAAATTTATTATAATTTACTTGGAAAGTGGTGTCAACGACAGAGAAAGACTTCCATCTATTCTTCTGTCTCCACCAGCACATAAAAGCCTCGCTCTGTCTGTTCGATTTTTTTTACAATTCCCTTTTTTGCTTTAATGCGATTGCCTGTGCGGTAAATTCCGGACATGGCCACGGAAGGCTCAATGAGATAAGTGTACTGGCCTGTTACGGCGCTTCGCTCACTGATTTCAACTTCCTGGCCTTCCTTAACCAGGCCTTCACGTTCCATTTTAAATCGATCTTGTCTCATATAAAATCATGTTCTCCTTGTCTAATGTTTTATTCTATGGGTAATCGCAAAAAGGAACGTATTTCATGGATTATTGTGAATAACCGAAAGCAACGAAGACACGCTTGCGCTCCGTTCCGCACGCAGCGGTACTAAGGGTCTAAAGAACAGCCCCTAAGGACCGGCGTGCTCCAAGGGTCTTCTTTTGCTTTGATTATTCGCGATAATCCAGTATACTTTCTTGTTTTTTGCAATCACCTAGCTGTCATTATTCATTTTACTGTGGATGTATGATTTTGTACAGACTGTGTGGGATCGTCAGGCTGTCGAAACTCTTATGTTTTTCTGTCACATCATGTTTGTTTTTGTGATTTCTTGTCACATCGTTCGTTTTGTTGTGATACCTCGTCACGTCAAATGTTAATATTCATCACATTGCATTAAGATAGGGATGGGTATGTAAAAACCGACAAACTTTGACTAGAGTTTACATAGTAATCAAAGCACCGAAGACCTTTAAAACGCGATGGTCCTTAGAGGCGGTTTTACATTCCGAATATACTTGATAAAAGGAGACTTTATTATGCAATTTGGTGATAAGATTAAACAACTTCGACTGGCCAAGAATCTTACTCAATCTGAGCTTGCTGATCAATTGAATGTGGAGCGGTCCACCATTTCCAGTTATGAGACGAAAAATCATCAGCCTAGCCATGATAAGCTGCTTGCTTTGGCTGATATTTTGGGGGTTTCTGTGGATTTTCTTTTAAATGAGACCTATCCCATTAATTTGGAGGTTCCTTCTGACGTCTCTCTTAAGGGAGATGAAATGGAACTTTTGTCAGAATACCGGGCCCTATCAAATACTTCCAAGCAACAGTTAAAGGCTCATGCAAAAGCGCTGAATCTCATGGATTTATATAGCAAGGGATTACTGAAAATCCTTCCCGCAAAAAAATCCAAAAAATCCAGCACTTCTTTAAAGCATTCTGAATAATTTTTATTTTACAAATCTGTGATAGATATAGTCGTTGGCTTCCTGCTCCTTACTATCATCTAACTTTGAAAGTTCTATCTTTTCTCCGTATTTTCTTTCTAATGCTTTGGAGATTAAATAATCGCAAATCTGAGGATTCTTTGGAAGCAAGGGTCCGTGAAGATAGGTGCCTATAACATTTTTATATAGGACTCCTTCGTATCCACTTTCTCCATCATTTCCCGCTCCGTAAAGCACCTTTCCAAAAGGCTTATTCCCATTTAGATAGGTTCTTCCCCCATGATTTTCAAATCCTACCACAGGCATGGTTGCAATCTCGCTTTTAAGAACGATATTATCGATTAAACGGCCTTCCCCCTGCTCTGTATAAATATCCACAAGACTTAAGCCCTGGATCATTTCTTTTTCTGTCTTATAATAATTTCCTAGAAGCTGATAACCTCCGCATACTGCAATCACTACTCCAAAATCTTCTACATACTCTTTGAATTCTTTTTGAATTTCTAAAAGGTTCTTGCAGACAATGGCCTGTTCCCTGTCTGATCCCCCTCCTAAGAGCACAATATCCAATTTTGAAAAATCAATGCTATCTCCTGTGTTAAATTCTATAGTCTTTGCGCCGATTCCACGCCAGTGACAGCGTTTTTCCATACAGGCAATGTTTCCACGGTCCCCATAAAGGTTCAAAAGATCCGGATAAAGATGCCCGATGGTAATACTCATATCTTCGATTTTCATTTGGCCTCTCCCTCCAATTTCTTAAGAACATTTCTGGTGCTAAATAAGGCAGTATAATTCACTAATACGTATAGATTTCCGCAGCCATTTTCTACCCGTTCTACAATGGCTTTTTCCACATTTGCTTCTAATTTTGAAGGAATATCCACATATTTTAGGCGAAGTCGCATATCTTGACAACGAATGCCGCTGACAGTGATAGAATTCACGCTGCGTTCTGCAAATCGATCAAAATCCACATCCCACAGCCAGGAAATATCTGTTCCATCTTGATCATTATCATTAATCAGGATAATAATGTCCTTTAATTTTTCATCTTGCATTACTGCGGAAATATTCTGATTAAATCCTGCAGGATTCTTTGCAAGATTTAAAACAATCTTGGTGTCCTTTATCTGGAAGGATTCCATACGGCCATTTTCCGGATTAAAATTGGCCAGCATTTTATTAAAATGGGCAGGCTTGATGCCTCCGGTACAAAGGGCCGCATAGGCTGCCAAGATATTATAAACATTATAAAATCCCTTATAATTAGCCTGAATGCGATGGCCATCTACCGTGAATGCCAAAGAATCTCCCACTTCAACATCCCTTGCATCAAAATCAATCTTAGGCCTTGCAAAGTCACAGGATGTGCAAGCATAATCCCCTAGTTGACTGTAATGATAGAACCTGTACTTAAGAAGGGCCCCGCATTTCTTACAAAACCGTCCCTCTCTAATTTCATGGGAGTCTTCATTGTCTATTACTTTCTCGCTAATTCCATAGGTAGCATAAGGATTTCCACTGTCCATAGCAAGATAAGCAGACAAGGCATCATCTCCGTTTACAATTACCTTCATCTTTGGAGCAGTCTGCATCACCTCTTTTAGAAGGTCCATGGTAATATCAATCTCCCCGTAGCGGTCTAACTGATCTCTGAACAGATTGGTTAAGACCATATAATCTGGTTTAAAGTGAGGAAATACTCTCCTGGTGGAAGCCTCGTCAATCTCAATACTGGCATAATCCGCATTAAGATTGCCTGTCCAGCTTGCTCCCAAGACAAAGGCTGCAGCTACTCCATTTAACATATTGGACCCGGTATGATTGCAGATTACCTTGTTACCCTCTGCTTCTAGGGCCGCGCACAACATATTGTTGGTGGTAGTTTTTCCATTGGTTCCACAGACAATAAAAATATCCTTCTTCACCTGGCCTGCCAGATCTGAAAGTATTCTTGGATGGATTTTAAGGGCAATCTTTCCAGCCCAGGTAACACCCTGCCTATGGAAAATATGTACGCTGACTTTTTCAGCCATCTTTGCTGCCCAAACAGCTAACATTCTACGAATATTTATCATATGAACTATACCTTTACTTTTCCTTTAGTCATTTGCCTTTTGACTCCTATCATACCGAAAAAAGGAAGCTATCGCAAGCTTGGAAGCTCCAAAAAAACTTATAAGTCTTTTTGACGAAAATCCCCTGTCAATTTCGTATATTTTTTAACAAAAACCTATTTACAAATAGAAGTCAGGCTGATAGAATAAGGTTCGTAAGTTAGACAATATTTTAACAAAAATATGTTCATAACTTTTTTCAAACCCCTTTTCAACCGCCGGGTTGCTTATTAAGTAGCCTGACGGTTTCTCTCTTTTTATGAGATCACTTTCATAGTTTACTATTTAAAAAGTTTAAAAAGACCTTGATGGAATCCTTCAAGGCCTTTTTTATTTTCTATTTAATCTTGATTCATATATGTTCGAAGGAAGGCAAATAAGCTTTCCATCTCTTCTCTGGTTCCTATGGTGACACGAAGGTACTGTTCAATTCTCTCGCTTCCCCAGAATCGCACATAGATACCTTTCTCCTTTAAGGCCTCAAAAAGCTCCTTGGCATCATACTTAGGATGGGAAACAAAAATGAAATTGGCCTGAGAGTCTGGGAAGACAAAACCCAACTTTCTAAATTCCTCTTTGCTCCACTCTCTGGTCTCTACTATTTTTTCAAGAGTCTCCTCAAAATAGGCCTTATCTTTCACCGCCTGGGCTCCTGCAACTAAGGCAGTCTGGTTCATGGTATAAGAGTTAAAGGAATATTTTGCATCGTTTAAGTATTTAATCAAAGTAGGGTTACTGATGGCGTAGCCAATACGCATTCCTGCCATAGACCTTGCCTTGGAGAAGGTCTGTACTACGATCAAATTATCATATTTATCAATTAATTCCAAGGCTGAAGCTCCTGCAAAATCCACATAAGCCTCATCTACAATAACGATCACATCTTGGTTATGGGCAATAATGTCCTCCACATCCTGAAGGTCTTGATAAATGGCTGTTGGTGCATTGGGATTTGGGAAAATCACTCCGCCATTTTCTTTATAGTAGTCTTCTTTTACGATTTTAAAATCATCATCTAACTTCTGGCATTCATAGGGAATTCGATAAAGCTCTGCCCAGACTTTGTAAAAAGAATAAGTAATATCCGGGAAGAAAATAGGCTTGTCTCCGTTAAAAAATGTCAGAAAGCACATGGATAGTACATCATCAGATCCTACTCCCACAAAAACCTGGTCCGGCTTTACCTTGTAAAACTCTGCTAACTCATCCACTAAAACCTTGGCTGTAGGATCAGGATACAAACGCATGCGGTCCACATCCATCCCCTCTAAGGCTGCCTTCACCCCCGGTGCCGGAGGATAGGGATTCTCATTGGTATTTAATTTAATCACCTTCTGCTGAGGCTGCTCCCCAGGCACGTAAGGCTCTACTTTTCGAATATTTTTCTCAAAGGGTCTCATGTCTTTCTTCTCCTATTGGTACTCTGCTGCCAGTTCTTTAAATTTTGGCAAAGAATTTACGATAGTTTCATAGGATACGCAGTAGGCAATTCTAACATATCCCGGGCAAGCAAAGGAGCTGCCTGGCACTAACAAAAGATTATACTTCTTTGCCACACTACAAAACTCCTTCTCATCCTGGATTGGAGCCTTCATAAATAAGTAAAAAGCTCCCTCTGGTTTGATACACTCAAATCCACAATCCAACAGTCCCTGATACAAAGTTTCCCTGTTGCGATCATAGTAGGAAATATCGGTCTTTGCATCCAAACATCTTGCTATCAGCTTTTGTTGAAGAGTTGGAGCATTTACAAAACCTAAGATACGATTCGCCACGTTGGCTGCCTGGAGTACTATTTCACTGTCTTTTACTTCATCAGGAATTACCAGATAACCGATTCGCTCTCCTGGAAGAGACAGGGACTTACTGAAGGAATATCCTACGATGGTATTATTATAATACTTTGTTAAATAGGGAACTTCCACATCTCCATATACCAACTCCCGGTAGGGTTCATCAGAAATTAGATAAATTTCTGTTCCAAATTCTTCCTGCTTCTTCTCCATAATAGCTGCAAGAGCCTTTATGGTTTCTTCTGAATAAACCACTCCGGTAGGATTGTTTGGTGTATTCACAATGACTGCCTTGGTTTTTGCAGTAATCTTCTCCTCAAACTCATCTAACTTTGGCTGGAAGTTTTCAAGATTTGGAGAAATCTCCACCAATTCCCCATCAAAATTGTTGGTGTAGGAACGATACTCCCCAAAGTAAGGAGCAAAGGCAATGACTTGGTCCCCAGGATTCAGGAGAGTCTTTAAAATAACGTTTAGGCCTCCGGCAGCTCCAACAGTCATAATAATATTCTTTCCCTCAAAAGAGGTTCCAAAGCGCTGATTCAAAGATTTAGCAACTGCCTCTCTAACATCAGCATATCCACTGTTGGAATTGGTATATCCGTGAAGTTCCAGCGGGTCCATGTTCTCCACCAAGTCTAAGAGGGCTTCCTTCACCTCATTAGGAGCCGGAACATTGGGATTTCCCAAACTAAAATCAAAGACATTCTCCGGTCCATAGATGGCAGCCAAACGGGTCCCCTCCTCGAACATTGCTCGAATGGCGGAACTATTTGCCACCATATTTTTCATCTTATCCGCTATCATTTATCATTCCTTCTTTCTATATAGCTTTTATAAGTTCTTTTCTGTAGCAACTCCTTTTTGCACCAGAAAGGCCGGACGATAGGACATCTTGGCCTGTCTTAGTCCTTCTAGGCCTGTATCCTCCTCTCGGTTTACATATTGATAATCCATGCAGGCATGCTCTACAAATTGCTGATTAATCATAGTATATGCCCCTTCAATTTCTGTCAGAGCCTTCTCAAAGTGTACCACAAAAGTATCGGAACACAAAGCCTCTCCAAAAGTAAATGCCACAACTTTTCCATCTACTCTTAAAACTCCCCCTACTAGCTTTAATTCTTCAAACAGCCTTAGGCCATTTTGCAGGACACAAAGTTCATCTCTCTTTTCCTGATCCTCATCCCCGTCATTTTCTGCCCGCCATTTAAATTGCATCTGAAAGCAGTCTTCGATATTCTCTTTTGACATAGGCTCATAGGTCCAGCGGTTTTCATATAATTTTTTAAATTTATTAATATGGTTTCGCTTGCCATGAAGCTTCTTTCCAGACAAAGTGGCCAGTTTCTCGGCTTCATAAACATAATCTGCATCATCCCTATCGTATTCCACTTGAAATTTTCCCGGGTAGAAACTTTCTAGTTGTTCAAAGTGTTCCTCTGTCACGAAAAAACTAAGGGGAAGCTCTTTTTCTTTACTATATGTAAGCAAAGTATCTATGGCTTTTTTTACCGCATCCGGCTCCCCCGCCGGATAGGCCAAGGCTAACTTTCCCTCTATCTGGCTTTTAATCACCAGGGCACCTTCCACCAAGGCCCAAGCAACTGGGTAGCGTCTGGACCAAAGGAAAATATTTGCGAAAGTCCTTTCGCAGCTTCTACCAGGATATTTATCAAAATAGGGTTGAATTAAATCCTTATCTTCCAATTCTATCTTCTTAAAATCTATCTCCATCATATCTAACTTCTTTCTATTATCCCCTTAAAAATGATCACTCATCAAATTTTTCTCTTATAAAGCAAAAGATGAACCAAGACCCCAGGCTCGATTCATCTTTCCTATAAACATTATTCTTCGTTCATATTTGCCAGCTTTGCTGCCTGGTCTGCCGCAATGCAGGCATCAATAATTTCCTGGATGTCTCCATTCATAATCTTGTCTAACTTGTATAAGGTAAGACCAATTCTGTGATCTGTCACACGTCCCTGTGGGAAGTTGTAGGTACGGATCTTCTCGGAACGATCTCCGGTACCAATCTGACTCTTTCTTGCCTCTGCCTCAGCGTCATGCTGTTTCTGACACTCTAAGTCGTACAACTTAGCACGAAGGAGGGCAAATGCCTTATCCTTGTTCTGCAGCTGAGACTTCTCTGTCTGGCTGTAGATTACAATACCTGTAGGATAGTGAGTCAAACGCACAGCAGAGTCGGTAGTATTGACACACTGGCCACCATTACCAGAAGCTCTCATTACATCGATACGAATATCCTTCTCATCAATCTGAACATCTACATCCTCAGCCTCCGGCATAACGGCTACTGTAATGGTAGATGTATGAATACGTCCACCGGATTCTGTCTCCGGAACACGCTGTACACGGTGAACCCCGGACTCATATTTCATTACAGAGTAGGCTCCCTGGCCGGTGATCATAAAGGTAACATTCTTCATTCCACCGATACCGATTTCCTCGCACTCTACAAGCTCCACCTTCCAGCGTTTGCTTTCTGCATAATGCAAATACATACGATAAATTTCAGCAGCAAAGAGGGCCGCCTCATCTCCACCGGCTCCTGCACGGATCTCCACAATAACATTCTTGTCATCGTTAGGATCCTTAGGAAGGAGTAAAATCTTAAGCTCCTGCTCTAACTCATCCACTCTTGCCTTAGAATCATTTAACTCTTCCTTGGCTAACTCTCTCATTTCTTCGTCAGATTCTTCTTCCAACAGCTCAAGGCTATCCTCAATATTCTGCTTGCAGGTGGTATATTCCTTGTAAGCTTCAGCAATAGGGGTAAGCTCTGCCTGCTCTTTCATAAGCTTTCTGAAACGGTTCTGGTCATTGGCCACATCCGGTTCCTGCAGCTCATTTAAGATTTCATCCAAACGAATGACAATATCTTCTAATCTATCAAACATAATCGTCCTCCCGACTTATTTTCTAAAAAACGTATCTTTCTTATTCTAACCTTCCATATACCACTCGGTCAAGTCCTGCCAAATCCTTTTTTACTGTCACTTGTAAAAAACTAGCTTCCTTCATAAGCCCGGCTACCTCTTTTCCCTGGTCATGACCAATCTCAAACAATAAATATCCCTCTTGCATTAAGTACTTAGGGGCAGCTTTAATAATTCTCTTATAAAAATACAGGCCATCCTCTTTTCCATCTAGGGCAATATAGGGGTCGTGAAATTTCACTTCTTCCGCTAGTTCCTCTATGACCGCCGTTCTAATATAAGGTGGATTGGACACTATTATGTGAAATTTCTGATTTAAGTCTAGGGCCTCAAAAAGATCTCCCTGTAGGAATTTTACCTCTTCTTGTGGGCATCCAAGCTTTTCCCTATTCATACAGGCCACCTTTAAGGCTTCCTCCGAGATATCCACTCCCAAGCCGGTAAGGCCTGTAATCTTATAAGCATCTTCTGCTCTCTTTAGAAGGCTTAACAAAATACAGCCAGAACCAGTGCACATATCCAAGACTTTCATATTAGGGGCAAGCCTTGTAAGGGCCTCCTCCACCAAAACTTCTGTGTCCTGTCTTGGCACCAGCACATGTTCATTCACATAGATAGGATATCCCATAAATTCCTGTTCATGGGTAATATGCTGGAGAGGAATGTGATTTTTTCTCTTCTCAATATACTGAAAATATTCTTCTACCGCATTCTCAGAAAGCTCCATGTTGGGGTCTCCAAAGTAGGATGCCTTACTGACACCTGTCACATATTCAAGCAAATACCAGGCATCCAAGTTGGCATCCAAAATCCCTGTCTCTTCTAAAATTCCTGCCCCTTCTTTATAGGCTTGTATCAGTGTCGAAATTTTCTGCTTCATAAGTTCTCCAGTCAAATACAGCCTCCACTGCCTCTATTCCCACTTCGATCATAGAATCATCTGGCTCCTTGGTGGTAAGCATCTGTATCGCCATTCCTGGCTTACTAATAAGGTTAACAAGAGGATTCTCACTGCGTCCTGCAAGTTTTAGGACTTCATAGGAAATCCCAGCAATAACAGGAATCAGGACAATTCGCACCACAATCCGCATAAGGGGAGTCTCCACCTGAACCAACATCAATAGAATAATACTGATGGCCAATACAAAGAATAAAAAGCTGGTTCCGCATCTTTTATGCTGCCTGGAACTAATGCGAACATTTTCCACTGTAAGGGGAAGGCCATGTTCAATACAATTAATACATTTATGCTCTGCCCCATGGTACATAAAGGTTCTTTGAATGTCCTCCATACGAGAGATGACTAAAATATAAATAATAAAAATAGCAATTCGGATGAATCCCTCTATAATGGTCCTAATATGGTAGGAAGGAATCAATGGTTTTAATAAGGCAGAAAGAAAATAGGGAAGCACCATAAAGATTCCCACTGCCAAGATTACAGAAACCACCATGGTAATATTCATAATAATACTTTCTTGTTTTTTTTCCTTGACCTTTTCTTCCTCTGACATAGAGGCCTCTTCCTCCTCAAAAAACTGGGAGGAAAACATAAGGGTGGAGACTCCTAAAATCATAGAGTCAATAAAGTTAAAAATCCCCCGGATAAAAGGGATTTTTCCAAGTTTTCCCACAGCCTGGGCACAACCATGGTAGTCTTTTTTTTCCACCACGATTTCTCCATCAGGCTTCCTGACAGCCACAGCATAGGTATCCTGGTTCTTCATCATAATACCCTCTAATACAGCCTGGCCTCCAATATTTGATGATTTCATATAAAATCTCCTCAATTCCTAATCTGTAGGAAATATAGAAAGAGCTGAGATTTTGTAATCTCAGCTCTTAATCACATGTCTTATTTGCTCAAACCATATTTTCTGTTGAACTTATCTACACGGCCACGAGCCTGAGTAGCTTTCTGCTGTCCTGTATAAAATGGATGACACTTAGAACAGATTTCAACGTGGATATCCTCGTTGGTAGATCCTGTTACGAATGTGTTACCACAGTTACAAGTTACAGTTGCCTGATAATATGTTGGATGGATTCCTTCTTTCATGATTTTCACCTCTTCTTTATTTTTCATCTGCACGCTTCGTGCTTCTTTGTTCATTTCATAAACAGCTTGTTTAGTATATCATAGGGTTTTAGGGTTTGTCTAGTTAAATTTTGTCTTTTTTACTAATTGCACCAATTCCCCATTATTTTTGGTTTTACTAAACATATTTAAGATCTGGTCTACTGCCTCATCTGCCTTTAATCCGTTGAGGTTTTTCCTCATAATATCCACAGCTTCCTGCTCTTCCTTATTAAGAAGCAGGTCTTCTCTTCTGGTGCCGGACTTTGGAATATCGATGGCCGGAAACATTCTTCTCTCTGATAATTTACGGTCTAGAATCAGTTCCATATTACCGGTTCCCTTAAATTCTTCATAAACCACATCGTCCATCTTGCTTCCGGTATCTACTAAGGCTGTGGCAAGGATGGTAAGGCTTCCTCCCTCTCTCATATTTCTTGCAGCACCAAAGAAACGTTTTGGCATGTGAAGAGCCGCCGGATCAAGACCACCGGAAAGGGTTCTTCCTGAAGGTGGTACTGTCAGATTGTAGGCTCTGGCCAAACGGGTGATACTATCTAAAAGGATCATAACATCCTGCTTATTTTCTACCAAACGCTTAGCTCTTTCAATTACCATCTCGGACACTCGCTTGTGGTGTTCCGGTGTCTCATCAAAGGTGGAATAAATGACTTCTACATTTTCTCCTTCTATGGTTTCCTTAATATCTGTTACTTCCTCCGGTCTCTCATCGATGAGAAGAATCAGCAAATGGACCTCCGGATTATTCTTTCTTA
This sequence comes from Bacteroidaceae bacterium, assembly GCA_963597615.1. Classification (GTDB taxonomy): domain Bacteria; phylum Bacillota; class Clostridia; order Lachnospirales; family Lachnospiraceae; genus CAKRJP01. The sequence goes on from CAVBQS010000055.1 coordinate 20,698, forward strand.
CGGACAGTGCCACCTGCTTTAAAAGAGTGGTTTTACCGGCCTTAGGTGGGGATACGATCATTCCACGCTGGCCTTTACCGATAGGAGACATTAAGTCCATGATCCGCATAGATGTGCTGGTACTTCCTGTTTCCAAACGAAGTCTGTGATTTGGGAAAATAGGAATTAGGTCTTCAAAGTTTTTCCTTCTTGCCACCACCATCGGATCCATATCATTGACTTTTGTTAAGTACAAAAGGGCTGAAAACTTCTCCTGCTGGGTCTTTACTCGGGTATTTCCCTCTAAAATATCTCCTGTCTTTAAGTTAAATCTACGAATCTGGGAAGGAGCCACATAGACGTCCTGCTCTCCCGGAAGATAATTATCACTACGGATAAATCCATAGCCATCTGGCATTACTTCCAAAATTCCTCGCACCGTATTCCCACTGTCCAACCTGTCAATGTCATGGGCTTCTTTATTTTCCTTATCTCCTGTGTTGGCAGACAGGGTCTTAACCGTCTCCTGCTTTTCACTTTTTTCTTTTTCATCTTCTTCTAGCATACGCTCCACAAGCTCTGCTTTTTTTAATGTTGAAATTCCTTTCAGGCCCCGGGTCTTGGCAAGATCTCGCAAGGTAGCCAGTGGCAACGATTCATATTTTTCTCTCATTTTTATTTTCCTTTCCTTTAATGAAAAACAAGCAAAGGTACCATCAAAAAGTACCCTCCCTAAAACAACCTTATGTAAAGGTAATCCTGTATAAGTAATTATATAAAACTGGGTGAATTGACCTGAATCGGTCTGTTCTGAATTATTAATATCTAGAGTATACTACACTTCCCTTATTTTTAAAAGCATTTTTCTAAATCCTTGATTTGAATTGGTCAGAATGATATGATTGTTACAATTGTGAAGATATAAGGAGGATGCTACTATGACACCACAGGAAAAAGCATTACAAATGCATAAAGAATGGAACGGAAAATTAGAAACCACTGCAAAATCTCACGTAAATTCAAGAGAAGATCTGGCCATCGCCTACACCCCTGGCGTAGCAGAACCTTGTAAGGTGATTTCCAAAGACCCGGAGGCTGCCTACACCTACACTATTAAATCCAACACCGTTGCTGTTGTCTCTGACGGCAGTGCCGTACTTGGCCTTGGAAATATCGGAGCCCTTGCAGCTATGCCTGTTATGGAGGGAAAAGCCGTATTATTTAAGGAATTTGGCGGAGTAAATGCAGTACCAATCTGCTTAGACACCCAAGACACAGAGGAAATTATTAAAACTGTGGTCAATATTGCTCCTGCTTTTGGCGGTATTAACCTAGAGGATATCAGTGCTCCCCGCTGTTTTGAGATTGAGTCTAGACTAAAAGAGCTTTTAGATATTCCTGTCTTCCACGATGACCAGCACGGAACTGCCATTGTGGTACTGGCCGGCATTATTAATGCCTTAAAGGTTACCGGAAAAGATAAGGATTCTGTAAAAGTTGTAGTAAATGGTGCCGGTTCTGCCGGAGTTGCCATTACCAAGCTTCTTTTAACCTATGGATTTAAAGATATTACCATGTGCGACATTAATGGTATCTTAGGAGAAGCTTCTCCAAACTTAAACTGGATGCAAAAAGAAATGGTAAAGGTTACCAACCTCCAGAAGAAAACCGGACTTTTAAAAGATGCTTTAGTGGGGGCTGATATTTTTGTAGGAGTCTCTGCTCCAAATATCGTTTCTGAGGAAATGGTTGCTTCCATGAACAAGGACGCCATTTTATTTGCTATGGCAAACCCTGTGCCTGAGATTATGCCAGATGTGGCAAAGAAGGCCGGCGCAAAAGTAGTAGGTACCGGACGGTCTGATTTTCCAAATCAAGTTAACAACGTAGTAGCCTTCCCAGGTATTTTCAAAGGTGCTTTAGAAGGACGTGCCGCTCAGATCACAGAAGAAATGAAGCTTGCTACTGCCAAGGCCATTGCTTCTTTAGTGCCTGATGAAGAATTAAATGAAAATAACATCCTTCCAGAAGCCTTTGACCCTCGTGTAGCAGATGTGGTAAGCCAGGCTGTAAAGGAATTAATCTAATCCATGGCCACACACTGGGGTGAAAAGAGATATTATTCTCTTGATTATTACCTAAAGGAAACCTATGGGGAAAAATTATATAAGATTTCCCTAAATGGAGGACTTAGCTGTCCTAATAGAGATGGAAGCCTGGGCAGTCATGGATGTATTTTTTGTAGCCAAGGTGGGTCCGGAGATTTTGCCGAAGCCTCATCTTATTCTATCACGGAGCAAATCGAGGCCGGAAAAAGGCAAAGTGCTGCAAAATACAAGGGCACTTCCTACATTGCCTATTTTCAAGCTTATACCAACACCTATGGGCCTGTAGATTATTTACGAAAAATCTTTACAGAAGCCATAGAACACCCGGATATTAAGATTCTATCCATTGGAACCAGGCCGGATTGTCTGGAAGCTCCGGTCCTTTCCTTGCTGGAAGAATTATCAAAGATTAAGCCAGTCTGGATTGAACTAGGATTACAGACCATCCACCCATCCACTGCTAAATTTATCCGAAGAGCCTATGAACTGCCGGTTTTTGCGGAGGCAGTAAAGGAACTGCACAAGCGGAATATTCCTGTGATTGTCCATACCATTCTAGGCCTTCCAGGAGAAACAGAAGAAATGATTCTCGAAACAGTGGCATACCTAAACACCTTACCCATAGACGGAATTAAATTTCAGCTTTTGCATGTATTAAAAGACACGGACCTTGCAGAAGTTTACGAAAAAGAACCCTTCCATATTTACACTATGGAAGAGTATTTATCCTTGTTAGGGAAATGCATTTGCGGTCTAAAGCCTAATGTGGTAATCCACAGGCTTACCGGGGATGGACCTGCTTCCCTCTTAATCGCTCCTAGCTGGACCCTTAAGAAGCGACATTTCTTAAACCAATTAGGGGCCTACCTGAAAGAAAAAGATCTCTGGCAGGGAAAGGAGATTTTATAATGGCAACTTCACTTATTGTTTACAAACTGATTATTTTATATATGTTGGACCGGGTTGATTTTCCCCTGAGTAATTCTCAGATTTCTGAGTTTATTTTAAACGAGGGATACACCAACTACTTTAAACTTCAGCAGGTGTTAGCGGAGATGATTGATTCCGGCTTTATCAGGGAGGAGTCTACCCACAGCCGTACCTTCTACCATCTTACAGAAGAAGGGGAACAGACCATCAAATATTTCAAAACTGACCTGTCTCCTGAAATTCAAGCAGACATTGAAGAATATTTAAGAGAGAAAAAATATGACCTAAAAAACGAAGTGTCTGTAAAGGCCGACTTCTATCGCAATGCAAATGACGAATATTCCATTCGCTGCCAGGTCATTGAGCACAATGCCCCCTTAATTGACCTAACTGTTACTGCCCCTACAGAAGCAGAAGCAGAGACCATCGCCAACAACTGGACCCAAAAAAATGAAGAAATCTATGCCATGATTATGGCAAATCTACTTTAAATTTAACTAAAAAAGAATGCAAAAAGGCCGATTCCGCGAAAAATCACGTAATCGGCCTTTTTATTTTACTGTATTCCATACAAAAAACATCGACATACATAAACAAATTGAGCCATTGTCCAGGCAAGGCCTATCATGATCCATACCTTATCCGCTCCACTGATCTCCTGCTTTCTAGCCGGCACTCTTTTCCAGCAATATAGGCAGGCGAAAATCAAAGCAAATTGAAAATAAAGGAAGACTCTTGTTCCGGATTCATAGACAGTGGGACTAAATCCCAATACCACTGCAGTAGCCAAACCTGCCCCTAAGATTCCAAGAATCAATAAATACTGCTCTATGTTTTCTCCCAATAATACATATAGGCTATAGGACATACTGATAACAATAAGCACAAGAAAACCAATGGGGATCATATACCTTAAAACATATTTTGTAGTTTCCTCCGGAACAAAAAAGATGATTCCAAAATCAGAAAAAACATCTATCAATATAGTATATCCCATAACAACTCCCAAAGGAATTATAGAAACCAGCAAGGGAAAAAGCTTACTGGTTTTTCTGAGCATCAAAAGAACTATGATAATCACCACAACCACCAGCAAGCGGTTTGGAATTACAATGATTCCTCTTGCTGTATTAAGCAAGCCTAAATATATCTTTTTCCCAATAGAAAATTCAGAGAATTCAGGCATGCGATTTGCAGCTTCCATTGCTGACCTAGTGGAATTGCCGGGGCATCGAAGAATGAAGGCAAAGGTCAGTAAATGGATTAAAAATTCCAAGTACAAAAAGGGCTGTTTAAAGTCCCTTTTATAGACTTCATAAGCAATAATAAGGACAAACAAGGTAAAGATTATAGCCGCGCACTGTTCCTGATCGCTTCCAAAAACCACAGCGATAGCTCCAGTAAAATACTCATAAACTCCTATTTTTTTTCATTTTTCACTACTTTTTTTAGCAAAAATCCCAGATAAAATATACACCACAAGGGCCACAAATAGTTCACGGTTGTGGTAATCCATCCTGCTTCTCCCATAGAATTGATAGGATAAAGAAAGGTCATAAAACAGCAAAACCACCGCCCCTTTTCATCACAATCCAAAATCCTACTCATGAGATAGGGGATGGAAGTAAAAATAATAGTATCCAAAATCCTCCAAAGGACTTCATGATGTACCACCCAAAGCAAAACAGCCTCTATAATAACTCTAGAACTCCAGGTTTGATAACGCAGTTTTAAAAGATCAAAGAAGGCGGTATTTGTAGCCTTTATTACAACACTAAAATACTCATCATCTCCTGTCAGGGTTGGTGCCATAAGATGCCAAATCCCTACTAAAACAAAGAAACAAATAAATGGCAGGGCCTGCCTGATCCTTTTTTTATTGTTTATATTTTCCATCTTTCCTCCTATTCCTACTAAAAACAAAATTCCTCTCACAACACAATTGTTTACAATCCGATAACCCTTCTAAAAGAAGGTCTACCACCAAGCGGTCAATCATCCATGAAGCTATCCCAGATAACAGTATACACCCAAGGATTGGCATAAGCAAAAGTAAAATCTGATTCATATCCGGATTGAATATGTTATTGTGAATCACCCGTATCTGCATATACCAGTGAATCAGGATGATAGAATAGCTATATTTGCTTGCCATTAACATGGCTAATATAGACAGTCCTGAAATAATATCCAGACAATTTTCCCGAGTTACTACCAGCCAGGCGGAAGCTGCCATAGTCACAAAACCTGCTCCTATTAATAATCCATCATACTTTCTCATCCAAGACTGATTAACTAGATATCCCATAAGAAAGATACCTGCCCAACCACCAAAAAAGATGGAGATTCCAATGCCTTTTTAATAGGCTTTTCCATATTGTGAAGCATATATCGGAAGGGAATCACTGTAAAATAAAGGCCTGCAAGTACATAAATAAGCCACAAATGTGGCCCTTTCATAAAATTACCACTGACAAAGGTCTCCACCCCATAACGAATCCAGGAAAGCAAACCAGCTTTAGAATAAGACCAGCATCCTCACCCAATTAAGATGCTCAAAAATCATTCTGGGCCTAAGGGATGCCACTGGCACACGATTACTTATAGCTATGGAATCAAGACGAAAATTCTTGTGAATATCTATCCTGAGATTTTCCTTATTTTTAGCCGGTAAAGTAAGTATTGCCTCCTCCCCCCCGGTAAAATATAGCCTTCCTCACGACGATACTTAGAAAACTTGTTCCCTTCTGAAGGTGAATTATACCATTCAAGAGTAGTCGCCTCTGAAGATGTCTGACCAAAGGAAAGTTCTACTTGTCCCCAGTCTTCTGTACCATGAAAGATCAGACTGGCATTGGAATTTTCCAACAAGATACTCCCCGCTTCCAGGATACAATCTGTTAGTTCAAGCTTTCCTCTTCTAATCATAACTTCCAAATCCAAAGGCATCCTCTCTTGCCACTTTCCAGCACAAATGCTAAAGCCCGTAAGCCAAACTTCTAAAAGCACTGCTAAAATTATACCAAGGAGAATCCATTTTAGGTTCTTTTTATTTATTTTCAACTTTTCCATATTGTATATTGTTCCCCAATCAATTAATAAGTTGAGCTTTTTTTAAAACAAAAATTCACTCATAACATAATTGCTTACATCAATTCCTTTTTCTGTTAATCGAAGGTAAGAATCTTCTTTGGTTTTCTCCCATTCTAAAAGTTCATGAGCTACAAGTTTTTCTATAAGGCTTCCATAGGTCTCTTCTAGAGTCACCCCAAAGCTTTCATAGAATTTTTCTGCACTTACCCCTCTCATGGTCCGCAGTCCCAAAAACATGGTCTCTTCCATCTGGGCTTTTCCGGTGAGAATTTCTACATTTTCATAGGGTTCTTTTTCGCCCTCAGGCAAGGAAGGAGACGAAAACCTACGATTTTCAATGAGGGAGGCAGCTCCCGAACCAATGCCTAAATATTCCCTGCGGTTCCAATATCCTAAATTATGACGACACTCATAACCTTCCTTGGCATAATTAGATATTTCGTAACGATGATAGCCATAACTTTTTAAAATCTCTATGGTATCCCGGTACATCCCTCGCTCCTCTTCCTCTCCCGGAAGCCTTCCAAAGTCCCTAATGGCATCCTCTGAAAATTTCTTAGTTCCTTCCTCTTCATAAATTTCATAAAAGGGTGTCCCTTCCTCTATTATGAGGCTATAGGCAGAAATATGCTCCGGTGGAGGTGTAAGATTTACCAGCCTTTGCAAAGTCCTCCTATAACTTTCTCTTGTCTGAAAGGGAATGGCTGACATAAGATCCACGTTAATGTTATCAAAACCCACTTCTCTTGCCATCTGATAGGAATCTAAAAAATCTTCATAACTGTGAATCCTGCCCAGGGCCTTTAATTCTCTAGACTCTGTGGATTGCAGCCCAATACTTAGGCGATTAATGCCACAGGCCTTATATTCTAAAAGCTTCTGTCTTGTGACAGTGCCTGGATTCATTTCCATGGTAATCTCAGCATCTTTTTCCAATGAAAATGTTTCCCCTATAGCTTCAAATATATCTCTCAGCTGCTGGCCTGTCAGGATAGAGGGGGTACCCCCTCCCAGGAAAATACTTACAAGAGTATAAGCCTTTGCCAAATCTTTATAAGTTCTAATCTTTCGGCAAAGGCTCTCTACATATTCCTGTCGCCGCCCCCCTGTAGAGACAGCAGACAGGAAATCACAATATTTACATTTTCGGACACAAAAGGGAATATGAATATATAGTTCTAACTCTTTTTTCTCTTCCATACACATCTTCTATTTGTCATCCAACTTCAAGACACTCATAAAGGCCTTCTGTGGGATTTCTACATTGCCCACCTGGCGCATTCGTTTCTTTCCTTCCTTTTGTTTTTCCAAAAGTTTTCGTTTACGGCTAATATCACCGCCATAACATTTTGCAAGAACGTCTTTACGCATGGCCTTTACTGTTTCTCTAGCTATAATCTTACTTCCAATAGCAGCCTGAATCGGAATCTCAAAAAGCTGTCTTGGAATTTCTTCCTTAAGCTTCTCGCACATCTTTCTTCCTCTCTCGTAGGCTGTATCCCCGTGAACAATAAAGGATAAGGCATCCACCTCTTCCTTGTTAATGAGGATATCCAGCTTTACAAGGTCAGACTTCACATAACCATCCATCTCATAATCAAAAGAAGCGTAGCCTCTAGATCTAGATTTTAAGGCGTCAAAGAAATCATAAATAATCTCATTTAAAGGCAAATGATAATGAAGAACCGCCCGGGTCTCCTCTATATATTCCATGCCCTCGTAAATTCCTCGCCTCTCCTGACAAAGGTCCATAATGGCTCCAATAAACTCGGAAGTCACCATAATCTCAGCCTTCACCATAGGTTCTTCCATATAGTCAATCTCTGATTGGTCCGGAAGATTGGAAGGATTGGTAAGCTCTATCACTTCCCCGTTGGTCTTATATACCTTGTAAATAACACTGGGGGCTGTAGTTACTAAATCTAAATTATACTCTCGCTCCAAGCGCTCCTGAATAATTTCCAAATGAAGAAGGCCTAAAAATCCACAGCGGAATCCAAATCCCAGGGCAATAGAAGTCTCCGGTTCAAACTGGAGAGATGCATCATTGAGCTGAAGTTTCTCTAAGGCATCTCTAAGGTCCGGATACTTGGCTCCGTCTGCAGGATATAATCCACAGTAAACCATAGGATTTACCTTCTTATATCCTGGTAGGGGTTCGGCACAAGGACGGTTTGCATCTGTTACCGTATCTCCCACTCTGGTATCCTTCACATTTTTCAAGCTGGCAGTAATATAACCTACCATACCTGCAGCTAACTCCTCACAGGGAATAAACTGTCCGGCACCAAAATACCCTACTTCCACAACTTCTGCCTTAGCCCCGGTAGCCATCATAAGGATAGAAGTTCCCTTCTTTACGACCCCTTCCTTAATTCGACAAAACATAATAACACCCTTATAAGAGTCATAAATAGAATCAAAAATCAAGGCCTGCAGGGGAGCTTTAGGGTCTCCTCCTGGAGCCGGAATCTTTTCTACAATCTGCTCTAAAACTTCCTCTACGTTTAATCCCGTCTTTGCTGAAATTCGCGGAGCATCCTCCGCCTCAATTCCAATTACATCCTCGATTTCCTCAATAACCCGGTCTGGATCTGCGCTGGGAAGATCAATTTTATTAATTACCGGCATTACGTCCAAGTCATGATCTAGGGCCAGATATACATTAGCCAGGGTCTGAGCCTCCACTCCCTGGGCTGCATCTACTACTAAAATTGCCCCGTCACAGGCCGCCAGACTTCTAGATACTTCATAGTTAAAATCCACATGGCCCGGAGTATCAATCAGGTTAAAGATATACTCTTCCCCATCTTTGGCCTGGTAGACAATACGTACCGCCTGGGCCTTAATGGTAATTCCTCTCTCCCGCTCCAGATCCATATTATCTAAAACCTGGGCCTGCATCTCCCTGCTGGTTAGAAGTCCGGTCTTTTCAATGATGCGGTCTGCCAGGGTAGACTTTCCGTGATCAATATGTGCAATAATACAAAAATTACGAATTTTACTTTGATCTATATGTGCCACAAATATTTACCTCTATCTAATTTTTAACCATAAATTTGGCAACTATCCAAACCTGGTCCAAGTCTGAATAGTCACCATATTTTATCATCCCTTGCTGTATTTGACAATAAACAGTTCTACACTCATGCGGTCATTTAAACGTCCTGTCTTAACCATTTCCTCCAAGTTTGCTGCTTCTTCTAAAATTTCCCTTAGAGTTTTCTCTGTAAAGGACCGGCATTGCCTCATATATTTATCAGCTACAAAGGGAGCCACCGAAAGTTCACTTGCCACAAGACTTTTAGAAGCCCCTCCTTTCACAAGGGACTTAGTGTCAAGGAGCATGCGAAACTGTCGCACCAAAAGGTACAAGATTTTCATTGGGCCTTCTCTCAAGGCAAGAAGATCATAATAATAATCCAAAGCCTTCTTTTGCTGCTTTAAGGCCACAGCTTCCACCATGGCAAAAACTCTGTCTAAAACCTGAGGGGTACAGATGGCATCAATATGACCTATGGTAATCTCTGCTTCTTCCATAGTATAGGAAAATAGTTTCTCCAGTTCCTGGTCTAGGGTGGTCATATCAGTTCCAACCTTACTTAGAAGATACCTGGCCGTAGATTCTTTAATCTGTTTGTGTTCCTGCCTGACTTTTCCACCAATCCAGGGAAGGAGAGTTTTTTCATCCTGACCATTCAGCTCCACAGCCCGACCAAGCTTTCCTACAGCCTTGTAAAGCTTTCCTCGCTTATCGATCTGGGTTTCTACAAAAACGAATCGTACCGTCTCTGCTGGCTGCTTCATATAATCTGCCAAGTCCTGACAGGCATTTTTAAAAAATCCAGAATTTTCCACTACGATCAACCGAAGGTTCGCAAAAAAAGGCATCGTCTCTGCCAAGCCTATAATTTCCATAGGGTCAATGTTCTTCCCCTCAAAGTAGGCATAATTCATGGAATCTTCCTGGGGCATAAAAGCCGCTTTTAGCTTATCCCTATAAAATTTTTTTAGATAATCCTCTTCTCCATACAGCAAATATACCTGCTTCAAGCTTTGGTTTTTAATATCTTCGTTAATACTTTTCATGAATACCCTTTATTAATACACTTCTTGGTGCTTCTGCCAAACTTATACCAACCAGCGAACCATATCTCTTGTAATCTCATCTAGAGAATGGGCTCCACACATGGCCATAGCATCCCTTAACTCTGCCCCAAGTTTTTCCACGTAAGCTTCCACACCTTCTGCGGCGCCGCCGTAAACAGAAACCACAAAAGGACGACCAATTAAAACTGCATCTGCCCCTAAGGCGATGGCCTTAAAAATATCCAGACCCGTTCGGATTCCACCATCCACGAAAATCTTCATATCGTCTCCCACAGCCTCTACGATTTCTTCAAGAACTGCTGCAGTCGGTGCACACTGGTCCAGGACACGGCCACCGTGGTTGGATACTACAATAGCCTTAGCCCCAGCTTCCTTTGCCTTTAAGGCTCCTTTTACTGTCATAATTCCCTTAATAATAAATGGGACCCCTGCCCCAGCAATGATTTCTTTTAATTCTTCTACTGTCTTACTTCCTGCCGGAGGTGTAAGATTTTTAAGGAAAGGAAGCCCTGCCGCATCGATGTCCATGGCTACTGCAAAGGAATTTGCCTCCTTTACCAGGGCAAATTTTTCTTCCAAGGTATTAACATCCCAAGGCTTCACTGTAGGAATCCCCTTTCCCTCCTTGGCTTTAATGGCCTTGGTTGCTCCCACCATAACAGCTGGGTTGGTTCCATCTCCTGTAAATGCCGCAATTCCTGCATCTGCACAGGCAGAAACTAAAATATCATTGTACTGAAGATCATCATATTTATCTCCGTAGTGTAACTTCATAGCTCCAATAGGTGCTGCAAAGAAAGGATACTTAAAGCTTTGTCCAAAAATCTCCAGGCTGGTATCAATGGGCTTGTTTTCACAGATGGTATCCATGTTCAGGGCAATTTTCTGCCACTCTTCATAATTTTTAATAGCTACAGTACCAGTACCCTTAGCTCCAGGTCCCGGCATCTTAGAGCCACAGGCTCTTCCATTGCAGACCGGACAGGCCTTACAAATTTCTCCCACACAGGTTTTTGCATTCTTTAATACTTCCTCATATGTCATATCAAATCCCTCTCTTTCATGTGCTTTTGAGTTTAACACATTATTTTTTTCCATGCAAATTTTAGGTCTCTCCTTTTCAGAACAAATACTCGATGCCTCCCTGCTTTTGGGTGCTTCTTATGATACAACCAGCCTCCCTCAACCGCTGCAAGGTCTCTTTATGGGGATGGCCATAAGAATTCATAACTCCTTAGATTTTGATACAATTCAACGATGAACCCCTTGCAAAGCAGTAGGGGTGTGCAAAAGCACACCCCTACTATAATGTGCAATATTCAGTTCAAAAGTTCTTAGTTGCAAAGTCGCTGACCAATTCCGATTAGCACGCCACTACTCCCAGTCATACGGACTTCTGTATGACTTCGGCTGTGGCTGTTCTTTCTTTATATTATTATCAGCATCTTCTCTTGTTGCATATAGCCTATGCTTCTTTACTTGGATTCCACCACCAGAATCCTTAAAACGAATCAAGTAGATTCCGCCCGAAACTCTCACAATAGTAACTTCTCTAACGAATCGGTTTGATTCCACTATATAAGCAGTATCGCCTGCCTTCACCAAATCATCCCCTTATGCTACCTCTTTGAATATTTCCTTCTGTACCCTCAGATAACCCTCAAGATTCACAATAGGATCATGTGAACGGTTCTTAAACCTATCTAGTTTGACATCGTTTGCCTTTGCCAGTCTCTTGGTATAATCGTAAATCATATTGACGAGTTGTTTTAGTTCCCCGGATGATAAATCAAGTCTAATATGTTCTTCGTCTCCAAGGGTTCTGACCTCATCGATACTCTTCAACAAATCATCAATATCTTTTTCTTGCAATGTTCCTTTACGAACTGCTTTCAGATATTTCTTCAATGTCTTGTCAAACTCAACAACACATTTAGGGGAGTTCTTCTTCAACTCTCTTTCTTCTTTCTTACTCACATAATATGCTGTACCTGCAGTACCTGCTGCAACTGCTAGTCCGATACCAATAGTTGCTACAGGATGATTCTTTACCGCCTGTAATACCGCATTGCCCGCCTTCTTCTCTGGAACTGGCACTTCCTTGAGGTGTTTTACAATGGTCCCTGTATCAGCATTTCTTACTACTCCACCAAAACGCTTATACATCCCCTTTGCAATTCCAAGAGCTATATCATTTGGAATATCATACGCAATCTGTTGTATTGGCATACAGGCACCTCCTAAAGAATAGTTTTTAATATTATACCACAGAACCATTGTTTTGAGAATTAAAATAAGCCGACAGAATTAATTCTATCGGCTCACTTCTAATTATTCATCATTTTCTTCGAGTCCTCTTACATAAAAAACCTGACTTGTCATTTTTGATGCTAAGACATTACCACAATAAGGACATATTGCCTCTTCTCTGTCCTTTCCTCCCGGAAAGACCATTCCTTCCAATTCGTACTCGACCTTTTTGCCACATTTACTGCATTTTTCAATCATACAACTACCTCCGCATTATTAGTCTGCCAGTGTCTTAGTGTATTTCTTTACGGACTTAGGCTCTGTTAAATAAGGTCCGTTCTCTGTCATATTATCCATGAAACTTGTAAATCTCTTTTTCAGTCCGAATGGGTCTTTCTCAGCAGTGCCAAAGCCATGAATCATATCATCTCCATCAACAGTAGATGTTCCAAGCACAGTAGTTTCTTCACAATCCAAAACCTCAACCTCTACAATCTTATCATCCTCTTCTCTTGCAACTACATGAAATACTGGATTATAGATTACATCCCCAGATGCTGATGAGTATACACCTACAAAAATATTCTTCTTATTGCCTTCGATTTGCTCAACCTCTAAATCAAGATTCCACCAATTTTCCGGCTTATCGGTTTCGATAACACCACCAAACTCTCCAAGAAAATCAAATAACTGTTGTAATTGCTTTGCTGCCTTCTTTGTTGCCATTTTACCCATAATAGTAACCTCCATATAACATATAATATGTAACTGTCTTTGCAATCCATTTAAATGAGCCGACAGACGAATCCATCGGCTCAACATACTGTAGTATATCACTTCATACATTTACTTTACAACTCTTATTTCAATTCCGTTGCCTAATGTAAAGCCTACTTCTTCTTTGCTATAGACCGTCATGTAGTCCACTAGGCTGCACCACAGTCCTTCATCAAACTCAGTGACAGTGCAGTCCCGTTGCTCCATCACCCCTATAAAGTTTTCAATCATTCGTCTCTTATCTGTTTTATTTGAAATAGCATCCAGAACCCTTTCGTACTCATCCTTCGTGGCATTGTATTTTTCCACCAAGCTGTCGTATTTCTTTTGGTACTCTTCTTGATCAGTGGCCACCCTTGCATTCTGCTCAATAATGTTCTGCACCATTTCCATCTGTACTTGCAGTTCTGTTCCAAGTTCTTCTGCCTGTTTCTCCAGTTCCTCGGTCGAACATACCAAATCAAGCATCAATCGAGCATTTTCTATCAGCTCATCCTTTTCAGTCAAAATCTCTGCCATTGCCCTCACAAAGCACTCTTTGATTTCATCTTCGGTAATGTGTGGAGTCGAGCATTTCTTCTCACCATTAAACTTGTGATTGCATCGAAAGATAATCTTTCGATATTTATCATTTGAATGCCAAATTTTAGAACCGAACCATCCCCCGCAGTCTCCACACTTTATTTTTGATGAGAACATCCCGGCTCCACTGTACTTTTCGTAAGTGGCTATTGCATTTCGTCTTGCAACTTCCGCCTGTACCAAGTCAAAGGTCTGTGGGTCAATGATTGCCTCGTGATGTCCGTCCACATAATACTGTGGTATCTCCCCTTCATTCTTTTTCGATTTCTTTGTAAGGAAATCAACCGTGAAAGTCTTCTGTAAAAGGGCATCACCCTTGTACTTCTCGTTCGTTAGAATCCTTTGTATGGCATCAGCTCTCCACATCTTCTTCCCTGTTACCGTTGGGATGCCCTTTTCTGTAAGAGTGCGAGCAATCTTATAACTAGATAGTCCTTGCATATAAAGTCGGTAGATCATACGAACTATCCGTGCTTGCTCTTCGTTGACTACAAACTCTCCGTTTTGTCCCTTGTCATATCCAAGGAATGTCTTAAATGCCATAGTAACCTTTCCATCAGCAAAGCTTTTACGCTTTCCCCAAGTCGTGTTCTCTGAAATACTTCTGGATTCTTCCTGCGCCAAAGAACTCATTATTGTAATAAGAAGTTCTCCCTTTGCATCAAGTGTCCAGATGTTTTCCTTTTCAAAATAAATCTCTATGCCCTTTTCCTTCAACTTTCGTACTGTCGTTAAGGAATCAACTGTGTTTCGGGCAAATCGGCTGACCGATTTTGTAATGATAAGGT
>CAVBQS010000056.1:0-8675 GCA_963597615.1 Bacteroidaceae bacterium
ATATCCCGTCTTTCTGCGAAAGACACCAATGCGTCATGAAACATGTTGGTTGACTCTCGCGTCTATATTATTGTTTCCTTCTGATATGATTTCCTTATAAGACTGACACACTACAGAACACGTGGAGGTGAGTTGCGGGGCTGTATAACGGCGACCTCGCATTTTTATATGTTGTCGGTCACTGTCAGCTTTATAACTATAAATTATCTGGAGGTATTTTATTATCATTTAAAATTCTCAAAAATAACTGTTGTGGACTTGATATCCACAAAACATGGATCTATGCCTGTATCGGCATAATTATTTTTAGGCTGTCCTCTGCTTATTTGTTTCAAACTTTCTACCTCACTTTTTTTCACCCTTTTATTATGTACATCATTATATATCAAATTAAGCAATTAAAAAACCTCGATGATTTTAATTATTCTAAAACAGCTGCCATTGTATTCCCTGCTTCCTTATGATAAACTTTTAAAATAACGTACTGATTACAAAGGCATATACCTAAGTAAAAAGGCGCCAGACATATGAAAAGATTTGATTTAAACAGGGAGATGTATGGCATTTCCCCATTTTCGCCTGGGCCTTACCGCCCAGGCGATTTTTATTTAAAAAGCTATTTGGGAAAGGAAAGAAATTTATGGACACACGTATCGCTCTCATCGGCATTATTGTAGAAAACTCAGATTCTGTAGAGCAATTAAACCGGCTGCTATCAGAACATTCCCAATATATTATCGGAAGAATGGGAATTCCCTACCGTAAAAAGAAGATTTCCATCATTAGCATTGCTATTGATGCACCAAATGATGTTATTAGCTCTCTATCTGGGAAATTAGGCATGCTCCCGGGAATTAGCACAAAAACAACTTATACCAAGGCCTAATATACCTGGCCTAAATATACTTAGCCTAAGTATAAAAACAGGAGAAGTTTATGAAAACGTTAAAGCAACTGGTGGACAAATTGGAAATGGAGCATACTCTTTCCTCCCAGGAATTTGTCTGTCTACTTGAACATCACCAAGATAAGGATCTTCAAGACTATCTGTTTGAAAAAGCCTGTAAAGTCCGACACCAGTATTATGGAAATGTGATTTACATCCGAGGACTTATCGAATTTACCAACTATTGTAAAAACGACTGTTATTACTGCGGAATCCGAAAAAGCAATCCCCATGTTAACCGCTACCGATTAAGTAAGGAAGAGATTCTCTCCTGCTGCGCTTCAGGTTATGATCTTTGCTTTCGCACCTTCGTTTTGCAAGGTGGAGAAGACGGATATTATAGCGATGAGATTATGGTGGATATTATTCGTTCTATCAAGAAGCAACATCCCGACTGCGCCATTACCCTATCCATAGGAGAGCGGTCCAAAGAAAGCTATCAGTCCTTCTTTGATGCAGGGGCTGAACGGTATCTGCTACGGCACGAAACTTACAACTTTGACCATTATCGCTTTCTTCATCCGGAAAATCTTTCTCCAAAGCACCGCCAAGACTGTCTTTTTCATTTAAAAGAAATAGGCTATCAGGTAGGAACAGGCTTTATGGTAGGGTCTCCCGGGCAAACTTATTCTCATCTGGCGGAGGACCTTCTCTTTCTTAAGGAGCTAAATCCCCAGATGGTTGGTATCGGGCCCTTCATTCCCCATCATGACACCAAGTTTTGTAAGGAGCCTGCCGGCAGCCTGGAACTAACCTTATTTCTACTGAGCTTAATCCGGCTTATGCTTCCTAAGGTTCTCTTGCCTGCCACCACGGCTCTTGGAACCATCCACCCTCTAGGCAGAGAGCGTGGCATCCAAGCCGGAGCCAATGTAGTCATGCCCAACCTGTCCCCGGTAGGAGTTCGCAAGGATTATTCCCTCTACGATAACAAGATCTGTACCGGAGATGAGGCTGCTGAATGCCGTATGTGCCTGCAAAGACGAATGGAATCTATAGGTTATCAAGTAGTAGTCTCCCGAGGAGATTCTTTAAATTTAAATCAAGTATAATTTTTATGGAGGATTTAGAAAAATGTATGATGTAGCATCAAAACACGCAGATGATTTTATTAATCACGAAGAAATATTAGAAACCCTGACCTTTGCTGATGAAAACAGCCAGAATCTGGAACTGATTGACAAGTTAATAGACAAAGCCGCTTTAAGAAAGGGCCTTTCCCACAGGGAAGCTTCTGTTCTTTTAGCCTGTCAAGATCCAGAGCGAAATGAAAGAATTTTCAAACTGGCAGAACAGATTAAAAAGGATTTTTATGGAAATCGTATTGTAATGTTTGCTCCCCTTTATCTGTCCAACTACTGTGTTAACGGCTGTACCTACTGCCCTTATCATTTAAAAAATAAACACATTGCCAGAAAGCAGTTAAGCCAGGAGGAAATCAGAAAAGAAGTAATCGCCCTCCAAGATATGGGACACAAAAGACTGGCCTTAGAAGCTGGAGAAGATCCTGTGAGAAATACCATGGATTATTATTTAAAATCCATCGAAACCATTTACAGCATTAAACATAAAAACGGAGCCATCCGCCGGGTAAATATTAACATTGCTGCCACCACCGTAGATGATTACCGCCTCTTAAAAGAAGCAGGCATTGGAACCTACATCCTCTTTCAGGAAACCTATCATAAGGAAAGCTATTTAAACTTGCATCCTACCGGACCCAAGCACAACTATGATTATCACACAGAGGCTATGGACCGGGCCATGGAAGGCGGTATTGACGATGTAGGAATTGGTGTCCTCTTTGGCCTAGACAAGTATCGCTATGAATTTGCAGGACTTTTAATGCATGCTGAGCACTTGGAGGCTGCATTCGGCGTAGGCCCTCATACCATCAGTGTTCCTAGAGTCCGAGACGCCGATGATATTGATTCTTCCGCCTTTACCAACGGAATTGATGATGATACCTTTGCAAAGATTGTAGCCTGCATCCGTATTGCAGTTCCTTATACAGGAATGATTATCTCTACCCGAGAAAGCCAGAAAACCAGAGAGCGGGTGCTGCACCTGGGAATTTCTCAAATCAGTGGGGGCAGCCGTACCAGCGTTGGAGGATATTACGAACCAGAGGCAGAGGATGAACACTCCGAACAGTTTGATGTCAGCGATACCCGTAGCTTAGACGAGGTAGTGCGTTGGTTAATGAAAATGAATTACATCCCAAGCTTTTGCACCGCCTGCTACAGGGAAGGTCGTACCGGAGACCGTTTTATGTCTCTATGTAAAAGTGGACAGATTCAAAACTGCTGCCACCCCAACGCCCTTATGACCCTAAAGGAATATTTAATGGACTATGCCTCTCCAAAAACAAAGGCCATCGGCGACCAACTGATTGCAAAAGAAGTCTTAAATGTGCCAAATGAAAAGGCCCGGGCTCTTGTGCTGGAAAACTTAAATCTCATTGGCCAGAATAAGGGCAGAGACTTCCGTTTCTAACCCATTGATTTATCGGAACGTCCTAATAGGAAAAAGAAAGGAGACCTCCTATGAGCCTGAACCACACCCCTTCATCAGACCGCACCCATATCGGAGTCTTCGGCAGACGAAATGCGGGCAAATCCAGTATTATTAATGCCATTACCGGCCAAAGTCTTTCTATTGTTTCGGATATAAAAGGCACCACTACGGACCCGGTTTTAAAGTCTATGGAACTGCTTCCCCTAGGTCCTGTGGTAATCATCGACACCCCAGGCCTTGACGATAGCGGAGAACTGGGCAAACTTCGTATCAAAAAAGCCTATCAGATTTTAAATAAAACAGACATTGCACTCCTTGTAATTGATGGAAACATAGGACTTACCAAAGAAGATCAAGCGATTCTTAAGCGGATCCAGGACAAGCACATTCCCTGTGCCATTGTACAAAACAAATGTGATCTTGAAACCTCAAAAGAAGCCCCCGACCTTCCTAAGAACATTCCCTCTATAGAAGTCAGTGCCACTAGGGGGACAAATATTTCTGAACTCAAAGAACTGATTGCATCTTTAGTTCCTGCAGATAACGGAAAACTAGGAATTGTCAGTGACCTCATCTCTCCCGGAGATTTCATTGTGCTGGTAGTGCCTATTGATTCCGCCGCTCCCAAAGGAAGACTCATCCTGCCCCAGCAGCAAACCATCCGGGATATTCTGGATACCGGAGCCACTTCCCTGGTCTGCAGGGAGTCCGAACTAAAGGAAACCCTGGCTTCTATTGGGAAGACTCCTGCCCTAGTTATCACCGACAGCCAGGCCTTTGAGGAGGTTTCCCAGATTGTTCCGGAAGACATTCTATTGACTTCTTTTTCCATCTTATTTGCCAGACATAAGGGAAGTCTCTCCACTGCAGTGGCAGGAGCTAGGGCTTTGGACGAATTAAAAGATGGGGACACAGTTCTTATTAGTGAGGGCTGTACCCACCACAGGCAATGCGATGACATTGGAACAGTAAAACTTCCTCGCTGGGTGAAAAAGCATACAGGAAAAAATCTTCAGTTTGAATTTTCCAGCGGTACTGGTTTTCCTGAAGACTTATCAAAATACAGCCTCATTATCCACTGTGGGGGCTGTATGTTAAATGAGCGGGAAGTTCGCTATCGGATGCAATGTGCAAAAGACGCAAAGGTTCCAATTACCAACTATGGCATTGCCATTGCCTATATGAAAGGAATTCTTGAGAGAAGCATTCAGGTTTTTAAAAATCATCAAATAGATTTTTGACATTAAGAACTTTAGACTATAAAAAACCTCCCTGGCCAAATCAAATTACGCCAAGGAGGATTTTTTATTCTTTTTTTGTTTATTTATTAGCCATATGGTCGGTATGTAGTAACATATGAGCCTTGTGAGAATTAGGCTTCTCAAAATATTCTTCATAAAGCTTCTGCACATCCGGATTCTCGTGAGAATAGCGGATATTGGCATTCTTATCCAGATAATAGAGGTTTTTACCTCGTTCAAAGGCTAGCTCTTCCCCGTCATGAATCGGCTGACCACCGCCGCCTACGCAGCCTCCAGGACAAGCCATAACTTCCACAAAATCATACTGGGCTTCCCCACGATCAATCCTATCTAAGAGGGCTCTTGCATTTCCCAGGCCACTGACTGCTGCTGTACGCACTGTCACATCGTCCACCTGAAAGACTGCTTCTTGAACACCATGATGCCTATTAAGTCCCTCGCTTCTAACTGCCTGGAAGGCATCTGCCGGAGGATTCTCATTTTTCAACAAATAGTAAGCGGTACGAAGGGCCGCCTCCATAACACCACCAGTGGCACCAAAGATCACACCAGCTCCGGTACCTTCCTGCATAGGGCGATCACTTTCCCTGTCAACTAAAGTAGAAGGCTCAATGTGAGCTGCCCGGATCATACGTAAAAGCTCTCTGGTAGTTACCACTGCATCCACATCATGGCCTGCATATTCCCCGTAGTAGAGCTCCATTTCCCGCTCGCTCTTTTTCGCCACGCAAGGCATTACCGATACGGTATAGATTTTCTCTGGGTCTACCCCAAGCTTTTCGGCAAAATAAGTCTTCATTACTGCACCAAACATTTGTTGAGGTGATTTTGCTGAAGATAAATATTTCACCAAATGAGGATATTGAGACTTAATGAAACGGATCCATCCCGGACAGCAGGAAGTAAACATAGGTCTGTCTTTTAACTCACTGGAATTAAATCTTTTAAGGAATTCTGTTCCCTCCTCCATAATGGTAAGGTCTGCTGAGAAGGAGGTGTCAAATACATAGTCAGCTCCCAGTCTCTTCCACACATCCACAATCTTACCTACGGTAGCCTCTTGTCTTGAAAGTCCCAGTTCTTCGCCCCAGGCAGTACGTACCGCAGGTGCAATCTGAACAACCACGATTTTTTCCGGATCGGAAATAGCATTCCAAACCTTTTCAGTCTCATCCCGCTCTGTTAGGGCTCCCACCGGACAATGAGTAATACACTGTCCACAGAGAGAACAAGCTGCTTCCTCGATTTTCTTATTGCCAGCCACATTGATAGTGGTTCTAGAGCCGGTTCCTTCCACATCCCAGATGCTTAAGCTTTGAACCTTATCGCACACCTGGATACAACGCATACACTTGATACATTTGGAAGAATCCCTGATCAGTGGGAAATCCTTGTTCCAAGGCTGCTTCTCGATTTCCATCTTAAATGGAATCTGAATAATATTCAGGTCGTTGGCTACCTTCTGCAAGCTACAATTACCACTTCGAATACAAGTAACACACTCACAGTTGTGCTGAGATAAGATCAGCTCCACTGTATTACGTCTGTTTCTTCGAACCTTAGGACTATTGGTGTAGATTACCATGCCTTCTTCAACTATATTGTTACAGGAAGTAATGAGCTTATCCTTCCCTTCGATTTCTACCACACAGACACGACAGGCTGCAATCTCATTGATATCTTTTAGATAACACAGCTTCGGAATAGGAATTCCATTCTGTCTGGCAGCTTCCATGATTGTGGTATTTTCCTTAGCAGAAATTAATTTTCCGTCGATTGTAAGATTTACCATAATTTTTCTCTGCCTCCTTTAAATATTCCATATCCGAAATGGTCGCAGCGCAAGCATCTGCTAGCTTCCTGTCTGGCTTCATTTTCTGTCATGCAATTTTCAACTGCCTCAAAATCACAGACTCTCTCACAGGCTTCCCGCTCAGTAAGGTCAATGCGTCCACAGGGAATCTTGTCATCTAACTTAGCCTCCGGAATCTCCACATCACAGGAAATCTCATGATGGTAGCCTAAATATTCATCAATATTAGCTGCCACAACCTTAGCTGCCGCAATAGCCTTAATAACTGTAGCAGGACCGCTAGAGCAGTCTCCTCCGGCGTAAACATCCGGCATATCCTCCACCGCTCCGGTTTTGGTGGTAATAATTTTTCCTCTGGATACAGAAATACCAGCCTCCTCAAAGTGGGCAGTCTCTATGTTTTGTCCAATGGCTACAACTAGCACATCACAAGGAATGTAAATATCATCCTCTCCGGTAGGGCGCACACTGGCTCTACCATTTTTAATGGTGCTTACCATCTGAGGAGTTACATAAAGACCCTTTACATGATTGTTCTCATCTACATCAATGGCTGCCGGGGCCTTTAAAGTCTGAAGCTCAATTCCCTCAGCAACGGCTCCGTTAATCTCTCCCGGAAGGGCTGTCATATCTGCCATTCTTCTTCTATAAACAATACTTACCTTCTTTGCCCCTAGTCGTTTGGCTGTACGTACCGCATCCATAGATACGTTACCACCACCCACAACTGCAACTTCCTTGCCGGTAAGGTCTGTAATAATATTTTTACCGATATTTCTAAGGAATTGTACTGCAGACATTACGCCTTCAGAATTTTCTCCTTCAAGGCCTAGTTTCTTATCTGTACTTGCACCAATGGTAATTAGGACTGCATCATATTCTTTACGAAGTTCCTGAATGGTAATGTCCTTACCAATCTTGTTGCCATATTTTACTTCTACACCGGTTTTTAAAATGGCATTAACATCATCCTCCAAACGCTCCTTTGGCAGACGATAATTAGGGATACCATAGCGGAGCATACCTCCAAGCTTCGGAAGCATCTCGTATACCGTAGTCTGATGGCCCATTAACTGCAGGAAATAAGCAGCACTAAGGCCTCCAGGTCCACCTCCAAGAACAGCAATCTTCTTACCTGTAGATGGGGCACATTTTGGCGGTTCCACCTCTCCTGCAAAATCAGCGGCAACCCTCTTAAGGCCTCTGATATTTACCGCATCATCCACCATATTTCTCCGGCAGCGAAGCTCGCAGGGGTGCTCGCAAATAAAGCCGCAGGTAGTAGGGAAGGGATTGTCCTTACGGATGAGACGAACAGCGTCCTTATAGCGCCCCTCCGCAACCAAAGCAATATAACCTGGTATATCTACATGGGCCGGACATAAGGCCACACAAGGAACAGGCTGACTGTAGGTACAGGTACATCTGCCGTGGTTAATATGCTCAATATAATCATCCCGGTATCCCACCAGGCCCTTGTAGACCATATGGGCTGCCTCATAACCAATGGCACAGTCTGCAGATTCCATAATAGAAAGAGCAGTCTCCTCCATAATATCAAGAGTCTCCATGGTGGCATTGCCATCCAATACATCTTTAATAAAATGATTCAGTTGTCCAAGACCAATTCGGCAGGGCACACATTTACCGCAGGTCTGGGCATGACATAACTCCAGAAATGCTCTGGACATATCCACAGGACATAAGCCCGGAGGACTTGATTCGATTCTCCGCTCTAAATCCTTGTACAGCTCTTCCATGACAATATGCGTACGATTCAGAGTCCTAAGTTCTAACCTACTCATATAAGCGCTTCTCCTCTCTGCTATCGTTTTGATAGTTACAAATTTTCCACAATTGAATACATTCTATCAGAAAATGAGAGCAAAACGAATAGGAAGGCCGTAAGTAGTTTATTTAACAACGCTGTCATATTTTTTAGATCGGGTAGTAGGTCGTCTGGTGGTTGATACTAATGGTAATAACAAGCCTTGTCAGTTTTCTGTAAAGCTCTGCCCCTTCCTGATAACGAACAAATTTCTTTGCTATTTTTTGTTTTCTCTACATCTTTACGTGCATATCCGTAAGCACTCAATCATTAGTACCAAACAATAAAAATCCCCGTATTTCTACGGGG
>CAVBQS010000057.1:0-16958 GCA_963597615.1 Bacteroidaceae bacterium
GGTTTATATTTCGCACGCTTCGCGAGCTCAACAGGGTCACGACCCATAATTAAAATAGACCAGCCCTTATAGGTAGAATAATCACTACTGTAAGGGCTGGTTTTATGCCACCAAATTAACAATTGCATATCCCATTATACTTATTACCACCGGCTCATATGCACATACTCTTCTATTTCTTTAAATCCCAAATGTTTATATATTTTATATGCAGATCTTTCTCGTTGTGTCATCAATTTCATAGAAAAAAATACGATCAGTGAACATATTCTCTTTAATCTTTGCAAACAACATTTTCCCGATACCTAATCCCTGTGCATCTTTTCCTACAACGAAAGTGTCTATGTAGAGATCAATCGAATCTGAAACACGTTCTCCACATGAGTGATATATCCATGGTCCGTTCCCCAATTCCATTCGCGCTAGCTGACTGGTAACTGCTATTTCTTTTTGTGCTTTGGTCATTGCCATCACAATACTCTAGTCCCTCATGTATTCGTTGTAGTCGGACTCGCTGGCAAATAAGATATATTTACCTTCTACAAATCCCATGTAACCATCATTCGTATTAAATCCCTTCATCGCCAGTTCCTCCGTTTCTTTGAATTTTTTTAGGCTTTCTTTGATGGTTACAGTGTAAAGCAATAGGTGGGGTATAAAAACACCTGCTTATGATTTGATTTTCCATTAAAAATATGGAGACAATGATCAAATTCATTGCCTCCACATCTTATATACTCTATTTATAACCATCCATTTTCAACTTCTTCTTTTAGTTCACTAAACATCTTATAAAATTCATTCTTCGCCTCTGAAACAATACCTAATGCAATCTTCTGATTGTAGGAATGTGTCACATTATTCCTAGCTTGCAAGGCCCTAAGCCACAGTTCCTCATTTTTTATCATGCCTGCTTTATAAGCTGTTTTTAAAATAATCTTAGGAGAGCCCGTTGCACCTTCTTCGTATCCATGATTTTCTAAGATTTCTTTCATCATTTTCCAAGACTGTTCAAACGTAATCTCATAAAGCCCCACTAGTCCTGTAAGCACAACATTATCATAGGGTTCTTCATACTTATAAATATCTTTCATATTTTCCAATGAAGAACAAAAATTTTCATATTTTTTCATATAATACACGCCCTTCCTTTTCTATTGATTGTCGTAATTCATCTTGCATTGGACTATCAAGATTCACAATATCAAACTCCAACAATGTACTTGTCTCTTCGTCTACATCCAAGGCAAATCTATTGAAATCCCCACCACTTACTGCCAAATCGATATCACTGGTTCTTTTATAATCTCCTCTTGCGCGGGAGCCAAACAAAAGCACTTTTTCTACATGATATATTTCCGCAAAATGTCTTATTTCCGATATAACTTTTGAATTAATTCCTGTATTTTCCATATCTACTCACCATCAGCATTTATATTCCTTTCGGTATGATGCTCATCTTCCTCTTCAACGCTGGAACAAGTATACCATAGGCAGGAAATATCTCGTGCATTTTTCACAAAAAATATCATCATATCTTTTTTATTTGCATTTTGATAGCATAAAAGCTATCATATCTATACAGAATAAATACTTCCATTTGGAGAGCATATATCAATGTATAATATCGAATTTTATGAAGATTCCAATGGAAATTCTGAACTATGGGATTTCCTTGAATCCCTTCGAGTCAAAGCCTCCACAAACAAAGATGCTCGCATTCAATATAAACAGATAAAATTGAAAAAGCAAAGACTGAACGCGATGACTACCTTGCCCGAAAGGAGACTTCATAATTATGAGAACTTGGAATGATTATAAGAAACATGTCAAAAATGTAGATCCAGAAGTTGGAAAAGACCTGGATGAAATTGAAAATATCTCTTCCATCATAAGCGCCATGGTTGAGCAACGCACTTCTCTTGGATTGAGCCAGAGAGAACTTGCTACTATGTGTGGTATTCCACAGTCATCCGTAGCACGTATTGAATCTTGTAAAACAACAGCAACCCTTGGTACACTACTTAATATCTTCAAACATCTTGGACTGCAACTTACTGTTAATACTACTAAACCAACTGTTTAAAAAAAGGAGAATCTCTGTGTAAAGGAGATTCTCCTTTTTGACTGCAATCAAACACTTTGGCTAGGTACCTCCAATTCTCCTCCATCCACCCCTGTGATTTCCAATCAATCCTTTCTACTATCACAAGATAGCACTCATTAGTTATCCTAATAAATATTACAATAATCTTTCCCCTTACGAATAAATACTTGCGAAACCATACCCCTGATAATAAAATGAAACTAGTTATTTCAATCAATCAAAAAACATACAGGAAGCTTAAATGTTATGAAAAAGAAAATTGTTGCAGCCACGCTCGCTCTTACTTTAATCACAGGCTCGTTGACCGGGTGTGCCGGCTTATCAAAAGACAGCACTAAGTCTGTAAAATTAGCCCCCAACAATCCCATCACTCTTACCGTATGGCATTATTACAACGGAACCCAACAGGCAATCTTTGATGAACTACTGGATGAATTTAATTCCACTGTAGGCGCAGAGGAAGGAATTCATATGGAAGGTTACAGCTATGGATCTGTATCAGACCTAGAACAGGCTGTTACAGATTCTGTAAATGAAGAAGTAGGTGCAAAAGATCTTCCGGCTATTTTTTCATCCTATCCGGATACTGCCTATTCTGTAGAACAAAAAGGGAAACTGGCCGATATTTCTTCTTATTTCACTGAAGATGAATTATCTGCCTATGTAGACTCTTACATCCAGGATGGTTATTTTGATGGAGAGGACGCCCTGTATCTGTTTCCGGTAGCCAAGTCCACAGAGATAATGATGATTAATAAGACCGACTGGGAGACATTTGCAGAAGCAACGGGAACCACTTTGGAGGAACTAAGTACCACAGAAGGAGTTACCCAGGTTGCAGAGAAATATTATAACTGGACCGATAGTTTAACCCCAGATATCCCAGATGACGGAAAGGCATTTTACGGAAGAGATTCCATGTCCAATTATTTTGTAATTGGCATGAAGCAGATGGGCACCGATATCTTTGAAGTAAAGGACGGAAAGGTAACAGTCAACACCGATAAGGAAAAGCTTCACCGTTTGTGGGAGAATTATTATGTGCCCTATATGAAGGGATATTTCGCAGCCTACGGAAAGTTCCGCTCCGATGATGTAAAAACAGGGGATATTATTGCCTACACAGGATCCACCTCATCTGCCTTCTATTTCCCAGATAACGTGGAAAGCGATACCGATTTATATCCTATTGAGTATATTATGCAGGAAGCTCCTATAATGGAAAACGGTGAGAATTACCGTGTACAACAGGGGGCCGGCATGGCAGTGACTAAAGCCGATGAAAAGCAGGAATATGCTTCCTGTGTATTCCTAAAATGGTTTACACAGAAGGAAAATAATCTGAAATTCGTAGCAGAATCTTCCTATATGCCAGTGCTTAAAGAAGCAAGTGATATTGATGTGGTAGATCAGGTCATTAAAGACGAGAACCTAGGCGTCAACGAAAAATCTTATGATTGCCTAAAACAGGTTCTGACAGATTTTGATGACATTCAGTTTTACACCTCTAAGACCTGTGAAAATGGTTACAGTATGCGTAAAGTCTTGGATTATAATCTATCCGACCGTATCGCAGCAGACCAAGAGGCATTAGAGGCGGCAATTGCTTCCGGATCTTCCAGAGAAGAAGGGCTTTCAAAATATATCTCTGAAGATTCTTTTGAAAGTTGGTATGAAGACTTCTGCGATGCCCTCTCCCAAGCCAAGGCAAATTAAATGAACTTAGATAAAAGACAGGTGAACTCTATGAAAAAGAAGAAAACGCTGTTAGGAATCATTTTGATTCCAATATTACTGGTAGTGCTTGTTCAGGGATGCTTACCTTTTTTGACTCTTATTTTAAGCGGTATTAAGCCAAATCTAGAGAAAAAGACCATTGAGACCAACACCCATATGGTAGAAAAAAATCAAGTAATTCTTGAAAATGATATGGTGGAAAAATGGCGGGGAATCTACGAGGAAAGCGATGAACTGAATGATAATCTTAGAAAGATTCTAAGCGAGAATCAAATCGATATCCAGGCATTTCTATCTGGTGATGAGGTGCAAGAGCAATATCTTGAACAGGTATTTCCTCAACTGGTAGAACAATTGCAATATGGCACAACCAGCGGTGTATTTTTAATATTGGCAAATGATACATCCTTGGATCAGGAATCCAATTACCACGGATTTTTTGTAAGAGATTCAGATCCCCAGACCAAAACTGCCTCCAACACAGATCTTTTAATGGAACGGGGAAGTAAGCAGTTATCCCAGAATCTATCGATTTCACTGGACAGTGCATGGACCACAGATTTTACCTTTTCTGGATATGGAAACAGGGATGCTGACCAATTTTACTATGCTCCTTATATAGCAGCTAGGGAACATATAAACAGCCGCATGGAGAACCTTGGGTATTGGTCGAATCCCTTTATTCTAGAAGACCACTACATGGACAGCCACAAGATGATTACTTATTCAGTTCCCCTAAAGTATGATGATAACGTCTATGGTGTGCTAGGGGTGGAAATTTCCCTAAACTATCTGCAAAATTATCTGTCTGTAGATGATCTTGATAATAGCCAGAACGCCGGCTACGCATTAGTCATCAAAGAGAATGATGAATCCTATACGGTCGTTACCAGCAAGGGAACTCTTTCCAATGCAGCTAAAAAGGACGGAATAATCAACCTGGAGCAGGAGTCCTCCAATCATCTAAGAAAAGTAAAGAATGCAAAAATTGGCACCCAGAATATTTATGCCATTCTTGAACCCTTAAGTTTATATAGCAACAATGTGCCCTATTCCGACACAGAATGGATGCTTTGCGGTTTAGTAACCGAAGATTCTGTCTATGGGCTTGGCACAAAAGTGTACACTAGAATCACTGTTTCTATTTTGATCAGTGGATTTCTTGCTGTAGTCTGTGTCTATGTTCTATCTCGTCACGTAACAAAGCCGGTATCCAGACTAGCAGAAAGTGTCCGAGGCGGTGTGGAAGGAATTCGAAAATTTCCTGAATCAGGAATTTCGGAAATTGATGAACTTCATGATGTGATTGAGAATCTAACAGATGCTCAGAGGAAGGCAGAAGATCAGCTCCTGGAAGAAAAAGAACGTTACAAGGTGGCGGTAGAAAGTTCACAGGATATTTTCTTTACCTATAGGCGAAACGAAAAAACCTTAGAAATTGTTAATAGTGGCGATGATGATGGCGTGTGGGATTGTCAGAAACATCCGGAACGTGATTTTGTACATCCAGAAGATCAAATAGTCCTTTTGGATGCATTTTCCGAAATCGAAAAAAAAGTTTTAGTTGAATTCCGTATGCGAACAACCCCGAATCAAGATTATCACTGGGTGGAACTAATCGGTAGAGTGATACAAGATGAGGAAGGTCAGTTTAGCCGTGTGGTAGGCTGTGTCCATGATATTCACCAGAGAAAGCAGTTGGAAGAAGCGCAGCAAAAACAACAACTGCTGGATTACACCACTGGATTCTATCGCATGAATTACGGTATGGAAGCCATACAGACAGCAAGGAGCGATCAGCCAGTAGGCGTGTTGATATCCACAGATATCAGGAATTTCTCCCAGATCAACGAAAAATATGGTCTGGTATTTGGAGATTTACTTCTGCGATGTCTTGCAGATTCTATAAGAAAAAGATTTTCTGAAGCAGAATTTTTCAATATCATAGGGCTGCGAGTTGGCGCTGATTACATGCTTTTGTGGGTTCCCACACAAACAGAAAGAAATGTAAAAGAAGTTATCTTGCTCATACAAAAAGATTTTAGATCCATCATTAATGAGAACTATTTGGTTCTTGATTTTGCTTGCGGTATGACACAAATCACCAAACAAACCAAACTACAGCAAGGGCTTTCACAGGCAAAGAAAGCGTTGATGGTTTCACAGAGCAAGCAAAAGCATCTTGTATGTTATGAACAACTTACAGAAACAGAACTACAAGCCTCTCCTGAAATGGAATTTGAAGAAACAGAACCTTTTGAAAAATTAAAGAGCCTGACCTTTACCTCTTTAGCAATGAATCTCCTTGATCGAGGTGTAGAAGTTCGTGTTGCCCTTGATATGCTGGCCCTGAAAATGAATGAGAAATACCAGCTGACCAATCTGATTATTACCAAATTCAATCAGGAATATCTGGTTAATAGCGGAACCTATCATTGGAAAGTCAGAGAGTTGGATAAGAACTGGGATGGCATTATCCACTGTAGCGGAACAGAGTATCAGGAATTTATGCATTTGCATGAGTTGCAGAAAATTGCAGAAATTACAGAGGCTGACAGCAGGGATCCTATAATTGGAAAATTTGTTGGACAGGACCGGGGCATCATATTCCACATGACAGATGAGGGCCGGTATTCCGGAAGCCTTATTCTTTCTGGGATAAATATATCTGTTTTGCAGGATGAAACTCAAACAAAGCAGCTGGAAGAAATTTGTACCATCATTCAGAATAAGCTAAACCTGCAGCGGCATGACTTGTCAGCCCAGGCTAAGTCAGATTTCCTGGCCCGTATGTCCCATGAGATTCGAACCCCAATGAATGGAATTATTGGTATGACGGATATCGCATTAAAAGAAAACCAAAGCGAAGAAAAAGTGCTCTACTGTCTCCATAAAATCCAGAACTCCTCAAATTATCTGCTAGGCATTTTAAATGATATCCTAGACATGTCTAAGATTGAAAGCGGTAAAATGCATCTGGTCTATAAAGAGTGCAATCTGAAAAACCTGGCTGAAAATCTGGAAACTGTCATGGAGTCCAAACTTCAAGAAAAAGAGCTTTACTATTCCGATGAGATCCGTCTGCAGCATGAGTGGTTCAAATGTGACGCTTTACGGATTAGCCAGATTCTAGTAAATCTTCTGGGAAATGCAGTGAAGTTCTCAAATCCGGGAGGACATATTTGTCTTCGGGTTATAGAAAACTCTGCCGATGAAAATTATTCCGAGATTTATTTTGCAGTGGAGGATGATGGAATTGGTATCGCCCCTGAAAAGCAGAAATTAATTTTCCAAAGTTTCGAACAGGCAGATGATTCTGATAAATTCAGAAGACAAGGAACCGGTTTGGGACTTGCCATTAGTAACCAACTGGTGCATATGATGGATTCTGATATCCAACTAAAAAGTGCTGTAAATGAGGGAAGTATATTCAGCTTTACTTTAAGATTAGAAAAGATAAATCCTCAGGAAAACAATGTCACACTGGATGAAACCGCTGTTGATTTTAAAGGCAATCGGGTGTTGGTAGTTGAAGATAATGACCTGAACATGGAGATTACAAGAGCCATGCTGGAAGAATATGGCATGATGGTGGAAGAAGCCCACGACGGCCAGGAAGCTGTAGATCTTGTGAAAGAAAAAGAGGCAGGCTATTATGACCTAATCCTTATGGACATTATGATGCCGGTAAAAGATGGACTGGAGGCAACTAGAGAAATCCGAAAACTTTCAAAGGCGGACAGCCACACCCTCCCCATTGTAGCAATGAGCGCCAACGCATTTGATGAAGATGTTCGTCGCTCCCTTGCCAGTGGTATGAATGGCCATTTGTCAAAACCGGTAAATATTCAGAAATTGAAAGAGATGATTCTGGAAGTGATAGGATAGGTTGATCCTTCTTTCTATTCATTTTAAAAAAGGATTAGATGCAAAAGAATTATCAATGCATCTAACCCTTTTTTATTTATTTTGATCCAGTAATACTCCCAAAGAACATCTTTGCATCTCTTAATTCCAATAAAAATACACCATGAGTTCTATTTTCATACTTAATTGCAGCATCTTCACCATTTTGGGGATTGAAACCTACTCTTGTTAATCTCCGATCTTCTCCCAGCTGATAGAGAGGAATCGTCTTTGCATGTGGATTAACCACTCGTAAGAATTTCTTCTTCTTATTACCAATCTCATGCTCCTCTGTTCTTAAAACTGAGTAAGCATGACCGCCATACATGCCATGTAAATAACCTTCTCCTGAAGGTCCTTTTATCTCTTGCTTTTTAAGTTCAATATTATAGGTTCCCAGTTCACAGAAACCACCTCCATCCAAAGAATTTTCAATCTGATTCAAGAATTCTTTTTCAGTTTCCGTATATTCTTCCATGTTTTTTCCAGATGTATTCAATTTCTGGATGAAATGAATTACCATATCACCGGCAATATTTTGCAGCACTTCTTTCTGTTTTCCACATAGATTCCAACACTCTGCCAAAAGTTTACGCAGGGATTCCGGAATAGAACTTTGGGCAAGATCCGATACCTTCAAAGTTTGTCCTTCTTCTCCTGCTTTGTCTGCTATAGTGGCATATTCTTTCAGCTTATTATAAGATTTCGCCAGTAAATCACTATAAGCCTTTCGATCCATGATATCTATTTCCTTTTCATGTTCTTCCTCTAGCATGAGTTGTTCTAAGAGATCTTGGATTTTATTGTTGCGCTTCATTTCTGCTTTCAGTTCTGCCTTCTTATGCCGCGAGACGCTACGTCCTCGCAGATAATTAAAAGCCTCCATATCACCTTTATGAGTCGCTTCATAGTATACTAACGACGGAGTTTCCATTTTATATTTTCCAAATATATTTACATGCTCTTCCTCTAAACGTCCCTTGAAGATAGAAATCTTCTTCTCCTCAAACCTGATATATTCTGCCTTCATACCAGTAAGATCTTTGAATGCATTATAACAGTTTCCTTCGTTTGCATTCATATAGCTCCATTTTGAACTTCGATTGGTAAGTCTCTTTGTACTTGGATGTCTCACCGATGCGTAGGCTTTTTCTAATAATTTTGTCCAAAGTGCAGCTTGAGCTCCAAAGTCTCTTTGTTGTCCTTTTTCATTTTGAACCTTTGGGATTGTCTTATCCACCCTCACATATAGATATTTTTTTGCACTACGGTCATAAAAACGTACCGTTACCGTACCATCCCCATTATCCTTCATGATCTCTTTGATCTTACCAGGTGCACGAACTGCTAAACTCACCACTGTCGCTATAAAGTAGCAATCTCCAATCCTTCCCTGTGCAATATCCTTTAAGCAAGGTTCGTGAGGAAATAGTGGCTGGTCTTTAACCGATTTCATTACAAAACGCAGATTATCTTCAAGCGTATCTGGTTCCTTTAAAAATTTGTCTGAACGGTAAACGACACTTTTAGGATTGTCTGGCACAATCAAATCTCCATCCTGCTCTTTCTTAAGAAGGTTATAAAGCTCTGCTGCATAGTGTTTCTCTAAGGAAGAGCTGGCACACTTAAGGGTTCGCTGCATTTCATGCATTAATCTTTCTCTAGTTCTGCTCTCTATAAATGAATATTCCGTATAACTTCCCTCATTTATCGCAACAAAGTTTTGATAATCCCGATCCAGATATTCATGAACTCCGTTAAATGCAGAATTCTCCTTCCAAAGTCCCTGATTCTGCAATTTTTCTATCATAGCCTGACAAATTTGCAACATACGTTTCTTCTTTCCTACTGCATTTTTGTGATCTGCCATACTGCTAAGAATATCGGAACGATACCGGTAATAGCCATCCTGTCTCTCTACGATATTTTCTTCATGCTCATCTCTTTGTATTTCAGCCTCTGTTGCTACTTTCTCGTGACCAATACCAAGCTGTTGCTCTAACCTAAGGATTTCATCCTCTGCAAAATCTTGTTTTCCCGGGATCAAAACCTCCCACTCCGCCTCACCAGTAAGGTCCTGATAAGTCCGAAAATCTTTGTTCCAATATGCAGCTTGCCCCTTCACGCCCTCGTCATTAGTAGCCTCCTCCAGCTTCTTCCTATCATATTTCATTTTTGACATATCCATGCCATAATCTCTCAAAATATTTTTGACATGTTCATGGTAATAGTTCATGATACGGTCTGCTTTTTCTACTGCAGCTTGTTGTTCCTCTGGTATTTCAATATCTTTCCTGCGGGACTGAAAGAACAAATAGTAATCGATAAGAAAGAAACTTTCTCTGATATGATGTGTAATATGTTCGGGACATAAATATATTTTGCGTGTCTCTTCATTCCCCCATAACTTATTCACATTCTCAAGATAGTCATTAAGTACTTCCTCCGGTGAAATATTCATCTTAGTCCATTCTAAAAGTTGCTCTTTATGAGAATAATCTTCAGTTTCCTCCGCCATGCGTTTTGCTGTCCCTGTCATCTCAATTCGATCCAAGTAATTTTGATGAGCCCCTTGAAGTTTCTCCATGGTCTCCTGAACATTATCAACGCAGAATTTCCATGGTTCTTCCGTGTATTTCTGAAGATCATTAATGATATTCCTCAAACCCTCCGCAGCTGTCTCATCAGACCACTCATCTGTGATTTTCTCCCCATGGAGTATCAGTATCTTTGTTTTATGATTACGCAGTTGAATAAATTTTTCATGTTTTATATTAAAAAGATGTCGGATCAGTGTACCTACTTCCTTATTTTCATCCCTATATACCTCCTTGAATGCATCTAAGGTGTCTTGAGTCCCCTCAACTTCTGGATTTTGCATGAATCGCTCTCTTGCAGTAAGATACTTTTCACGAAGTGCCTCCAGAACGATTTGATGATCCTCGATTTGCTTCTCCTGTTTTAGCTCTTCATCGGACAATACCCGTAATTCTTTTTCAATTGTTTCAATTTCTTTTTCAAGATTTTTTTTCGAGGTCTTTAGTTCTGCTTCTGCCGGTGGCATCTGCCACAGCTGCAAATTTTGCCCCATCTGAAGACTATGCTGCATGCCTTGCTGCTTATTCTGACTCTGGTTCTTTTTTATTTCCTTTTGCGGCATTGTGTCTCTCCTCTCCAATTATATTCTGCTCATGCAAAGATGCCCTTTATAATTGCAAATATTGCCATTCCTCTACCAGATCATTAAGAAATTCCTTCATCTCTTCCTCATCTATCGGTATTTCGGATTCTCTATATACCATTCGAAGATAAAATCGCCCCTCCTCAGGATAAAGGGTTCCCACCAAACTATCTTGATTGTACTTCATACACTGAGTAAGGGTTTCCATCTCATCTTCCGGACAAGGTGCCATTAGAACAAAAGCTTCCAGAAGGAAAATACCCTTATCTAAATTCCATGTATGATATCGAAGAAAACAGTCCAATTCCTCATTACCAACCTTTGGCCAGATGCGAAGTATAGGTTCTTCCTTGTATTCTGATATCATCACTTCCATCTTCATCTTATAAAGTAGATCATGTAGCTGCAAAAGCTTTGATATCTCCATGGCTTCAAAATCATCCTCTGCTTCCAGTTCTTGCTCCAATTCTTCCCTATCGATCTCGTAAGATTTGTCACTCATTCTTCTTGTCTCCCTTTTTCGTCATATATTATTTTTTTCTAATCGTTTTATATTTTTAATATTAGTATACGATATATCCCCCTGAAAAGCTAAACAATAATATAAAGGTAGGTATCACTTCATGTGACACCTACCTTTACTCATTGCTATGTTTTCTTCTTTATCGTATAGCTACCATTGTACTATCATTTGCTAAACGAATGATAGCAGTTTCATTCATTTCAGAATAATTTACTACTTTTACATCTTTGAAAGTCTGAAGACCCTCTTCTGTATCATGGTTGCAAATTGCTGTATAAGTTACCTGATCAGCTTCTGCATCGATTAAAACGTCACACTCTACAATTTCCATCTCATTATTCTCATTGATAAATGTTGCAGTTGCCCCTGTATAATCTCCAGTCCATGTAAAAATTGCCTGGTCTGTTGCCACCTGTACTGCACTTGCCTCTGCATTCTTGTTCAAGGTATCTCTTCCTGTACCTGCTGCAAATACGGTTCCAATTGCTAATGTTGCTAAAATTGTTGAAGCTGCTACACATCCTACCATTTTTTTAATAATTGTATTTCTCATAATCTTTTTCTCCTTTGCTTTTGTTTTTATTTATCGTGAATTTGTATTTGTTTCTTGTTGCTTATATATACGATAAACAAAGCAAAGGGGGCTAAAGATTTTTTACATTTTTATGTGTACTCCACTGTAATCAATTATCGAACATATGCGCCAAAAGGCATTAGTGACAACTTAGCAATTTTCATATACTGCTTTCCAAAAGGGATTCCAATAATTGTACAATAGCAAAACAAACCTACAATTGCGTTTAGCACCGCCATAGGATAACCCATGCCATTCCGCTAACAAAACCACCACATATAAGCCATAATATATTTCCTAATAATCTCATATTATTACCTTCTTATATCTTATTTAAAACTTCAATTCCGCATTCGTGTTTCTTCGTTTTTTTATCATAATTAATTCCCACAAGCAAAATCTTGCCTTGATATTCTTCTAACGCATCTCCATAATTCTTTTCTCTAATTTGATCTAATGCTCCTGAAACACTCTTGTCCCATTTCAATTCAATAACTACTGCAGGTTTATCCAAATGTCTTTTTCTAGGAATCATACATACATCCGCAAATCCTTTTCCAGCAGGCATCTCTCGAACTATAGTGTAATATTCTCGTGCAAAATAAAAGGCAAGATTGATTGTACAACTAAGCGCGTTCTCATCATTGTATTGAAGAATTGAAACCTCCTCATGTGCCTTCTCAATTCCAGTTGCAACAGCCTCCCCATCTAATGACCATAAAGATTCTAATAATCTACGAGATGATTCCACCGACTTTGCTACACCATACCAATTCATTGTGCTGATAGCATTTACATATTCCTGCGAAACCTCTTTGTTGGGAATTCTTACAGTTTCAGTTGCACTGTCATATATCAGATACCCAAGATGTACCAACAAGGTTAGCACATCATCCTTCGTAGCAAATGTTGTCATATCATTGCTAAATGTTCCAACATTAACTGGTACAGCTTCTCCTGCAAGCATTCTAACTACAGAATCTTTTAATCCATCCATATCCATTTGAATATAAATTTTTAATGCTTCATATGTTTCTGTCTGATTCCAATAGGTACCAAACTTGTGTCGCATCATTGCTTCTACTACCGATTTTGGATTGTATATAGAATATGTTTCGTTTCCAATTTGACGATGCACAGTCAATCGGTATCCATTATACCACGTTTCAGCTTCCTCAAAATTCATTCCATATTTATTACATAAATCCAACGTTTCATTTTCCGTAAATCCAAAATATTCAGCCAAATCTCCCGGATCTGTCATTGAATATTCAGTAAACATATTCAACGCAGAATGAGAGCCATATTTTTTTATTGGTAATATTCCTGTTAAATACGCCAACGCTACATAATCCTTGTCTTTTAGCCATACTCGAAGAAAATCTAAATATTTTTTTTGCGCATTGTAATCTTGCTGGTATTCCCTAAATAGACAATCCCACTCATCAATTAAAATAACAAAAGAACACCTAGTTTTGCTATAAATATCCTTCATCACCTGAATCAAATTACTCTCATCGCGATAATGTATATCATTAAAATGATCCATCAAATCAAATATCAGATATTTTTGCAACATGCCAAGCATCTCATCCATACTATGTGTCATACTAAGAAACTCCTGCATATTTACCTTAAGCACATCATACTGATTTCGATGTGTCTGATAAGAGACAGATTTGCCGATTTTCAATGAATCAAATAGCTCTGCTGAATCTTCCCCACGCTCATAATATGCCGCCAGCATATCTGCTGCCATTGACTTCCCAAAGCGTCTTGGGCGACTGACACAAAGAAATTTCTGCCGCGTATCAAGAACTGCATTTGTTTTATCAATCAATCCTGTTTTATCAACATAAATTTCAGAATTCAAACTTTCTTGAAACCCTTTGCTTCCTGGATTCAGATAACTACTCATGAAATTTCCTCCTGTCAAATTGATATCACTCTTATTGTACTGAATTTTTTTTCAATATACAACACGACTAAAATAACCTTAATATTTTATAGCTTCTTCCCTACTCACCCTAAAATGCCCAAACAATATTGCACCAGTAATTTCTTATTGCTATAATCATAGCACGGAAGCTGCCCCAAGGGTAGAAAGTTCATTTTTCTACATTTCTTAATAAAGGACAAAATTAATGAAAATTACTTATATAAATCACAGTGGATTTCTCTTAGAATGGGAGCACTGCTACTGGCTATTCGATTATTACAAAGGAGAGATTCCTGCACTAGATCCTGCCAAGGAACTTTTTGTCTTCTGTAGCCACAGCCACTCGGATCACTATAATCCAGCTATTTTTAAAATGTTTGCTAAACACCCACATGTCCACTGGCTCTTTGCCAATGAAATCAAAAGGGCCTTCCAACGGGAGAAAAAGAATAGTAACTCTCCCCTTCCAGAGGTCACTTTTCTCCCCACATACACGGATACGACATTGACCGACAAAGAAGGGCAACCTCTTGTGATTCATACTATGCACTCCACAGACTGTGGCTGTGCCTTTCTGATTCACTATCAAGATCGTTACATCTACCATGCCGGTGATCTTCACTGGTGGACTTGGCCCGGAGAACCGGATAGTGATAATCGGAAGATGGCTGGGGATTACAAAAAAGAAATTCAATATCTAAAGGACAAGCCTATATTTTTGGCTTTCACTCCCTTAGATCCCCGTCAGGAATCAGATTATGCCATGGGAATGAATTATCTGCTCTCCCAGGTCCATATTAAACACCTGTTTCCTATGCATTTTTGGAATGATTTTTCCATTATAGATAAGTATCTCACGGAAAATACTGTGCCGGAAGGAACACTTTTCCACAAGATTCACCGGGATGGCGAGCAAATAATCATCCAAGAATAACCCTTAATATTTTAATTAAGTATATTAAACAGCACACACCAAGGAGGACTTTTACCATGAAATTTACAATGTGCCACGAAAACTACAATGTACTTGACCTGAAGCGCTCTATGGACTTCTACGAAACAGCCCTAGGTCTTCACGAACTGCGCCGTAAGGAAGCTTCTGATGGTTCCTTTATCATTGTCTACATGGGCAATGATACAACGGATTTCGAACTGGAGCTTACCTGGCTTAAGGACCGTACTGAACCTTACAATCTTGGGGACGAAGAATTCCATCTAGCCTTTAAAACCGATGATATGGAAGCTGCTCATGCGCTACATGAAAAAATGGGTTGTATCTGCTTCGAGAATCCTGATATGGGCATCTACTTTATCCAGGATCCGGACGGCTACTGGTTAGAAGTTGTGCCGGCTAAATAATTTGTAACTGTTCAGAGCCAAGCAAAATTTCATAAAAGGAGCGACCCCAGCAAAGCAAGGTCCGCTCCTTTTATAATCTTCTTCTCTTTTCTTAAAACTATGCCATGGAATTTTCTCTTTCAGCCTTAATTCTATTATTTGTTTCCTCAATATTCATCATAGAAAGAACCACTGTAATCAGAATTTCAATAATAAATGGTATTACAAGATACATAACCGTCATCATTGTTATTGCAGAGGCTGGCTGTGTATTTGAAGTTCCCACATAACCACTTGCTTCTAAAAGCCATCCTGTAACTGCTGTTCCGATTCCTCCACCTACTTTCTGGCCAAAGGATGTGCATGAGAACATGGTGCCTTCTACATGCTTTCCCTGAGTAAGGTAGGTGTATTCAGAGCAAGACGCAATAACTGCATTCATATCTCCCTGCCATGGTCCCTGTCCCAAAGCTGCTACAGCTGTAAAAAGAATCATAAGTGGTATGCTTCCCATCAAACCTGCAACCACCACAAGACCTCTTCCTAAAGTTGCCAGCATATAGCTCCTCTTATTTAGCTTATACATACCATACCATTTTTCTACAAGAGCCGGTGTAAAAATCAAGGCAATGATCAGTGGAATATTGACTGCCCAGGCAAATACACTGTATAAGTTTTTATTTTTCAATACCCAAGTCATGTAGTAAATGCCTGTTCCGATCATGGCATTATATAGTTGCTGCAAAAGATACGTTCCACAGATCATCATGTAAAACTTATTTTTGATCAAAAGGCCAAATGCTTCTACAAGACCATATTTCTTCTCTTCATCATCTACCTTTCCTTCGTTCAACTCCTCTTCTGAAAGTTCTTTTACTGAGCATCCTGAAATAGTATTTACGATCAGACCAATGATGGCATAAATAATTGCAACCGTTCTCCATGCAGATGCACCACCACCACAAAATGCCACGAATTCAACCGTAATTGACTGAATGAGAAGGCTTGTTCCAAATGCAAAGATAAATCGATAGGATCCCATCTGCACGCGCTCTTTGCTATTCTTTGTAACCAGTGAAGTTAAAGATGAATAAGCAATATTATTAGCTGTATAGAAAACGCCGTTTAGCAGGGTATACGCAATAAAAAACCATGCATACTGAGCTGTTTTACCGAGGCTTGTAGGCACTGCAAATACTGCAACCAAGGTAATTGCGCAACCGATATATCCATAAAGCATCCAAGGTCGCGCCTTTCCCATTTTGCTATGAGTCTTATCAATCATGGATCCAAAGAAAATATCTGTAAATCCATCAAATAATTTCGATGCTGCAATAAGTGTTCCTACAATACCTGCCGACATTCCAATGGTATCTGTTAAATATACCATGACAAAATATGTCAAAAATGCATATACTACGTTTCCTGCAACATCCCCAGAACCATAACCCACTTTGTTATACCATTTTAAATATGTTTTTTCTCCCATTAAAAGCTGTTCCTTTCCTCTCTATTTCCCATGTAATCCTGTAATTTCCAAAATTTCTTTATCTATCGTTCTACAAAAGGAATCATCTGAATTTCAAATTTAAATTCTGTTTGTAACTGTTCAGAACCCTAATGGATTCAAGTAACTTTATTTGTACAAAACAG
>CAVBQS010000058.1:0-7366 GCA_963597615.1 Bacteroidaceae bacterium
TATCTACACGATTGGATAAAGTTTT
Organism: Bacteroidaceae bacterium; assembly: GCA_963597615.1. Classification (GTDB taxonomy): domain Bacteria; phylum Bacillota; class Clostridia; order Lachnospirales; family Lachnospiraceae; genus CAKRJP01. The sequence continues at coordinate 26 of CAVBQS010000058.1, forward strand.
GATTTTCAAGTGATCGCAGATGGTCTCCATCCACTTACTTCCGCTACGTCCAACAGAAATAATACATTTTGGGCAGTGGTAGCTTTCAGAAGCGGTCTTTACAATAAAGGTCTCGCCGTCTTTTTCCACATCTTCAACAGGAGTATCAAAGTAGAAATCTACCTTGTCTTTTAATTCAGCATAAATATTTTCAAGAACTACATAGTTAATATCTGTACCCAAGTGGCGAACAGAAGCGTTCAAAAGGTTTAACTTGTTCTGAAGACAAAGCTTCTTGAAACTACTTCCGGCTGTGGAGTACATCTTTGTGCCCTGGCCACCGTAAGCCATATTAATATCATCTACATAATTCATAAGCTCTAGGGCTTCATTTTTTCCGATGTATTCATAGAGGGTACCACCGAAGTCGTTGGTGATATTATATTTTCCATCAGAAAAGGCACCGGCTCCACCAAAACCGCTCATAATAGAACAGCTCTTACATCCGATACAGGACTTAATTTTCTTTCCGTCAATCGGGCAATGGCGCTTGCTAAGCTCGTGACCGGACTCAAATACGGCAACCTTCATATCCCCATTTTTCTTTACAAGCTCGTAAGCGGAGAAAATTCCTCCGGGACCTGCACCGATAATAATTACATCATATTGTTTCATCTTATTTCATCACCTCATATAGAATCATATCTGTAAAATGACCGCAAAAAAACACCTAACAATAACGGCAAAACAATAGATTTTAGCTGTTGATAGGCGCTTATTACGTAGTTACAATCTTTATTTCTCGTTGTTGGCTCCAAAGAACCGAAACAATATTATCACAACTTGAACTAAGTTGCAATATAAAGTATTATAAAACTGTTCAAAACATACAAAAAAGGGGAAGACAGTTTATGATTGCAAGCACAGGAAATACCAAGGTAAAACGCCTGGCAAATCTCATGAAAAAGAAGAAAGCCAGAGATGGAGAAAAGGTATATCTGGTGGAAGGGATTCGTATGTTTCGGGAAGTGCCTAAAGAAGACCTTCTGGAAGTCTATGCCTCGGAGTCCTTTTATAAGAAAGAAGAGATCTTGATTCATGAGATCTTAGAGGGAACTTCTGTTAGGGAGGAGATTTTGACAGATACCGTGTATGCTTACGTGTCAGATACCAAGACTCCGCAAGGGATTCTATGTGTGGTAAAACAAAAGGACTATGAGATTAAAAAGCTCTTAGAAGAAAAGACTCAGCTGATGATCTTAGAGCACTTACAGGATCCGGGAAATTTAGGAACCATCTTTCGGACGGCAGAGGCTGCAGGGGTTACAGGAATCCTTATGGACAAGGGCTGCGTGGATATTTACAATCCCAAAACCATTCGGTCCACTATGGGAGCCATTTACCGGGTGCCCTTCCTTTATACAGAAGAACTTCATAAAACTATGAAGGACCTACAAAGTCAAGGGGTAAAAATTTATGCCGCTCATTTGGAAGATAGCCTGGATTATGACTTGCCAGATTATACAGCTCCAACGGCTTTTTTAATAGGAAATGAAGGAAATGGCCTTACCAGGGAGACGGCGGATTTAGCAGACCAGTATATTAAGATTCCCATGGAGGGTCAGGTGGAATCCTTAAATGCGGCAGTGGCAGCCACAGTATTAATGTTTGAGGCTGCAAGACAGCGACGAAATTCATAAAGAGAAGGCCCATTTGGACGGTAAATGGGGGATAATCTGCCTTGTATTTTCTTGGAAAATTTAATGTCAGATAGGGAAAAATATGGTAAGGTAACAAATACGGAATTGTAACAAATGTGAAATTGTTACAGAGAGTCTTAGAGTTAAAGGAAACAGACTATGAAAGCAGAGATTTTGCGATTATTAAAAGAAAGTGACGGATATATTTCCGGACAGCAACTGTGTGAACAGTTTCAGGTGTCTCGCACGGCAGTTTGGAAAGTGATCGAACAGTTGAAAAAAGAAGGCTATAAGATAGAGGCAGTGCGCAATAAAGGCTATCACTTGGTAGAAAGCCTAGATATTTTGTCTAAGGCAGAGATCGAAAGCCAGTTAAAGACAAAGTGGGCAGGGCACCCGGTGGTTTACTATGATGAGATTGACTCTACCAACACCAGAGCCAAAGAACTGGGAGATAAGGGGGATTTTTCAAATCACGGAATCCTCTTTGTAGCTGACAGGCAGGTGGCAGGAAAGGGAAGAAGAGGCAGGGCCTGGGATTCCCCATCTGGCAGCAGTATTTCCATGACCATTCTTTTGCATCCGAAAATGTTGCCCAACAAGGCTTCGGAATTGACCCTGATTATGGCCCTGGCGGTGGAAGAAGGGGTGGAGAAGGTTACAGGTCTAAAGCCTGGAATCAAGTGGCCCAACGATATTATCTTAAGTGGGAAAAAGATTTGCGGAATCCTGACAGAAATGAGCGCTGAGATTGATTATATTAATTATGTAGTCATTGGGGTAGGGATTAATGTAAATATGGAAGCATTCCCGGAAGAGATTGAAAAAGTTGCCACATCTCTAAAGATTGAAACAGGAGATGAGGTTAAGAGAGCAGATCTTGTGGCGGCCACCATGGAAAGCTTTGAAAAATTCTATGAAATTTTCATGGAAACCCAGGACTTATCAGGAGTTATGGATCATTACAATGGTCTCTTATTAAATAAGAATCAGAAAGTCCGCGTCCTAGAGCCCGGACATGAGTACGAGGCAATGGCTTTAGGTATTAACTCCTCCGGAGAACTGATTGTTCGCTTGGAAGACGGAGAGGAACGGGAAGTTTACGCCGGAGAAGTTTCAGTAAGAGGTGTATATGGATATGTATAATGAAAAGATTGTGCTGTGTGGCGCCAACTCCTACGAGGAGAAATATTATTTAAATCCGGATTTTGACCAGCTTCCGGATCGGATCAAAGATGAATTAAAGATTTTGTGTGTCTTGTATGTAAATGATGTGGGAGGAATCCTGACCTTAGTTTTTGAGGAAAATGGTGAGCTTTGCTTTGAGGTTAGCAGCAAGGACTTTGATCCCACTTTCGATGATATTGGAAGCCATTTAAAGATTAAGGAAATCCAGCGGACAAAGCAAGATCTCTTGGAATCTTTGCAGCTATATTACAAGGTATTTTTCCTAGGAGAAGAGGTCTTAGATGAACTAGGAGAATCAGGAGAAGTAGGAGATAAGGAAGGGGAAACTCAATGTTACTAGTAATGGACATTGGTAATACGAATATTACCTTAGGAATCTTTGATGGAGAGAACCTGCATGGAACTTTCCGAATGACAACAAAAGTTACAAGAACCTCTGATGAATATGCAATTACCCTGCGAGAACTTATTGAGCTTCAGGGGGTGAAGGCGTCAGACATTGATGCGGTGATTATGGCATCGGTAGTGCCGGAGGTAATGCATTCTTTGGGAAGTGCCTTTGTAAAATATTTCCATATCAAACCTATGGTAGTTTCTGCGGGAATTAAAACCGGAATCCGCATTGTGACAGAGAATCCAAAACAGGTAGGAGCAGACCGGATTGTAGATGCAGTGGCAGCCTACACCTTGTATGGAGGCCCTGTTATTGTCATCGATTTTGGAACTGCCACTACCTACGATATTGTAGGACCGGAGGGCACCTTCGAGGGAGCAGTGATTGCGCCGGGAATCAGAACATCTGCTCAGTCTCTGTGGAATATGGCGGCCATGCTTCCTGAAGTAGTAATTAAGAAACCAGACAGTATCCTGGCGAAAGAAACCGTATCTTGCATGCAGGCAGGAATTGTTTTCGGCCAGATCGGTCAGGCAGAATATATCGTAAACCGAATCCGCAAGGAATCAGGTTATACAGATGCAAAGGTGGTAGCTACAGGAGGCCTGGGCAATATTATTTCCAAGGAGACAGACACCATCGATTATTATGATCCCCAGTTAACTTTGAAGGGGCTTAAGATCATTTACGATAAAAACGCGAAAAAGAAATAGAAGACATAAAGAAATTATGAAGATTGGAAATGTTACATTAGACAATCCATACATCCTCGCTCCCATGGCCGGGGTAACGGATCTACCCTTTCGGCTACTGTGTAAAGAACAGGGAGCGGGGCTTTTATGTATGGAAATGATCAGTGCAAAGGCACTACAGTATAAAAATAAAAATACCAAGGATCTTTTAGCCATTCATCCAGAGGAGTATCCTGTGTCTTTGCAGCTTTTTGGCTCTGACCCAGCTATTATCAGTGAACAGGCAAAGGTAATTGAGGAGTTGCCCTTTCAGATTCTGGACATTAACATGGGATGCCCTGTGCCTAAAGTCGTTCGAAATGGAGAGGGATCTGCCCTAATGAAAGATCCAAAGCTGGTTTATGAGATTGTCTCAGCTACAGTGAAAGCCATCGAAAAACCCGTGACCGTAAAAATCCGAAAAGGCTTTGATGATTCTTGTGTTAATGCAGTAGAAATTGCCAAAATCATAGAGGAAGCAGGGGCCTCGGCAGTGGCAGTCCACGGAAGAACCAGGGAGCAATATTACTCCGGAAAAGCAGACTGGGATATTATCAGGCAGGTAAAAGAAGCGGTAACTATTCCGGTTATTGGAAATGGAGATGTGACTTCAGGAGAAAAAGCTGTTGCCATGCAAAAAGAAACAGGGTGTGACGGAGTAATGATCGGCCGGGGAGCCCAAGGCAATCCTTGGATCTTTCGAGAACTTTTAGAATATGAAAGAACAGGAAAGTTAGCAGAGCGCCCCTCGGTGCAGCTAATAAGAGAAACCATGCTAAGACATGCCAGGCTGCAGATCGAATTTAAAGGGGATTATCTAGGAATCCGAGAGATGCGAAAACACGTGGCCTGGTATACAAAAGGTCTCAAGGGATCCGCCAGATTGCGGGAGGCCATCAATCAGGTAGAATCCTATGAAGAATTGGAAAAACTGCTGAATAATTCGTTGACATAGCCTGAGGGCTTCGGTATAATAATGAAATTGCGAAAGTCTCTTTATTTGCAAGAAGATGTCGCCAAGATCGTCAGGATCTTGGCGATTAGCAGTTGTTAAAAAACTGAAAAAAAGCAGAGAAACAGATGGCTGGAAAGCCCTTAACAAACTGTTAAAAGGTGATTTGAAGAAAAGAGACAAGGAAAGAAATAATTAAGATATACAAGTAACAAAAAGCGAGAAGGGAACTTAGGATTCATGGAAGCAAAGAAAAGATTATTAACTTATGCAGGTTTGAAGGCTCTCGAGGAAGAATTAGAAGATTTAAAAGTAGTAAAACGTAAAGAAATTGCAGGAAAGATCAAGGAAGCCAGAGAGCAGGGAGACCTTTCAGAGAATGCAGAGTACGATGCAGCAAAAGATGAGCAGAGAGACATCGAAGCACGTATCGAAGAATTAGAAGCAATTTTGAAAAATGCAGAGGTTGTAGTAGAAGACGAAGTAGACTTAGACAAGATCAACATCGGATGTATTGTAAAAGCTTACGATATTACCTTTGAAGAAGAAATCGAGTTCAAGATCGTAGGATCTACAGAAGCTAACAGCTTGGAAGGAAAGATTTCCAACGAGTCACCGGTAGGACAGGCTCTTATTGGAAAGAAAGTAGGAGACAAGATCGAAGTAGAGACTCAGGCTGGAGTTATGGAGTACGAAGTATTAGAAATCAGCCGTGCCAACTAATTTGGCAAAGAAGATATAAGGACCTGAGAAAGGAGAGGGTAGAATGGCAGAACAGAAGAAGCCACAGGAGCAGGATGTGAATCAGCTGCGCAAAGTCCGCAGAGACAAGTTAGCTGACCTTCAGGCAAGAGGAAAAGACCCATTTGAAATTACAAAATTTGATCAGACCCATCATTCTGATGAGGTAAAGAGTTTATATGAAGCCCACGAGGCAGAGATTATTGGTGATCGCCCACTTCCATCTGTAGAAGGACTTTCAGAGGAAGAGGCAAGAAAAGTAACCAACGAAGACTACAATGAGCGCCGCCAAATCATGGACGCAAGTCCAATTCACGTACAGATTGCCGGTCGTATGATGTTTAAACGTGTCATGGGAAAGGCAAGCTTCTGCAACATTCGTGACCTTAAGGGTAATATCCAGATTTATGTAGCCCGTGATGCCATCGGAGAAGAGTCTTACGCAGATTTTAAGAAAAGCGATATCGGAGATATCTTTGGAATCAAGGGATATGCATTCCGCACAAAGACAGGAGAGATTTCCATCCATGCAGAGGAGATGACACTTCTTTCAAAGTCCCTGCAGATTCTTCCAGAGAAGTTCCACGGACTTACAGATACCGATATGCGTTATCGTCAAAGATACGTAGATCTCATTATGAACGAAGAGAGCAAGCAGGTATTTATCAAGCGTTCTCAGATCGTAAAAGAGATCCGTAACTTCCTTTCCGGCCGTGACTTCATGGAAGTAGAGACACCAATGCTGGTATCCAATGCCGGAGGAGCAGCTGCAAGACCATTCGAAACTCACTACAATGCATTAAATGAAGACGTAAAGCTTCGTATTTCTTTGGAACTTTACCTGAAACGTCTGATCGTTGGAGGAATGGAGCGAGTATATGAGATTGGTCGTGTATTTAGAAACGAAGGTGTAGATACCCGCCACAATCCAGAGTTTACACTTATGGAGCTTTATCAGGCGTATACAGATTATGAAGGTATGATGGAGCTTACTGAGTCTATGTTCCGTTATCTTGCAGAAAAAGTATGTGGAAGCACTACTATTACTTACAACGGAATTGAAATCGATCTTGGAAAGCCATTTGCAAGATTAACCATGAACGATGCCATTAAGAAATACGCAGGCATCGATTTCGATGAGGTGGCAGATGATGAGGCAGCTAAGAAGCTGGCAGATGAGCACCACATCGAGTATGAGAAGCACCACAAGAAGGGTGATATCATCAATCTCTTCTTTGAGGAATACTGCGAGAAGGAACTGATCCAGCCAACATTTATTATGGATCACCCAATCGAGATTTCGCCATTAACAAAGAAGAAACCATCAGACCCAAGCAAGGTAGAGCGATTCGAGCTGTTCATTAATACTTGGGAGATGTGTAATGCATACTCAGAGCTAAACGACCCAATCGATCAGAGAGAGCGTTTCGCAGCCCAGGATGCCAATGCGGCAGCAGGAGATGAGGAAGCAGAGCACACCGATGAAGACTTCTTAAATGCTTTAGAGATCGGAATGCCACCAACAGGAGGAATCGGATACGGAATCGACCGATTGGTAATGCTGTTGACAGACAGTGCGGCAATCAGAGATGTACTGTTGTTCCCGACGATGAAGACATTAGAGAAATAAAACACTCAGAAACCCAGTGTTTTAGC
>CAVBQS010000059.1:0-13165 GCA_963597615.1 Bacteroidaceae bacterium
GGTGGTTTATATTTCGCACGCTTCGCGAGCTCAACAGGGTCACGACCCATAATAAGGGAGCTGAGATTTACCAAAATCTCAGCTCCTTTTTATTATATCTTCCTATGTTTCAAGCATTTCCAATATTTAGCACAAACATCGTGGATAAAACCAAGCCAAAGCCCAGAAGGTCAATGGCAGGAAAAGAAGTTCCAAGGAACAAAGCTGCCACCAAGGTTGCTGCCACCGGCTCAACGCTAGACAAAAGGCCTGCATAGACCCCTCCGGCCCATTTCACCGCCGCCAGATATAACAAGAAGGGAAGAATGGTTCCAACTATAGTAATAGCAATATAAGCTACAAGAACTACTACGTCTACTTCCACCTTTATATGCCAAGGCTGGAAAATAAGGCTTAAAACAACGCCACCTATTAACATTGCCCATCCGCAGACTGTTTCTGAGGGATATTTTTTTAGCAAAGGCCCCGGAAGAATCCCGTAAAAGGAAGTTGCAATGGCCAGGGCCATGCCATAGACAAATCCCATTTTGGAAATACTAAGTCCATGAATATTTCCCTGGGTTGCCACAAGGAAAATTCCGGTTACCGAACAACATACAGCCAAAATTTCTTTTTTCCCCGGAAGAACCTGATAAACAAAAGCATAAAACAAAAGCAATAGTGCAGGATTTAAATATTGAAATATAGTTGCAATTCCTGCATTGGTTTCCTGAATGGCAGCAAAAAAAGTATATTGCATGCCCATCATTCCCAAAATTCCCACAGCTACCAATCGCAGGCTATCCTTTTTATCTCCAAAAATTTCAAATATTTTTTGCCTCTTTATAACAGAAGCATAAACAAGCAAAAGTACTCCTGCAAGCAACATCCTGCAAGGCACCAGCCATTGTGACACAATCCCCTTTGTGTCAAACAAATACTGGGCGATTGGACTGGTGCATCCCCATGCTAATCCAGCTCCAAAAGCCGCCAATAATCCTTTTTTCCTCTCCATGATTTTCCGATTTCCCCAAATCTCGATATAATTTTAAAATGTAGTATTCATGCCAATCATTCGCTATCTTTTATTTGATCCACACCATCTACCAGCATCTGCTCAAAATCAGATTTTTCACTTAAGACCGTCTGAACCATACCCACATCTCCAGTGATAATATCATCCACCCCATAGTCTCTCATATCCTGAGCATCGCTTTCTCGGTCTATGGTCCAAACAGATACTTTTTTCCCCAAGGCATGGAGGGCACTTACCATATCCTGACTGACAAATGTAGCCTCCACACTAAAGAAGTCCGCATTTTCAAGTCCATAGTAGTTTCCCACTCCTACTGCCAAAATATAGCCACATTGAATCTGATCATCTACTTCCTTAACTTTCCCCAAACTTTCATAGTTAAGTGAAGTTACCGTACAATCTTCCACCCAGTCATTGTCTACAATCAAGTGAGCCACCTTTTCCTCCAAATCTGGAGTTTGGCTGCTAGGTTTAATTTCAATATTCAATCGGATCTTACCCTTGCAAAGATCCATAACCTCCTGCAGGGTTGGTATTTTAGTTCCTTTAAATTTCTCACTAAAGAAGCTTCCCGCATCTAACTGCTTTACTTCCTCATAGGTTAGGTCATAGATATTTGCATCCTTGCCAGTGGTGCGTTTTAAATTAGTATCATGTATCAGCATCACTACCCCATCTTTTGTGAGCTGTACATCTAATTCCGCACAATCCGCCCCTGCATCAATCGCCGCCTCAAAGGAAGGCAGGGTATTTTCCGGTGCCACTGCAGAATACCCTCTATGGCTTGTTACCATAATTTTAGGATTGGAATATTCTACAATAGCTTCATTAATTGCAGGAGAATAAAATGCCGCAGAAGATATCATTCCAAAAAACAAGGCCACGATCAGACAAGTAACAAGGATAAAAATCCGTCCCCCCTTTCGGTAGTTTTTGTTCTTCTGGGTAAGTTCAACAACGGCCTCTTGTCTTCTTTCTACCTGCTGATAATAAATACCACTTAAAAAGGCAAATATAGAAAGCATCATAATGCATCCAATCAAAAAGCCACCAAAAGGAGCTCCTATAATCCCCCAGGTTCTCCAAAGAGCAAGCATAACATCTTTATTCTGAAGTCCTATTACAAGCAAGGCTACAAACCCGAGGACAACAGGGAAAAATAGCAAGGCTACCATAAGACAGCTACACCGAAGACTCCATCGAAACAGCATCCAGGCCTTCTTAATAGGATGTTCCTTGATCCATTTCACACTGCATTTGCAAGCTTCCACAAAATCCTTTCCCCCAAGGACAAAATAATGAAGACTCAAAATCCAGACAAGGACAAGGAACATAGCCAAAACAGTTACCAGTCCATACAATAGCTTTGTGGCCAGATGGTCTTCGATTGCCTCTGCAATATATTCCGGCACCTCTAGCTTACTAATATAGTTAGAGCTTAAAAACAAATTAGTAAATGGAATCAAAACCGCAACATAAACAAAAACCAGCCAGTTTCTTGGATACAAGGCTTTTTTTATACAAGTGGCACTCCGTTTAAGCAAAGGGACCAAGCGAATTCTCTCTCCCCTGTATGCACAGTCTAGGCCATTTAGTATTAAGGAAAACTCATACAGAGTCCACCAGGCAATCCCTATAGCTATCAGAACAACCGCCACTAAAATGCAAGGAGCTCGAATAACACTTTTCATGGTATCTGTGGTCACGTATCCTTTGGGAGAAAGCCACAGGGCAAGGGCCCACAATTTTTGAAAAGCAGGCATCACTATTAAATAGGAAATAAGCAAATAGATAATCTGGGTTTGCAACAGGCTATACCTGACCCGCCCTAGAAGGCCTCGTGCAACTTTTTTATTATATTTATAATCACTTAGTTTCTTTTTCCCCATAAAACATTCCTCGTGCAAATCCCTTTACGCAACAACTATATTCTACCATTTTCCATATAAAATCGCAATCAACCAGGCTTCATCCCTTGACTTTTTCTAGTTACATGTTTAGGATAGACTTAGACAATTTAAGATGATTGATGACAAGGGGAGCCATTTGGCTGAGAGGAAGTTTTTACTTCGACCCACAACCTGATTTGGATAATGCCAACGTAGGGATGCTGTTTGATCAAATATTTGACCCTTTTTGTTTTCAATCTGAAGATGAGGAGGTTTTTTTATGTCTATTTTTGTAACTTCAGAGGGAGGACTTACCACTGCAGGATACATCATTAGTATTGTAGTTGGCATCCTTTTATTTTTGGTGGCGGTATATTTCGCTGGAAAACACTCGAAAGCTAAGAAGCTTTCTACCAAGCAATTGGTATTTGCTGCCATGGGAATCGCCCTGGCCTTTGTCACATCCTATATTAAGATTTTCTCCCTGCCCTGGGGCGGAAGTGTAACCTTATGCAGCATGTTATTTATTGTACTCATTGCCAACTGGTATGGGGTGCAAACCGGCATCCTTGTAGGTCTTGCCTACGGTATTTTACAGTTCCTTCAGGAGCCTTATGTTCTGTCTTTCTTCCAAGTATGCTGCGACTATATCTTCGCCTTTGCAGCCCTAGGCGTAGCAGGGTTTTTTGCTGGCAAGAACAAGGGACTTTTAAAGGGCTATATTGTGGCAGTGCTTGCCAGAGGATTTTTCCATTCCCTCGGCGGATACCTTTACTGGATGAGCTATATGCCAGACAATTTCCCAAAATCTCTCACAGCCGTTTATCCTATTGTATATAACTATAGTTATTTGCTGGCAGAAGGAATCATTACTGTGATCCTCTTATGCATTCCAGCAGTCTCAAAGGCTCTGGAAAATGTGAGAAAAATGGCTGTAGAAGAATAATTTTTCTCTTTAAAGGTTTTAGCAAAAAAGAAACATCTGTTAAAGAAGAATAAATTTTTTATTTTGCCTTGTTAAGCACTTGTCAAGATTTCTTTAATTTTATGGTCATAATCTAAAATGAATGTTATCATCCAGACCGTAGAGTGGAGCAGTTTTATTGCAAATTATTTTACCAACTTTTACTCTAAAAAATCATTAGTCTGGAGGAATTACTATGTTAAGTTATATTATGATCATACTCATGGGATTGCTTGGAGGGATTCCAACTCTAGTTCTTACTCTTGGAATTCCAGTAGTTATCATTTGGAAATTTTATAGAAAGATCCGTTTCGGATATACTATGTATCAATAGAAAAACTTTTTTAGATAAGCTTTACTTATTTTGCCGAACCCCTGTCAGTGCTTTCAGGGATTCGGTTTTTTCGTTTTAGCGCTTTCTTAACGCCCCTCTTCTGATTTATATGATAAACTGTAAATATTCAGAATCAATCGGGAAAGGATTAAAAATCAATGAAGATATTAAGAAATTTTTTTATTGCTTTTCTCTTTTTGGCCCTGGCCACTATTTTCTGTTTTATGCTTAAGCCCTTAAATACCACAGATACCTACGTACCCTTAATTTATGTATTAGCTGTACTTTGTATCTCCCGTTTTACTACAGGATATATCTATGGTGTAGGAGCTTCTGTAATTGCAGTGGTAGGGGTTAATTATATTTTTACCTATCCCTATTTTCAAGTGGATTTTACCCTTACCGGATACCCTTTAACCTTTTTGGTGATGCTGGCAGTATCAATTTTTATTAGTGCCCTTACTACCCAGATCAAGCACCAAGAGCAAATTCGGCTGGATGTAGAGAGAGAAAAAATGCGGGCCAATCTCTTACGGGCTGTGTCCCACGACATCCGCACTCCCCTCACTTCCATTGCCGGTTCCGCTGCAGGAATCATTGAAAATCGAGACAAACTTACAGAGCATCAAAAATTAGAACTTTTAGAAAACATCCGGGAGGAAGCCCAGTGGATGGTTCGCATGGTAGAAAATCTCCTTTCAATTACCAGGTTTAACAGTGGAGAAGCACAGATTGACACTATCGACGAGGTAGCCGAGGATGTAATTAGTAGCGCTGTGGTGAAATTTTCCAAACGCTTCCCAGACCTCAAGGTTACTGTGGATATCCCAGAGGAGGTTTTGTTAGTTCCTATGGATGCCACCTTAATTGAGCAGGTTATTATTAATCTTTTTGAAAATGCAGCTCTTCACGGAAAAACTACCAGCGAAATTTCCATATGGCTAACTTCCACTTCCTATTTAGCTGTATTTTTTATTGAAGACAATGGCCAGGGCATCGATCCCAAGGTCTTGCCTCATATTTTTGATGGAAACATTACTTCCACAGACCAAGGAACGGCTGACAACAAACGCAATATGGGCATCGGACTTTCTGTGTGCAGAGAAATCGTTGCTGCCCATCAGGGAACTATGAAAGCTGAAAACCGGGAAGAAGGAGGCGCCCGTTTTATTTTCACCCTGCCTCTAAGAAAAGACCAAACAAGAAAGGATCTATACCATGGAGATTAAAGACCGCGTATTAATCGTTGAGGACGATAAAAATATCAGCAAATTTATGGAAACTATCTTGGAGGCTAACAACTACGAAGTAATGACCTCCTCCACCGGCAAGGACGCCTACCGGCTGGTTAGTTCTAGGTGCCCTGATGTTGTACTTTTAGACTTAGGACTTCCGGATATGGATGGCATGAAGCTTTTAAAGGACCTTCGTTCCTGGTCTGCCATGCCAGTTATAGTAGTTTCCGCCAGAAGTCACGAAAGAGACAAGGTGGAAGCCTTGGATGCAGGAGCCGATGATTATGTCAGCAAACCCTTTGGCACCTCTGAGCTTCTTGCAAGAATCCGCACTGCTGTCCGCCACTACAGGGGCACCAGCAATTATCACAGCGAAAAGCAGATTCTATCTTTCGCCTCTGGGACTCTAGTCATTGATTACGACAAGCACCGGGTATTTGTAAATGAGAAAGATGCAGGTCTCACCCAAAATGAATTTCGTTTAGTTAGTCTTTTGGGCCGCTATTCCGGCAAGGTATTAACCTATGATTTTATGATGAAAGAAATCTGGGGGCCTAACGTTACTGGCGATAATCGGATTCTTCGAGTAAACATGGCAAATATTCGAAGAAAAATTGAACCCAATCCAGGCAAGCCTCAATTTATCTTTACCGAGGTCGGGGTTGGCTACCGGATCTTGGAAGCCGATAGCTAATATACAAGCGGCATAAGAAACCTTTATTTTTCTATAGAAATCTAAAGTCATCTTTCCCCCTTATATGAATCCTGTATATTCTTTGTAAATTTTCAGACTAAGTTCTGTAAATATTGTTGATTTTTTATCATTCTTAAGGTAAACTTAAGAAGTCGATTATATAGGATATGGAGGGAAAAATATGCTAGATGCAATCAACAACATTGTTAACTTCCTAAATGGTTACATTTGGAGTGTGGCTATGCTGGTTCTTATTGTAGGCAGTGGAATTTACTTAACTGTCCGCTTGCATGCATTCCAGTTTGTTCATTTCAAAGACATGTGGAGTCGAATTATTGATAAGCAGGATTCCGATTCCGGTATTTCATCATTTGGTTCATTCTGTACCACCATGGCCATGCGAGTAGGTACCGGTAATGTAGCTGGTGTTGCCGTTGCCATCTTCAATGGAGGTCCAGGAGCACTTTTTTGGATGATCGTTGCAGGTATGACCAACTCCGCCGTATGTTTTGCAGAATGTACACTTGCAGTTCTTTACAAGACTCGTATTGACGGAGAGTACCGCGGTGGTGGTGCTTACTGTGCAGAGCGAGGCCTTGGCTGGAAGAAATATGGTGCTTTCATGGCTGGTGTGCTTATGATTGGTACTTCTGTGTTTATGCCGGCTGCTGCTACATTTACAATTTGTGATGGTTTCCAAAACGCATTAAACATTCCGCTTTGGGTAAGCGCTTTAGTAATCGCTATTATCCTTGGTATCGTTGTTATCGGTGGAGTAAAACGAATCAGTAAGATTGCTGAGCTGATCGTACCATTCATGGTTGCTGTTTACTTGATCGCTGCTGTTATTATTATTGTTGTAAATATCACAAAGATTCCTGACCTTGTAGTGACCGTGGTTTCTTCCGCATTTAACAGAAACTCTGTATTCGGTGCAGGTCTTGGTGTTGTTATCCAGCAAGGTGTTAAGCGAGGAACCTTCTCCAGTGCTTCTGGTATGGGAGAAGCTTCTCCTACAGCAGCTGCCGCTGAGACAAGCCACCCAGTAAAACAGGGTATGGCAAATGCTGCAGGAGTTTGGCTTGATACTGTTATCATCTGTACCGCTTCCGGTCTTATGATTCTCCTTACAGACTGCTTCCACACAGCATCTGGCTATGTTGGATCTGGAGCTCCTGAGCTTGCTGATTTGGCAGCTGCTGGTACTAACGGAGTTATTTTTGTGCAGTTGGCATGTAGAACAGTTATGGGGGCTATTGCTCCTACCTTTATCGCTATTATGCTGGCTCTCTTCTCTTTCACCTGTCTCATCAGCTACTACTACGAAGCTGAGACGGCAGCTATGTACCTTTTCCAAGGAGACACCAAAGCAAATCTTCGCAAGACAGTTACCTGGATCATGCGAATCGCAATGCCTATCTTAGTATTTATCTGGGGTAATATTGAATCTAGTGTTGCATGGAACTTATCTGACTTAGCTCTTGGTAGCTGTACATGGATCAACATGGTAATTGTATTAATCCTTTCTCCAAAGGTTGTTGCAATGTACAAGGATTACGAAGAACAGATGGCTGCTA
The DNA here is from genome assembly GCA_963597615.1 of Bacteroidaceae bacterium. Classification (GTDB taxonomy): domain Bacteria; phylum Bacillota; class Clostridia; order Lachnospirales; family Lachnospiraceae; genus CAKRJP01. Next base: position 7,709 of record CAVBQS010000059.1, read on the forward strand.
AGAAGGATCCTTACTACAATCCAGATAAGCTTTCTTGGAAGGGTGTTGATGTTGAGATGTGGAAAGACATTAACAAGAAATATATTGAAGCCGAGAAATAAAAATTTATTTCCGTTGTTATTAATATTAGATGGTCGACACAAAAAATGCGCTGTAGATTTTAAAGTTCTACAGCGCTTTTTGTATCAAAAAAAGAAGGCGTGGTCCTTTTGGATTCACGCCTTCTATCTTTATTCATTCTTATTATTCATTCTTAAAGCTGGATAATTCCCCCGATTACACGGTTGGTCTTTGCCCCCTTAAAGTCTGGAAGGATTTCAGCACCACCTGCAATAATAATGGTATCTCCCTCTCCTACAAGGCCTTCTTCCTGAAGCTTCTCAACTTCGAACTGAATCATATCATCGATACTCATATCTTCCTTGATCAGTCTTGGATAAACATTAAACTCTAGGTTCATCTGTCTTACTAATTGAGAATCTCTTGTTACTGCATAAATCGGGCAGGTTGGGCAGAAGGAAGAAAGAATTCCTGCTGTATCTCCTGTTCCAGTATATGCAATAATTGCTTTTGCATTCAAATGCATTGCACTGGTAACAATTCCGTGATATACATTGCTGCGATATTCTTTATTTTCCAGATCGTAATCTCTTGCCTGGAATCTCTTCCAGTAGCTGATAGACTTTTCTGTCTCTCTTGCAATGTCAGACATAAGCTCTACACACTCTACAGGATACTTACCTGTAGCACTCTCACCAGATAGCATAATTGCACTGGTAGCATCAAAAATAGCATTGGAAATATCACTAACTTCTGCTCTTGTAGGTCTTGGATTATTAATCATAGACTCTAACATCTGAGTTGCTGTAATAACAACCTTACCCTGAAGGTAAGTCTTGCGGATAAATTCCTTCTGGATTGCCGGTACTCTAGCCATTGGAATCTCTACACTAAGGTCTCCACGGGCAACCATGATTCCATCAGATGCTTCCAGAATCTCATCAAAGTTGTCCACACCTTCCTGGTTCTCAATCTTAGAGATAATCTTAATCTTCTCTCCACCATTTTCTTTTAAAAGGCTACGGATCTCATTAACATCCTTAGCACTGCGGATAAAGGAAGCAGCAATATAGTCAAATCCAGCTTTCACACCGTTTACAATATCCTCTTTATCCTTCTCTGTCATGGTAGGAAGTTTTAATTTCTTTCCTGGAATGTTAACTCCCTTACGGTTAGAAAGCTTACCGCCTGAAACTACATCACAAAGAACCTTTCTTCCTTCAACAGAGGCAACTCTTACTTCCAATAATCCATCGTCAAAGAGGATTACATCTCCAGGAACCACTTCCTCAGGAAGCTCCTGATAGGTTACTGAAAATTCTTTCTCATCTCCCAGAATATCCTCTGTGGTTAAAGTAATCTGATCTCCCTCATTAATGAAAATCTGTCCTTCTTTAAACTTACCGATTCGAATCTCCGGTCCCTTGGTATCTAATAATAATGCTACAGGAAGTCCCAGTTCCTTACGAACCTTCTTGATTCGATTGATCTTTTCTTCCTGTTCTGCAAAACCACCGTGAGAGAAATTAATTCTCGCAGTGTTCATGCCAGCCAGCATTAACTTCTTTAACATTTCTTCACTTTCACTTGCAGGCCCAATCGTACATATAATCTTCGTCTTACGCATTTTTTTGTTTCTCCCTTCTTGCCTGTTCCATCTAAAAACTTCATTTTTTGCACTTTGATACTATAACATATTTTCCCGTAAAATGGGTGTTAATTTTTTTAATTTTATGTTGTTGAAAAATTTTTTATGATAGTCGAAAAATAGATAGCTTTGACAAAAAATTCACTTTCTATCAAAGCTATCTAAAAACAATTTTCTGTATTTTACCTCTATATTTTAGCAGTCAGAACATTGGAAAGATCTCGGATTAAATCCTCCACATTTTCAATTCCAACAGAGAGTCTTAATATTCGATCTGTAATACCTACACTTAAGCGTTCTTCCTCACTTAAATCTGCATGAGTCTGGGTTTTTGGGTAAGTTATGAGAGACTCTGTCCCTCCCAGGCTTTCTGCAAACTGTATAATTTTTAGGTTATTTAAAATATAGTGGGCACGCTTAACTGTATCCACCTCAAAGGTAAGAACTGCGCCAAATCCTCTGCTCTGGCTTTTAATCACGTCATGTCCCGGATGGTCTTTAAGCCCCGGATACAAGACCTTGGTTACCGCCGCTTGTTGCAATAAAAATTCTGCAATTTTGTGGGCATTTTCTCCGGATTGTTTCATCCGAACCGGCAAGGTCTTAATTCCCCGGAGAGTCAGCCAGCTGTCAAAGGGAGCTAAGTTCCCTCCCGTAGTCTTTAGGATAAACTCTAATTTTTCTGCCAGGTCCTCTCTTGCTGTTACTAGAAAGCCTGCCAGCAAGTCATTGTGGCCTCCCAGATACTTTGTTCCACTATGTACTACAAGGTCTGCCCCAAAGTCAATGGGATTCATAAGATAGGGAGATAAAAATGTATTATCTACAATCAGCAGAAGTTCACGTTCCTTGGCAAACTTTCCAAGTTTCTCCAAATCGATTACATGCATCATGGGATTTGATGGGGTTTCCACAAAAACTGCCTTTGTATTTTCTTTTATATAGGAAAATGGATCTTCCAAACTAAAATCCACAGAGGTAAATTCCAGTCCATTTTTCTGGTTGATGTTTTGAAAGAGTCTGACACTTCCTCCGTAAAGGTCCTTCTCAATTAAAATATGATCTCCAGGAGAGAAGAGCTCCATAGCTGCAGTAATGGCAGCCATACCACTAGAAAATGCCAAAGCTCTTTTCCCTTTTTCCAAGGATGCCACCGTGCGCTCTAACTGCTCTCTGGTAGGATTTTGCAGGCGGCTGTAATCGTAGCCTGTAGATACTCCTACTTCCTTGTGAACAAAGGTTGATGTTAAATAAATCGGATAACTTAAAGCCCCATAGGCTCTGTCTTTTCTTAGTTCATCAGCCAAGTGCTGACATCGTGTTTCAATCGCGTATTCCATGTATATGTTCCTCCAGAGCTCTTATATTTTATTCCTCAATAGCTGCTTTCAAATGATCCAGGGCTTCCTTAAGAAGACTTTTGGGGCAAGCTATATTAATTCGCTCAAAGCCTTCTCCTACTTTTCCGAAAATAGCTCCCGTATCCAACCAAAGATTTGCCTTATTCACTATAAGATCTTCTAGTTCATCTTCTGTAAGTTTAAGATCTCTAAAATCCAGCCAAACCAGATAGGTTCCCTCCGGCTCAATAAGATGCACCTGGGGAAGATTTTCCTGTAAATACTGGCGCAGGAAATCCAAATTAGTCTTTAGATAGATTTTTAATTCCTCAAGCCACTGTCTTCCTTCCTCATAGGCTGCCTGGCAGGCTGCAAGTCCCAGCATATTAAGTTGACTATATCCAGCCTGATTAACTGCCAGCTGAAATTTCCTACGAAGACTGTCATTGGGAATAAAGATGTTTGAGACCTGTAAGCCAGCTATATTAAAAGTTTTACTGGGTGCTGTACAGATTATAGAGTTTTGCTCATATTTTTTTCCCAGGGAAGCAAACACATGATGGGTATAGCCTGGATAGGTAAAATCTCCATGAATCTCATCGCTAACGGTAATAACGTCATATTTCAAACAAAGATCTCCAATCTTTTTTAGTTCCTCTTCCTTCCAAACCCGGCCTACCGGATTATGAGGGCTACATAATAAAAACAGCTTTACTTTTTCATCTGACAGCTTTTCTTCTAGCTCTTTATAATCTATTTCATAATGTCCGTCTACCAGACTTAAAGGAGCACATACAACTTCTCTCCCATTATCCTGGATCACTTCCTTAAAAGGATAGTAAACCGGCTGTTGAATTAAAACCTGATCTCCAGCCTGAGTGTAGGCCCGAACTGCTGCTGCCAAGGCAAATACCACTCCTGGGGTTTTAATTAGCCAGTCACTTTTAGGTCTCCAATTAAAATACTTCTCATACCAGTTGGCAATTGCCTGATAATAATCTTCCTTGGTATCTGTATATCCATAGATACCTCCTGCCACAGTCTCCTGAAGTCTCTGAACAATGGCTGGCGCTGTCTGAAAATCCATATCTGCAACCCAAAAAGAAAGAATCCCTTCATGTTTTCCTCGCTCAAGAGCAAAATCATATTTCAAACAATTGGTTCCTCTTCGGTCAATTTCTTTATCAAAATCAAATGCCATCTTACTTCCTCCTTCATATGTTAACAAGGTTATGGTACTGAAGATTTCTTTTTCTGTCTAATATAGGAAAAATATCTCTGGTTATAAATTTATCTTATAACTTTTGCTAGTTTACTATAGTCCCTTATTGTACAAAAAAACATCCATTGTTAACCTTTGCCTGTTTTAAGTTGACAATTCTAGTTTTCTTTCTTATAATTACCCTTGACTTGTAGAAAAAACAATTAACGAGAGCGAGGATTTTATTTCATGAGCAATTCAAAGATTTCTATTCAAGACATTTGCAGCATTGCATTATTAGCTGCAATCACCTGTATTCTGGCACAGATTTCTATTCCTATGCCCTTAGGAGTCCCAATGACTATGCAGACTTTTGCGGTAACCTTAGCTGGAGTAGTCCTAGGTTCCAAACGTGGCGGCCTTTCTATTTTGGTTTATGTATTATTAGGAGCAATTGGCCTTCCGGTATTTGCAGGATTTAGCGGTGGTTTCCAGAATATTATCGGGGCAACCGGTGGATTTATTATTTCCTTCCCAATTATGGCCTGGCTCATTGGAATCGGCGTAGAGAAGCGCAAGCAAAAAGGAATGTTTGTTCTCTTCTTAATTTTAGGAACTGTTATTAATTATGTCATCGGAGTGATTATGTTCTGCCTAATCATGCAGGCTTCTGTAATGACAGGAATTACTGCTTGTGTACTTCCATTTATCCCTACTGCTATTATCAAGGCAGTTTTGGCAGCACTTTTAGGATTACAGATTCGGGACAGACTTCCTGCATCCTTAAACTTTGCCTCATGATTAAACTAAGACCCCATCATCTGATGTGCACCCAAAGCTATGAGGGCAGAGGCTACAGTCCAGAATTTGTAAAAAATATGGACGCCATTACCCAGGAATTAAGGCATACCCAGCACCCCAAAATTAAAATAACCTTTCAGCCGGATATTCTATGTAGCCTTTGCCCCAACCGAAAAGATGGCGGATGTATAAGTAATGATCATGTGTTGAGCTTTGATGAAAAAGTTGTTTATTATTTTAACATTGAGGAAAAAGAATATGACTATAAGGAATTAATTCAAAAAATGCGAAGAGAGTCTACACCAGAGATGGTAAAGGATATTTGTGGAACATGTAGCTGGTATCGAAAAAATGCCTGTTGTATAGAAAAATGTATGAACCAATAAAAAAACATTTTCCCATTAAAT
>CAVBQS010000060.1:0-11399 GCA_963597615.1 Bacteroidaceae bacterium
AACAAGCCCTTATAGGGCTAGAGCAAACCACCCGTTGGACGGGTGGTTATGATTGAATTTAGATGATTGTTGGGTCCTTGGGGGCTGCGTAATCAGCGCTGCCAGCTGCAAATAACATATTCAGATCATCCTCGCAGATTTCAGAACGACTTTCAGTGCCATATCTAGCCATGGTATCATCAATGATACTCTGAAGTTTTTTATTCTCTGCAAAGTGCTGAAAATCAAATAATCTCTGTAATGTTCCTGTCATAATAATCTCCCTTTCCTACGTATAATCGCTATCATGTTTTCCTTGTTACTTTTTTATACGAGAGAGCTAGAAAGAGGGATAAGAAAAAAATAAAAAAATATAAATTTTCTAAAGGATAGCATACTTGACGCTAAAAAAAGCCAAGAGTAAAATTGAAAAATGGTTTAAGGAGGAAGTTATGTTTACAGTATTATTACGAGCGGTTTCATTTACATTTATTATTGTCATAGGAATCATAATGAGATCTACTGGGGGAGCTAGCAAAAGTGCCGGGGATTTTATAAAGAAGGTCCTGCTTTATGTGACCCTGCCATCTACCATCATTACTAATTTTTCAGCCATTGAAGATATGGGAATTGAAATGGTGCTTGTTGCTTTATTAGGTTCCTTGGCCAATATTGCTATGATTGTTGTAGGGCTTTTCCTTACGAAAAAAAGATCTAAAGAAGACCAGGCCATGTATATGCTGTGTTTGCCGGCATATAATATTGGAGCCTTTAGTCTTCCCTTTGTGCAAAGTTTTCTTCCAGCTCTTGGAAGTGTTGCCACCTGTATGTATGATGTGGGAAACAGCATTCTCTGTACCGGGGGAACCTACGCTTTTGTGTCAGAGTACATTTCAGACAATAAGAAAAATGGGATCGATTTAAAATCTTTTGGTAAGCGTCTTATTACTAGCCCGCCTTTGGTAACTTATGTAGTGATGTTTGTATTGTCGATTTTGCATTTTAAAATGCCTCAGATGATTTTAACCTTTGTGGAACCAATGTACAAGGCCAATACTTTTGTGGCTATGCTTATGTTAGGAATTCTATTTCATGTGGAATTTAAGAGGGAATATATGATGGAAATTGCTAAAATTGTGGGAATTCGTCATGTTTTTGCAATTATTTGCGCTTTACTATTTTATTTTGTTTTGCCTTTTGATCCAATTATTAAACAGACCCTTACCATTATCAGTTTCGCTCCTATGAGCGTGGTAGCGCCGGCCTACACAGGAATGTGTGGTGGAGATGAGGGAATGGCAAGTTGCGCCAATAGTGTGACCATTCTTTGTAGTCTTGTGGAAATTACAGCACTTCTAGCCCTTATGGGCTTGTCTTAAAAGATATAAAAACCAGAGTTTGGAAGTATAAAGAACGACGGAGTACTCTAAAAAATGATTTTAAGGAATGAAGAAATACAGGTGCGAATATTAGAGACCGTTAGAGACTAGAGAGTGATTTTAATGTATAAAATCTGGTTGAAAGCATCTTTTTGGATAAAAAACTTCATTGACAGATTTATGACAACAGGAATATAATGCAAGAAATCGATATAAGCAAAGAAGAGCAAGGGCGCTCCCATTAAGGTTCTTCTTTGCTTTTTCTATATCAAAAAGAGACTATGGTCTGTATCCTGGGCTTTTTTTGACTGTTGAGCTAATAATACTGACAAAGGAGGATAACTTATGAAAAGGAAAGTATTAGCAGCGTTTTTATGTATGGCTATGGTGGCTGGTTTTACAACAGGATGTAGCACTCCTAGCACCAGCGGATCTAGTGGCAGCGATTCCGGAGAAAAGGTATTCCGTTATGCGGTAAACACAGAGCCTACAACTTTGGATCCAACCAAGGGACAGAGTATTGGTGACAATGAGATTCAGCATGCGGTTACTGAAAGCTTGGTTCGTAATACAGCCGGAACTATTAAGCCTGGTATTGCAGAGAGCTGGGATGTGTCTGATGATGGACTTACCTACACCTTCCATTTACGTGATGATGCAAAGTGGAGTGATGGAGAGCAGATTACAGCAGATGATTTCGTATACAGCTGGAAGAGACTTCTTGATCCAGAGACTGCTTCACCTTATGCATTTATTGGAGATTATTTAAAGAACGGTCATGCCATTGAAACCGGTGAGATGTCTGTAGATGAGCTGGGAGTTAAGGCCATCGATGATACAACTCTTGAGGTTACTTTGGAGAATCCTACCTCTTACTTCTTAAGCTTGATCGGTGCGTCAGGACAGTATGCTCCACTTCGTCAGGACATTGTAGAAGAGTACGGTTCAGACTTTGCAGCAACTGCTGACAAGAATGTTTACTCCGGACCATTTAAGATGGTAAGCTCTGAGAATAACGTTTGGGTATTTGAGAAGAATGAAAATTATTGGGATGCAGATTCCATTAATCTTGACAGATGCGAGCTTAACTATGTAGAGAATACAGATACACAGCTTTCTATGTATGAAAGTGGAGATCTTGACTATGTACAGGTTCCAACAGCTTCTGTATCACAGTACAAGGATGAGGCTGAAACATTTACCAATGGTAATGTAGACTTCTGCTACATTAACTCAGCAAGTGAAGAGCAGCCAGCCCTTCAGAACAAGAACTTCCGTCTTGCTTTAAACTATGCATTGAACAGAGAAGACTATGTAAAACTGGCAGTTGAGGATGTTTACACAGCATTTAATGGTTTGGTATTCCCAGGACTTCAGGCAAAGGATAGCACTTATGGTGAGGTATATGATATTAATTCTTACTCATATCCATTATCAGGAGATAGTGACAAGGCTAAAGAGTATTTGAATACAGCAATCGAGGAACTGAAGACTTCAAACCCAGAGCTTGGAATTTCAAGTCCTTCAGACATTACCATCGAATTTGTTACTACAGATGCTGAATCCAGCAAGAAGATTGCAGAGGTTATTCAGGAGCAGTGGCAGAACACATTGGGAATCAATGTAGATATTCGTCAGGTTACTTATTCAGATATTTATGGAAAGGTTTATCCAGAACATGACTTCCAGGTTGGATATGGCGGATGGGGTGCTGACTATGATGATCCATACAGCTACCTTGAATTATTCTATGGAGAAAGCTCATACAACTACAGTAACTACAAGAATGAGGAAGTAGATTCCCTCTTAGAGGCTTCTCAGACAGAGACCGATTCAGATGCTCGTATGGACATGCTGAATCAGGTAGAGCAGATCGTTCTTGAGGATGGAGCTTTCGTACCATTACAGGAAAGAAATGTTTACTACTTATTGGATGATGATACTACAGGTATTAACTTCTACTACTGCAGTTTGAATATCGACTGGGTATATGCAGACGTAGATGTTGATTAATAATAAGGATTCTATATAATCTATAAGGATAATCTAAAAGCAGAGTCCCGAACTTTGAGTCGGGGCTCTGTAAAGGATTTAAAGGAAAAGATGATTCAGGGAAGAAGGAAAAAGAAAAAAGCTTCTTCCTTTCCTGAATCCTCTTTTCTATTTGTAAACATAGGGGATTATAAATATAAAAGAATCTTAAATTTAGGAGGGTAAAGATGGCTAAGTATATTGTAAAGCGAGTAATTGCGGCAATCTTGACACTTTGGGCTCTGGTTACCATCGTGTTTTTCCTAGTAAGATTAATGCCTGGTGATCCATTTACCAGTGCAAAGCTTACCAAAGAAGTTGCAGCAAATATGAGATCCTACTATGGATTTGACAAGCCACTGCTTCAACAGTATTTCACGTATTTGTTGAATTTGTTACAGGGAAATTTTGGATATTCTATGAAGTATACCAATAAGACGGTAAACTATATTATTGGACAGACATTCCCATTCTCAGCAGACCTTGGTATTCGTGCCTTGGTGTTGGCAATCTCCATTGGTTTGGTTCTTGGTATTATTGCAGCAAGAAACCGTGGAAAGAAGCTGGACTTTTTCTGTGTAATTATTGCGATTATCGGAACCAGTATCCCAGACTTCATTATGGGTGCTACACTTCAATATTTCTTCGGAATAAAGTGGGGCTTATTCCCAATCGCAAAGTATCTTGGATTTGAATATACCATTCTTCCGGCCACAGCCTTGGCTTTCTACACTTTGGCTTCTGTGTCAAGAATCATGCGTTCTAGTATGTTGGAGGTTACTTCCCAGGATTATATTAAAACTGCAAGATCTAAGGGACTTTCTGAGATGCGTATTACCTGTAAACATCAGATTCGAAATGCCATTATGCCGGTTATGACAGTCTTAGGACCTACAGTGGCGTCGGTTTTAACAGGAACCTTCGTTATCGAATCTATTTTTGCCATTCCCGGAATGGGTAAATATTATGTATCCAGTGTCAATGAAAATGACTATGCAATGATTCTTGGAATGACAGTATTCTATGGATTCTTTCTGGTACTTTGTAACCTGATCGTTGATATTTTGTACGGTGTGGCTGATCCACGTGTCCGCATCGGTAAAAGGTAGGTGAGAGAAGTGGCTGAATTAAATAAAGATATGTTTGTGATTAAGGGAAAGAATACGGAACGTATGGAGTCCATTAGCAGACCGTCACTTTCTTTCTGGCAGGATGCGTGGAGACGATTGAAAAAGAATCGTTCGGCTTTTATCGGTCTGTGTATTATTGCCCTCTATGTACTGTTGGCAATCTTTGCCCCTATGCTAAGTCATTATAAATTTTCTTCTATGGATGTAGATTCCATTCATGCCTTACCTTCTTTGAAGCATTGGTTAGGCTGTGATGCCACCGGTCGTGACCAGTGGGTACGTGTCTGGATGGGAGCAAGAGTTTCTCTAGCTATTGGATTTTTGTCTGCATTCATTAACATGTGTGTAGGTGCGGTAATCGGAGGCCTTTGTGGATACTATGGTGGTAAATTGGATATGATCGTTATGCGTATCGTAGATATCCTCTATGGTATTCCAAGCTTGATTATTACCATCCTGGTTATGATCATTTTAGGAAAAGGTGTTGCCTGTTTGATCGTTGCTATGTGTATTGTTGGATGGATCGGAACCTGCCGATTTGTTCGTGGTGAGGTTTATAGACTGAAGGAGCAGGATTTTGTCCTGGCTGCAAAAGTCCTTGGTGTTTCAGACATTGTGATTATTCTTCGTCATATCATTCCAAATATTTTAGGAATGCTTATTACCAACCTTTGTATGGCAATTCCTAATGCGATTTTCCAGGAAGCCTTCTTAAGTTATATTGGACTTGGTATTGCTCCTCCGAACTGTAGTTGGGGTGTTCTTGCAAAAGAAGGAATTCAGTATATGAAGATTTATCCCCATGAGATTGTTCTTCCGGCATTCTTTATCTGTACAACTATGCTGGCGTTAAACCTCTTGGGAGATGGACTTCGGGATGCAGTTGACCCGAAACTTCGAGGAACAGAATAGGAGGAAGAAACATGTCAGAGAAAGAAAAAATTCTTGAATTAAAGAATGTGGTCTACTCCTTCCGGACCTATGGAGGAGAAGTAAAGGCTGTACGTGATATTAGCTTTGATGTAAACAAAGGTGAGATTCTGGGTATCGTTGGAGAGTCCGGATGCGGAAAAAGTGTAACGGCCCAGTGTATTTTAAGATTAAATCCAGAACCGCCGGGATTTTTTGAGGGTGGAGAGATTTTATATAAGGGACAGGATGTCCTGAAAATGTCAAATAAGGAAATCCGAAAGATCCGTGGAAATGAGATTGGTTTCGTGTTCCAGGATCCTATGACTTCTCTGAATCCTACTATGAAAGTAGGGGCTCAGATTGAGGAAGTATTCTGCGGAAGAAAAGACGTATCTAAAAAAGAAGTAAAAGAAAAAGCCCTTGATATTATGCGTCTGGTAGGAATCAATGATGTGGAGAAACGTTACAAACAGTATCCCCACGAGCTTTCCGGTGGAATGAAGCAGCGTATTATGATTGCCATTGCCCTGGTTAGTCAGCCCAGTGTAATTATCTGTGATGAGCCTACCACATCCTTGGATGTAACAATAGAGGCTCAGATTCTGGATCTTTTGTTGGAACTTCGAGATAAACTTGGAACTTCTATTATTATGATCACCCATGACCTGGGAGTTATTGCAAGACTTTGCGACCGAGTTGTAGTTATGTACGGTGGTAAAATCGTAGAAAAGGCTCCAATTAATGAGCTTTTCTATGAGACAGCCCACCCTTATACCAAGGGCCTTATGGATTCCATTGCCCGTCTTGATACGGAAAAGGGAGAAAAATTAAAGCCTATTGAGGGAACACCTCCGGATCTATTTTCTCCTCCGGTGGGATGTCCATTTGCAGCAAGATGCGAGTATTGTATGGATGTATGTCTGGAGAATCCTCCAGAGCATTATATGGTTTCAGAGGAACATGAGACCTGCTGTTGGTTACAGCATGAAATGGCACCAGAAACAAGCCTTAAGAAAAAGGTACTAAGGAAAGGAGAGGTATAAGATGGAACAAGTAAATGAGAAGCCTCTCGTGCAGGTAAAGGATTTATGTAAATATTTTCATATCAGCCGTACTGCTACTTTAAAGGCTGTAGACCATGTAAGCTTTGATATCTACAAAGGAGAGACCGTAGGCTTGGTAGGAGAGTCCGGCTGTGGAAAATCCACCACCGGCCGCTGCCTCATTAGACTTTATGATGCCACTGCCGGAGAGGTTATCTATGATGGACAGGATATTTCAAAGTTGGATAAGAAGGGAAAGAAGGAATTTTGCAATCGAGTGCAGATGATCTTCCAGAATCCTTATGCATCTTTGAATCCTAGAATGACTGTTAAGGAGATTGTGGGAGAAGGCCTTAAAAACCGTGGCATGTCAGCCAAGGAAACGGAAGCTAAGGTTCAGGAACTTCTGTCAACAGTAGGACTGAATCATGACCATATGTCAAGATTTCCTCATGAATTCTCCGGTGGTCAAAAACAGAGGATTGGTATTGCCAGAGCCTTATCTGTAGATCCTGAGTTTATTATCTGTGATGAGCCGATTTCCGCCTTGGATGTATCCATTCAGGCCCAGGTTATTAATATGTTGAAGGAACTTCAGCAGAGCAAGGGATTAACTTATTTATTTATCGCTCATGACTTAAGTGTGGTAAAATATATTTCGGATCGTGTGGTCGTTATGTACCTTGGAACAGTGGTAGAAACTGCAAAGACAGAGGAGCTTTATGCAAATCCTATGCATCCTTATACCAAAGCCTTGCTTTCTGCAGTTCCAGAGGCAGATCCTGTGAAGGCAAAAGCAAATAAGCGTATTCCTATTGAGGGCGAAATTAGCTCTCCAATTAATCCGAAGGAAGGCTGCCGTTTTGCAAGCCGTTGTCAGTATGCTACGGATCGCTGCCACCAGGAGACTCCTAAGGCAAGGGAGGTAAAACCAGGACATATTGTAGCCTGCCACTTGATGGACAAGGAAGCCTAGATCCAGTAAGAATCCCAAATTTAGATTGGGATAAAAATAGGGATATAAGAAGAAAAGAGGTATGGAAATTATGAAGGCAGAGTTTCATAAGGGAAACCGCAAGCGTTTGTATGAGAAACTTCCGGAGGGAGCACTTTTGCTGCTTTTTTCTGGGGAGGAGATTATTAAGACCAATGATGAATATTATCCTTTTTTCGCAGATCGAAGTTTTGTATATCTCACAGGTTTAGAGTGTAAGGAAGCAGTGCTTCTTGCTGCAAAGGATGGAAAGGGTGCGGTGAAAGAACAGCTTTACATTTTACCAGCAGATGCCCACGCAGAGCGTTGGACAGGGCGAAGAGTAAAACCTTATGAAGCTACAGAACAGTCTGGGGTGGAAGACGTGCGCTCTAAGGAAAGATTTGAGGCAGATTTTAGATCTTTAGCCTTTAGTGGAAATTATGGATCTGTATACTTAGACCTTTACCGTATTGGCAGTAAGGAGTTGGATCGTCCGGCTCAGAAATTTTCTGCTTATATAAATAAGCAGGTGCCTTTCCTTGCCATTGGCAATGCAAATGCCCTTCTTAGGGAACTGCGTCTCATAAAGCAGCCTTGTGAAATTGAAGCTTTAAGAAAAGCAGAAGATATTACAAGAGATGGAATTTTAGCTATGATGAAGGCTTCAAAGCCTGGCATGTATGAATATCAGTATAAGGCTGAGTTTGACAGAGCCCTAGGCCAGTATGGCCCTAAGGGACCAGGATTTCCATCTATTATTTCTGCAGGAGAGAATAATTTCTGTATTCATTACTATAGCTATGAAGGACAGACAAAAGACGGGGACATAATCTTAAATGATGTGGGAGCTCAGTGGGACAATCTTATTACAGATGTTTCCAGAGGATGGCCGTGTAATGGACGTTACACCCCAAAACAAAAACTCTTATATGACTGTGCTTTAGATACTTCTAACCACATGTTTGAAATCATCCGCCCAGGAATGAAGATGGCAGATGTGGATGCCACCATTCGAAGATACAACTATGAGCGGTTAAAGGATGCTGGAGTTCTATCTTCCTATGAGGAAATCGGAACTTATATGTGGCATGCAGGAGCCCATCACATCGGCTACGATGTCCATGATGTGGTAAAGACTCCGGAGACTATTGCACCAGGTATGGTATTTTGTATCGATGTGGGAATTTATCATGAAGAGTGGGGCATTGGCTTCCGCTTGGAGGATAACTGCCTGGTAACAGCGGATGGATGTGAAAATCTTTCTGGCAATATACCAAGAACCACAGAGGATATAGAGGCATTTATGAACTAATATAATTTTATCTCTTGACAGAAAAATATTTTTTTAGTACACTTTCGGTGTTCATCGGAGGGTGAATTGTTCGAGAGAGACAATAGCTGGATAAGATGGCGGATTGAATTTTCTGCTTCTTTATCCAGCTTTTTTATTTCATTTACTGAGGGAGGATTGTTATGAAGCAGGATATTTCATTTACTGAGGGGAGGATTATGAGGCCTCTGATTTTGTTTGCGGGGCCGGTCTTGTTTGCTTTGTTTTTGCAGGCTATGTATGGGGCGGTGGATCTTTTGGTGGTGGGATGGTTTGCTACCTCTGCGGATGTTTCGGCAGTTTCTACAGGGTCCCAGATTATGACCACCCTTACCAGTATGGTTAGTAGTTTTGCTATGGGAACTACCATACTTCTTGGGCAGCAGATTGGAAGTGGCAAAAAGGAGGAAGGGGGCAAGACGGTAGGAACAGCCATTCTTATGTTTGGAATTATTTCCTGTTTGGCCAGCCTTTTATTTGTTCTCTTTGCACCCCAGATTAGTGGCATTATGCAGGCCCCAGAGGAAGCTTTTGATAAAACGGTAGAATATGTTCGTATCTGTGGTGGAGGTATGGTTGTTATTGTAGCCTATAACCTGATTGGATGTATTTTTAGGGGCATAGGAGATTCCAGGACTCCCCTTTTAACGGTGGGAATTGCCTGTGCTTGTAATATTGTAGGAGATCTCATTTTGTGTGGACTTCTTAGAATGGGAACTTGCGGAGCTGCTATTGCAACCGTATTTGCCCAGGTGGTCAGTGTCCTTGTATCTTTTGGAATGATAAGAAAAAAAGAATTGCCTTTCAAATTTGGAAAAGGAAACCTTAGAATTCATGGCGTATATTTAAAGAAAATGATAGGCCTTGGAGCACCGATTGCCCTACAGGACCTTTTGGTAAGTTTTTCCTTTTTGATTATCCTTGCCATTGTAAATTCTATGGGTCTTGTTGCCTCAGCAGGGGTAGGGGTGGCAGAAAAAGTATGTGCCTTTATTATGTTGATCTCCATAGCTTTTATGCAATCCATGTCTGCTTTTGTGGCACAAAATTATGGGGCCGGGAAAATGGACCGGGCTAGAAAGGCCTTGTTTGGTGGAGTAATACTTTCTGGGTCTATTGGAGTTCTTATGTTTTTGGCAACATTTTTTGGAGGAAATCATATGGCAGGGATTTTTTCTTCGGATTCCCAGGTGGTTGCTGCTGCCGCAGATTATTTAAAAGCCTATGCCATTGATTGTATGTTTACTGCCATTTTCTTCTGTTTTACAGGCTTTTATAATGGAATTGGTATGACTAAATTTGTTATGATTCAGGGAATTATAGGAGCCTTGGGAGTGCGAGTACCGGTTTCTTACATCATGAGCAGGTTGCCTCAAACATCCCTTTTTAAAATAGGTTTGGCAACCCCCATGTCCTCCCTTGTACAGCTTTTACTTTGTCTTTCCTACTACTTGATCCTTAGAAAAAAGCAAAAGAATAAGGGAGATTTATAAGGAAATTTAGCTGGTCTTAATTAGGTTGAAATTCCTAGTGATATGGGCTAAAATTATCCCTAGAAAATAAAAGAAGAAAACAGTTACAAAAGGAGGAAATTATGGCAACAAATAAGTATGCAGGAACTCAGACAGAAAAGAATTTACAGGAAGCATTTGCAGGAGAATCCCAGGCAAGAAATAAGTATACTTACTTTGCATCTGTAGCAAAGAAGGAAGGATATGAGCAGATGTCTGCTTTGTTCTTAAAGACTGCTGACAATGAGAAAGAGCATGCAAAGATGTGGTTTAAGGAGCTTGCTGGAATTGGCGACACGAAGGAAAACCTTGCAGCAGCAGCTGAGGGAGAAAATTACGAGTGGACCGATATGTATGAAGGATTTGCAAAGACAGCTGAGGAAGAAGGATTCCCAGAATTGGCAGCAAAATTCAGAGCCGTAGGCGAGATTGAGAAGCATCATGAGGAAAGATATCGTGCACTTCTTAAGAATATTGAGACTGCTCAGGTATTTGAGAAGAGTGAAGTGAAAGTTTGGGAGTGTCGTAACTGCGGACACATTGTAGTAGGAACTAAGGCACCAGCTGTCTGTCCGGTATGTGCCCACCCACAGAGCTATTTTGAGGTTCATGAAGAAAATTACTAAAAATATGTATTAAAAATTTATCCCTCTTGTTTCTTCTTTCGTATAAACTCATGTAAAGATAAGTTACTGGAGTGAAGTGACAGCAACAGATGAAAGTGAGGATACGAATATGAAGAAAAGTTTGAGAAAATCAGTATTATTTTTAGCAATTGTGATGGCTGCATGTTTTATGCTTATGGGATGTTCTAAGGAGAAGACCTTCCTTGTGAAATTAAATGGAATTGGAGACTATACCCTGGCAGAATATCCAGATGGAATTACCGGTGGTGTAACAGATGATGGTGTTACTGTTACCATTGAGGAATATGGCGATTACTCTCTGGTATTTGAGGATGAAGAGGGAAATGATTACACAGTGACTTTAAACTATACAAAAGACGGCATTACAGGAAGCTGTGACAGTGAAGATATTACTGGTTTGCTGATTTCTTCATATTAGTTTAATAGTGGCAAAGCAAAGGGGGGCGCGGTAAGGATTTTAA